>DDTF01000027.1:0-1260 GCA_002345965.1 Flammeovirgaceae bacterium UBA2371
CGGGTTGTTGACAGGGAAGGCTGCCGGTCCTGTCCATAAATAGGTATACCCTACTGCCGCACCGACTGCTGTGCCATCTACCGTTACTACATTGGCTTGTCCATCTTCCAGTCCAACTGCACAATTAGTAGAAGCCGCAGTACTTGTGGTCAATGCAGGTAAAGTCTGAACGTTGTCTACCTGCTGGCTCACCTGTGCCGACACGCAACCGGTAACTGTATGTGTTGCTGTAGCCGTGTACGCGGTTGGTCCACCATTCAATTGGTCATAAATATTTCCTGCGGTTACTCCGGGGCTCTCTCCTGCGCCAAAGGCAAAAGTATAATCCGAAAGCGGGCCAATCTGATTGGTGACTGAGGCAGTGATTCTTCCACTGTAGGTAACAGCTGGTGAAGTAAGAGCAGGATCACAAACACCATTATCCGTGGGTGCCAATGTAATTACAGGTATTACTTTTGCATCCGCTACATTCAAAATGGCTGTATTCTCACATCCATTATTTTGGTTTGTCACCAAAACGGTATAATCGTATCCTACACCACCCTGTAGCTTGATGAGTTGAGGTGTATTGGCATTGTTGGTTGCATCATTCACAGGAAATGAGGGTGCTGCTGGTCCTGTCCACGAATAAACATATCCTGTGGCACTGCTTACTGCTGTTCCATCTACTGTCAGTACTTGTGCAACCCCATTCTCAATACCAGGTGTACAATTCGTTGAAGCCGTTGTGCTTGTCGTCAACGCAGGAAGGACAGTGGCGTTAGTAATTTGCTCTGTTACAGGAGTAGACACACAGGTAAGGTCAGTGCGTGTAACTACCAAAGTGTAACTGCCTGCATCTTGTTGTGACAATACATTGGTAGCAGAGTTGGGTGTAGGGGCCGGATCTGTTGTCAGACTTCCTGCGTGCCATTCATACACATAATTAGGATCTCCCGGAGCTACAGGCGTTCCATTGAATGTAACAGACGCTGACATACTACCGTTGTAGGTACTACTGGCTTTGGCCGGATCACAAATGGAATTGGGTGTAGGGGTAAGTGTAACTATAGGTACGTTTATGTTTTCACCAATAATAAACTTCTCTGTCACAGAACAGTTATTGGCCGTTGTGATTCTTACTGTGTAATAAATCCCCCCACCGGAAACCTGATCTGCCTGTCTTCCATTTACTCCTGAAGTAGTTGCATGTAAATTGGAGGGTAAAGTGTTGTCGCCTTTGAACCACTCAAACGTAAAATTGGCAGGATCTTGTGGTAC
>DDTF01000027.1:1266-93574 GCA_002345965.1 Flammeovirgaceae bacterium UBA2371
ATGGAGGCAACAGGTATAACCGTTTGATTTAATATTTCAACAACAGGAGAAAGTGTAGCCACACATTGCGTGCTTATCTGCTTGACTTCTGCCTGGTAAAATCCTACTGGTAATCCTGTTCTTGTTTGTCCACTGCCATGTACTGGAGGTAATATACTTCCCCTTGTACTTGTTGCATTATCATAATAGTACCAATCGAATTGATAGTCAGCAGGATTTTGGACCACCGCGTTGAAGAGGGCATCTGCTTTTACAACTCCGCTGTTGAGATTACTGCAATCTACTATGTGCTGTACTACCTGTCCCTGGGCGTCAGGAATTTGAGGGCCGTTGACTGTTGCTGGATTAGAAATTTTGATACAGCCATCTTTAGATACCCTAACCAAATAATTTCCAGCAGTCAGGTTATTGGCAATAGGACCAACTATGCCCAATGGATTAAGAGAAATATCAAACCATTCAAAAGTGAAACCTGTATTACCACCGGCAATTACAGCTTCTAATCGACCATTGGCAGGACTGCATTGTGTTTGATCAGACAGCACATTGATAGTGATGTCAGGGTCATTTCCCAACCTTACTATGTTTTGATTAACCGGGTCGCTGGCACAGCCTTTTTGCGTATTGGTTACCACTACTGTGTAATCACCTTCAGCGCGATCCGTTATCACGTAATCTGTTCCTGCTGGTCCTGCTATGGGGGAACCCGTTCCAATACCGTTGTACCATTGAAACGAATAAGGGCTAAAATCGAACACCTCTACCCCACCTTTGAATATATGAGCGCGGAGTTCTCCATTGTCAGGGGCTGAATTGTCGCATTTAAAATTGTCGCTTACTTTTTCTATGGTGACAGTGAATGGATCAGGCTTGATCAACACTGAATAGGTATTATTGGCAATGCTGCACTCTTTGGTATTGTTGATGACGAGTGGCAAACTTCCATCGCTGTACAAAACGATATACAGGGTAAACTCTGTTCCCGGGCCATTAAAGTTAATTGTTGGCGTCACTAAGGTTTGTCCAACTTGCAGGTTATTGATTGCAATTGTTGCATTGTGTAAATAAGTGCCGCCATTGAGCGGGTCTCCATTAAAAAAGCCCACAGGAACATTATCTGTAATTGGCAGATCCCCGCTATTAACGATATTAAAATAGGCTTGTATTCCCAGGTTGCCACAAATAGGAGGTGTAACTACCACCGCTGGATTATAGACACCATCTCCGTCAATGTCAACCCCGGGGTTGGCTGGATCGTCTCCAAAGTAGGCCAAATCAGGCGCGGGGAAAACAGGACAACCCTGTGCACTTAAGAACGGCACCTGGTTCATAAACTGGTTCAAAGGTCGCTGAGGGCCTGGCAATCCATTGGGGCACGGCCCATTGCTGAACACAAGTCCCTGATCAAGTTGAGGAAATGGCAAGGTGAGATCGTCATTGATGTTTACAACAAAGTATCCTGGCTGATTCCATACTTTCCTGGTAGGAAGCCAATTGTTGGCATTGGAAAAGAACAACCTAACTTCCCCCAATGCCTGCTGTTGGATTGGGTCATTTACATCAAATTTTGCGGCCGCGCAGGGTACACAAATATCAGTGGCTCCATCACCATTCACATCTGCAATTACAGGACCTTCCGTGTAGGTATGTGACTGACAGATGGTAGACCATAATTTATTTTGACCGGTAGCACCATCAATGATCACCAATTCCTGAGAATCGCGATAAACCATTTCTGGCTTCCCGTCATTATCGAAATCATAAATAGAGACTGCCACTACACCCGAGCGTGAGTCATTGATCGTTCGGGGAGTTGCCCAAAGCGGAACGAGCCCAGTGCCCGCACCATCTGTAGTCAAACAGAATAATTGACTCCCTGCGACAAATGATAAATCTATTTTCCCATCTCCATTGGCATCACCCAAGTTTACTCTACCTGTACCCCACGGCCAGCCATTAATATAGGTAGGGTCTGGAGGAAGAAAATATGAAACTGTGCCTTTAGTGACATTCCAATAGAAAACTGCTGTTTTCCCTATATTGCTGTTAAGTGCACCTGATATGACCACATCTAAGAATCCATCCCCATCGACATCTGCCACGCTTGTAGCACTGTGAGTGTCCACGCCATATTCAATAGGGTCATTGGCCAACTTCACAAAACACTTGTCTGCAGAAAGCAAGTTCATGTCTTGAATCAATGTAAGCGCAGCTGGCGCTGCAGGGTTGCGGTTAGTAAGTGATGGGATTCCATAAATTTTTGTTCCCACAACCAATTCCATTTTATTATCACCGGTAATATTTACCGCAACAGTTCCCGAGGATACATCCACGTCCCAACTACCACTTCCAGTTGCAAGTAATTTACCTGTTTCTGCCGCATAGATTCTATCTCTCAGATAGATCTCAGCCTTACCATCACCATCCATATCTGCAATGCCAATAATTCCAGGCCGATCGGTACCAATTTGAACTGCATCGTACAATGGCACCAGGGTACCAGGGGCGTAACGGAAACCGACAAGGAAAAAACACGTTGGGGGAGAACTGGGATTTCCAGATCTATTGCTTACAATGCCAAATAGTTCGGCCTTACCATCCTTGTCTATGTCAGCTATTAGATTCTCATGCTCGTAAAGAAGATTTTTGGGGTTACAACCACCTGTACCCGAAAATATTTTTGCTCCCTGCCCGGTGGTTTTAAAATCGGCTTTAATATCCCCTGCATTGCTCCCATCTGCCTGTCCATTGGAAGTAGCTACGACCCTTATTTGCGAATTCCACTTAGAGGTAATAACCACATCAGGTATTCCGTCTCCATCTACATCTCCAACAGAAACTTTGGATTGGGTATCAGCCGTATTCTGCCCTGAGACGGCAGGTGGTCCTACAAAAGCAAACGGTGTAGCAGTGCCCGGAGGTGTAATGCTACAATTGGACCCCTCGCCAACAAATGCCAAACCATAATAAGAGGCACAATTGGGGTCAGCTTTATCAATCAATCCATCGCCATCGTTGTCAATGCCATCAAAACATCGGCAACCTTTCTCAATGTTGGCGGCAAAGTTGCAGAAAGAATCCGCACAATCGATTTGCCCATTGCCATCATTGTCTATACCATCATTACATTTCTCAGTGGTTTGTGCACTAACACCATAAGCCAACAGTAGACAGCTAATCAGTAGGATAAATAATCTCATACAATTCGCTGTCGTTTTCATTACCGTTCGAAATTGTTATTTGTAGTTGAGCATTAAAAACATTAGCAACCTAACTTGTAAGATATAATATTTTTTAACGACCAATCAACAAATGTCCTGTAAGTGGTTTTTGATCAGGACAACCAATTACATAATAATATGTTCCCTGAGGAACATCCTGACCATTATAGGTACCATTCCAGTCATTTTGGTAACCGCGTTTTTCATAAACACGTTTACCATTTTTATCAAAAATCGAAATAACACATTCGGTAAAAGATTCGATACCAGGTATAATCCATAAGTCATTGACACCATCGCCATTGGGAGAAAAAACATTTGGGATGTTCAATGAGCCCGGATCACTATTTACTTCGATGGTGATCGTTGCCTGAGCAGTACAACCTCCTGTTACCGTACCCTCTACAGTATAGGTTGTGGTTTGGTCAGGTGTGGCAATGGGATTAGCAATCAAAGGATTATTTAAAGATTCAATGGGTGTCCAGGAGTAGGTGTCGGCACCTGCCGCGTCAAGTTGCGCTGATTGTCCTGCTATAACACTTGTTTTATCAGCAGTGACTGTTAATGTTGGCACCGGATTACTTCCAATTGTTATTTGTGCACTACTACTACAACCATTAGCATCCACTGAAGCAACCGAATACAACGCAGGCTGATTGATAACAACAGAGGCTCCTGTTTCACTGGTGCTCCATGTCAATGAATTAAAAGTGCCTGTCACGCTAAGTGTTGCTTGCTCACCGGGGCAAATTGTACCAGCTGATGTAGTAATCACCGGTTGTGTGGCATTCACCACTGCGACACTCTTTGATGTCACATTAGAACAGCCTGCTACGCCTGAATAGGATACCGTGAGGGAAGGGTTATAGTTTTGGGCCGTAGTGTAATTATGTGTTGGGCTGGCAGAAGCCGAAACTGCTCCGTCACCAAAAGCCCAGGCATACACCACCGTTGCCCTCGAATCGAAAGTGGATTGATTGGTAAATGACAAAGCAGTACCCGTACAGGCAGTTGGCGCCACTGTAAATGCCACTACAGGAGGAGTTAATACGATTACTGTAACTTCATTTGTGATTACACTACAACCTAATGAAATATTAGTTACCCGGTTTTTGTACACACCATCTTGGGTCACATTCAGTGTGGTACCGGTTTGCCCTCCGATGTCCACACCATCTTTGATCCACTGATAGGAATGACCACCGATGGAATTCACAGACAAAGTGATCGAACCTCCCTGACAAATGGTGTTGCCCGGAAGAGAACTTGTAACCACAAAATTTTGCAGGTCAGCAATATCTACCAATTCAGTAGCTTCATTACTACTACATGTTCCATCTGAAACCACCAACTTGTACAGACCCGCGTTTGCTTTTGTTACATTGGTGATCAACGGATTTTGAACTCCTGAAGTAAAACCATTGGGGCCTGACCAATTATAGGTAACTCCTGTTACAGCGGTATTGAGTTGCAAATTCTGTCCGGAGCAAACTGGTGAATTCGAAGTGATGGTAGGATCTGAAGGGACACTACCAGTGCCCGCAGTAACAACAATTGCTGCAGAGGTAATCACACAATTTCCCGACTCGCTGGTAGCAGTTACCGTATAGGTGCCCGCAGTGGTAATGTCATAGAATGGATTCGCTGAAACACTTTGGGAAACACCTGACTCTTTCCAGTCATAGGTAGCCACTCCAATACCAGGTATGGAATTCAACCGGATGGTTTGAGTGGCACAAATGGTTAGCGGACCTTCATTCAAAATAACAGGGACAAAGCAATTTTTATTTCTTAGTATTTCAACTTTGTAAGTACTGGTACCTATATTAAAAGAAGAGTAAGCTATTTCGGGTTTGCCATCGCCATCCAAATCTCCTACTAAAATATTTCTTGTTGGGTTGGAAGTAACTACACTGGCATTAGAAAATCCAGGCGATGTATTATTACCATTGTGTCTGAAAATATTTAGCTGCGTTTGGTTCCGATTGGCCACAATGATATCCATATCCTGATCCCCATCAATATCCCCTACTTCTACTCCCCAAGGCCCATTGAAGGTGGTTAGTGTTATGGTGGTGTTGAAGGATATGGATGTAGTACTAGTGTTGAGTAAAACCAGAACTTGATTACTAAAAGTGTTGGTAGTGATTAAATCGAGGCGTCCGTCTTCATTGATATCCGCTGTTACCACTTCATTTAAAGTTCCAGGAGCTGTTATCACTACGGGGGCATTAAAGCTAAAGGAAGCCCCACCTTGGTTTTTAAGCACAAAGATGTTGTTGGATTGGAACTGATTGACAATTAAATCAGCCAGGCCGTCATTGTCCAGATCCTGAACATCCAGACCATAAGTAGTGGTTGCGCCTGTAACGGTAATCTTTACAGGTGTTGGGTTGATGTTTAATACACCTCCCGTGCTCTGATTTTTAAAAATGTACAGTTGGTTGTTGAATGAATTGGTAACAATTATTTCAGGTTTTCCATCATTGTCCAAATCCCTCACCTTCACAAACCTGGCAAAATTACCTATGTCCAATAACAGCGGTACTGCTGCACCAAATGAAATGGTCCCCGCACTGGTGTTGGGCAGCACATAAACAATATTTTTTGTTGCTCCACTTCTGGTAGCTATCAATTCAGGTTTCCCATCTCCATTCAAATCAGCACACGTGATCTTTTCAGTAGGTGCGCCTATATTAAGTGATGCTAAATTGCTTTTGTCTAATTTATTAAAGGAAAGACTGCCTACCGTACTTGTGTTTTGTAATACGATCAAGTCGGTTTCGTTGTCAAATTGGGTTACGGCTAAATCTGGCTTTCCATCAGCGTTAAGATCACATGAACAAATGTCAAACAATTCATTGCTACCAGTAAAAGTAAGTGGTGCATCAAGTTCAGCTGGATTGAAATTAGTACCACTGTAATAAGGACTGAACTTAAAAGAGGACCTTGCTGAAAGCCTTGTAGATAAGTTAATGACTTCAAGCACGCCAAAACGGGCTGAAGGAGGTACTGTTACAGTAATCGAAAATTCAGAGGAAGAAACAATACTTCCTTTCACTTGATTGAACCATACCTGCAACTGAGCAGGTGTGGCGCTAAATCCGGATCCAGTGATAATGACCTGATTGGTTGGATAGGTCTCTACAGGGGTTATTGCGCTGATTACAGGCGCTTGCGCGACCGCTGCTGCTGAAATAAATAATATTGCTATGGTGGCTAAATGGCGCATTCGGTTTTTATTGATGTACAGTTAATAGCCAAGCATCTTTGAACATATTCATTTTACGGTATTTATCACGATCTGTCCTTGCCGCATTAATATTGTTTGACCTTGAAATGTGAACATACCAAAGTGATTTTTCTGAGATAAACCCATAATCCACTTCGGAAAAGCCCAATTTTTTGAGCCCATCACTGAATTTTTTTGCGTTGGCCTCAGTTGAGAACGCTCCTACAATTACATAGTCTGCATAATCCATCTCACTGGAATGTTCTCCACGTTTCACCAATTCGTGTCTTTCCGCGTTGGCATGACCTTCCTCACCATGATGTTCGGTGGCATTGTCTGCGTGGATTTCAAGTCGATTTAATCTTTCAGTTTCACCAGGTTCCTGTGCTGGATTCCTTAAAATATCAGGCATTTTCTCTGTTGATCTCCATCTTGGACCTGCATCATGCTGATTGGTTTGCACAGGAGTACTCTGCACAACTGGCTGCTCCACGGTTTCCTTTATGGGTGCTGCCTGCTTGGCCTGTTCTTTTGCAATCTTTTCCTTTTCTTCTTTTTTGGCCAAGTCTAATGCATGTTTCCGAGCCAATTCCTTTTCCTTTTGCTTTTGTCGAGCGACTAGTGCTTTATAATTTTTACTTCGTTTGGTTTTCTCTGTATCTACAAAAGAATAAAAAGGTATGTTCTTCTTCCGTTCTCCAAACAACAATGCTATTTGTATTTCATGAGAAGGTCTATTCAACTCATTGAGTCCAGTATTTTTTAAAGTATAACTATAACCTACTCCTAATTGATTGTTGACTTTGAATCCGGCCATTGCAGAGATACCAAAGTCTTGCTTGTAGCTACCTCCTATCCACACCTTATGTTGCAAGTGTAAAATTCCTGCCACCTCAAGCTGGGAAGGCAGCAACTTATTTAAGCGATATACCAGATAGGGTTCAAATACATTAAAGTCATCCGCAAAATACATGCGATAGCTGGTGTGAAATATTATAGACTCAAATGGATTTACTTTAGAGACCCCAAATGCGTCTGTTGTTAAATAGACAGGGTCCAAAATATTAGGTAGTGCAATTCCAAGGTTAAAGCTTTTAGAATGAAACGAGATACCTGCATTACCTAGCAATTGAAAGTTATTGTCGAGAAGGTCTTGCTGTATGGGATCCGAAGGAGAAATGGATCCAAAATTTAAGTCATTGATATTTATTTGATTCCATGCAGCGCCAAGAGAAAAACCAAATCTAAACATATTGTCATTGGCCAGCGGGATAGTATAACCCCCAGTCATCATCACTGACGAAGTATTGATCAACCCCTGCTGATCGTTGTTCATGCTCAAACCAAAGTTTACTCTATTCTGTAGCGCACTTTGGAAGTTGACATTTCCAATGGAAGGGGCTCCTTCTATACCAGCCCATTGTTTTTTGTATGAAAAATAAAGTGATGATTTACCATCCACTCCGGTGAGTGAAGGATTGAGCAGAGACGGGTTGAAGTAGAACTGCACGAAATTGTGATAATCCTGCGCAAATGCATATCTTATCTGCAGCGAAAACAAAAATGTTATAGAAACAATTAAAATCGTGCTTTTTCTCAAAAGATTACACTTATTTACGGTTTTAAATTACTCTTAATACAACGTATTACAAAGCATAAATAGTTAGCTAGTGTCAATTTGATCATCCTATGCCTCGGATCTGTTCACTCCCCTCCACATACATCACAATTTTTTTTGTATTTGTACTAACAAATTCACTGGCTCAAAATTTTGCGATTGGAGTAAAGGCAGGTCCTTCCATCAACTTGGGTCACTTTCGTGATTCTGATCTGCGAGATATCTACAACAATCAAATTAATATTGGTTTTACAGGTGGCGGTTTTATTTCTTTTCCTCTCAAAAATAATTATTCATTCATAAGTGAATTTGGTTTTAGTCGGAAAGGAAAAAAACTACAATTTAATAACAATGAGTGGACCAATACCGCTGTATTTAACTTTATAGATCTCTCCATGGCGTTGAGAAAATCATACAACTTTCAGCTGCGCCCAGATATTCAGTCAAATTTATTTTTTAATATCGGTCCTAACATTGAATACTGGATAAGCGGAAAAGGTAAGATGGGCGCAGGGGGTGAGCCTACACACTACGATATCGCCTTTAATCAGGTTCCTGACGCCAACTTTAATATCAACTATTATAATAATATTAACAGGTGGCTTTTCGGGATCGATTTTGGTTTCGGAATGGATGCCCCTATTACTCCTACGCAAAAGCTTCTTATAGAGCTTCGATTCACCTTTGGACAAACCAATCTGGGTAAGGAAAATAGTACCAGTACCATTGAAATACTTGGTTTTCAGGACGACTTGAAAATGAACATCAAAACGCTGTCTGTAACTGCTGGATATAGCTTTGGCTTTGATTTGAAGAAGTCAAAGATGGGTAAGAGCACCAAGGACAAGATCATTAAAAGGAAGAAAAGATGAACTTCCGGATCAATTACTGACCCCTGACTGTTTATTTTCTCAGAATTAAGATCGTGCGTTAATTATAGGTAAATTGCCAGTGAAATTGATTTTCTAGCAATAAATCCAAACATTTTCCGACTATTCAACTTATTACATTGACCCAATTATTAATTAGCTAAAACATATGAACAACAAAAAATTACCCATCATCATCCTTGGTATCATCGGATTCATCGTATTTATGGCGCTGTCTTCAAGCCTCTTCTACACCATTGAGGCCACAGAAAGAGCCGTTGTATTTTATCCTTTCGGCAAAGGTCTGGACAAAGACAATGTGATGACGCCCGGCCTGCACTTCAAAGCACCATGGAACGATGTATTTGTATACCGTGTGAACGAAACCAACTCTGAAGAAAACATGGATGTACTGGACAAGAATGGTCTTTCCATCCACATCGATATCAGCGTTCGTTTTTATCCGCTGCCTGAAAAAATAGGTTACATGCATGAAAACTTTACCCGCGATTATGTCAACATCCTGGTGATCCCCGAAGTAAGATCCACCGTACGGCAGGTGATGGGACGCTATACCGCTGAAGAGATTTACTCTACCAAGCGCGCTGAAGTGGAGTTGAGCATCAAAGAAGAAACTGAAGAGATCCTAAGTAAAAATTATGTGCACGCCACCGCGGTACTAATTCGCTCTATTGAATTGCCTCAACAAATTAAAGGAGCCATCGAAAACAAACTGCAACAAGAACAGGAAGCGCTGGCTTATCAGTTCAGATTGGACAAAGAGAGAAGTGAAGCAGAGCGCAAGCGAATCGCTGCAGAAGGTGAGTCGAGGGCCAATTTGATTATCAACAATAGCTTGACCTCTAATTTATTGAAAATGAGAGGCATAGAAGCCACCCTCGAGCTGGCCAAATCGCCCAATTCTAAAGTGATTGTGGTGGGTTCAGGCAAAGATGGATTGCCGATGATTTTGGGGAATAACTAACTCGCAATAAATAGCTTAGACTATTTCCATTTAAGTACTGATAAGTCTATTTTAGGGGAAATTGAAATTAAAGTAAGAAGTAAAATATAAGTGAATCGTATGTCTAAAACTGCAGAACTAAGCATTGACGGAAAAACATATACCCTACCCGTTTTTACCGGTACAGAAAATGAAATGGCCATCGACATTGGAAAGCTCCGCGACCAATCCGGCATAGTAACCCTCGACCCGGGATACAAGAATACCGGAGCGACTACAAGCGCCATCACCTACCTGGATGGTGACAACGGTATTTTAAGATACCGCGGCTATTCCATAGAAGAACTTGCCGAGAAGTCGACCTTTATCGAGGTTGCCTACTTGCTCATCTTTGGTGAATTGCCTGGTAAAGATCAATTGCAGCGTTTCCGCAATGATATCAAAACCCACACGCTGGTTCACGAAGATGTAAAGAAGATCCTGGATGGATTTCCTTCTACGGCTCATCCCATGGGTGTACTGGCTTCCCTATTCTGCTCACAAACTGCTTTCTATCCAGAGTCATTAGATCCTAACCGCGCCTCTGAAGGTGTTTACATGAGCATCATCCGCTCGATGGCCAAAATGCCAACGTTTGCTGCATGGGCCTACAAGAATGCAATCGGGCATCCTGTCAATTACCCTGACAACTCTCTGGAGTACTGCTCGCGCTTTATGAAGATGATGTTTGCCTTACCGGCAGAACCTTATGTAGTGGATCCGGTGATCAGCTCTGCCATCGATAAACTATTGATCCTTCATGCCGATCACGAGCAAAACTGCTCTACCTCTACCGTAAGAATGGTGGGATCATCACAGGCTAGCATTTATTCTTCTATCTCAGCAGGAATCAATGCCCTGTGGGGACCTTTGCATGGTGGTGCCAACCAGGAAGTAATCGTAATGTTGGAAGCCATCGCCAAAGATGGCGGCAACATCGACAAATGGATTGCCAAAGCAAAAGACAAAAATGATCCATTCCGTTTGATGGGCTTCGGACACAGGGTTTATAAAAACTTTGACCCCAGGGCCAAAATCATTAAGAAAGCAGCTGACGATGTATTGGGCAAACTGGGCGTGAAAGATCCTATACTTGACATTGCAAGAAACCTGGAAGACATTGCCTTGCGCGATTCTTATTTCATCGAACGCAAGCTGTACCCCAACGTTGACTTTTACTCTGGTATCATCTACAGAGCTCTCGGTATACCTGTAGAAATGTTTACAGTAATGTTTGCTATTGGAAGGCTGCCCGGATGGATCGCACAGTGGAAGGAAATGAGAGAGAACAAAGAGCCTATTGGAAGACCAAGACAAATTTACACTGGTCAAAAAGAACGCCAATACGTTCCCATTACCAAACGATAATTAAAACGTAAGAACTATATTTAAGCCCCACTAAACGGGGCTTTTTTTATGGACTTGACAGAAGAATTCAACAAGGCGGTAAGCCAATCGAAAGAATTGACCAAGCGTCCTTCCAATGAGGAGTTGCTCGATTTGTATTCACTTTTTAAACAGGGCAGCGAAGGCGATGTAACCGGAGAGCGCCCTGGTGGCTTTGACTTTAAAGCCATCGCCAAATATGATGCATGGGCCTCCAAAAAAGGATTGTCGAAGGAAGACGCCATGAAGCAATACATAGACCTCATGAAAAAACTACTGGAGCAATACCAATAAGCTTTGCCAATTTTTTATCAACCAGTTGTACAGGAGGGCATCAATCACCTTGATCAGGAAGAGGCAAGGCATGCCATCAAAGTACTAAGATTACAAAGTGGGGATCCGCTGCGTATTACTGATGGTAAGGGGAGCATTTACGAATGCACCATTACGGATATCGCCAAATCCACCTGCAGTTTTTCAGTTCATAAAACCATCTCGGTACCCAGGCGCAATTTCAGCATCCACATTGCCATTGCCCCCACCAAGAACATCGATCGCATTGAGTGGTTTGTAGAAAAAGCCACCGAAATGGGCATTGAGAAAATCAGCTTTGTCCGGAGTAAAAATTCTGAACGCACCGTGGTGAATCCTGAACGCCTTGCCAAAAAGGCAATTAGTGCCATGAAACAATCCGGTCAGGCCTGGCTTCCCCTGTTGCAACCCATCCAACCCTTTGATCAATTGCTGGATTTCGGAGGCTTGAAATACATCGCTCATGTAGATCCTGAAAATCCGCAACACCTGAAAGAAGCACCACCCAATGGCCATTATCTGGTACTCGTTGGTCCCGAGGGGGACTTCTCACAGCAGGAAGTTGATTTGGCTGTAGAGAAAGGATTTCAAAAAGTATCACTTGGCGCTACCACGCTTCGAACAGAGACAGCCGGATTAGCCGCTTGCTTCATTTTGAATCTAATCAACAGCTAATGGTTTACTTCAACTGGAATTACGATTATCTTAGCTGATCTGATTTCTATCCTTACTGCATGACACCCACAGAAGCCAAAAAAGAGATTGAAAGATTGTCAGTACTGGTCAATCACCACAACAATTTATATTATCAGAAACATAAAACAGAAATATCAGATTACGAATTTGATCAGCTGCTGGCACAACTGGTAAAACTGGAAGAGCAATTTCCGGAATTGCGGTTGCCCGACTCCCCTACGCAACGAGTCGGAGGCACAATCACCAAAAATTTTGAAACGGTGGTGCACCAATACCCGATGCTTAGTCTGGGTAATACTTATTCCCAGGAAGAGTTGATTGATTTTGACAAGCGGGTGGCCAAAGGACTTGGCAATGAATCGTATGAATATTTTTGTGAGTTAAAGTTCGATGGCGTTTCTATTTCGCTGATTTATGAAAACGGAATATTGACAAAAGGCGTAACACGCGGTGATGGTGTACGAGGCGATGATGTGACCACCAATGTGAAGACCATCAGAAATGTACCATTGAAAATAAAAGGCAAGGACATTCCGGAGAGATTTGAGGTGCGTGGTGAAGTATTTCTGTCGCGTTCGGCATTCAACCAACTGAACAAAGAAAGGGAAGACATTGGCGAAGAGATTTATGCCAACGCCCGAAATACAGCCTCCGGATCTTTGAAAATGCAAAACTCTGCGGAAGTGGCTCGCAGAAAACTGGATTGTTATGTCTACTATCTGCTTGGAGAAAACCTAGCTATTGAAACCCATGCTGAGGCCATATCCAAACTGGAAAAATGGGGATTCAATGTTTCTGCCACCTACGCCAAGGCCGGCACCATTGACAAAGTCTTTGACTACATCAACAGCTGGGAGAAAAAACGCATGGACCTTCCTTTGGAAACGGATGGTGTGGTGATTAAAATCAACAGCCTCCTGCAACAAAAAAAATTAGGCTTCACTGCTAAAAGTCCACGGTGGGCCATTTCATATAAATACAAGGCAGAAAGCCAGAGCACCCAGTTGAAAGCGGTAGCCTATCAGGTGGGAAGAACGGGGGCCATTACACCCGTTGCAGAATTACAACCCGTTTTGCTTTCAGGTACAACAGTTAAAAGGGCTTCATTGCATAATGCCAATGAAATAGAGCGACTAGATTTGCGCATAGGTGATTTTGTTTTTGTAGAAAAGGGAGGTGAAATTATTCCCAAAGTCACCGCTGTGGACCTGAGTCTAAGAGACAAGAAAAGTAAGCCCATCACCTACATCACTGCGTGTCCCGAATGTGGTACCCCACTTATAAGGCATGAAGGAGAAGCCGCTCATTACTGCCCCAATGAAAAAGGTTGTGCACCACAAATCACGGGCAGAATAGAACATTTCATTCAGCGCAAGGCAATGGACATCGATTCGCTGGGCGAGAAAACCATCAAACAACTTTATCAGCTGGGATTGGTAAAGTCACCTGCAGATCTTTATGACCTTACTAAAGATGATTTGGCCAGGCTGGAAGGTTTCAAGGAACTGTCTATTAATAATCTGTTGAAAGGAATCGATGAATCCAGGAAGGCACCTTTTGAGGCAGTGCTCTTCGCATTGGGAATACGATACGTGGGGAAGACAGTGGCTGAAAAGCTGGCCAACCATTTTAAAAATATGGATGCCCTGATGTCGGCTACGTATGAAAGTCTGCTGGAAGCACCTGAAGTAGGTGAGAAAATTGCTGAAAGTGTAGTGAATTTTTCCAAAGACAAAGACCATCGTAAAGAAATCAGCAGGCTTCAGCAAGCAGGTCTTCAGTTCACTTTAGTGGAAAAAAAACAAAATAAACTGAGCAACGCACTTGACAACAAATCCTTTGTTATTTCGGGGGTATTTGAAAAATATGGACGCGATGAGCTGAAGGAACTTATACTGTCACATGGTGGCCGTGTACTGTCCGGGGTTTCTGGTCAGCTTGATTATTTACTGGCAGGAGACAACATGGGGCCTGCCAAGCGACAAAAGGCAGAAAAGCTGGGGGTCAAAATCCTATCAGAAAAAGAATTTGAGCAGATGCTGTGAGATTTTGACTATTAATGAGAAATGGTGAATTTGCGACATCGTCTATAAAGGCACAACATTGTTTAGAAATCGCTTTCTACATCACAGAACCAACTCCGCTTTAAAGAGCAATACAAGTTTGCGTGCCAGCATACCGTACCAGCAGGCCCTGTCAATAGGCATTCTGTTCAGTGTGGAAGACAAGCAAAAGCATGACGCCATCAAGGATTTTATCAAATTGCTTCAGGCAGATGGTAAAAAGGTGAAAGTGCTGGAATTTTTACCCAGCAAAAAAGAAAACTACGAATTCATGTTTGACTTTTTCACCATTAATGACCTCTCCTTCTGGGGCAAAGTTACCTCGCCCGATGCAGATAAATTCATAGAGACACCTTTCGATTATCTCTATGTAATCGACAAGGCTTCCAACCCCCTGGTATTACATCTACTGGCGAGAAGTAAGGCCAAGTGCCGTATTGGTAAATTCTCAAAGGAAGATCAGCCTTTTTATGAACTGATGATTGAGCAAAATGGCTCCACCAAAAGTCTCATTGAAAGCATGTATAAATACTCCAGGCAACTGAAATAATTTCACCCGCTCTCGTCTTGCTTGGTGGGGGCACAAATCAAATGACCAATGAAAAGATTACATGGAACAGGCGTAGCGTTAGTAACACCATTTACTAAAAGCAAAGAGATCGATTTCAAAGGACTTGAAAAGCTATTGATCCATACTGCCAAGGGGGTAGACTATTATGTTGTGATGGGCACTACAGGTGAGTCGGCCACACTCAGTCACGCAGAGAAAGTGGAGGTATTGGATTTTGTAAAAAAACACAACCCAAAGAAATTACCCATTGTATATGGCATTGGAGGTAACAATACCAGCCACGTGGTGCAATCCATCCTGGAAGCGCCCTTAAAAGGAGTTGACGCCATTCTGTCTGTAAGTCCTTATTACAATAAGCCCTCGCAGGAAGGTATCTATCAGCACTTCAAGGCGGTTGCCGCAGCCTCACCACTTCCTATTGTTCTCTACAATGTACCCGGTAGAACAGCCTCCAACTTATCAGCGGCTACCACACTTCGCTTGGCTGAAATTCCAAAAATAATTGGCGTAAAGGAAGCTTCAGGAAACCTGGAACAGTGCATGAATATCGCCAGTAAAAAACCCAAAGACTTCTTACTTATTTCAGGTGATGATTTACTCACATCCTCCTTCTATGCGATGGGTGGTGCTGGTGTAATATCTGTTTTGGCCAATGCTTTCCCACAAATATTTCAACAAATAAAAAACCATAGTCTCAATGGTGATTTCAAGAAAAGTGCACTGGAGCAATTCAAACTGCTGGACATTAATGGGCCCATGTATGAGGAGGGCAATCCTGTGGGCGTAAAAATTGTATTAAGGGAAATGGGCATATGCGAAGAATACACTCGCTTGCCGCTTACTACAGCCTCAAAGCCACTGCAAAAGAAAATAGTTGGGTTGCTGGAGCCCTTAAAAATAAAGAAAGGATAGCCCTTTAGATAGCACTATCCTTTCCAATATCAGTACGCAAGTAAGTGTGTTACTACTGAGGCTTATTCTTTAATTCCTGAACTTCAGCCCTGATAGCTTGAGCCAGATTCTTTAAATCCTGCATTCCCTTTCTCACTCTTGTTCCAGCTGCGCTGTTGGCCTTATTGTAGAATTTGTCAGCGTCACCTTCAATAGAAGCGATCAGTTCTTTAAGCTCTTCAAATTTTCTCATTGTATAGGATGTTTAAATTAATAGTTGAATTCCTTACGCCAATTTAAGGAAAAACGGCTAAAAACAAGCGATATACCTATTTTTTCAGATTTTAACCCCTCTTTTTAGGCCCCTTTGGTCACCGAAACGAGGGCTTCTGTGCGGTAAAATCCTTCGTCCAGCTTGTGTTTTAAGGCCGAAAAAGCGGTCAATGTCTCCTCCACATCGGCCAGTGTATGAACAGCCGTAGGGATGATTCTAAACATGATAACATCCTTAGGCACAACAGGATAGATCACCACAGAGCAGAAAATACCATAATTCTCTCTCAGGTCCATGGCCATATTGGCGGCCTCTCCCACACCACCCTTAAAGAGCACCGGGGTAACCGGGGATTGGGTAGATCCTAAATAAAAGCCTCTTTCTTTCAATCCGCTTTGCATGGCGCGGGTAATTTTCCACAAATTCTCCTTCAATTCGGGCTGGGTACGCAATAACTCCAGCCGCTTCATGCCTCCGATCACCAATGGCATCGGCAAGCTTTTGGCGAAAATTTGCGAGCGGACACTGTATCTCAAATACTTTAATATCTTCTTATCTCCTGCCACAAAGGCTCCAATGCTGGCCATCGATTTGGCAAAAGTAGAAAAGTACAGATCGATTTGATCCTGAACTCCCTGCTCCTCGCCTGCGCCAGCTCCGGTCTTACCCATGGTGCCAAATCCGTGTGCATCGTCAACAAACAACCTGAAATTGAATTTTTTCTTCAATTCACAAATACCTTTCAGGTTGCCCATATCACCAGACATACCAAATACACCTTCTGTGATCACCAAAATACCGCCACCGGTTTCATTCGCGATTTTTGTCGCTCTCACCAGCTGCTTCTCAAGGTTTTCCATGTTGTTGTGTGGAAACACAAATCGCTTGCCCATGTGCAAACGCACGCCATCGATGATACAAGCGTGTGATTCAGCATCATATACGATCACATCTTTGCGATCTACCATGGCATCGATGATGGATACTACGCCCTGATAACCGTAATTAAGCAGCATGGCATCCTCTTTCTGCACAAATTCCGCCAACTGACGCTCAAACTCAAGGTGGTTTACCGAATTTCCGGACATCATACGGGCACCCATGGGTGCTCCCATGCCATATTGTGCGGCAGCTTCCCCATCCACTTTTCTTACTTCAGGGTGATTGGCAAGGCCCAGATAGTTGTTCAAGCTCCAATTGAGCACCTGTTTACCATTAAATTTCATTCGAGGAGCGATCTCCCCTTCGAGTTTCGGGAAAAAGAAGTAATCGTCAGGCAGGTGAGAATATTTGGCCAATGCTCCGGCCTCCATTTTAAGCTTTTCGAATAAATCAACCATCGGTTTTCTGGGGTTAAAAGTGCCGCAAAAATATAAAAAAAAGTCTAGAGCACACAGGTGTGACCAATTACCACAAAATATTGAAAATTCTGTCTTTATTGTAACAATAAGGCCATAATCTACCCCCTGGTCAATTGCACAAAGCTTCCAATGGCCTTTTGCAAATTAATCATTAGCATTGCAGCTTGACGTTATCATAATGCAGAAAATAAAGAAAATATTAGTTGCAAACCGTGGAGAAATTGCCCTCCGAGTAATGAGAAGCGCCCGTGAGATGGGCATAGCCACTGTGGCTGTGTATAGCGAGGCGGACCGGAAGGCTTTGCACACACGATTTGCTGATGAAGCTGTTTTTATTGGCCCTCCTCCTTCAGCCGAATCTTATCTGAGAATTGACAAAATAATCGCTGCCGCCAAACAAACCAACGCAAATGCCATTCATCCTGGCTACGGCTTTCTTTCAGAGAACAAAGTATTTGCACAAAAGGTAAGGGAAGCGGGTATCATCTTTATAGGTCCCTCTCCCGAGTCAATTGAATTGATGGGTAGTAAACTTGCTGCTAAAGAAGCAGTGGCAAAATTTAATGTTCCCCTGGTACCGGGAACATCAGAACCCATTGATGACATCCCCAATGCGAAAAAAATAGCAGCAGAAATAGGATATCCTGTATTGATCAAAGCAAGTGCTGGTGGTGGCGGAAAGGGCATGCGTGTAGTAGAGGATGAAGCCAGCTTTGAGGAACAAATGGAGCGAGCCATCAGCGAAGCAAAATCAGCTTTCGGAGATGGTTCCGTATTCATCGAGAAGTTTGTGAGCTCACCCCGACACATAGAGTTTCAAATTTTTGGAGATCAACATGGCAATACCATTCACCTTTTTGAAAGAGAATGCTCTATACAGCGGAGGCATCAAAAGGTGATAGAAGAAGCTCCATCTGCTTTGCTTACACCAGAACTAAGAAAATCCATGGGTGAGGCGGCTATTAATGTAGCCAGGTCCTGCGGATACTATGGAGCCGGTACAGTAGAGTTTATCATGGATGAAAAGAAAAATTTCTACTTCCTTGAAATGAATACCAGGCTTCAGGTAGAGCACCCGGTAACAGAAGAGATCACAGGCCTTGACCTGGTGAAACTCCAAATACAAATTGCGCAGGGAGAAAAGATTCCTTTCAAGCAAGAAGCATTGCGGATCAATGGACATGCCATTGAAGTGCGGGTATACGCAGAAGATCCAGCTAATAATTTTCTTCCAGACATTGGTACGTTACAAACTTATAGCCGTCCGCAAGGCCATGGTATTCGGGTAGATGATGGCTTCGAACAGGGAATGTCTATTCCATTTTATTACGACCCAATGATTGCAAAAATGATCTGTCATGCTGCCTCCAGAGAAGATGCCATACAAAAAATGATCAGGGCCATTGAGGATTATGAAATAACGGGAATAGAAACAACACTGGGCTTTTGCAAATTTGTAATGGAGCATGAAGCCTTCCGTTCTGGCAATTTTGATACGAAGTTTGTAGAAAAATACTTCAAACCTGAAGTATTGCAAACAGAAGGTACACTGGATGAACAACAACTGGCCGCTGTACTTGCCGTCACCGTTATGCAAGATAAGAAGACAAATTCCACAGTTGCTCCTACCTCAAACGGAGGAAGCAAGTGGAAAAAAAATCGCTTATAATCCGATGGCCGAAATCAAACCTATTCAGGCCTGGCGATACAATGCCAAGCTTGCCCAGTCGATTGATGTTTTAACTTCACCACTCTTTGATGTGGTGTCGGACAAACAGCGTAAAGTACTTTATCAGCACCCTTACAATAGCATTCATATCTCTGTTCCACTTGGTGATAACCCAGCTGAAGAAGCATCCCAAAAGCTTGCCGAATGGAAAGAAAAGGGTGTAATTCTACAAGACAGGCTGCCGGGCATTTATGTATACTACCAGTATTTTAAGCTGGCGGGATCGCCCAAAGAGTTTTGCCGTAAGGGATTTATTGCCCATGTACGTGCTTACGACTGGAGCGAGAATGAAATTCTGAGGCATGAAAGCACCATGCCCAAAGCCGTTAATGATCGCATAGCACTGCTTGAAAAGTTGCAAATGCACGTCAGCCCAACACACGGACTATACACTGATGAGACTTTTGAGTTGGAGCAGTATATGGATGAGGCCATCTCCAACCCACTTTACGAAACGGAAGACTATCAGGGTGTTCGCGATGTACTTGGCGTTATTCATGATGCACGAGTTATCAAACTTTTTATTAACCTGATAGCATCTAAAAAAATAATACTGGCTGATGGTCACCATCGCTATGAGGGCTCTATTGCCTACAGGAAAAAGCAAATGGCAGCCAATCCCAATCATACCGGAAAGGAAGGTTATAACTTTCACCTTATGTACTTTACCAATACAGAGGCAGATGATTTGAGAATACTTCCCACACACCGGATTATAAAAGGTCTACCTGAATTCAATGAAGAAGAACTTCTCGAGAAGTTTAAAGAAGATTTCATCATTAAGCCTGTAGAGGATGCCGATACCATCAATGAAATAATCATGGGAAAGAAATGGGCTTTCGGCTTGTTGTTCAAAGACAACGCTGTAAAAGTTCGATTGAAACCTGAAGCCTTTGATAAAATGACATGGCCATTTCCTGATGTTGTAAAAGGATTGGATCTCACTGTAATGCATTACTTTATCATCGAAAAAATATTAGGAATTCCAGGCAGTGAACAAACCCGTTCCGACAAAGTAGAATTTGACCGTAGTTTTTCAGATTGTCTTGCCAAAGTGATCAAGTCGGAAGCACAGCTGGCAATTATCACACAGGAAATATCTATAGAGAATGTGAAGGCAGTTTGTGCAAGCGGATATACCATGCCACAAAAGTCAACCTATTTCTATCCCAAAGTAATTTGTGGATTTTTATTTAGCTCAATCAAAGAAGATGAATTTCAAACGCCCCCTTATTCTGGGTTCGAGTAGTCCCAGAAGACAATTTCTGATGAAGGAGGCGGGCTATGCGTTTACGCTTGCAAAGCCTGAAGGAGATGAATCGTTCCCCTCTTCCATTCCTGTGGAAGTGGTGCCTCAATATCTGGCTGAGAAGAAAGCCAAATCCATTGAATATCAACTCAAGGGTGATGAAGTGATCCTCACCTCTGATACAGTAGTCATACTCAATGGTCAAATCCTTAACAAACCCACGGACCGAGAACATGCCATGGCCATGCTCTCAGAACTATCCGGAAAAACACACACAGTAATTACTGCTGTGTGCCTTCTGGATAAGCAAACCATGGACTGCTTTGATGATCGTACGCGTGTCACTTTCAAACAGCTGACCCCTGAAGAAATAGCCTACTATGTAGATAATTATCAACCGTATGATAAGGCAGGTGCCTATGGTGCACAGGATTGGATAGGGATGGTAGCAATCGAAAAAATCGAGGGGTCCTACTTTACCGTCATGGGGTTGCCCATGCATAAGGTTTATACGCACTTACAAAATTTTCAGGATAGCACTTCCTGATAGATGCGCATAACATCATCGGCAATCTTTTTGGAATCAAATCGTTTGATAAATTCCTTAGATTGTGCAATCATCTTGTCGCATTGCTGCGGATTATTCAGCAAGTCATCAATTGATTTAGCCAAAGCCTTGTCGTCATCGGGGTCTACGTAAATGGATGCTGGTCCTCCCGCTTCTTCCAGACAAGATCCGGTAGCAGCGATAACAGGAACACCAGAAGCAATGGCTTCTACGATAGGAATTCCGAATCCCTCAAAGCGCGATGGGTACACAAATAGGCTTGAAGCCTGATAGATCATTGGTAAATCCTTAAAATCGACCTGATGAACAAAGTGCACCCTATCCTTCAATACCTCTTCTGCAATGAGTTTGTCCAATTGTTTTTGATAGGATGTGGACTTGCCTATTAATACAACATTTATTTTTTCTTTTGTCTGGGCAATGGCGCGCAACAGCAACAATGCATTTTTGCGGGGCTCCAGTGTGCCTACGCTAAGAACATATTCATCAGGAAGGTTGTACTTCTTCTTTACTTCATTTATCTGTTCAGAAGAAGCTTTCACCTCAAATGATTCGTGGCACCCTTGATAAACTACACTGATTCGTTCTTTGGGTACTTTAAAATAGTGTGTCAAATCATCAGCTGTCTGCTGACTGATGGCAATAATTTTATCAGCAGATTCGCAGGCTTTCTTAATTTTCTTCTTGTAGATGCCCGCGTCAATTTTTTTGTATAACTCCGGGTATCTGATAAAGATTAAATCATGAATGGTAACAACCGTTTTCAATCCCTTGGGCTTTGTAACAGGAAGCTCGTTGCTCAAACCGTGAAAAACATCCATTCCATCTCTAAAGGCAATGTTGCCAAGATTGACTGAACGCCAAAAGCTGCCAAATCCAGAACCCTTTAACCACCTTGGAGGTGTACGCACCAACATTTTGGGATTAGTCCTAAAAGGTTTCGTTTCTGCGTGATCCTTTACTTTAGGACTATATAAAGTGTAAAGGTGGTCAGGATGGTGTTTCAGCAACGCATTAACCATAAATCGGCTGTAATTACCCAATCCGGTAAAATTGTTGAAAAGACGTTTGGCATCGAAACCTATTCGCATTTCATTTCTATTTGAACATTAAATATAATAATTAGAAATGGGAATAGCGCATTGGTACAATACGAATTGCCTCAGGACCTTTACGTCACTTTTTCCTAAACACTATGATCATTTTTTAGGTTTGGCATTGTTCAACTCAGTGTAATCCACGGGTCTTGTGGAAGTGTCTCCCATCAGGTGCTCGGAAAAGTAATCCGCCTTCATCCAAAAGAAATACTCGTTCATATCACCGTACCCATGGCGTTGGCCTGGAAAATGAAAAAAGTCAAAACGTTTGTTGGCTTTGATCAAGGCATTGGCCAAAACAATCGTATTTGCCGGATGTACATTGTTGTCAATGTCGCCTGTGGTAATCAATAATTTTCCTTTAAGGTTTTTGGCAATAGCAGGATTATCATCAATCTTATATTCAAAGTTGACTTCACCTTTGTCATTGGTTACTTCTTTCACACCATGATGCTTTTCACTCCACCATCTGTTGTAAATGGCATTTTCATGATTACCCGAAGAAGAAACAGCCACCTTAAAAAAATCAGGATAAACCAGCATGGCTGCGGTACTCATAAATCCACCTCCTGAATGACCAAAAATTCCAACCTTATTGATATCGATGAATTGATGTCTGTATGCCAATTGCTCCGCGGCCACTTTTTTATCTTCCAGTCCATAATCCCTTAAATTATTATAACCATAATTATGATAACGCTTGCTCCGATCCGGGTGTCCTCCCCTATTTCCTACTGTGATTACTACAAAGCCTAATTGTGCCAACCGGTCTGTACGATCCATGTTCGTGGTGAAGGATTTATAAACTGCCTCAGTTTGAGGACCAGGATACACATATTCAATCAGTGGATAAAGTTTGGTGGAATCAAAATCGAATGGCTTGTACATCACACCATACAAATCAGTAATACCATCACCTGCTTTCACCTTAAAGGGTTCTGGAAAACGATATCCTGCTTCAAATAATTTGGATAAATCAGCAGTTTCCAAATCCATTATCTTGTTTCCAAGATTGTCTATCAAAGTAGATTTTGGCGTAGTGTTAACACGCGACTGATTGATTACAGAAAATGTTTGATCATCGTTTAAGCTTACGGCATTGTCATATTCTCCCGGAGCAAGAAGTTTAAGGCCTGTTCCATTAAAATTGATTTTATACAAATGAAGATAATAAGGGTCTTCATTGGGTTCTCTGCCATTGGCACTGAAGTACAGCACTCTGTTTTTTGCGTCTATGCCTTCAATACGATCGCAGTGAAACGGGCCTGATGTTATTTGATTTTTCAAAGTTCCATCCCCGCTGTACAAGTAGAAGTGCCCCCAACCATCTCTTTCCGACCATTGTATGAATTCTTGTCCATTGTTAATCAGGCCGGGAGTTTTGATCTCCACATAGGTATTCAATCGTTCTTCAACCAATACCTTTACCGCACCTGATTTAGTATCTGCCACGCACACATCAATTCTTTTCAAATCACGACTTGTTCTAGAAAAATAAATTTTATCATTGGAGCTGGCCAACCACAATGCGGGCTTTCTGCGATCATCCCTGTTTTTCTCTAGCCGAGGTGCATTAAATACATTCACCACCTGATCAGGAAATGTATCTGTTTTAATTTTTAATTGACTTTTTGCTTCAAAATCAAATACCAACAATTCATACTTAGGAGACTCTTTCTCACCCGGCATTTGATACTTATACGTTTCCAAAGTAGGCCTGGGGGTGGCCACTGAATTGATCACCCACAAATCTTTAACAGTTCTCTCATCCGTTCTAACCATTGCGAATTTTTTCGAGTCTGGCGACCAGTCAACAGACACAGGTTTTCTTTTGTCTTTGTTCTTGACTTTCTCATCATCAGTCACACCTCTGGTCCCAGATCCGTAGCTATAGTATTCTACTCCATCTGTTGTCAGTTGATATTCAACGATGGTGGAGTCTTTCTCATTTTTCAAAGCCTTATTGTAATTGTCAATATCCATCCAATAGAGG
This sequence comes from Flammeovirgaceae bacterium UBA2371, assembly GCA_002345965.1. Classification (GTDB taxonomy): domain Bacteria; phylum Bacteroidota; class Bacteroidia; order Cytophagales; family Cyclobacteriaceae; genus ELB16-189. The sequence goes on from DDTF01000027.1 coordinate 25,400, forward strand.
TTGTGGTTTTTTGAAAACAGAACATATTGCTCATTAGGTGCTACAGATGCCCAATCTTTGTCGTCTTTAGGCTTTTCATAATCCTTCAGGAGTTGTAGGACTCTCGAAGACAAGTTGTATTCAAAAAAATAAGATTTGGGCACCATCTTCTTCTTTTTGTTTTTACGCTGATCATTGTCCTGAGTATCTCCAATTTCCTTGTCTTTGTCCTCACTGTCTTTGTCCTCTACTTCAAGTAGCTTGCTTTTCACTTCAAATCTGATTGAAGTCTCGTTGTTGATAAATTCAATTTTTTCTATGTCAAGATTTTTCCTGTCGAACGGATCGCCTGTAAGGCGGGTCATGTCGGCAGCGAGCTTATCATGATCAAACAAAAGGTTTTTCGATTTTAATTTTGGGTCAACGATGTAATAGAATTTTCCATCTGCTGTTTCATATTCATACCAAAACCTGTTGCTGTTTTTAAGCCAATGAGGGTCTACCCGGGTAGAGAAAACCATTCGCTTAAGGTTATCCGGAGAAAATCTGCTGGCGAGTTCGTAATTGGCTTTGACAACTGGTAGGCGCTGTGCGTGTACCCCTGCTACCTGCAGGGAAAACCATAGCATTACATAAATATATTTCATGGGTATGGAGGATTTTTTGACTTTAAGAAGCCTGTAATTAGGGAAAAATACCGCAAAGCGGCAACAAGATAATAGCCTTGCGGTACAAATCAGAGGATGAGTTGCCCCAGAATTGTTAAACAAAAATACCCTGCATGCTATATACAGGGTATTCTTATCTTTTTAAGTAACTGTTTCTGAAATACTATTTATCCTTTTCTTCCTTTTTCTCCGCGAGTTTCACCTCATCCCCATCTTTCAGTCTTTTCGACACTACAAGGAAAGGACCAGTAATGACCTCCACGGTATCGCTCAATCCGGATATGATCTCGATATTATCATAATCGCTTATACCGGTTTTAACCTCCACCATTTTTGCTTTACCGTTATCATTGACAAAAACTACAACTTTGTCTTCCTGCTTTTGTTGTTTTTTACTCTCGTCTACTACCTGGCGGTTGTTATTGCTGCTGCCTCTTTCTGCAGCTTTGTCCTTTTTGTCTTCCTCAGGATTGCGTGTGGTTACAGCTGCCAACGGAACAGACAAAACATTATTTTTGGTTTCCGTAAATATCTCAACGCTCGCTGTCATTCCAGGACGGAATGGATAGCGATTTCCTTTTTTAATCAAATCCTCATAGGAAGATCTCAAAATAAGAATGCGTACTTCAAATTCGGTAATGGCATCTGCCGATTGCTTGTCCTTTGCCGTGTTGGCAATGTTGGTCACAATTCCTTTGAATTTTTTATCGGTATTTGAATAGGCATCCACTTCGATCATTACCGTATCGTTGAGGTGAACGCGAACGATGTCATTTTCATTCACATTTACCCTTACTTCCATGACATTCAGATCAGCAATGCGCAACATCTCCGTACCTGCCATCTGCGCAGTACCAACCACCCGCTCACCTTGTTTTACGTTGAGTTTTGATATCACACCAGTCATTGGAGAAGACACTGTGGTTCTTCTTACATTTTCGCGGGATTCCCTCACACTCGCTTCAGTACTTCTAACGATGTACCTGGCAGCCTCTACCGTTTGTTTTGCTGACTCCAGGTCATTCTTAGCAATTTTAAAGTTTTGTTGTGCCAGCTGCCACTCGGCTTCAGAGATCACCTTTTCATTCCAAAGCTGCTGCTGCCTGTTAAATTCCTGCTCTGCACGAATAAAGGTTGCTTCAGATCGCGACAACGCAGCTTTGGAAGATTCCATATTAGCCATTTGTTGATTGAGTGAAGCTTCAGATCGTTCAAGTTGACTTAGCCACACGTCTGGTCTGATCTTGACCAAAACTTTACCCTGTTTAACAGAATCTCCATCCTCTACATTGAGTTCAATAATTTCTCCGGATACTTCCGGTGCCAACTTTACTTCAGTGACCGGCTGCACAGTACCTGAGGCACTGACTTTTTCTGTGATGGTTGCTTTCTTTGCCTTGGCCAACTCTACCTCAATAACATTCCCTTTTCCAATCCAACCCTGCGACTTGCCTACTGCTAAAAAAATGATGATCACCACTACTGATCCGATAAGGAAATAAATAAGCTTATTTGATTTGCGCTTTTGCTTTGCCATTCGTTCTTAATTAAGAAATAGATTTAATAGTCAATAGGTTTTCCCTGATAAAAATCAAGGATCTTCTTTTTAAAAATAAAATTGTATTTGGCGCGAGCCAGGTCAGACTTCGCCTGAAAGAGATCATTTTCTGATATTTGGTATTCAAAATAGTTGATGGCCCCCAACTCAAATCTTTGCTTAGCCATTCTGTATGCTTCTTCGCGTGCGTTTACCTGCTTTTGTGATGCAGCATAAGATTTGGACGCTGCCAATGCATCATTGTAAGCCGTTTCGATGGTTTGTCTTAAGCTGTTCTTTGTTTCTTGTGCGTTGATATTCGCTACCTCATGGTTGATGGCTGCCCGCTGAACGCCTGATCTATTTTGCCATCCGTTAAAAATAGGAATACTCAAAGACAAACTTACCTGTTTAAATAGATTGTCTTTTAATTGATCCTGTTGACTGTAGCCTTCTGATATTACGCTGGTAACTGGCTCCAAGCCATATACGTCATAATTTGTACCACTCACATTAACCAATCCCAGCGGAGTACTCGATGGGGCAAATCCTGTAATGGTTGTCCGGGGGATATCAGAAGCGCTGGAATAATTTGACGCTGCCGATCCATTCAGGCTCAGCCTTGGATACAAACTGCCTTTACTGGCTTTGAGTGCCAGTTGAGCACTTTCTACCTTTAGCATTGCACTGCGAATCTCAGGCATATTTTGAAGTGCTATGTCGTATGTCACGTTGGGCCCATCCTCCAGCAGCAAATCCTCCAGTTGCAAATCAGGCACCTGAACACGCATGGGTGTGCCGCCAGGTAGCTGCATCGCTTGCTTCAATTGTAACAGAGAAAAGTTTAAGGCATTCTCTTGATTGATCAGGTTTACCTCGTTGGTGGCTACTTGTGCTTCCTGATTCAGTTCATCTCCTCTTGGCAAACCACCCACTGCAACCTGCCGCTTGATGCGTTGCAATTGCTGCTGGCTGGAGTTCAGTTGGTAGCTGGCATTATCAAATAATTCCTGATTGAAAATAACATTGACATATAAAGTGACCACGTTAATGATCACATCATTCCTGGACTTTTCAAGGTCTTGTTCAGATGCCTCGTAGTCTCTTTGGCTTTGACGAAAACTATTCTGAAGGCGTAAGCCATTAAAAAGAGTGAGCGAAGAACTGGCCTGCATATTTATAGCAGTGGAGTTTCGGTTGATAAAAAGATTGGTTACCGGATTCAAAGCCCTACCAAAATTTTCACCATAAGAAGATCCGGCATTCAATGAAGGTAAGAATGCCATCTTGGACTGAAATAAACCCACTTTAAAACTTTCTACATTATACAATCCCCTTCTCACGTTAAGGTTGTTATCAAGGGCTACTCTCACACACTCCTGAAGTGTCCATTCTTTCTCAGAATTTTCACTTTGGGCAAGTACAGGTACGGTTGTAATAAAGGTTAGAAACCAAATCGTAAATAATCTCATCATACTTAATTATGCTATTTCAGGGATGTAAATGACCTCCTTTACCCAACTAAGACTATTCAGATAGGTAAATGTTACATCTTTAATTCCAGAATCCATTTCTATCACCAGGCAAGCCAGATCATTCTTACCTTTTCTTGAAACCGACATGGTGGCTATGTTGCACTGATCATTGGCTATCACACTGGCTATAAAAGCAATACTGCCTTTCACATCATCGGCATAAATAATCAAAGTATGGTTTGAGGTAGTAAAATCTGCTTTAAATCCATTTACCTCTGCAATATTGATCATTCCTCCTCCTTTGCTCTCTCCCAGCAAGTCTACCTTTCTATCACCTTTCTTCAGTTTCAGCTTGATGGAGTTGGGGTGAAAGGTGGAGGCATTTCCTATGGATTTGAAATGATACTTCAGACCACTTTGTTTAGCCAGCTCCAACGATTCCTTGATGCGCTTATCATCCGTCTTAAAATCCAGTAATCCAGCAATAATGGCACGATCGCTGCCATGGCCTTCATACGTTCTTGCAAAAGAATTATAAAAGGTAATTTCAGCTTCTTCCGGAATATTGCCCAATATGGCTACTCCTGCCCGGGCGATCCTAACTACGCCAGCCGTATGTGAACTTGAAGGGCCTATCATAACAGGGCCTATCATGTCAAAAACACTACTTTTTTCGGGCATATTGTCAATACGGATTTGAAAATGGGTTGGACGTCAGATTGGGGTATTTTTTTTCACTAATTGGTAAAATTAACACAAGAGACGCAAAACTTGTTTCGTTTGGCTAATATTTATCAATCAATTACTTACTGACTACAGATATTCAAGTTTCAGCAAGTGGTGTCTACATTGAGGGCTGTCTTTTGCTGAAAAATGATGCTTCCATCTGTTAATATGGCATTTGACTCACACCAAATTAGGAATATCGTTCTTTGTGATCTTATACAATTGGTTGGACTCCTCCTCCTTAAACTTCATGACCAAATTAAGTGCATCAGGTACCACATCGCTGCTTAGAATAATCAATGACCCCTTGGTAGCATTTTTTATTGCATAGGTGATGGCTTCTTTTTCTGATGGGATAATTGTTACCTTCTTCTTAGGGTCCACACTTTTAATACCATCGTAAATCATTTCGATCAATTCTTCAGATGTCTTGCCTCTCAGGTGCTTGTCTTGTCTAATGATAATCTCGTCAAACATTTGAGCGGCCACTCTGCCTATTTCATTATTGTCTTCCTCTCTTCTGTCTCCAATACCGGCAATAATGCCCACTTTTGGCATTCCATCCATTTTCTCCACCAGCTTTTGCAATGCCCTGAGCCCTGCTGCATTATGGGCATAATCCAGCATAATCTGGAAGTCTTTGAATGAAAATAAATTCAATCGGCCTGGCGTTTGAGCGGGTGAAGGAATAAAGGATTCTATGGAAGCTTTAATATCTTCTATGGAAAACCCTCTGACAAATCCTGTAAGTACAGCTGGCAGCACGTTTTGAATCATAAAGGCTGCTCTTCCATCAAAGGTAAGAGGTACATTAACTGCTTTGGTCACACGCATCTTCCACTCCCCTTTACATATTGTAATGTATCCGTTTTCGTAGAGCGCATAAAGACCTCCGTTGCGGGCATGGCGTTTGATATTTGGATTTCTCTCATCCATAGAGAATAAGGCCACATTGCACTTGATGGATTTGCGCATGTTGTATACACGATCATCGTCTGCATTGAGAATGGCATAGCCATCGGGCAAGACGGTTTCTGGAATCACCGCTTTTACCTGAGCCAACTGATCGATGGTATGAATTCCTTTCAAGCCAAGATGATCAGCCGCTACGTTTGTAACAATGCCCACATCGCAATTTTTAAAACCTAGTCCAGCTCTGAGCAAACCACCTCTTGCACATTCTAAAACCGCAAAATCAATAGTAGGATCTTTTAGAACAAACTCAGCGCTTGCAGGCCCTGTACAGTCACCAGCCATTAGCAATCTGTTTTGTATATAAACGCCATCACTGGTCGTGTATCCTACTTTGTAGCCCTTCATTTTTACCATATGAGCTATCAATCGTGTAGTTGTGGTCTTTCCATTGGTACCCGTAACAGCAACAATCGGCACTCTGGAGGTTGACCCAGGCGGGTATAACATGTCTATTACATGTCCAGCCACATTTCGTGGCAGGCCTGAAGCGGGAGCCAGGTGCATACGAAATCCCGGACCAGCATTCACTTCAAGTACTGCACCTCCCGTATCGGGTAAAGGTTGACCTATATCGGTAGTCATGATATCTATTCCGCATATATCAAGACCTATGATCTTGGCTATTCGTTCAGACATGAAAACATTATAAGGATGAACGATGTCAGTAACATCTTCTGCAGTACCTCCTGTGCTAAGATTGGCTGTGTCTTTTAACTTAATAAATTCATCTTTGGCAACAACGCTATCCAGTGTTAATCCTTTTTCTTCCAGAATACCCAATGTTAAGTCGTTGATATCAATCTGAGTAAGTACCTTTTCATGACCATACCCCCTTCTTGGATCGGCATTGACTTTATCAATTAACTGCTTGATGGTAGATTTTCCATCTCCTATAACATGTGCCGGTGTTCTTTTGGCAGCTGCCACAAGTTTATAATTGATCACCAGCAATCGATAGTCTTCTCCCACTATATATTTTTCTACAATAACAGATCGGGAAACTTTCTTAGCAGCTTCAAAGGCAAAAAGTGCGTCTTCCCAATTGGTAATGTTGGTGGTTATGCCTCTGCCATGGTTGCCACTGATAGGTTTGACGACCAATGGAAACTTTACATACTCCACCGCCTCCTTCAAACCTGCCTCGGTTCTGATGATTTCTCCTTTTGGAATCGGTATCTCCGATTGTTCCAATAAATGTTTTGTATCCTCTTTATCACATGCAATCTCTACGCCTATGCTACTGGTTTGGCTGGTTACTGTTGCCTGAATACGCTTTTGATTTGCTCCATATCCCAATTGACAAAGTGATTGTCTGTTTAATCTTATCCATGGTATACCACGGCTCTCTGCTTCTTCAATAATAGACCCTGTACTTGGACCGAGCCGTTCGGCTTCTCGAATTTCGCGCATCTGCTGAATATCCGTAGAAAGATCGTAGGGCTCCCCAGATGTAAGCGCCTCGGCTATGCTTACAGAGGCTTTGGCAGCATATCTGCCCACTTTCTCTTCCATGTAGTCGAATACCACATTGTAGACACCCTCTTCACCATAACCTCTTGTACGACCAAAACCAACATCCATACCCGCCAAAGATTGTATTTCCAGTGCAATGTGTTCAATAACATGCCCCATCCAAGTGCCCTCTTCCACTCGTTGGAAAAATCCTCCTGGTTCGCCAACAGAGCATCGGTGCTCATACATGGTCGGGAACATGGTCTTAAGTCTGTCAAGGAAGCCATCTATGGTATTGGTAGGACGCTGCTCCATTTCTTCAAGGTCGAGTACCATGACAATTAATTTATGTCTTCTTATTGACCAATAATTCGGGCCCCGCATCGCGTTGATTTCACGTATCTTCATAATATTGCAAGCTTGGAAATGACTTTAAGACGATTTTCTATAAATATAGATTTTGTTAGGAAACTATTTTCAATTAGCAGTCGATAAATACCATGTTTAAATGATCGAAAAACGAATTACCAAAGGCATCCTTATACCTGTAGGAGGAAATGAAGACAAAGGGGACAGATGGAACAGCAGATTGAATTTCTCTGAAAAGGGAGTATTATCTCACATCTTGCAAGAGGCCAAAGGAAAAGAATCAAAAGTAGTGGTAATTCCAACGGCATCTAAAATTCCTGAAGAAGTTGGACATTCTTACATTAAAGCCTTTAACAAGCTGGGATGCAAGGAAGTGTCCATATTAAACATTACAAGAAAAAATCATTCAGAGAACAAGGAGCACTTGCGTCTCATCGAACAAGCAGATTGCATAATGTTTTCTGGTGGTAATCAATCCAGAATAAGCACGAAAATAAAAGACACCACACTGCATGAAATACTGAAGCAACGATTTGAAAGCGAGCCAGTGGTAATTGCAGGCACCAGCGCAGGAGCAATGGCCATGGCAGAAGAGATGATCGCTGGCGGAAGTAGTTCAGAGGCACTGCAGAAAGGAGCGGTTATTATGAAAAAAGGACTTGGTTTTTTTCCAGAGATAATCATTGATACTCATTTTGTTAGAAGAGGAAGATTTGGTCGATTGGCTGAAGCCCTTGCGAAGTATCCGGATAAACTCGGTATCGGACTGGCCGAAGACACTGGACTGATCATCAAAAACTGTAATGAGTTTCGTGTTATCGGTTCTGGAATGGTTATCGTCATGGATCCATCTAATCTATCGCACAACAGCTATGCTCAGCTGAAGACAGGTACACCCATGTCTATGTCCAACCTCACTACGCATATTTTGGCCAACGGAGATCGCTTTACTATGGACAATAGGGAGATAGAAATACTTCCTATTACTTCTTCATTTGTCTAGTATTTCACTTGTAGATAGCTATAATTTTTTCCCCATTTGCATTCATGGAGGCACGGTACATTCCATCTGTGTTAAACGTCATGGAAGTATTGCCCGCTACATCTACTGCAATCAATCCTCCATCTCCACCGAGTTTAAGTAAGCGCTCATGAACTACTAGTGCGCAAGCTTTCTCCAAGGACATTCCTCCGTATTCCATCAGGCAAGAAACATCGTAAGCCACAACACCACGAATAAAAAATTCTCCGCTACCCGTGCACGAAACGGCACACGTTGCATTGTTGGCATAGGTGCCAGCACCAATCATTGGACTATCACCTACTCTTCCAAATTTCTTATTTGTCATTCCTCCAGTTGAAGTAGCCGCAGCCAGATTGCCGTATTGATCCAAAGCTACTGCTCCAACAGTTCCAAATTTATTTTCTTTAGAGATCGAATGATCCAATTTAATTTGATCGGTGCCCTTTACCTCCTGCCATTGTTGATATCGCAATTCATCAAAAAAATAGTCTTTGCTTTCGAACGAGCAATCCATAGATCTGGCAAATGCTTCCGCACCAGCTCCAGCCAGAAATACGTGTTCAGATTTTTCCATCACCAGCCGTGCTAGCGCGATAGGATTTTTTACACCGGAAATCATTGAAACCGCGCCTGCCTGACGTTCTTTCCCCTCCATAATGGATGCATCCATCTCGTGTGTCCCTTCCGCAGTAAAAACAGAACCTTTTCCAGCGTTAAACAATGGAGAATTCTCCAATTCAATAATAGCTATTTCAACGGCATCCAATGAACTACCTCCTGTTGCTAAAGCATTATACCCAGCTGTTAATGCCTTTTCAAGATTCAACTGGTATTCTCTTTCTTTGGTAGCAGACATATGCTCCTTTAATAAGGTCCCTGCTCCACCATGTATAGCTATCGAAATCTTTTTCATTCTATACTAACACCTTACTTGTGAATTGTTTTACTATCATCCGGCACTTCCTTTCTGTTAAACATACTATAATCCCGTTTGACAACCGCTACACGCAACCGGTAATCTTTAAAGATGGTCGTTCTTCCCTTTGTTTGAGCCACGCGATGTGTTTCCAGATTTCTCCATTTGGATATAGCCTCTTCATCTTTCCAGAATGAAAGTGATAGAATTTTCGTTGGATCATTAATGCTCTGAAATCTTTCAATAGAAATAAACCCATCTATCTTTTCCAATTCAGACCGTAGGTCAGTTGCTATACTTAAGTATTCCACCTTGAGGCCTTCCCTCGGAATTACTTCAAAAATAACTGCTATCATATTACTTATAGTCCAGCGCTTGCGAAATATCTTCTATCAAATCTTCAATGTTTTCAATACCTGCAGAATAACGAATCAAGCTTTCGGGTATTCCTAATTCAGCGCGTTGCTTCTCTGTGAGTTCTACATGACTTGTTGTTCGTGGTGGTCCTGCCAGTGAACTGACAGAACCCAGGCTGGCTGCAAGGTGTGCTAATTTTAGTCTGGGTAAGCACTTTTTTACATTTTCATAACCTCCCTTCAGAGAGAAACTCATCATCCCTCCAAAACCAGACATTTGGGTTTTGGCAAAATCATGTCCCTTATGGGTGGGCAGTCCGGGATAGAATACGTCTTCCACCTTGGGATGAGTCTTCAAAAATTTCGCTACTGCCATTGCATTCTCGTTTTGTCTGAGAATGCGAAGCTCCAATGTTTTCATTCCTCTGGCGATCATATAAGCCGACATAGGATGTAAAGCTGCTCCGGTGATTTCTCGATATTGAAATATTTTTTTAATTAATTCTTTATTTCCACATGCCACCCCACCCATTACATCGGAGTGGCCACTTAAAAACTTGGTCGCACTGTGCAGCACTATGTCGGCACCTAGCACTATAGGATTTTGGTTGATCGGAGTAGCGAAAGTATTATCGACAACCACAATTGCACTTACTGATTTGGCAGCTTTAATTAATCTTTTAAGATCAAGAACTTTTAGTGTCGGATTGGTAGGCGTTTCCAAATAAACCAATTTACATCCCTTTGAAATCTCCGCTTCCATCTGCTCATGATGCCCTGCTTCACAGAGTGTAACCTCCACTTTTATTGAAGGTAAAAACTCCAGAAACAATCTGCTTGTTCCTCCATAGGTATCTTTTATTGAGACCACCCTTTCACCAGGAGCCAGCAAAGCAAAAAGTGTATTGCTGATAGCAGCCATTCCCGTAGAGAAAGCGGTCGCAGCTTCGGCATATTCGAGTGCCCTTACCTTTTCCTCAAATACCTCTACAGTTGGATTGGTATTCCTGCTATAAATATGACCTTCTTTTAAACCAAGGGCTACTTCGGACCATTCGTCCAGGTCGTGGTATCCATAAGTAACACTATTGACAATAGGTGGTGTGGTGGCCCCTTTATAAAATTCCTGCATTTCACCAGCCCATACAGAAGTTGTTCCCTTTTTTAACTTATCCATACCCAATGCGTATAATTTTGATTAGAAAAATAAAGCTAGTACAATAATCAGACTATCCGAATGCTCAAAACCACTGCCGGTAAAAGTTGTCTATATCGAGGACTAAACCATATTGTTGATCAGTGATTAAGCGAAGAAATCAGATCATTGATTTTTCCAGTCTCAATGGGTTTAACTAGATAGTCCGAAATCTCCTGTATCTTCTCCGCTCGTTCCAAATCAACAGGATCTACTGATGAAGTTACCATATAGATGGTAATTTTTTTACCCACTTTAGGTTTCAATTTTACATACTCTTCCAAAAATTGCCAGCCATCCATAATTGGCATATTCACATCCAAGAAAACTACATCTGGAAGATGGTCCTCATTGGCAATGTTATCCATAAAAAAATCAAGCGCTTCTTCTCCGTCAGAAAAAACCAATATTTTCTTGGCCAGATTACTGGACTTTATTGATCTGGTAACGGTATATTGATAAATATCATCATCATCGATGATACAGATAATAGTTGCTTTAGTCATTGTTATTTCCAAATCGAATTATGAATTTACTTCCTTTATCTTCCTCACTCTCAACTATTATTTTACCTCCCATGGCCTCCACTTGTGTTTTGGTAATAAAAAGACCAACACCTTTGGCTTCCGCATGCCTATGAAATGTCTTGTGTAAGCCAAATATTTTATTTCCGTGACGCTCAAGATTAATACCTAAACCGTTGTCAGCAATTGTAAGTACTATTTCATCATTTTCAATAAAGGATTTAATCTGAATCAACGGCCTTCTATCGGGCGAACGATACTTAATGGCATTGCCCACTAAATTTTGAAAGATACTCTCCAAGTAACCCTTATTGTACAAAATTGTAGGCACTAAAAAATCAAACTCAATGGTTGCTTTTGATTCCTGAATTTGGGCGGTCATAATTTCAGTAGTCTTTTTTAATATTTTTTCAAATACCAATTCAGAACGCTCCGTGTCCAAATTCTCCTTAATTTTTAGTGCCTCAACCAGTTCATTCAATGTAGCTGACAAATGATGAATTACCGTTTCAAACTTCTCAAAAATTTCTTTTTTATCTTCCTCATTTTCCACGGTATTATAGATAGCTAATAGTGAATTTAAATTGCTTACAGGTGCGCGCAGATTATGAGAAGTAATGTGTGCGAAATTGGCCAGTTGTCTGTTTCGGTTGGTAAGGTCCTCTGCCATCTCTTCAAGATGTTTTTGCGCAGCGATTCGCTCCGTTACATCACGAATTGCCGCTGAGACCAGTTTTCCTTCTGAGGTTTCAATTGGACTGAGACTGATCTCTATGGAGAATTCCTGACCATTTTTCTTTACACCAAGTAGTTCCCTGCCTTCACCCATGGGCCTGATCAATGGATTTGCAAAGTAACCCTCCCTATGACCTACATGCGTATGCTTGAATCTTTGGGGGATTAACATTTCAACCGATTGACCCTCGAGCTCTTCTCTGGAAAAACCAAATAGCCTGATGGTTTGAGAATTTACGATTACAATTTTACCATTCTGATCTACTATTACCATTGCATCAGGAGCCGATTCCAAAAGCGACTTAAATTTTTCCTCTGATTTTTTTCGCTCAGAGATATCTGTGGCAATCCCCAGAAAACCCGTTATCTCCGTTCCTTCCTTACGAATAGCTGTCACAACCAATTGAACAGGAAATGAGGTCTTATCTTTTCGAATGTAAGTCCATTCACGTGATTCAAATTTTCCCTGCTTGGCATATTCTACAAAAACATCAAAGCCCTCTACGCGTTTTCCAAACATCTCACTCAGCTCTTTCCCTCGCTTCTTAATTTCTTCCTCCGAATGAATGATAGCAGGTGTATGACGACCTATCACTTCGCTTGCTTTGTATCCAAGCAAGGTCTCAGATCCTTTGCTGAAGTAGGTGATTATTCCAGATGTATCAGTGCCAATGATGGAAACTTGTGATCCCGAATCAAAAATGGCAGACATCTTTAGATTAAGATCTTTGGCTTCTTCTTCTGCCAGTTTTCTCTTAGTGATATTTTCTATCTGTGAAATAAAGTGAATCGGTTCTCCCAATTCATCTCGCAACAAAGAAACATTTAATAAAACCCAAACGATACTTCCATTTTTATGAAGATATCGTTTCTCCATTTGATAAGTATTTATCTTATCTTCTAAAACTTGTTTCACCAAATCAAGGTCTGTAGCCAAATCATCGGGATGAGTAATATCCTGAAACGTCTTTTGAAGCAATTCTTCCTTGCTGTAACCCAGCATTTTAGGAACTTGAGGATTTACCTTAAGCCATTTTCCCTCCAGCGACACTAATGCCATTCCAATTGCAGAATGCTCAAAAGCTTCCCTAAACTGCTCCAGAGATTGTCTAAGTTCATTTGTCCTTTTCGCAATTGTATTTTCCAAGGATCTATTTAACTCAATCACTTCTTTTTCTGCTGCTGTTCTATCCTTATCTACAGCATTCAAATTTCTTGCTGTACGCGAAATCAAAAACAGTCCCACCAAAGTAAACGATACTGCGAGCAGGGCAATAACAAAATCTACTGTAATCAAATTCTGCTGATACACTTTTTGTCCTAAAAAACCCAGCACAATAATCATGAGCATCATAATTGGAAATAATTTCTTTGCCATTAAGTTTCCAATTCTATTACCCACGAAGAGACTTAAAATACCAACAGATGGATTCATGAAACAGGCTGCAGTGGCCAGTATCAGAAAAATAATCGATGTAGGAAGCGCCATCGATGTAAGGAAGGAGAGTTTATAAAATGCCGGGATATTGTACAAGTACCCTAACATGGCAATGAATGAAATACCAATTACTATCTGTAACAGGTTTTGGACTGTCCTTAATATTATTTTCGATTTGGATCGGATTAATAAAAAAGAAACACTCAGCAGGATAAAGTTGAATGAAGATGTAGTGGCCATGCGACCAGGCGCAACCTTACCTGTCATTCGCGCTGTTTCATCCTTAATAAAGAATTCATCTATACCTGCACTAAAGCCAGCCATATCCTGTAGCAATGAAACCGAGGCCAGGAGTAAAACAGGTATAACAGTAAATCGACTAATTTTATAGATATCAGCTTCTTTTTGAAGAAGGACAAAAGAAATGCCTAATAGGATGAAACAAATTGAATTATTGAATTTCATGGATGGAAAACCGGGGACGATACTTTTAAGGATAGGTTCATCCAGTATCCAACCTGACAGAACAGCCATTCCCAGGAAGACAATAAAATATCCTGCTACTAATAATTTTATTTTTATTGATTTTTGATTCATGAAACTCTTAAGATCCAAGTTAATAATTACGGTGTTGACATTTAATACTAGTCAAATGACAATTGCATCAAGTCAGCACGGATGTAATAAACTCAGGATAATATAGTGAAATTGACAGGAAGCATATAGGTGAGGAAACCCATTCCTTTAACAGACAATAAATCTAACTACAATCGAAATTAGCTTTTAAAGCCCAATACCCTCAGAAAATATCTTTACACTGCAATTGGCGCTTTAATACCTGGGTGAGATTGATAATTCAAAATTTCAAAATCCTCAAACTGATATTCAAAAAGTGAATTGGGCCGCCCTTTGATCTTCAATTGTGGCAGTGAATAGGGAGCCCTTGAAAGTTGGGTCTTTGCTTGCTCCATGTGATTGGTATATAAATGTACGTCTCCACCCGTCCAGACAAATTCACCAACCTCCAAATCACATTGCTGTGCTACCATGTGAGTGAGCAATGCATAGGAAGCAATATTGAAAGGTACACCAAGAAAGTAATCGGCACTGCGCTGATACAGCTGACAGGATAGTTTTCCTTCTGCTACATAAAACTGAAACAATGCGTGGCAGGGAGGTAGCGCCATCTTATCGACTTCAGCGGGGTTCCATGCAGAAACAATGTGCCTTCTGGAGTCGGGCTTGTTTTTAATTTGTTCCAGCACTTTTGAAATCTGGTCTATCGATTCGCCATTGGGAGCTGGCCAACTCCGCCATTGGCTGCCATACACCGGTCCCAATTCTCCATTTTCATCCGCCCATTCATCCCATATGGATACGCCATTGTCTTTGAGGTATTTGATGTTGGTATCTCCGTTGAGAAACCATAACAGTTCATAAATAATTGACCGCAGGTGCAATTTTTTGGTGGTCACTAAGGGAAAACCATCTTGTAAATTAAATCTCAGCTGTCTTCCAAATACCGACAATGTGCCCGTACCGGTTCGATCGGTCTTTTTGGCTCCGTTGTCCAAAATATCCTGCATTAAAGAGAGGTATTGCTTCATTTCGATTGTAGTGGTTACGCAAATATAAGGGTTTACCTTTTCAGCGGTTAGCCTTTAAGACTCGAAAATGAGGTAACTATTTATCAAAAAAAAGAAAAGCCTCCCTTGCTTGCGCAAAGGAGGCCTTTTACCCATCCCCTCAATCCATCTCAACCTTAAACGTTACCTTTCACCTCAACTTCTTTGGATTCTCCATTGATGGTAATGGTTACTATTTTATCGCAAGTACCATTTCCATAATCAATTGTCAACTGACGATTTTCTGTGGTTAGCAATTTTACTCCGGCCACCGGCATGAAAATACGGCTGCTAATTGCACATTCTCTTTTGAAAATCAACGCTTCTGTTATCTCCATAGTATATGAAACACCATTTCTATTTGTGCCCGCTGCAGTACCCGTTACTCGCCACTCATCGTTAACAGGATTGCTGGCTCTGATCCACTCACGTTTTCTGTTGGATTCACGTGTGGCAAATGTTTCATCAGGCCAGGTAGCCTTACCTCCTACTACCACAATGGTAAATGAAGGATGTTCTTCCAGGCTGTCGCTGGCATTGGTAACCGTACGAACACCTTCAATTTTGATGTCGTTGATAGAGTAACCATCAAAAGTGGTAACAATGGATGAACCTGGAAAAAATCTCCTTCCATCATAAGTGATGATAATTTTTCCCTTACGCACATTTCCTCTTTTGTCTACACATCCATCATCACCAAAGTCAATGGTAATTACACCTTTAGGATGTGAAGGTTTGCTGTCGTCAGCTACATCAATTGTTACTTCAGCGCACTCTAACCTGAAGTCACTGATGATAATTTTTCTGCCACCTGTTGAAGTTTTACCTCCGTCCACAGTAGCATTGTCGCTGGCCACCGCCACTACTGATAGGTCATCCGCATCTTCAAAGTAGGAGTCGGTGACTGCCTCGTTTTCAACGCTAACCTCATCGGTATTGCTTATTTCCAAAATCCCGCTCTCATCGCAGGAAAACATCGTGATTAACACCAGAATTAAACCGAGTGTATACTTTTTCGTTGTTTGCATATAGATTGATATGTTTGTTTATAGTGCTTAGAGCCTGAAACATCTTCAGGGTTTAATGCCCATTGATAATTATTTTCAAAATAATGAGGGTTTACCACGTATATACCATTTTCTTCCTGTTCATAACCGGTTTTATGGCCATTTCACAGGATTCATTGGCCCAATTAAAAATTGCAAAATTGAAGTATAACGGTGGAGGCGACTGGTATGCCAATAAAACAGCATTACCTAACCTGATTGAATTCTGCAACCGGGAATTAGGAACGAACCTGGCTCCGGATGAAGATAATGTAGAAGTGGGCAGCCCCGATCTGTTCTCCTATCCATACGTTTATATGACCGGGCACGGCAACGTGGTATTCTCTTCAGAAGATGCCGCCAATCTCAGAAATTATTTAATCGGAGGTGGATTTTTACACGTTGACGACAATTACGGAATGGATAAATTCATCCGTATTGAATTAAAGAAGGTGTTTCCTGAACTGGAACTGGTTGAAATTCCTTTTGATCATCCTATCTACCATCAGAAATTTAAATTCATCAACGGACTTCCCAAAATTCATGAGCACGATGGGAAGCAGGCCCAGGGATTTGGTCTTTTTTATGAAGGCAGATTAGTGTTGTTCTACTCCTACGAATGTGATTTGGGAAATGGCTGGGAAGACAGGCGCATCCACAATGACCCGGAGGCCAAAAGACAGGAAGCCCTGAAAATGGGTGCCAATATCCTCTCCTACTGCTTTACAAGTTATTGATTATTAATCGTTTGTATAATTTTTGATTTTTTGATTTGCACTTTATAACTAAATATTTAGTTTTACAACGTAACGCATAGTTATAAAACTTAATCGATAGTTATGGAGATGAAAGAGCTTACCAAAGCAGAAGATCAAATCATGCAGATTTTGTGGAAACTTGAAAAGGCATTTGTAAAAGACATTATTGATCAATTTCCAAATCCAAAACCAGCCTACAATACTGTTTCAACAATTGTTAGAATTCTGGAGAAGAAAGGTTTTATCGGGTATAAGGCTTACGGTAAAACACATGAATACTACCCGCTTATTACAAAAGAGAATTACACAAGGTTCTATTTGAACAATATGGTGACCGGGTATTTCAATGGATCATTTCAAAATCTGGTATCGTTTTTCGCCAAAGAGAACAAAATGAAAGTGCAAGATATCGATCAGCTGGTAGCAGCATTGGAAAAAATTAAAAGTAATAAGCCATGAATGAATTGATCAACTACTTCATCGAAGCCAATGCCGGTTTGGTATTTTTTTATTTGATCTACTGGGCTGTGCTTCGCAATGAAAATCAATTTTCACTGAACCGTATCTATCTGTTGAGTAGCTTGATGGCTTCTCTCCTATTCCCCCTTATTACAATTGGGACTGATACGCCATTTATTCCAAGCCTAAGTAAAGCTGTTTCGGCCACATGGCTTCCTGAAGCAATTGTTTACAGTAACGGCATCGCCTCATCAACTAAGAATAACCTGACATCCTATAATTGGAGCTGGATTAGCCATTTGTACATATTCATTGCTGCTATTCTATTCATTCTGTTTATGGTAAGAATAGCATCTCTGGTAAAGCTCTTTAAGCATTCTCAACGCTACACTTGGAAAACATACACCATTGTGGAATCCAATGAAATTAAAGGCATCTTTTCATTTTTCAATTTCATTTTCTTTAATCCTGTTCTTCCGCTTAATGAAGCTGATAAGCAGGAAATATTGAGACATGAAGAAGTTCACATCCAAAGACTTCACTCATTAGACATTATTTTGATTCAGATGATTGGAATTTTATTCTGGTTCAACCCAATTGTCAGAAGCTATAAGAAATCCCTCGTTCAACTTCATGAATTTGAAGCCGATGCGCGCTCGGTTGAAGAACATGAAGTAGATCGGTACTGTCACTTACTGGCGAAGGTGGCATTACATAACAATGGATACGTACTCGCCAATCACTTTACTAATTCATTTACCTTAAAACGAATTACAATGATGAAGACCATTAAAACAAAAATAAAAAACTGGAAAATAATGATGTTGGGCGTCACCCTGATGCTTTTCTTCCTAGCAGTGTCCTGCCAGGATCAAATTAAAAATGAGTTGGAAAGCAGTTCCATCACTCAGGTGGCTGATTATCCTGCAGTTGTGAAAGCAGACATAGCTAAGTGGGAGAATAAATTCCCAGGTTCCAAATTCAACTACTTGGAAGGACCTTCTGATGAAGTAAAGAAGAAACTGGATACTTTTTCTGGCACAGTTGCAATTCTAAATACTTACCCTTACCCGGAAAAAGGGCTTATTGGAATTTTGACAAGAGATATTTCAAAGTTTGATCTGAAAGACGATAATGAAGTATTTACCATCGTAGAGGAATCAGCACGTCCAAAAGAAGGTATTGAAGCATATTATCAAAAGTTAAGCTCCCAATTAATTTATCCAGACGATGCAAAAAAGAAAGGTATAGAAGGTAAAGTTTATGTTGAATTTGTTGTGGATACGGATGGAACAGTACTCGATCCTCATGTGTTGAAAGGGGATTATGAAAGTTTAAATAATGAAGCTGTCAGAGTTGTTGGTCTTTCTAACGCATGGGTGCCTGGCAAACAACGAGGAAAAGCTGTAAAACAAAGAATGGTTCTGCCTATTGCTTTCAAGTTGAATGAGCAGGGAGAAAAGTCATTTAGCTTCGATACCATTATTGAAGGAAAAGGGCAAAACATGAGAGTAACTGGAAATAAGATTGCTATCGATGGTGAGCAATATATGGTTGGTCAGGTATTTAATGAAGAAGGTAAACCTACAGCTGGGATGAATATAGTACTAGAAGGAACTAACAACGGAACAGTGAGCGATAGAGATGGGAGCTACCATCTTAAATTAAGTGACTCCAATGGCAGGGTAGTTTTTTCCTTTGTAGGATACGAAACCAGGTATATCTCCTTTTAAGAAAAGTTCAGGCTGCTTCAAATCATCGAAGCAGCCTGTTTTACATTCCTAAAACTTCTTCCAATTTTCTTTCAAGCCCCTTACCTCTCAGGTTCTTTCCAATTATTATTCCATCCGGATCTACCAATACAGAAAAAGGTATGGCGTTGATATTGTAAAGTATAGCAGCTTCAGAGTTAAAATATTTCAAATCGGAAACATGGGTCCACACCAGTCCATCTTCCTCAATGCCCTGAAGCCAGTCCTCCTTGGTACGATCCAATGATACTCCAAATACCTCAAATCCTTTATCATTGTACTTGTGGTACATCCTTACCACATTGGGATTTTCTTGTCTGCAAGGGCCACACCATTTGGCCCAAAAATCGACCAATACGTAATTCCCTCTCAAGGATGAAAGGCTCACTACCTTGCCTTCCGGGTTGGGTAATGAAATTTCCGGAGCAGGCTGTCCTACAGCCAATACCTTCATCTTTTCAACAGTGGCAATAAATTCTTTGGCCAATGCATAATCTGGCCACTCTTGCTTTAGCTCATCGGCTACATGCAAATACAAATCGAAATATCTGTCCCTATCCAAGAAATTGGAAGCTGTCAGTAAATTGATGACTGCTACTGATGGGCCTTGTTCTTTCAACAAAGCGGCAACTTTATCAATACCCTGATTGTATACCGCCATGTACTCCTCTTGTATTTCTTCCATACGGGCTTTATCATTGAGGGCCCTGGCCTTATTGAATTCATCGTTAAGCTCAACCATTCTCGGATTTTGCTGATTTTCAGCAGTAATCTCCTGTACTTTATTAACCAAATCCATATCCGGAGATCCTTTGATTTCTACAAACCCATTGGGGTCATTGCCATCAACATTTACTTCAATATCGCTCTTGTCAATAATGAAGTCAACAAATTGAGTACCATAGAAATTAAGCCGATAGTATCCTGGCTCCTCTATTCTCACTTTTTGGCTGTACGTATAATCTTTGTTGAGTTCAATTATCTGCTCTTTACCTTCAGTAATCACATTCAATTGCTCTAGTTTGATTACTCCATTGGCCTGAGGAAAACCTACCGTACCATGCAACGTCACCTGCCAACCTTTTTCTGATTCACAACTGAACGATACCCATGCTATAAATCCAATGAGAAACAACTTTTTCATATTTCACTTAATTTTTTTTGTAATAAACTGTTAGCCACCTTAGGGTCTGCTTTCCCCTTAGTTTGCTTCATTACTTCACCCATAAACATAGCAATTAATCCTTTCTTGCCTTTTTTGTATTCTGCCACCTTAGCCGGGAAATTACCCAATACCTTGTCTACCACCTCCTGAATAGTGCTCTCATCGCTTTCTTGTATCAGGTTCAAATCTTTGGCCACCTTCAATACATCAACGTTTTCTTTATCTAATAACGAGGGTAATACTTTTTGGGCTGCATTGGCAAAGCTAATTTTATTCTGCTCTACCAATTCAATCAAATCTGCCAGCACTTTTGGCTCCAATGGAAGAAGCTCAACTCCCCTTTCGTTAAGCAGCGACTTGATCGGCCCCATCAACCAGTTGGAGACTGATTTATAATGGGTCGTGAGTGCACTTACACTTAAAAAAAAGTTGGCCATAGCTTTATTTTCAGTGAGCACCTCGGCATCGTATTCAGGAAGATTATATTCGCTGATAAACTTTTGGAGTAGCGCTTCTGGCAGCATTGGCATTGTAGCCTTTATCTCATCAAGCCACTCATCTGAAACCAATAGTGGGCTTAAATCCGGATCAGGAAAATAACGATAGTCGTTCAATTCCTCTTTAGTGCGCATGCTGCTGGTGGTTCCGGAAACCACATCGAAGGTTCTGGTTTCAGAAACAATTGACCCTCCCTTTTCCAATACAGCAATTTGACGATTAATCTCATGATCTATTGCACGTTGCACATTGCGAATGGAGTTCATGTTCTTGACCTCTACCTTTTTTCCCAGTTCACTTGCTCCCCTTTTCATCACAGAAACATTCGCATCGCAACGCAATGATCCTTCTTCCATATTGCCATCACAAATATCAAGGTAGCGAACGATCTTTCTTATTTCATTAACCAGGGCTCCAGCTGCTTCCGAACTATTGATAACCGGCTCAGTAACGATCTCAATTAGCGGCACTCCAGCCCTATTGAGGTCGATCAAGGTATCAACTTCATCTTCAAGGTGAATTGATTTACCGGCATCTTCTTCTATATGAATTCTATTCAGCTTTATCTGAATGGCCTTATCCGACTTAACATTTACTTTAATAAATCCGCCTATGCATATGGGGGTGCGGTCCTGTGTAAGCTGGTAACCTTTGGGCAGATCCGGATAAAAATAATTTTTTCGGTCAAAAATCTGGTAGCGTGAAATTTCGCTGTGGCAAGCCAACCCCATTTTAATGGCTTGTTCAACCACACGTTTATTCAACTTGGGTAATGTGCCAGGATGGGCCAACGAGATAACACCTACTTGCGTGTTGGGTGCACCTCCATAAGCTGCCGCATCTGAATTATAAATTTTGCTGGAAGTCTGAAGTTGCGCATGAACTTCAAGTCCGATCACCGGTTGATATTTGTCTACAATTGATTTATCCATTTCCCACCATCTCTCTGGCCTTCTTTACAACTGCATCCAGTCCATTTAGGTTCTTTCCGCCAGCGGTAGCAAAGAAAGGCTGGCCTCCTCCTCCTCCTGAAATCTCAGCAGCGAGGATTTTTACCATTTCACCAGCATGAAACTTTTTACTCGCTTCCACTTCTGCACCTAGCATCACTGCCACCTGGGGTTTGCCATCTACATTCGCAGCCAATACCATGAACAGATTTTCAAACTGATTGCGCAACGCGTAGGCAATGTTTTTTAAAGCGTCTGCATTGGGCAATTCAACCTTTTCAATAATAGTCATCAATCCATTACTACTAACACCCCTTGCAGCAAGGTTATCTTTGAGCTGGTTGGCCTGTTGCTGAAATACTTCCTCCAACTTCTTCTCCAGATTATGTTTTTCCTCAAGTAGATTTTTTGTCGCTGCGGCAATGTCCTTCGGATTTTTAAGAAGCATACGAATATCCTGCAATAATTTTATTTCATTATTGATATGGGCTTCTGCTCCATCTGCGGTGACAGCTTCAATCCTTCTGATGCCTGCCGCTACCGAGCTCTCCGCAATTATTTTAAACAATCCTATCTGACCAGTAGCGGTCACGTGGGTACCTCCGCACAGCTCTACCGAGTATTTGGGGTCGAAGGTAATCACACGTACATAGTCACCATACTTTTCTCCAAACAAGGCCATAGCGCCCATTCCTTTTGCTTCTTCAATGGGCACATTTCGTTGCTCGTTCAAGCGAATGTTTTCGCGGATTTTTTTATTCACTAAATCTTCCACCTTGCTGATTTCATCATCTGTCATGGCAGCAAAATGAGAAAAGTCGAAACGAAGTATTTTTTCATTTACCAGTGAACCTCTTTGCTCAACGTGCGATCCCAGCACTTGCCTTAACGCTGCGTGCATCAAGTGAGTAGCTGAGTGATTGTCCATGGTAAGCTGGCGTTTGTAGGCATCAACCTTCAAATTGAAAATTCCTTCCAGCTTTACAGGTAGTTTATCTGTATAATGAACGATCAGTTCATTTTCCTTTTTGGTGTCTATGATCTTTATTTTTTCTGCATCAGACTCGATCAGCCCAGTATCACCTACCTGGCCACCACTTTCTGCATAAAAGGGAGTTCGCTCAAATACCAACTGGTATAGCTCTTTGTTCTTTTGTTTGACTTTGCGATAGCGAAGCAGCCGTGATGAGGCGGTAAGATTTTCGTAACCTACAAACTCTGGCTTTTCACCCTCGTTCACCGCAATCCAATCTCCGGTTTCTTTTACGGCATCAGCCTTGGAGCGGGCTTTTTGCTTTTCCATTTCCTTCTTAAACCCTTGCTCATCTACTGTAAGTCCTTTTTCTCTGGCAATAAGAGAAGTAAGGTCAAATGGAAATCCAAAAGTATCATACAATTCAAATGCCAATTCCCCTCCTATGGTTTTGTTTGTCAGGCCTGTTTCAATGTTCTCAATTCGCTTCAAACCTTTCTCTAAAGTTCTCAGGAAAGATTGCTCTTCTTCAATGATCACACGCGTTACATATTCTCTTTGTTGATACAACTCCGGGAATACCTCCTTGAGTTGATCTGCCAAAAGAGGCACAAGCCGGTACATGAATGGCTCCTTGAAATCCAAATATGAAAAGGCGTAGCGCACTGCTCTTCTTAAAATCCTTCGGATGACATAACCTGCCCCGGTATTGGATGGAAGCTGCCCGTCTGAAATCGCAAAGGAAACAGCCCGCACGTGATCGGCCACTACCCTGATGGCTACGTCCTGCTTTTCATTTTTTCCATATTCAACTTTGGCTTCCTTAGCGATAAAATTTATAAACGGGGTAAATACGTCTGTATCATAGTTGGACTTTTTACCCTGAATAGCCATGCAGAGCCGTTCAAAACCCATACCTGTATCCACATGTTTATCGGGAAGGTTTTCCAGTTTTCCATTCGAAAGCCGGTTGAACTGAATAAATACAAGGTTCCAGATTTCTACCACCTGAGGATGATCCGCATTCACCAATTCCTTTCCAGGAATTTTCTTCACTTCTTCTTCTGGCCTAAGGTCTATATGTATTTCTGAGCACGGACCGCAAGGACCTGTATCACCCATTTCCCAGAAGTTGTCTTTTTTAGATCCATATATGATCCTGTCTTCACCTACAATTGGTTTCCAGATTTCAAGTGCTTCCTGATCTGCGGGAAGATTGTCCGCTTTGTCCCCACCAAACACACTGGCATATAACCTGTCTTTTGGAAGCTTGTACACTTCGGTAAGTAATTCCCATGCCCAGGCGATGGCCTCCTTCTTGAAGTAATCTCCAAAAGACCAATTGCCCAACATCTCAAACATGGTATGATGATAGGTATCAAACCCTACATCCTCCAGGTCGTTGTGTTTGCCACTCACGCGAAGGCATTTTTGGGTATCTGCTATCCGCTTGCTTTTGGGTACCGAATTACCAAGAAAATAGTCCTTGAACTGGACCATACCGGAGTTGGTGAACAATAAAGAGGGGTCATTTTTAAGCACCAGAGGTGCCGAAGGAACAATCAAATGTGCCTTTTTTTGAAAGAAATCGAGGAATTTATGCCTTATAGTGCCAGAATCCATTATTTCGCTTTAATTTATGCCTTTTTGTAGGTCAAAATATGACTATATTTAGCGCCCTAAACCGGCAAATTTAGCAGGAATCAGAGGATTTATATGCCTAACAAGAAATATTACTACAATCCAAAGACACTTCGGTTCGAAAGGAAGAAAATTTCCATCTCTAAAGTAGTAGGGAATGCTTTTGGCTATTTGTCATTTGGTGCGCTTTTTTTTGTGGGCTTGTTGGTTCTCCAAAACTATATTGTAGAAACACCTTTGGAAACTCAGTATCGTTTGGAAAACGAATCATTAAAAAATCACAAAGCCATTATTAACGAACGTCTTCAAACGGCAAGCACGCAACTAACAGCGCTCAAATCCAAAGACGGAGATCTTTACAAGAAAATATTTGAGATCCCTAAAGCGGAAGCGAGTGTCAACTACGGAGGACGCGAAGAGATTTTGGCTGCCTCCTCTCCTGTTTTTATGGATTGGACTGAAACCATTACAAACCAGTTTGTTTCAATAGCTCGAAAAGCAGAAAGAAGTAATAAGTTTTTTAGACTGACTGCCAGCGTTGACAAATCTGATTGGAATAAACTGCAATCAACTCCTGTGTTACAGCCAGTTGAAAATTTTGAAGTAGACCAGCTGGTTTCCGGCTATGGTGTACGCATTAACCCATTCCACAAGGGCAAATACCACCACGATGGTGTTGATATTGCAGCACCAAGAGGTGCCAATGTAGTTGCTGCAGGACCTGGTAAGGTTATCTCTGTAAAGAAAAGCGATTTGCTGGCCGGTTTTGGAAACTACGTAGAGATTGATCATGGCTATGGTTATATCACCAGATATGCCCACTTGGATGTTATTAATGTTCGTGTTGGGGAAAAAGTATTGAAAGGATTTAAGATAGGAACAGTAGGATCATCTGGAGGTTCTATTGCGCCCCATGTCCATTATGAAGTAAACGTTAATGGAACTAATGTAGATCCTCTGCAATATTTGGTGCAAGGTTTAAATAGTGACAACTATGCCAGGCTTTATATCGCAAGTAAAAAGATAAACCAATCCCTAGATTGATGGCAAAAGTCGACTACGTATACAATCCCAAAACTTGTAGGTATGAGCCTGTCATCATAAACAGTCAGATTCTGTTAAGAAGACTGGGAAGGTTCATGGGCGTTTCATTTATGATAGGAGTAATTTCTCTGCTGGTTTTTAATGCCAATTACCCATCGGTAGACGAAACTTTGCTGCTCTCAAGGAATGAAGCACTGAAGGGAGATTGGAATGTATTGTATAAAAAACTTGACAATGCAGCCAAAGAGCTATCTGCTTTAGAGCAAACAGATGATCACAATTATCGTGTAATACTTGACCTGGAGCCATTGGCACAATCGGTGCGTGAAGCCGGTGTCGGTGGTCGCGAAAAAGAAAACGCCAATATCCCTTACAGAATCATCAAAGAAGGATATGAGAAAGCTGAAAAGTTAAAAAACAGACTTGATATAGAGATTCAATCCTTCGAAGAATTGAATAAGGAACTGGCCTACAAAGAAAGAATGTGGGCTTCTCGTCCGGCTATTCAACCCTTGAGCAATGAAGACCTAACTTACCTTCATACCACTTATGGAATGCGCAAGCACCCTATTCTTGGGTATTGGAGGGAACACAAAGGATTGGATTTTACAGCACCTAAAGGCTCACCCGTGTATGCCACAGGAGATGGAACTATAGAGGAGGCCCATTATTCAGATTCCTACGGCAATGTGGTTTATATCGATCATGGATTCGGTTTTGAAACGCGTTATGCCCATCTGGTTGAATACATTATCAAAAAAGGAGAAAAGGTAAAGCGCGGGCAAATCATCGGTTATGTGGGCAATACAGGACTCTCCTACTCAACGCACCTTCACTATGAAGTGCTATTCAAGGGTGACCAAATCAACCCGATTAATTTCTTCCAGCGTGATCTCAGCAACAGAGAATACGAAAAACTTGTAGAGCTGGGTGGAATCGCAACTACTTCCCTTGACTAATTTTCGTCTGGTTTTCAACATGCGCTATTTTTTCTGGATTATACTGGCACTGTCATCCTGTGTGTCATCACGTAAAGTACAACAAAGCACCACTGACAAAACTCCTGTGGATACGCTCCTTGTGAAGGTTGATACGTTGACGCTTAGGTCAGATACAGTGGCCATAGCCATAGGTCCAATACGCATAGACACCGTTGTAGAAATTGTAAAGAAGGACACGCTAACCTTTATTGGGGTTGGAGATATCATGATGGGCACCAATTATCCTAATGCGAACAGATTGCCCCCCAACAATGCCCGTGATTTGATGGCCGAAGTAAAAGGTATTTTACAAGACGCGGATGTCACAATGGGCAACCTGGAAGGTGTGCTTCTTGATGAAGGAGGGACACCAAAAGGGTGCAGGAATCCAGACGCATGTTATGTATTCAGAAGCCCAACTATTTATGCTCAGAATCTACTTGACGCAGGTTTTGACATCATGAGCCTCGCCAACAATCATGCAGGAGACTTTGGCGATGAGGGCCGCAAAAGCAGTATGAAAACACTTGACTCGGTGGGGATTATATATGCCGGTCTGGTATCACAGCCGTACGTTTTATTTGAAAAGGAGAATATTAAGTATGGATTTGCAGCATTTGCCCCTAATTCAGGGTGTGCCAGCATCAACGATATTGCTGCGGCCAAAGCCACTATCATGCATTTAGATTCGTTGGCTGATGTGGTTATTGTATCCTTTCATGGCGGGGCGGAAGGAAGTAAATATGAACATGTACCTAGAAAACATGAATTATTTGTAGGTGAAGATCGAGGTGATGTTTACCATTTTGCCCATGCAGTAATTGATGCAGGTGCGGATATCGTGTTTGGACATGGACCACACGTGACCAGAGCCATAGAGGTTTACAACAATAGATTCATTGCCTATAGTTTGGGCAATTTCTGTACCTATGGCGGTTTTAACCTTAGTGGTGTGAACGGGTGGGCCCCCATTGTAAAAGTGTATACCAATGCAGAAGGCGCATTTTATAAAGCCAGGATTACACCCATTTACCAATCTTATATGGCACCAGTAAGCATTGATTCACAAGGAAGGGTAATTAAACGGATGAGGGAGCTAACCCTTGAAGACTTTCCTGATACGATGATTACGATAAGTGATGATGGTTGGGTACACTATTCCACAAGATAATGTTGATACATTGTCGATTAAAATTTGCAGTTCACCATTGTTCCAAGAATAAAGAATTACTACTTTGCATGGATAGATAGTGATAAAAACTCATTTTGTATAGCGCATTAGCTACGCATGGCCTACAAAGAAAAAGAAATTGAAAAACTCTACTACTCCATTGGAGAGGTAGCGGAAATATTTAACGTAGCGCCTTCCTTAATTCGCTTCTGGGAATCTGAATTTGAGCTGATACAGCCTAAAAAGAACCGCAAAGGAAACAGGCAGTTTACTGTAGAAGACATCAACAATGTAAGAACCATTTATCATTTGGTGAAAGAAAAGGGGTTTACCCTTCAAGGCGCCAAAGAAATGCTGAAAAACGATACTCAATCAGTAAAAGACAAGATGGAAATGATCGATTCATTGAAAAGAATCAGACAATTCCTATCTGAGGTCAGAGACAAACTCCATTAAGCTGTTCCAGCTTACTATTTCGCCCTTTTATTTCATTTTCCTATAATAGCATTTTATTGCTTCAATGGATCAAAACAGACTAGCATTGCTTGCCCTGCATTTTGTGCCCGGGATTGGAGACTTTCTGGTGCGCCAGCTGGTAAGTTATTGCGGATCCGCAGAGGATGTTTTCAAACTTCCCAAAAGCAAACTGATTAAAATACCAGGAGTTGGCGCCAGCACTATTTCAACACTTAAATCCAGTAATCCTTTTCTTGATGCTGAGCACGAGATAAAAAAAGCAGAGAAGGCAGATACCCGAATTCTTTTTTACCTGGACGCAGATTATCCACAGCGACTGAAACAATTTGACGATAGCCCGACCCTCCTCTACGTAAAGGGTAGCGTTAATCTAAATGCATCCAAAACCGTGGGAATTGTGGGTACGAGACAGGCAACCTCTTATGGCAAAGAGATGGTGGAAAAATTGATAACAGAACTGGTCCCTCATCAACCTTTGATCATTAGTGGCCTGGCGTATGGCATAGATATTCAAGCACATAAGTTGGCCTTACAGAAAAATCTATCTACGCTGGGAGTAATGGGAAGTGGCATGGATGTGATCTATCCTTCTGTTCATAAAGATACGGCCATGAAGATGCTGGAGCATGGTGGACTGGTTACAGAAAATCCATTCGGCACCAAACCCGATGCCCATAATTTTCCAGCACGCAATCGCATTATCGCTGGCCTTTCCGATGCACTCATCGTAGTGGAGGCTGCTGAAAAAGGAGGTGCCCTTATCACGGCAGAGATTGCTAACAACTATAATAAGGATGTATTTGCCATTCCAGGGGCCGTGGGGCAGACTTATTCTGCAGGCTGCAATAAACTCATTAAAGTAAACAAAGCCCATTTGCTCACTGGCATAAAAGACATTGAGTACATTATGAATTGGAACCCGTCCGAACCCATAACCACCCAGGGTGTATCTCAACTGGATTTAAACCTTTTTGATCCTGATGAATTAGTAGTCATCAACATGCTTCGCGAGAAGAAAAACGCCATGGTAATTGATGAGCTAAGTCGAAAAACTTCCCTCTCACCCAGTGTGCTGGCATCACTCCTTTTAAATCTGGAATTCAAAAATATTGTACGCTCCCTTCCAGGAAAATTGTACAAACTGAATAAGCTTTAATGGGTGGCAAAAATAGCATCTGCCATTGTCAGTGCCTTGGCAAATGCTGCCTCATCAATTTTTGGCCTGGCATCCCGCAGGGTCAAATAATCCAAAATCGTTTCTGTTGCCAAATTGCCCACCAGCTCATCTTCAGCCATCGGGCAACCACCCCAGCCTTTTATTGCACCATCAAACCGATTGCATCCTGCATTGAAAGCTGCCTCAACCTTCTCTTTGGCCGTGGCTGGATTGGAGTGCAAGTGCGCACCAAATTCTATTCGGGGAAATCTTTTCTTTAAATGCGTAAACAGATAAGTAATTTGCTCTGGTTGAGACACCCCAATGGTATCGGCCAATGAAATGACTTCAATCTCCAATGTGGCCAAAATATCTACAAACTGGGATACGATATTGACATCGTATGGATCATTGTAAGGATTACCAAAGCCCATACTGATGTAGGTCACCATCACCTTATCATGTTTTTTACACAATTCCTGAATGTCACTCACCGTATTCAGCGCCTCTACAATAGATTTGTTGGTATTCCTCTGCTGAAAGGTTTCTGATATCGATAATGGAAATCCCAGATAACTAATCCCTTCGAATTTTATCGCATCCTGAGCACCTCTGGTATTGGCCACAATAGCCAACAGTTTTGATTTTGTATCGGCCAAATCAAGTTGACCATATACCTCTGCTGTATCTTTCAATTGAGGAATTGCCTTGGGCGATACAAAACTTCCAAAATCAATAGTATCAAACCCAACCTTTAACAATTGATTGATATATTCAACTTTTTGTGCTGTAGGAATAAATTTTTCAATCCCCTGCATCGCATCACGTGGACATTCAATAATTTTCATTATTACAATTTGTAATCTATGCTCCTCATTTTAGGGCAATAATACAATAACAAATAATTGGTAAACATGAATCACAGAAAAATAGATTCCCTGGCCGTAAATTATGGCGACTTATCTGAATATTGAGCAATAAGTCCCCAAAACAGAGATTAATTGACGCTAAATTAAATGCTAGATGCCCTTAACTGAACTGACTTCCTCTTTAGGCCCGAAAAGAGCTGCCCATTTATTGCACAGAGCCACCTTCGGTCCCACCAAAGATCAAATTGACTTGTACGCTACTTATACTCCTGCTCAGGCTGTTGCTCAATTATTTGGGACCACATTACCTGACCCTGTACTTCCTGTTGACCCGGAAACAAGCACTGAGTGGTTCCTGTCTGGCACAACCGAAGCAAACAGTGGCGACAGCGATTTACAGGAATTTTTTAAAGGGTGGTTTCTGGCACAAATGCTGAGTACGGGTATAGCACCTAATGAATCACTGGCTTATTCAACAAGAGAAAAGATTGTGTTTTTTTTGCACACTGTACTTACTACTATTCAGTCTAAGGTGGACAATAGTCGCTCTCTCTATTTTCAAAATCAATTGTTTCGTCAATTTGCACTGGATAAAACTGCACTTACCACTATCAATTTTAAAGAACTCACAAAAAAAGTATGTGTGGATAATGCCATGCTTAAGTTACTTGATGGCAATCTCAATGTAAAGGGTAGCCCAAATGAGAACTACGCCAGAGAGCTTCATGAGTTGTATACCATTGGAAGGGGACTTGAAGGTACACTTCCACCTATCACTGATCCTGGAGATTATTTTCTTTACAAAGAATTGGATGTTCAAGAGGCAGCCAGGGTTTTGTCGGGTTGGGATATTGATACCACGTTTGCCAACATAGATCCTGACACCAATCTTCCCAGAGGAAAAGTGAGAGGATCTGCTACCAATGCTTCTGCCCATGATAATACAATAAAACAATTCAGTGATCGGTTTGGAGGCATCACTATTCAGCCTGATCCTTTCTTACTGAATGGTACAAGTGCCACCGAAGCAAGTGCTCTTGACGAGATCAGTCAGTTGATCGAATCCATTTATTCAAAGCCAGAAACTGCCAAAAATATCTGTCGAAGGGTTTATCGATTTTTTGTATACCACAGTATTGATACAACACTTGATAATACTGTTATCCAGGAGATGGCCACCACTTTTACAAACAGTGGATACAAACTTCAGCCTGTACTGGAAGAATTGTTTAAAAGCACCCATTTCTATGAAGCTGCGGCCGGGGTAACCGATGACAATTTTGGTGGAGTGATCAAATCTCCTTTGGATGTAATGATTGGGTCCTACAGATTTTTCAATGTGCAGCTGCCCGACCCCATTGCATCTCCCACTGATTTCTATGAAGCAACCAATACAATGATCCGATCGTTGTCGAAAATGGGAATGCAATTCTATGAACCTTTCGATGTTGCAGGATACGATGCGTATCATCAATTCCCTATATATCACAGAAGCTGGATTTCTACCAATTACCTCACCGAGCGTTATCAATTTATAAGAAACCTTAACGATCAATCGATGACGGGAATGGGTGTGGACCTGATAGGATTTGTTCAAAACAATTTTACTAATGCCATTGCATCAGATGCCCGATTATTGATTATTGAGCTGGCCAAGTACCTGCTACCCGTCAATGACAATCTCACATTTGACCCGGCAGCTGATGACGCCTCTGGACTGACTGCAGAACGCTTGAATTATTTCCTTACCGCTTTTTTGAAATCCCCTCAGATTGACCCTGACCCAGAGGCTTCCTGGACATTCAGATGGAATAACCCGGTAGATATGGAGGTGGTGAAAAAGCAATTGGAAAGTTTGTTCAATGCCCTCATGCAATCCCCCGAATATCAGCTATTTTAAATTAGACAAATGAAGAGAAGAGATTTTATAAAAAGATTGTCGTGGGCGAGTGTACCCTTCGCCATTGGAGGTATCCCATTAAAGTTAATGGCTGAGAATCCGCTTACTAGAATGGCACAGCAAAGCAACAACGATCGTGTGCTGGTTATCTTGCAGATGCACGGTGGCAATGACGGCTTGAACTGTCTTATTCCGGTACAAGCCTACGATGAGTATTACAGCAGACGTGCCAACATTGCCATTCCGGCTAAAAATAGCTTGCGCAAAATGATTCCCCTGGACAGCACCCTTGCCGCTGACGCACAAGTTGGGCTTCACCCCGACATGAGGGGAATGAAAGAAATGTACGACCAGGGCCGTATGGGATTTATCCAGGGCGTTTCATATAAAAACAATAATGGCTCCCATTTCAGAGGAAGAGACATTTCATTCATGGGAGGAAGTTTTGATGATTACTTCTCCTCAGGCTGGGTAGGCAGATTCCTCCAACAGGAATTTTCTCCAAAAGTCTATCCTAATGAGTTTCCGAATGAAGACATGAAAGACCCACTGGCGATTGAAATGGGTAGCGATGTGTCGCTCATATTCCACCAGCAGGGCAATATCCCTACCTCCATTTCATTGAACGATCCTGTTTCCTTTTTCAACCTGGTCAACGAATTAGAAGGATTTGTTGACCAAGGGGTTGATCCAAGAGGAAAACCTCCAGCTTTTCTTGATAATTCTCCTTACGGGAAAGAGTTGAACTGGATATTGGGTCTGGAAGAAAAATCGGAGGATTATGCTGAGCGTTTATATGAAGTGTATAACAATTCACCAGAAGCCACAGTAACGTACCCCGAGCGATATCCTTTCAATGCGCCCTCAGGTAGTGCCAGAAACAGACTTACACCTCAACTCAAATTAATTGCTCGCCTTTTGGATGGTGGAGGTGCAGGACTGGGTGTAAAAACGAAAGTCTTTTTGGTAAAGATTGGTGGCTTCGATACGCACGCAGAGCAGGTGGAGAGCTATGACCCTACGATGGGTGCGCACGCAGCGTTGATGTACAATATCTCATCGGCAATGAAGGCCTTTCAGGAAGATCTTCGGGCCCGTGGCATAGAAGATCGTGTGCTTACAGTTACCACTTCTGAGTTTGGTCGTAGGATCCATTCTAACGGCAGTTATGGAACAGACCACGGCACAGGCGGGCCGATGTTCCTGTTCGGCAAAGGGGTACAGCCGGGCGTAGTGGGGAAAGTGCCGGATTTAACGAAAAACAATGTGGCAATGCAATTTGATTACCGACAGGTGTATGCCAACCTACTTAAAGACTGGATGCTTGTGGATGAAGATGTCATCAACAATGAAATCTTTTTCAGAAACTTTATTAATGGCCCTAAGGAGGAAGGAAATGGTAATTACGAACCACTGGCTATTGCCAGTCAAGTGATATCAGCCACTCAATCAGACTTTATCTCTTCAAGATTTGCCTTAAAAGATTGTTACCCCAATCCAGCCACTACGTTCACCACAATTGAATTCAGAATTAACACCACCAGCCAGGTACATTTGCAACTTTTTGATTCACAAGGCAAGGCATTAAAAGTACTTCTTGACCAAACCATGGAGGCAGGTGAGCACTCAGTTCAAGTAGACCTCCACGAATTCAAACCTGGAATTTATTTATACAAACTGAAATCAGGATTTCTTAAGGACACCAAAAAACTCGTAATTACCCGATAGCATGAAAAGACTTTTACTATGGTTCACGGTGCTTGCTTTCA
This sequence comes from Flammeovirgaceae bacterium UBA2371, assembly GCA_002345965.1. Classification (GTDB taxonomy): domain Bacteria; phylum Bacteroidota; class Bacteroidia; order Cytophagales; family Cyclobacteriaceae; genus ELB16-189. The sequence goes on from DDTF01000027.1 coordinate 59,001, forward strand.
CCAGTACTTCTTTCGCCCAGTCTCAAAGGAAACCTCCTGCAGGGTTCAAAAGAAAAGCCAACGAAAAGCAAAATAGTTTTTTGGACAAGCAGTGGTGGATTGGTTTAAAGGTAGGACCTAACCTGACCAAGGCCAGTCCGGAGACCAGATACTCCATATTAACACCCACTAACTATGCACTGCCTCTTACCGATAAAAAGTATGATGGCTTTAGTAAAATAGGAAGTCAGGCGACTTTGGAGATTACTTTCAATTACAAAGGAATAGGAATCAGTTTTCAACCTACCTATCGCCTATCCAGATTTACTTATACGAATGAGTTCATGTGGGACAACCCGGAAAATGCAATTGAAATGCTCGAACTTAAATATGACCATGAGCTCAAAATTGACTATGCCGATTTGCCACTCATTATCAAGTATGACTTTGCCGGAAATACATTAAAGCCCTACGTACAGGCGGGTATATTTTATTCAATGCTCATTAATGCCAACAAGACTGTGGACATAACCGGAACTGACTTTGCCTCAGGAGGTACCAATGTACTTAGCAGTGAGCCCGTTATTGTTGGTGCCAAAGACTTATTTCACAAAAGTTATTGGGGGATTATGGCGGGCACCGGGTTACATTACAATCTGGGCAATGTAAGGCTGGTGCTGGATATGTCCTATCGAATTGGAATGAGTAACATTACCAACACCAAGAATAGATTCAGTAACGATCGATTATCCGGAATTGGCGATGCAATGGATGATATGAAAACAGATAATGTTGTTATATCCATTGGCTGTCTCTTCCCCATGCGCTTTCTCAGTACCAGTTTTAAATCCATAGATCGATAATTCCATGAATAAGTTGCTCCTCATCCTTTTTGCCCTACTTGTTACATCCTGCGCCAACGAATCGGATCCAGAGGCTGACAAGGCCAATTTTGTGCGCATCTACGATAGTAACCGGTACAATACATCCTACAATCCCATCGATATGAAGCAAACCGCAGATGGAGGGTATTTATTCCTCGCTTCAAGAAGATTGGACGAATCTAATTTCCAGGGTATTTACATTATGAAAGTGGATGAATTTGGTGCTTTCGTAACTGAAGAATTAGTGGATGAGCAATATGTGAACCCAGTTGGAGAATTACTGTTTCTTAACGATACCTATTACTTTTTTTGTATGACCGCTGTAGGACTTCAAACACAATTGGTTGAAGTAGGAAATGATGGCACCCTCGGCAATATTTACAATGTAGGAGGCTCATACCCTACTGCGGCTGCAATTGATGGCTCTAACTTTATTTTATTGGGATATGATAATACGGCAAAGGAAAGCGTGGTAGCTATTGTTAGTCCAAATGGAAATGTAATCCAGGCCACGGGTTTTAGTGTTGGTGCAGGAGATGCTGTGGAAGAACCCATTATCAATCATTTTCTCAGAACAGGAAGACAATTTCCCTTCCAGGTTGGGCGAGCAGCAAGTGGTCAGTATTTCTTCAATGGGTTCTACAATTATACCTTCTCATTGGTATTTACAGATTTGGCTGGCAGCCTCGCAGTGGTACAAGGTCAGCAGGACGATGGTGGCATCAGTCGGGTTGTCCAGGTGAATGGCAGCACCTTTGCCAGTGCGCGGTTTAACTTTGGCGATAATTATTTTCTTCCCAATGTTTCGTTAAATACATCTGGTATCTCTTCAAGCAGTGATTTGGGCGGTTTTTCATTGCCTGAGCTGGTTGATAATGCTCCAGTACACATCCTTGTTTCCAGAATAAATGAAAAAGAAGTGATTCTTTATGCAAGCAATACCAAGAGTGGTCAGATAGGCCTATACGCATATGAACTTTCAACCGGGAAATTCCTGGGCAGCAAGTACCTGGGTTTCTCAAACCCTTACGAAATAAATAGCATGATTAATACAAGTGACGAAGGACTTGCCATTGGAGCCACCACTTACGTAACGGGGCGTTTTCCAAGGATTACCCTCTTTAAGCTATCTACTGAAGAATTGTCGCAGATCTTCTGACCTTCCATTTTATTATCTCAATGCTTTTTTATTCCTTGAGCTTTGAATATGATTAAAGTTGAAGAGAATGTAAGTCTAAAGGAATACAACACCTTTGGAATTGAAGCTAGGGCAAAATATTTGTGTCGCATATCCAGCGAAGCAGAACTCATCGCCCTATTGAAATCCCCAATTTTTAATGAAGGGGAACATTATATCCTGGGTGGAGGAAGTAACATACTTTTCACTGGTGATTTTGATGGGCTTATGATCAAAGTTGATCTGAAAGGAATAGAGATCGTTGCGGAGGATGAAAGAGAAGTGCGTATAAAGGCCTATTCAGGTGAAAACTGGCATCAGTTGGTTTTACATGCTGTGGCCAATGATTGGGGAGGTATTGAAAACCTTTCATTGATACCCGGTACAGTGGGTGCAGCACCAATGCAAAACATTGGGGCGTATGGAGTGGAGATTAAAAATCTGATTGAAAGTGTAGATACTATAGAACTGGCTACGGGGTTGTTCAGAACCTTCACCAACGAAGAATGTGGGTTTGGTTACCGGGAAAGTGTCTTTAAAAAAGAGCTTCGTAAAAAATATTTTATCTCAAGTGTTACTTTAAGATTGACCAAAAAAAATCATCAACTCAACACTTCCTATGGAGCAATTCCAGAGACACTGAAGGAGATGCACGTGACGATACCAACGGTGAAATCCATCAGTGAAGCTGTAATAAAAATCAGAAGGAGTAAACTACCTGATCCCGCTGTGATTGGTAATGCTGGAAGCTTTTTTAAAAACCCTACTATCCGCCTGACTCAATATAAAAACTTGCAAAGCGAATACGTAGCTATCCCCGGCTATCCTGTTGATAATCAAAATATTAAAGTTCCAGCAGGATGGCTCATTGAACAATGCGAATGGAAAGGAAAACGAATCAATAATGTAGGTGTACACCCAAAGCAAGCTTTGGTTTTGGTTAACTATGGAGGTGGAACTGGCGAAGAAATTTTACAATTGTCCGAAAAAATTCAAGCTGCGGTTTTAGAAAAATTTGATATCACACTTACCCCCGAAGTGAATATTTTATGATCAAAAATATTGAGCCATGCACGATGAAAAACTCCGCATTGACACCTCACAGAGATTTTGACAAATAAAAAATTTTTTAAAAATATTTTTGCGGAATAAAATTTTATTATACCTTTCATCAACGTTTAAACTATAAACTAAAAAAATTAAACGCTATGGCAAAGAAAGCAGCTAAAAAGACAGCAGCTAAAAAGAAGGTAGCTAAGAAAAAAGCTACCAAAAAGAAGGCTGCAAAGAAGAAGAAGTAATTTAGGTCAGACCTAATTACTCTTTAGCTTAACGAAGGGAAGTGGTATGTACATCACTTCCCTTTTTCTTTATTGGATCTCCGAAAACCCCTATATCATATGGGTTACATTGGTAAGTGTACCTGAATATTTTTCGCAGGCCACACCAAATTTTCTTAAGAAATCAACCCCTTCATCATTGGATAGTCCCTTGTGCTCTGCATATGAGTTGAGGTATATTACTTTAAGTATACCCATACTGAATATAATGCGTGCACAAGACAGGCAGGGCGATAAGGTAACATATAGGGTAGCCCCCTCTACAGCAGTTTTATTCTTTACGGCATAAAGTATCGCGTTTTGCTCAGCGTGTATGGCCAGTGAGCATCCCCCTTTCGAATCACGTGGACAGCCCACTTCTGGATATTCCACATCACAATTATGTGTACCTGCTGGCGGGCCGTTATAGCCAATGGATATGATCCTGGTATCCTTGGTGAGCACGGCACCAACATGTCGCTTAATACAATGAGAGCGTTTGGCCAGGTTCACAGCCAATTCCATATAGATATCATCAAAAGCAGGTCTTTGCATTTTTTCTGTTGTAAATGGTGGAATTCAATGTGCAAGCTGTAAAATTAAGGATTGGAACCAAAATTGTTATATTCGCCACTAATGTCAATGAGAATCAGATTATACTACGCTGTCATCTTGTTCTTGCTTACCTACAGCGTCTCCTATGCGCAAGAGCAAAGGATAAGTCCGTTGAGTGTAACCACTTCAAGGTACAAGGATACCTATGTAAAAATAGTGTACAGTCAGCCTCAGAAGAAAGGACGCGAGATATTTGGCAACCTGGTGCCTTATGGTCAGGTTTGGAGAACAGGAGCCAATGAAGCCACTGAAATAACCATCACAACGGATATAATCATTAATGGTACCGAACTAAAAGCAGGTACTTACTCTATTTTTACAATACCCAATGCATCCAGTTGGACCATTATAATCAACGCTGACCTGGGATTGTGGGGATCCTATAATTACAACGAGAAAAGGGATGTAATGCGCTTTGTTGTGCCTGTTGTAAAAAACAACCAAGTAACGGAATCATTTACCATCGGAATTGATCCTAGAAATAATGTAGCGGATATTTTCTTCGTATGGGATAAGACAAGGGTCAATATTCCCGTTCAATACCTGGAACCAAAACCTAAACCATAAAATCGTTTTCGGAAATGCTCATTCGGACTTTTTACACCTTCCTATTTCTTCTTGCTCAATTGGTAGGCCTGGCTCAGGAAAATTCAGAGCTAGCCAAACGAAATGGGTTCAAAGACATTATTCTTGGAATGCCTGTAGACAGCGTGGTAGGAAGTAAGTTTAAAAAAGACATTTTGGAAAAAAATGAATTCCAAGCCGCCTTATATGAAGTTGATAACCCTTCCTATAAGAACATTGGGGAGGTTAAGGTGAAAAAACTGGAGCTTAAAACCTATAAGGGACTTGTGTACCAAATTGATGTAATCACACACAAGGACACTCGCCTCATGAAAGGTATGGAACGATTATATGGAAAGCCAAAGTACATTTTACCTACAGACTCCTACAACTGGACTGCAGATAGTCTCAGCTTGACCTTCAAGGATCACTCAAAAAAGGAAATCAAACTCACCTATCGCTCCTACCCTGTTCTAAAAATGATGCGGGTAGACAAAGGCAAAAAGATAGATGACATCGCAGATGATTTCTAGTCATCAGCCTTTATAGCTGATTCTATATATCATTCCACCTTTGTCATCAGATACCAACATAGATCCATCAGGTAACACCAGCACATCTACAGGTCTTCCCCATGCTTCTTGGGTTTCATGATTCAGCCAACCTTCTGCAAAGGTTTCATAACCGACAGCCTTTCCATTTTCCAACTTTACCATGCTCACCAGGTGTCCGCTTTTCTTTGTCCGGTTCCATGAGCCATGCTCTGCAATGATAGCCTGATTTTTATATTCTGCCGGAAACATAGTCCCCGTATAAAATTTTACTCCCAGTGGTGCCACATGTGCATTCAGGTTCTGAACAGGAGCGGTAAAATCTGAACATGGTCTTTTATTTCCAAATTCAGGATCTTTGATTGTGCCACCATGGCAGTAGGGGTAACCGAAGTGCATTCCTGCTGTGGGTGCTGTATTCAACTCGCAAGGAGGAACATCATCACCCATCATATCGCGGCCATTGTCTGTAAACCATAGGGCTTTGGTATCTGGATGCCAGGTGAAACCAACTGTATTGCGAATACCGCTTGCATATATCTCCATACCTGATCCATCAGCATTCATTCTGGTAATGCTTGCATAAACGGGTTTTTCTGACTCACAGATATTGCAAGGTGCCCCTACAGGTACATACAATTTTCCGTCTGGCCCAAATGCGATGTATTTCCATCCATGATGCGTTTCAGTAGGATATTGATCATAGATTACTTCAGGTACTCCTGGATTGGAAAGGTTATTTTCAATGTCTTTAAACTTGAGAATTCGGCTTACCTCAGCCACATAAAGGTCTCCATCTTTAAAAGCTACACCATTGGGCATATTAAGCCCAGATGCAATTACCCACCGCTTATCGGCTTTAAAATCACCATCTGTGTCTTTTACCGCATAAACCTTATCCTCATTTCTGTTGCCTATAAATAATGTTCCTGAGGGTGACAGCGCCATCGATCTGGCATTACTTACCTCAGCAAATACACTGATTTCAAATCCTGCTGGAAGTTTGATGGTATTCAACGGCAGATTTGCACTTGCTTCCGTAAGTGCCGGACTGGAATTGTCTGGCTGGTCAGTGGCTGTTATAGTTTCTTTGCTGGAACTGTTGCAACCGTTAAGACCGAAAAACACCAGAGCCGTCAATGTGCTCAATAAATACTTCATACTTCTAAAATTTAAGTCCACAATTTAGTTGTCTTTAGACTTTATCCATAAGGTTAAAAGGTTTTTTACGACCCAAAACCTTTCTATTTTTGCAGCGTTTTTATCATCACCTGCAACTGATCTGCTGCCATGATTTCCGTTTCTAATATATCTTACTACATAGGCGGAAGGCCACTTTATGAAGATGCGTCCATGTTTGTCAAGCCCAACGACAAAATAGGTTTGATTGGAATGAACGGAACGGGTAAATCTACCCTACTGAAAATTATCAATGGTGAATACAGGCTGGATAAAGGCACTATCAGTATGGCTAAGGACTGCACCATTGGTTTTCTCAACCAGGATTTGCTGTCGTATCAATCCGATGATGCCATCCTTACAGTGGCCATGGAGGCTTTCAAGGAAGCCGTAGACACGCAAAGGCAAATAGAAAAGACCATACACGAGTTAGAGAAAGCGTATTCCGACAAGCTGGTAGAAAAGCTCACCAAATTGCAGGAAAAATTCGAACACCTTGATGGGTACACCATGCAAGCCAAAGCAGAAGAGGTTTTGGAAGGCATCGGTTTTACGACAGCAGATTTGCATCGCCCTTTGCAGGAGTTCTCAGGAGGATGGCGAATGCGAGTTATGCTGGCCAAGCTGTTACTGGAAAATCCATCTCTTTTGATGCTGGATGAACCTACCAACCACCTGGACCTGCCTTCCATTGAGTGGGTAGAGAATTATTTAAGGAACTACCCCGGGGCGGTCATTGTGGTATCTCACGACCGTCAATTTCTGGACAATGTTATTCTAAAGACTGTGGAGGTAGCGAACCAACAACTGGTCAGCTACGAAGGCAACTACAGCTTCTACCTTAAGGACAAGGAAATGCGGGAAGAGATTCAACAGAACGCATTTGAGAATCAACAACAAAAAATCCGGCAGACTGAGCGTTTTATAGAGCGTTTTAGAGCCAAATCCTCCAAGGCAAAGCAAGTTCAGTCCCGGGTAAAAGCCCTCGATCGAATGGAGCTTGTTAATGAAGTAGTCAACGATACCGCGGCTATTAATTTTAAGTTTTCATTTAATCAACCCTCAGGACGACATGTAGTCACCATGAAGGAAGTTTCAAAATCCTATGGATCATTGGAGATTTTGAAGAACACAACCGCTACCATTGAGCGTGGGGATAAAATTGCATTGATTGGTGCCAATGGTAAAGGGAAATCTACACTGCTTCGCATCATAGCCGGCTCAGAAAAAATTGAAGGGGAAAGCACCATCGGCTACAACGTAATCATGGGCTTTTTTGCCCAGCATCAATTGGAGTCCCTTCACATTGAAAATGAAATTCTGGATGAACTCAAACAGGCTGGCAGTGGAAAGACAGAACAAGAACTTCGTGCCATATTGGGGTGCTTCCTGTTTTCTGATGAAGAAGTCTTTAAAAAGATTAAAGTATTATCAGGAGGTGAAAAGTCGCGTGTTGCTCTTGCCAAAACGCTAATTTCAGAAGCTAATTTCTTGCTTTTGGATGAACCAACCAATCACCTTGATTTTCTATCAGAGAATATCCTTATTCAGGCGTTGCAGCAATATCAAGGTAGTTTTGTTGTGGTCTCTCACAACAGGCATTTCATCAGCCAGGTAGCCAACAAGATCTGGTATATTGAAGACAAGCAAATCAAGGAATATCCTGGCACCTACGAGGAGTACGACTACTGGCGTAAAAATGTGCTGGTACCCCCACCCTCTTCATCAAATGAACCAGAGAAAAAGAAAGTATCTCCCAAGCCTAAGCAAGAGCTAAAGCCAACAGCAGAGGCTGCATCAAAAAAGAAAAAAGCACTTCAAAAACTCAAAGAGGTAGAGCAAAAAATAGAAGACTTCGAAAAAAAGAAAACCGAACTAGAAGCTGAAATGGCTAAGCCTGAAATCTACAGCGACTTTGAAAAATTAAATAACGTGCAGCAGGTTTTTAATGACGTTGCCGAGAAACTCAAAAGCGCCAATGATCAATGGGAGCAATTGGCTGAAGAAATTGATGCCCTGGGTTAATCCAATTACTTAAATACATATTTAAGTCTCAACCCCACATCCAACACCAGCGGATTGTAAGAAACCTCCGCATTGTCTTTTAATACTGAATTGAAGGCATAACGGGCACCTGGAACGAGAGAAAGACTATACTGGTCACCCAATTGGTAACTCAATTCAAATCCCATTAATCCACTCCAGTTTACACTTCGATAAGGAGAATTCTTACCTGCTTTTTGAGAAAAGCTCTCCGCTTGTCCGGAAAGATCTCTCAGCGCGTTCTTGATAAAAAAGTCAGTGGAGATACCAGCATTGATCTGAACATCTATTGTACGGTCGACCAATTTATAACCCACTTGCATTGGGACAGACAAGTATTGATTAACACTTTGGATCGGATAAGTTTCTCCCACTGTGAGTATGGTTTCTGCATCCAGATAATCAGCAACCGTTACCCGTAATGAATTATCGGTTGTTAAGCTCGCATAGTTTGAAGTATAATTAATGTTTTGGATGTAAAAGCCCAAACCACCCTGTACCATCCATCGGTCAGCAACCTGCTTACCTACGTTGGCTCCAAAAGAGTAGGCAGTTCCAACGGAAGCTTGTGTACTCTGTGGCTGCATAGCCCTCGAAAATGCAGCGTCAGGATTGGTCATCATTGAAAATGAGGGGGATGGAGCCGCCACAATTGGACCAGATTGTCCGGGATCGTAGCTTCCCCCTGCAAAGCCCAAAGATGCATAAACCCCTTCCTTGGCATTGTTCTTTTCTTTGTTGGAGGCCATGTAATAGGAAGGCATTGCCGGTAGCCTGCGTGGAAAAATGGGTTGGTAAAATGTTTTACGTTTAACTTCCACTTTCAAAGTTGGAAATTCCGGAACATGACCTTCTGAATAAAATTGCTTCCTTGAAAGGTCAGTCCCCTTTACCTCATTTTCTTCCTGATGAGAAACCATTATGGTATTAGTACTGTAATCTCCTGCAGGGCTTTTGCTCAACCCAGATGAAGCAGCCTTTTGCCCCCTGTTAAGTTTAGTTTTCTCTAATGGCGTAATCACTACACGTCCTCGCTCAGGGTTATTATCTTCTCCTGTAATATTACTTTCCTTCTTTTCTGAAGTAATGGCTTTACTTTCAACTAAAGTCATCGTGTCATCAACGGCCACAAGGTCCAGGACAATATAAGATCCCAGCAGCAATGCAAATAATGCAACCGCTGCAGCCAACCTTTGATATACAAAAATCTTTTTTCTGCTTTCCTTGTTCTCAATGAGAAGTAGGTCGGTCTCAATTTTTGACCAAAGCGAATCAGGAACATCATTTTCTGCTCCTGCAAAAGCCGCTCTCCAATTATCCTCAAACAATGACCTGCTCATATTCCTGATTTATCTTCTCCAACACCTCTAGCTTTGCTTTCAACAAGACCCTGGCTCTATTGTATTGCGACTTGGACGTTCCAACGCTTATTGACAGCATTTCCCCAATTTCTTTATGACTATACCCTTCGATGGCAAACAGGTTAAAAACCACCCTGCATCCATCCGGAAGCGATTGTACCAATTCCAACAGGTCGTTGTGATGAAAATGCGCAAATGATATCTCCTCTTCCTGCACCAAGTGATTTTCATGCACATCCACGATAGGCATCATATAGAGCTTTTGACGCTGCTTATTCAGGGCGGTATTAATCATTATTCTTGTGATCCAGGTAGAAAGCTGGGACTCTGCCCGGAATTTTGAAATATTGGAAAATACCTTTACGAATCCCTCCTGCAGGGCATCCTCGGCCTCCTGGCTTGATTTTGAATAGCGCTGACAAATTACCATCATCTTACGGCAATAGCGTTCATACAGGGCTTTTTGAAAAGCCCTCTCCCCCTTGGCACAACCCTTAATTAAATCCTCGTCCCTCAGCATGTACGCGATACACTAATTTGACACGTTATAGTAGAAAATGGTTGGAATGCCATTCTGATAGGGACCTCTAACGGACATCGCCCCCCTCCATGTTACATTTATTGACCAATTGGGATAGAAATTTTTAAAGTAGCTTTGCTTATGGTGCTGATCATTTCAATCCTTTTGGCTCTTTTTGGCGTGGAATCACCCAAGAAACTGATATATGAAAACCATACCTACGAGCCTGAAATTAAATCTGTGCAACTTTACAGTGCCAAAAGGGAGATTAGAAGCCATCTGCTACCCGCTGTCACCCGAATTGACCAAAATGATCTTGTACTGGAATTTGATGATTTGCGCAACGACATCAATAGTTACTACGCCCGGATCATTCATTGCCAATACAATTGGACAGCCTCCTCTTTAAGAGATCTCGATTTTATGCTGGATTACAATGAGTTTAATGTCAACGATTATGCTTACTCCAGCAATACCCAAATACCCTATGTTCATTATCGGTTCAATTTGCCAAGGGTTAAACTTCCGGGCAACTACCTCTTGGTAGTGTACCGCGAAGGCAATAAGTCAGATATCATTCTTTCTCACAGGTTTATGGTTTTTGAAAATCGCACGAATTTAAAAAGGGATAACCAGGCCTCTGGAGCGATCACACTTCGTTCCACCAACCAACAACTGAATTTTATATTGGACTACAGGGGTATGGAAATTGTTAATCCTTTTGAAAGTGTGCATGTGGTGATCCGTCAAAATCAGCGTTGGGACAATGCCCGGTACGATGTGAAGCCAAGCTTTGTTCGGGAAGACATAAGCCAAATTGAATATCGCTTTTTCGGAGACGACAAGTACTTCAGCGCAGGAAATGAATTTCGGTTTGTCGACTTTAGATCCATCAATTTCCCAGGTCAAAATACGGATCGGATTGATAAAACCCCCAGGCCCTATCACTTATGGGTACAGCCCGATTATCCCAGAGATGCACAAGTATATACCCAATATCCTGATATCAACGGACAGTTCAATATTGAAAACCTTGACAATGGAAGTGCTGAAACTGCTTCCAATTATATTGACGTTACATTCACCTTAAAGGCAAAAGATTTTGGAAAGGCTAAGATTTATGTTGTGGGCGCTTTCAACCAATGGAAGAAGGATGCAGAAAGTCTGATGAAGTTTAATCCTGGTGTTGAAGCTTATCAGAATACCGTTCTTCTAAAACAGGGATGGTACAACTATCAATACCTGGTTGATGACAATCAATTGGGGCCCTATTATTTTGAAGGAAGTCACTTTGAAACCGAAAATTTTTATGAAGTGCTGGTCTATTACAAACCCTTTCAGCCCAATACGGATTTGTTAATAGGCTACTTTCCTATTCAAATCAATGCCCGTTAAGCGTAATTAAATTCCTCTTTGGATTCGGATTGAGAAGTCTTGGAATCTGTGTTGGCTACATCCAGCATGCCAAAACCTTTATGAGAGAAGTGACCAATGCCATGTTCGTAAACAAATTGTTGCACAGGCTGTGGCGCATACATGGTGAAAGGGAATGTATATCCTCTAACTTCAAATTTTACATCTGAATCATAAACCGGATATATTCGAGCAAACTTCTTATGGGAGGATTGAATCCGGTTCAAATACTCCTGATCGGCTACCACTTGAAATTTATAAAAATCTGCCAATTGTTCGGCCGTGTATTTTCCACTGGCCTCCATGCGTGCTATGGTGGAGTCATACAGCAGATCTGAAAACTCGTCTTCTTGCGGTGAAATAAACCGCTTCGCATTGTCATCATTGAATGTGCCCGGCAACAATACGATGGGCGAAATACAAAGAAACTTTACCGAATCGGTGATGGTGACAGGATCTTCATTTTCTACCGCCTCCGGTACTAACTGGAGATTGCCGATGGACAATTCCTTTTGAGCAAAAAGCACTCCCAGGAAATAATCCAGGAAGGCCTTGTCTGCAGCTGAAAACACCAGCGTTATTTTTGAAGAAAAGAAATGCAGCCCCTTCCTACTGATTTTGATCTGGCCCTTAAGCCCCGAAAAATTGAATTGCTTATAGTCTGCATAATCCTTATTTCCACCAATCAATATGAGTCCCTTAATGGTTTGTGCCAAAAGAAACTGATGATGAAAGGGAACATAAGCCCCTCTATTCTTAAGCGAAAAAACGATCCGGATTCTCAAAGCCTGCGGATTATGCCTGTCAAAAAATACCAATGAGTACCGCTAAAAAGTTAAATGCGGATAGCTAAAATACTAAAAACCAGACAAATCGGCCTCGGTGATGTAAGGATTATTTAAACATTGAACCTAAAATGCATAATATCACCGTCTTTCACCACATATTCCTTGCCTTCAATGGCCAATTTCCCTGCCTCTCTGCACCCTGCTTCTGTCTTATATGTCTGATAATCAGCCAACTTAATCACCTCGGCCTTAATAAATCCTTTTTCAAAATCAGAGTGTATCACTCCGGCTGCCTGAGGTGCTTTCCAGCCCTTGTTTATCGTCCATGCCCTTACCTCCTGAACACCCGCGGTGAAGTAGGTAATCAAATCCAGCAAGCTGTAAGTGGCTTTGATAAGCTTTCCCAATCCTGATTCTTTCAGGCCATATTCCTGAAGAAAAGCTTCCCTGTCTTCTTTGGTATCCAGTTCTGCTATTTGCGCCTCAATGGCGGCACATACAATGATCACCTCTGCCCCCTCTTCTTTGGCTTTTTCTGCAAGCTCCTTTGAAAATGCATTTCCGGTATGGACAGAAGCCTCATCTACGTTTGCGACATAGACCACTGGTTTGGCTGTGAGCAATTGCAAGTCCTCAATGGCCTCTAAATCCTCTTCGGTAGCATTTACCATCCTTATGTTCTTTCCTTCCAGTAATGCTTCCTTAAATAGCTTTAGACTGGCCAGTTCTTTCTTAGCTTTTGGATCGCCTCCTTTTACTGTGCGCTCTACCTTGGCTATTTTCTTCTCTACGGACTCCAGGTCTTTTAACTGCAATTCGGTGTCAATGATCTCTTTGTCGGCAATGGGTTTAATGCGGCCATCCACGTGTACAATGTTTTCGTCTTCAAAGCACCTAACCACGTGGGCGATGGCATCCACTTCACGTATGTTGGCCAAAAATTGATTACCCAGCCCTTCTCCTTTGCTGGCTCCTTTTACAAGGCCGGCTATGTCTACAAATTCGAATGAAGTCGGTAATACCCTTTGTGGATTAACCAAACTCTTCAATATGTCAAGTCTTTCATCAGGAACAGCGATAACCCCAACGTTGGGCTCGATGGTGCAAAATGGAAAGTTTGCTGCTTCCGCTTTATTATTGGATAATGCATTGAAAAGGGTGGATTTGCCCACATTAGGGAGTCCCACAATGCCGCATCTAAGTGCCATAATTATAATTCCGGTTTTTAAAGGGGGCAAATATAATCACTCGCTGCCGATTGCACGGGATCATAAACAAAAAGCCCCGAAAAATCGAGGCCTTTTATCAATCTAGGTATAGGTTAGGAAATTAATCCCATTTAAGTTCTGTATCAATTGTAGAGGTTTTGGCCTCTTCAGTAGATTCACGCGGTTGGTCAAACTGTTCAAAATCCACTTCAGGCATCAATTCGGTTTTTACGTGATTCACCGTGTTGTTGAGTGCCTCCACAAACTTGTTGAAGTCTTCTTTGTAGAGAAAAATCTTGTGCTTCTCATACGTAAATCCTTCATCGTCTTTGTTGTACCTCTTCTTACTTTCCGTAATGGTAAGGTAATAATCGTTTGATCGGGTGGCTTTTACATCAAAGAAGTAGGTGCGCTTTCCAGCCTTTACTTTCTCCGAATATATCTCATCCCTTCCGTTATTCTTATTCTCTTCCACAAATCTGGGTTTTAGTTGTTTCCTTTGAGGTAAATTGATCTAATCTAAGGTAGTATTTTATAAATTTATCACAAACTTAAGGCACCAAAAATGCCAATAATGCGTTTTATTATGTTTGTACAGACCCCTAATTAATCAGGTATATTTCTTATTTCCAAGGTACGTGAAAATTAATTTCGACAATATAAAGCAGTCAGGCAACCTTGAATTGCTCGCCAGACAGCTTGTAGAAGGTTTTATTACTGGATTGCACAAATCTCCCTATCATGGGTTTTCAGTGGAATTTGCGGAGCACCGACTCTACAATGAGGGGCAAAGTACACGTCATATCGATTGGAAGGTGTTTGCCAGAACCGACCGGCTTTATACCAAACAGTACGAAGAAGAGACCAATCTCAGGTGCCTTATAGCCATAGACTGTTCTTCGTCTATGTATTATCCCGCTAAAAGTCTGGCCAAATTCAAGTTTAGTATTTATGCTGCTTCTGCAATCAGCTATCTATTGCACAAACAAAGGGATGCTGTGGGATTATGCCTTTTTTCAGATAAGATAGATGAATTTACACCTATCAAATCAACCCCTACCCACCTGGACAAGATTTTTCAGCTACTTGAACGGGCTGCGGAACATGGTGCAAAAGAATCCAAGTCAACAAAAGTGGCCAATGTACTTCATGAAATAGCCGAGAAAACCCACAGAAGGTCCCTGGTGATTCTTTTCAGCGATATGTTTGATGGCGATGAAGATCCAAACGAAATATTCAAAGCGCTTCAGCATCTCAAGCACAATAAACATGAGGTATTGCTATTTCATGTAACTGACCACCAAACTGAATTGAATTTTGAGTTTGACGAGAGGCCTTATGAATTTGTAGATCTGGAAAGCAATGAGAAGATAAAGCTTAATCCGGGAGAAATCCGCGAACAGTTTACCAAACAGCTAACAGAATTTCATAAAGAGTTAAAACTCAAATGCAATCAACTTAAAATTGATTTTATCTCTGCCGATACACAGACTGACTATTTTGAAGTATTACAAGCCTATCTGATCAAAAGGTCAAAAATGCGCTAATTAGCTTTGAAGCTCTTCATTGTGTAACCACGCTTTCTTGGCAGCAAGTGTTTCTTTGGATTCCACCATATCAGGATCAGGCACGCAGCAATCTACTGGACAAACAGCTGCACATTGAGGCTCTTCATGAAATCCGGTACATTCCGTGCATTTGCCCGACACTATATAGTAAAATTCATCAGACACCGGAGCCTGGTCTTTATTTGCATCTACTTTAGTACCATCTCCCAGCACCACTTCGCTGGAAAGCGCTGTGCCTCCTGCCCAATTCCACTCTACTCCACCTTCATATATCGCTGTGTTCGGACACTCAGGTTCGCACGCTCCACAATTGATACACTCATCAGTAATCTTTATAGCCATACCTTTAAAAATCTATCTATTCGAGTAATTTTGCCAAAAATACGATACAAATTACATCCATCAAACAAGTTATTCACCACAAAAGTTTTGGGTTCTGCCGATGAATTTAGATGAAAGAATTAGTGCATTTAGTGAATTGGGAAATCAACTAACTACACTTCCCGAAAGTGACTTGGCTGCATTGTCCAAGAAAGCGGAACAGAAAAACCCCTGGTTTACAAAACAAAATATTGCGTTGGCAATTGCAGGGATTGGTCAGTTCCTTTTAGCGGATAAATTAACAAAGTGGGTACAGAATTATCAACTCATTAGCGAAAACCCTAAAAAAATAGGAATAGCTATGGCAGGCAATATTCCTTTGGTTGGGTTTCACGATTATCTGTGTATCCTGATTGCAGGACATCACGCTCAAATTAAGCTTAGCACTCAGGATGATGAACTGTTGCCTTTTGTCCACAAATTGTTAGTTAACATTGACCCCAGATTTAAAGATTGTGTAACTTTTGAAGACAAGCTCCATCAATACCATGCAGCCATAGCTACAGGCAGTGACAACACAGGCCGGTATTTTTCCTATTACTTCAAAAATGTACCTCATATTATCCGCAAAAACAGGTCTTCTTGTGCTGTTCTCATAGGCGGAGAAACTGATGCTGAACTGATGGAACTGGGGAACGATGTTTTCTCTTATTTTGGGTTGGGTTGCAGAAATGTTTCCAAACTTTACATACCGGAAGAATATGATCTCATACCCTTATTAAGATTATGGGAAAAATTCGTTGACATCACTGATCACAATAAATACGCAAACAACTATAACTATCAACGCTCAATTCACCTGGTTAACCTTAAGCACTTTTATGACAACGGTGCGCTCATTATGGTTGAAAGCGATAAATTGGTATCTCCTATCTCTGCTGTGTTTTATGAACGCTACACAGATCAGAAAGATCTAAAGCAACGCATCGCAGTTCATCAGGAAAAATTGCAGGTGGTGTTATCTGCCAAAGCATGGTTTGATGGAAGTATCGATTTTGGCAAAGCCCAAAAACCTGAAGTGTGGGACTATGCCGACAATGTAGATACTCTGAAGTTCCTGGCTGATCTCAAATAGTTACTTACCCCGTAACACTTCAACCCAGCCGGAGTAGCTTTGTCCTGCGGCATTGATGCGATAGAAGTACACGCCATCCGTCACATCACCACCATCCCAGTCATTCTGATAGTTTTTGGATGAATACACAGCTTTACCCCATCTATTGGTCACTATCACTTCAGTGGCATCAGGCATATTGCGAATAAAGAATACTTCATTAACCCCATCACCATTAGGAGTAAATATATTGGGGATCATCAGGCTATTATCAACTCCTATGGTTACCTGATAATCTTTGCGGCAACCCAGACCATCTCGAAGCGAAAGCAAATATACGCCTGCATATAAATTAGGTGCGCCAAATTCTACTTTAAGGTTTAGGGGATTTCGGGTGGCTGTTGTAAAATCCTGAGCAAATACCTGCCCTGGAAATACGGGCTGAGTTAATTCCAATCGAACCTCATAAGGTTCTTCAAGGCTTTCACTTATGCCTACCAACATGGAACCCGTTGGAAGGTCAGGAACTGAAATTTTCTTGTTTACATACAGCGTATCAAGATTGGCTGCGGGACTGGTTACAGTAAATGGTTTGCGTGCTGATTGAACAGGACTTGGACAAGATGTCGTTAGCGATTGATCTTGTGAAAGTTTTATTTCGAAATCTCCCGTACCAAAACCGGAAATAGTTACAGCTCCAAGTGACTGAAGTTGTGTAATAGAACCTACAGATACTACGGCCCCTAATTGCGTTACTTCGTAGGTGTAATCTGCCATATCTGAGCCGTTGATGTTTGTCAACACCACTCCCCCTGCACTTCCAAAACAGTTAACGCTATTAGGTGCTACGGTAAAGTCAACCACATCAGGACCTAACAACACAGTAACCTGACCAGTTTTAACACAACTGGGATCTCCATATTCAATGGTATAATTATAAGTACCAACAGCTAAGCCAGTAAATAGAGGGTCGTTAAAATTAGTTTGAGATACTCCCAAATTAGTTGCCGAAATACCTACAATATCTATTCGAACGCCTGTATTGTTGATTGTAGGTGTTGCAGGGTTGATGTTGAACAAAATAGAACCAGCGGTAGGAGAACATATCGCGGCACTTGGTACTGGTGTAATCACTACTGTGGCACAGTTTCCTGTTGGTCCACCACAAAGTGCATCTGTGGCTGACCGTACTGCTACCTGTACAGTAGAAGAAGCCAGGCAACCTCCCAAATTGTAAGAGACATTGATCGACACAGTTGAACCTGCCGAACCCGATGGGTCAAATTGAGTTCCAGTCACTCCTGTCCCTGTAAAGGTAAATACACCACCTGCTGGGCTAGGCGTTACCAATGCAGCCAGATTCACAGGGCCAGAACCAGGACATACCACAGTGGAGTTGTCGACCGTTAAAGAAACATTCGGAACTACATTGATGTCAAACGCCTCAGTAGGCGCTATACAACCGCCTGCGTTGTAGTCAACCGTGATATTTATTGCGCCACTTAATCCACTTGGATCAAAATTGGAACCCGTTACTCCGCTTCCTGCAAAAGTGAATGCCCCACCACCAGGATTTCCACTTACCAAAGTATTGAGGTCTATGATTCCCGATGATTCGCAAGCTGAAGCCGATGTAGGGACCGTAATGGTGGCACTGTTCACCACATCGATATCAAAAGTGGTAGCAGTGGAACATGTGCCTGAAGTGTAACCAACCGAGATGGTAACCGTTGTGCCGCCTAAACCAGAGGGACTAAAATTAGGATCAGTAACTCCAGTTCCTGAAAAAGTAAACGTACCTCCAGCGGGTGTAGCACTGACTAATGTTGTTAAATCGATCGGGCCTGCCGCTTCGCAAATCTGAACAGGTGGAGGTGGTAAATTAATGGTGGCTCCATTGGTAACATCCACCGTTACTTGAGCTGCAGGTGTATCACCACAGGCATACACAGCGGTAACATAGAAACTGGTCAACCCAACTGTGGTCATATCCAATTGTGCTGCAGCGGGTGTATAATTAGCACCGGTAAATATTGGAGGGTTAGTCAAGGCGGCATCGGTGTACCATTTGTAGTCGATCGCCCCAGCACTGGACGCATTCAATGTGGGTGCAGGTGAATTTACACAAAGAGAGATTGGGGAGGTAACTGTAGGCGGAGGTGAAGCACTATAGTTAAAATCAACTCTGGAAAAACCTCCGCGATCGAAATATTCCAATACCAAATTATGCGTGCCTGCTGTGAGGCATACAGGGTTTGAGTTGTAAGTTGTGAATGCATGTGTACTGAATGCTCCCGCTGGTAATACACTCACGCCATCTACAAGGAGACGCACGCCATCATCTGCACCAACCGTAAAGGTATAAACACCAGCAGCAAATGTTTTAGTCATTCGGAAACGAATGCTATAATCGTTGAGGTATGAGCCGCAAATATTAGGTCCTGCTACCGGAACAGTATTGGAAAGGTTAAGGTTAAAGACGTCAGTTGTTGTATTGTAACTTGAAAAGGCACTTATCCCTGCAATTTCTGTTTCAGTCAGGAACCCTCTGTACTTCGCATTATTAAAATCAATATTGGTTGCTGGTGGCGCTGGACTGCCACTGTCATCGTAAACATAGGCCCGCCAGGTTTCATTTCCGAAGGTTGCAGGATTGCCCGCAATTGGACTCATTGTTATGGTAGCTGAACCACTTACCGTACCTGCCCCACATCTGGTGTCTGTGACTGAAACAAGGGAATAGGTAGTGTTAATAACCGGTGAAACGGAAAAAGTATGTGGTGAGGCTGCAATTCCGTTGATCGCAATGGGTGCTCCACCATCCGAATACTGAATGTTCCATGGGCCAACCCCTGTGAGCGTAATGGTAATGGTTGAGCTCTGTCCTGTACACACTGTAGCGTCTCCAGAAATCGTTGCTGTGGCAACATCAAACAAATCAACAGTAACTACAGCAGAAACCGGATTACAACCCGTGGCTGTGATCGTATACTGAAATTGGTAAGAAGCACCAGGGATTCCGGTAAAGTTCACATTATTACCTGTGATGGGTGCTCCGCTTGCTGTTAATTCCGTCCACACACCACCTCCATCAGGTACGCCACCAAGGCTGGCAAACAAATCAAATGAGGCATTTGAATTACATGTATTTACAGTATTGTTCAAACCAGGATTGGGGGGATTACTTACGATAACGGTAACTACCGCTGTTGCATCTGCACATGGGGCTGCGCTAACTCTGTATTCAAAATCATATGATCCCGGAGGTATACCCGTAAGGTTAACATTATTTCCTGTTATCGGTGCACCACTTGCGGTAAGTTCGGTCCAGGTACCACCTGCATCAGGTGTGCCTGCAAGGCTTGTCAATAAATTGAAGGCTGCATTGTTATTACATGCACTCACTGTATTGTTGCCACCCGCATTGGGTGCTGTTACTACATTCACCGTAACTACAGCTGTAGCATTAGCGCAAGGCGCTGTTCCTGTTACTGTGTATTGGAATGTATAAGCTCCTGCTGCGGCTCCAGCAAGGTCCACATTGTTTCCTGTGATGGTACGGGCGGCTCCGGTGAGTTGTGTCCAGGTGCCTCCTCCATCAGGAGTTCCTGACAGGCTGGTAAATAAATTAAACGCGCCATCGTTGTTACACGCACTTACTGTATTGTCTGATCCAGCATTGGGTGCTGTTACTACGTTCACCGTAACTACAGCTGTAGCATCTGCACATGGCGCAATGCCTGTAACTGTATATCTAAAAGTATAAGCTCCGGCAGTAGCTCCTGCCATGTCCACATTGTTTCCTGTGATAGTTCGGGCGGCTCCGGTGAGTTGTGTCCAGGTGCCTCCTGCATCAGGTGTGCCTGCAAGACTAGTAAATAAATTAAATGCGCCATCATTGTTGCACGCACTTACTGTATTGTCTGATCCAGCATTGGGTGCTGTTACTACGTTCACCGTAACTACAGCTGTAGCATCTGCACATGGCGCAATGCCTGTAACTGTATATCTAAAAGTATAAGCTCCGGCAGTAGCTCCGGCCATGTCCACGTTGTTGCCTGTGATGGTACGGGCGGCTCCGGTGAGTTGTGTCCAGGTGCCTCCTCCATCAGGTGTTCCTGACAGGCTGGTAAATAAATCAAATGCGCCATTGTTGTTACACGCACTCACCGTGTTGTCTGCTCCTGCATTGGGGGCTGTTACCACGTTCACTGTAACTACTGCGGTGGCATCTGCACATGGCGCAGTGCCTGTAACTGTATATCTAAAAGTGTAAGCTCCTGCTGTAGCTCCGGCAAGGTCCACATTATTTCCTGTAATGGTTCGGGCGGCTCCAGTGAGTTGTGTCCAGGTGCCTCCAGCATCAGGAGTTCCTGACAGGCTGGTAAATAAATTAAATGCGCCATTGTTGTTGCACGCACTCACAGTGTTGTCCGCGCCTGCATTAGGTGCTGTTACCACGTTCACAGTAACAACTGCAGTGGCATCTGCACAGGGCGCAGTACCTGTAACTGTATATCTAAAAGTATAAGCTCCGGCAGTAGCTCCTGCCATGTCCACATTGTCGCCTGTGATGGTTCGGGCGGCTCCGGTGAGTTGCGACCAGGTTCCTCCTGCATCAGGAGTTCCTGACAGGCTGGTGAATAAATTAAATGCGCCATTGTTGTTGCACGCACTCACAGTGTTGTCTGCTCCAGCATTGGGGGCTGTAACTACGTTCACAGTAACTACAGCTGTAGCATTAGCACAAGGCGCTGTACCTGTTACTGTGTATTGGAAGGTATAAGCTCCGGCAGTAGCTCCTGCCATGTCCACATTGTTTCCTGTGATGGTACGGGCGGCTCCGGTGAGTTGTGTCCAGGTGCCTCCTGCATCAGGTGTGCCTGCCAGACTGGTAAATAAATTAAATGCGCCATTGTTGTTGCAAGCACTTACGGTGTTGTCTGCTCCTGCATTGGGGGCTGTAACTACGTTCACTGTAACTACGGCTGTAGCATTAGCACAAGGCGCTGTACCTGTTACTGTGTATTGAAACGTGTAAGCTCCTGCTGTAGCTCCGGCAAGGTCAACATTGTTTCCTGTAATGGTACGGGCGGCTCCGGTGAGTTGTGTCCAGGTGCCTCCCGCATCAGGAGTTCCTGACAAGCTGGTAAATAAATTAAATGCACCATTGTTGTTACACGCACTTACGGTGTTGTCTGCTCCTGCATTGGGGGCCGTTACCACGTTCACCGTAACTACTGCGGTGGCATCTGGACATGGAGCAACTGTTGCTCTGTATTCGAATGTGTAAGCCCCAGCAGACGCACCAACCATATCTACGTTATTGCCAGTAATTGTTCTTGCCGATGCTCCTGTAAGCTGTGTCCAGGTGCCTCCTGCATCGGGTGTACCCGCCAGGCTTGTAAATAAATTGAAGGCTGCATTGTTGTTACATGCACTTACAGTATTGTCTGCTCCTGCATTGGGGCCCACCGGAACTACGATATTTAGAATATCGATAGTGCAACCCAACGCATCTTCAATAGTCACATTATAATTTCCAGCATTTAAATTGATGGGATCTTCAACGGTATTTGGAATCGCTGTGGGACCGGTCCATGTATAAATATAGTTTGGCGGACCACCACCGAGTGGTGTACCACCAGAAACGTCCAGGCTAATTGTGCCTGTTCCCGGAGTACAGGCTGGTGTAATTGTGTTTACCGATCCATTGATCTGAGTGGGTTCCGCGACTTGAATATTGGTTAATGTCTTGTTCCGACAGGTTAGCACGCCACCAGTAGACCTCACATTAATCCGATACTCGCTGCCGGGATCAAAAGCATTACTTGGAATTCCAAAAGCCTCAGCACCTGCAATGTTTAGCGATCCATTTCCAGGTGTGAATATGATATTGGTAAAAGAAACATCATCATGAAAGGCTAACTGCGTGAGCCCTCCTCCACTATCCTGAAAAAACAATTCGATGTCCCAAGGGGGTTGTGCATTGGGTATGTTTCCTGCAGTGATATTTAAACTGATCTGTCCGTCATTGCCACTGAAACAACTGGTGCTGGTAGTTGAGGCCGAGATGGACAAGCATCCTGGTTGCGCCATCAATTGGGTATGGCTGAAGATCAACCCGGAAATCAGTATAATAAAATTGACTAATCGTTTCATAGACCTATCGATTAGCAAATTCAATTTCTAACACTTTTCTTTTGCAGAGGAAAGCCCCTTCGTCTTCAAATTCAACAACTACTCTGTATATTTCTTCCTGGGCCAACCTTAGGTTTTTGAAGCTGAAATTCTTCGTGCCTGATCCCGTAAATGACTCAATTTTTGACTCACTCGTACCTGTTATTTGTACAAGTTGTCCCGTAAACACACCTGATGCGACCACACTCAAATCAAATGAACCCGACTGGTCACTATTAACTTTTATTGCCTTAGCACTCACCTGCTGCTTGCACTGACTCAAAACCTGCCCTGGATAAAGACAAAAAATAAAAAGTAAAAGCGTGATTATTAAAGCACTATAGGATCTCATCTTAAAAAATAATTACAAAAAATTAAGCAATAATAAATATCCTTCAAAAAAGTATAGTAACCCTATGTTAATAAGTAAAGATGTGGAAAACCATCTGCCATGCCATCGAAAAAATCAATATTACCCAATTCAGGTAAGATTTAGCTTAAAAAATGCCTTTTTAGTACTTTTTCAGTACTTTTTATTCAGGATTTCACTCATAATAAAAGCCTTTTTAAACCCTTTCGGGTCTTTCAATTCATTTAAAAAATCAAATGTTGGTTTTTTCTTCTTCAAGTCGTACTCTTTAAAGTGCTCCGACCTCACTATTCTTCCGGTATTGGCTTGCTCCTTAATTGGGCTTTTTGCCTGTTTTTTAGCTGCTTCGTAGGTTTCAAAAGCCTTTACATCCTTTGAAACATCATAATCCACATCCTCCAGGTCCTGGATCTCGTCAGGAATATCATCATCGTAATCCACAAAGTCGTATTCTTTTGGAGCCGGTGGGGGGGGAACTGCCTTTACAGGCTTGGATAGTGCCTTTTCTCCCTGAATTTCTCTCAAAAGGTCTTCAAAACTGATCGGTTTTGGTTGTCTTGATTCTGACCCGCCATCTAAATCGGGATCATCGCTAGTAACAGGCGGCTGCTCCGGCTTTTTTTTATTAGCGCGGGCAATAAGAGTGATTATAATCACGATAAGCCAGATCCAGAACTGAAAATCCATCGGATCAAAGATACCCAAATATCCTTAATTCCAATTTTACGGCCGCTAAATCTCATCTGGATAAAATGTGGATGAATTTAAAGTGCTGCGTTTCTCAAATGGGAAATCAAGGTTATCTTTGCGGTCTTCTAAAATACAGACAACCACTTTTCAACGAACGTATTCATGCAGTTATCGAAGCTGGAGATCAAGGGATTTAAGAGTTTTGCCGATAAGGTAGTTATCAATTTTGATGAGGGCATCACGGGTATCGTTGGCCCCAATGGTTGCGGAAAATCGAATGTAGTAGATTCTATCCGTTGGGTATTGGGAGAGCAAAAAACCAGTGCCTTGAGATCCGAAAAGATGGAGAACATCATCTTCAACGGCACCAATCAGCGCTCTCCCCTTCAAATGGCAGAAGTTTCGCTAACCATCAACAATACCAAGAACATTCTTCCCACGGAATATTCTCAGGTTACCATTACGCGCAGGTTATACCGCTCCGGAGAAAGTGAATACTTGTTGAATAACGTCACTTGCAGACTTAAGGACATTACCAACCTGTTTTTAGATACAGGAGTTGCTTCTAACAGCTATGCGATTATAGAGCTGGGAATGGTAGATGACCTTCTCAACGACCGCGACAACTCCAGAAGAATGTTGTTTGAAGAAGCTGCCGGGATTTCAAAATTCAAGAAGCGCAAAAAAGAGACCTTGCGTAAGCTTGAAGATACAGACGCTGACCTGGAACGTGTTGAGGATTTGCTGTTTGAAATTGAGAAGAACATGAAAAGCCTTGAGAAGCAGGCTAAGCAAACAGAAACTTACTACAGGATCAAGGAAGAATACAAACAAAAGAGTATTCAGCTTGCCAAGCTGGTAGTAAAGAAACAGAAAGAGAAATTCGACTCAGTCAATAAGCAGGTAGCGAGTGAAAACGATCGCAAAACATCACTCACCGCAGCCATTGCAGAAAGAGAAGCATTGATTGAGAAGTCTAAGGCAGAACTTATTGAAAAGGAGAATACGCTTTCGAGCAGACAAAAAGCCATCAATGAGTATGTTGGAAAAATAAGACAATACGAAGGAGAGAAACAGATCAAGAATGAGCGACTTCGCTTTCTCAACGATCGCGCTTCCAACCTGAAAGAACAAATAGATCAGGACAAACAAAGTAATGAGCGAGCCCGCTTCACCATTCAAAGTCTTGAAGCTGAAAAAGAGGTGGCGCAGAGTTCACTGGATGAAATTTCTGCTAAAGTAGAGGCCCTAAAGGCTGAATACGATGCACAAAAAGCTGCCACTTTTACCTTGCAGGGTGAGGTGGATACATTGCGCAAAGCACACCGTGTACAACAAGACGAATCTTACCAGCTCAACAAGGCATTAGAAATCCGCGAGATACAAGTCTCTTCATTCAAACAGGAGATTGAAAGAACTGCCACTGACTCCAACGAGCAAAGCGCAAGTCTTGCTGACTTTGAAAAGAAACTGGTAGTACTACAAGACGAGATCACAGAGAAAAACAGTTACTTGACCAAACTAAAGAATGACGAAAGTGAGGTCATTCAGAGATCGTCTTCATTGGAAAAGACGATTGAGATGATCCGTGAGGAAATGACGGAAGTAGGTCGTAAACTGGATGCACGTCAAAACGAATACCAGCTGACCAAATCCCTAGTAGAAAACCTTGAGGGTTTCCCTGAAGCCATTAAATTCCTGAAAAAGAATGTGGGCTGGACAAAAAATGCCCCACTCCTTTCTGACATTATCTCAACCAGCGAAGAATACCGTGTTGCAATAGAAAACTTTCTTGAGCCTTACCTCAACTATTACATCGTTGAGCATGAAGCAGAGGCCTACGAAGCCATCAACATATTGAGTGATGCCAGCAAAGGAAAAGCGAACTTCTTCATCCTGGATGCATTTGAGAAATTCGTGCCTGCTGATGTACAGATGTATTCCAATGCTTTCCCTGCCACTCAGATTATTGAATTCGATTCGAAGTATGGCAAGTTGATGGCATACATTCTCGATAAAGTTTATGTACACGATGGCGATGTAAAGACCATTCCTGTAGGCGATGGAAATACTTTCATCACCAAGAACGGAAAAGTGACCAAGAGGCGCTTTAGTTTGTCCGGTGGGTCCGTAGGATTATTTGAAGGAAAGAAAATTGGACGCGCTAAAAATATTGAGAAGCTGGATAAAGAAATTAAAGAGTTATCCAGGAAAGTAGAAGACATTAGACAAGGATTGCTGGACAAACAGCGTGAACTGGAGAGGTTGCGCAACAATACCTTGAAGCAGCAAATTGAAGAAGCACAGAGCGCCATTAAAATGGTTAATGACGAATTCATTTCTGTGCGCACCAAGAAGGAGCAGTTTGCACACATGCTCAACACTGCTGATTTGCGCAGGGAAGACATTCAGGAAAAAATTCAAAACCTTACACAGGAGCTTGAAGATTTAAAACCTAAAGCAGAACAGGCGCTTGTTCTTGTGCAACAGCATGAAGAGAAACTGAAACTGGTAACTGAGGATTTTAATACACAAAACGAAATCTTAAGTCAGAAGTCTGCAGCTTTCAACGAACAAAATATTTTGTTCCATCAGCAAGGCAACAGGGTAAAGAGCCTCGAACAAGAAGTTCGCTTCAAACAAGAATCGATGGAGCAAAGCAGCCATCGCATTGAAGTGAACCAGGAGGAATTGAAGAAGAATGAAGAAGAGGTGAAAATCATTATTGAAACTACGCAAAGCAATGATGAGGAACTGATTGGTATGTATGCCCAGAAAGAGGAGATGGAAAAAGGATTGGGCGAAGCGGAAAAACTTTACTATGCAGCCAGGGGCGAGATTGATCAATTTGAAAAAGACCTGAAAGAAATTCAGCATCAAAGGCAGAACATCGATACCATTTTGATGCAGTTACAAAATGAACTCAGCGAGAGTAAACTTGAATTGAATTCTGTTAAAGAGAGATTGTCGGTAGAATTCAAAGTGGAACTGGACACCATCATTGGCACTGAAGCTGAATTGGAAAACGAAGAACTTCCCAACGAAGAGAAGATTCGCAATGAGGTGACCAAAATTCGAGATCGTCTAGAAAATATGGGGCCTATCAACCCGATGGCGATGGAGGCCTACAATGAAATTAAAGAGCGAAATGATTTTATTATTGCTCAAAAGGCAGATTTGGCCAAGGCAAAAGAATCATTGTTAAGCACTATCAATGAAATAGAGAGTGTAGCCAGCGAAACATTCATGGAAGCCTTTAATAAAATTAAAGAGCATTTTATTGAGGTATTCCGTTCCTTGTTTTCTGAAGGAGATGATTGCGATTTGAAACTAATCGATCCTTCCAAACCTTTGGAGTCAGATATTGAGATCATAGCAAAACCAAAAGGAAAAAGACCGCTAACCATCAACCAACTTTCTGGAGGTGAGAAGACGCTTACTGCTACTGCCCTTTTGTTTTCCATGTATTTATTGAAACCAGCGCCTTTCTGTATTTTTGATGAGGTGGATGCACCATTGGACGATGCCAACATTGACAAGTTCAATAACATCATTCGCAACTTCAGTAAAGACAGCCAGTTTGTAATTGTAACTCACAACAAACGCACTATGACCAGCACGGATGTGATCTATGGAATTACCATGGTGGAAAAAGGAATTTCAAGAGTGGTTCCAGTGGATCTGAGAGAATTGGCGTAAGCTATAAATACCCAATACGAAAGACCTGTTTAACCCAGTTGAACAGGTCTTTTAGTTTTTAAGCTGATCGACTACTGTTCTCACTTTAGACATGTAGTCCCTGATCTCAGCTGGTACATTTTCCAGGCTGGTATCTATGTGCCAATAGCTCACTGCTGTCTCTGATTTGTAGTAAAGGTGATACCCTCCCTGGTCGGCACAGTCGGGACAGCCAAAAGTAGTATTTGGGTTATTAGTAAGGTAATCCGGAAAATCCTGAATGAGTTGTTTGGCGATTTCGTATTGATCCTTGCTCATGGGAGTGACCTCAAAGGCAGGTTCGCTTCCTGTGTACCGCTCAACGACATCTCTAAACAGCTGACCGTCTTTCAATTGAAAAAAATGAGCGCAATCTCCCGCGCAAAACCCATGTGCCATACCAAATATAAGAGCCGCCTGTTGTTGGGGTTCGTGATTTTTCTCGCAACCGTCTAAAGCAAGTACCACTGCCAACAGAATTATAATTCGGTATATACTCATTCTCACCACGCTCATTTAAAAGATAGACACTTGGGCGATCCAAAAGGTTGGAATAACATCACGCATATGATTCTAATCGTATTTATTAATAACTTGATCTTATAAATTTCGGGATAAATAAGGGAAATGAAACAAGATATTGTTGAAAGAAGTGACATTGAGCATCTGGTTAATTCCTTTTACGATAAGGTTAAGAAGGATGATCTGATTGGATATATTTTCAATGATGTGGCTCAAGTAGATTGGCCCCATCATTTGCCTATTATGTACAATTTTTGGGAAATGGTGCTGTTTGGCACCGGACCCTACAAAGGAGATCCCATGACCAAGCACATTCAATTGAATCAATTGACCAAGTTGGAGCCACAGCACTTTGACCGATGGAAGCAGCTCTTCTTTGCCACCATTGACGAGCATTTTGAGGGTGAAAAGGCCACCGAAGCCAAACTAAGGGCAGAAAATATAGCCAGACTAATGGCATACAAGGTGCAACAAAGCAATTAGTGAATCGCCAACAAACCCATCAACTGCTGTTACTTTTTCTGCATGTCATTGGGCAATGTCATTAATACAGCCATCAAATCTACTCCATACCAGAGGTTGCCAATGCGTACGTTTTCATTCTCTGCATGCTGGTTGTTGTCGTGATTGACCATATTCACTGATATCGCTGGGGTTTTTAAAACATCGTATATGGCATTGTTCACCCGATTAGATCCTCCGGAACTTGGAAGAAATACAGCCTTGTCCCCGGTAAAGGATTTCACACCATTGATCACCCCCATGATTTCAGGTTGATCCATATTTACTTTTATAGCAGGAAATCCGTTCTCATTTCTCGTCACCTTTACAATTCGCGGGTACTTCATCCGGGTGGCATGATCTGGTTCATCACGCACGATGTGCCATCCTTCCTTTTTAATATGAGCTTCCACCAAATCCATCATTTTTTCGGGATCATTGCCTTTTACGAGGCGCATACTTAATTCAGCAATCGCAAAACCGGGGATAATATTGGCGGCTTTGTCTCCCACCGATCCACTAGACAAACCCCGTATAGTTAGAGAGGGCAACAACATCCGCTCGTTCAGAGAGCCAGTACCCTCGGTCCTTGCCAGACCCAATTCTTCTTTCATCTGCGCATCTATGTTTGGTGCACTCATCACTTGCTTTTTTTCAAAGGCAGAGATTGGTTCCACGCTGTCATAAAATCCTTCAATAGTAACATTACCATCCTTATCAGTCATGGATGCCAGCAAGTGCGCCATCATTTGACCAGGCACAGGTGCCCAATTGCCATAATGACCGCTATGCAAAGGGCGATTAGGGCCATAGGCTACCAACTGCATGCTGGTTACTCCCCTGCCTCCAAATTTGAAGGATGGGTCTCCTGTTTGGTAGACTGCTCCATCCACCAGCAGCCACACCGATATGTCTTTGAATAATTCGCCATACTTGGTCATGTAAGTTTCAATGTGTGGAGAGCTTGATTCTTCTTCACCATCAAAGAACAATTTGATATTAGAGGTAAGGCCTATTTTAGAAGCTTTCAATGCATCGATGGCTGCCATCATCGCAATGATAGGTGCTTTGTCATCGCTGGCGGAGCGCCCGTACATTCTCCAGTCTTCATTGATGGGTTCACCCGCCTTGGGCATTGGAACTGATTTGCCGCCTTCATACATGGCTTTGTCAAACAACTCCGCATTAAAGGCATCTATTTTCCATAAAGCAGGATCAACAGGCTGGCCATCGTAATGGGCATAGAAACACAGCGTGCGTGTAGCACCTTTCACTTTATATTCACCATATACGATCGGAGGTGCACCGGGTTCTTGCAGCAGACGCATGGCAAAACCACGGTCAGCAAACATCTTTTTAATCTTCTCCGCGTTGCGTTGAATGTTGGGCAAATCGGACGCATGATTAGGAATGCTAATCAAATCTTTTAGTTCCGTCAGAATATTTGCCCCATCTTTTTTAATCCATTCTCGGCTGGCTTTAACGGAAGGTTGGGCAAATAACAAAGAGGGAATAAAAAGGAGTAAGTAGAATGCTTTCATGGTTGGCTTGGTCATATTTATTCAAAATACTCAAATCCATTTAAGATGACCAGACCGCCCCCTTCAAATCCGGCATTTAAAAAAAATTTTACACAAGAGGCATGCAGTCTGTTACTTGGTATTAATGACCGCTACCGCCTCCATCTCCACCAGGTATTCATCTTTGTACAATGAATAAACACCGACCAATGTGTTGGCAGGCATGTCTTTTTCGCCCAGTATCTCTTTTCGCACACTTCTAAAAATGTCGAGATCGCTTTCTTTGTAGCGCACGATGTAGGTATTCATCTTTACCACATCTGAGAACTGCGCTCCGGCATCCGACAATTGTTTCTTCAGATTCATAAAAGACGAACGAATTTGAGTTTCCAGGTCTTCACCCTCTCCTACCTGACCTGAGATATAGATGGTTTTTGTTTTTCCGGAAGTGACTACCACTGCATGCGTATAGCCTGGCCCCGGATTGACATATTCTTTTTTAATTTGGGCCTCAGCCGATCCATACAGGCAGGCAAGAAAGATAATTAGCGTGATTGGTTTCATAATGGGGGAT
Source organism: Flammeovirgaceae bacterium UBA2371 (assembly GCA_002345965.1). Taxonomy (GTDB): domain Bacteria; phylum Bacteroidota; class Bacteroidia; order Cytophagales; family Cyclobacteriaceae; genus ELB16-189. Next base: position 89,679 of record DDTF01000027.1, read on the forward strand.
CTGTTTACTTGTTAGCTTTAATATATAGCGTTTCTTCCATTCTCCCGCTATTAGCGTTATGTTTATTCGCTACCGGTTTTCTTAAGTTTATAGTATGAAGATGACACGCAGAGAAAACCTTAAATTATTAGGTGCGATGGGCGTTAGTTCTCTCGCTCCTTCGTGGCTGGCATTTGAAGATGCTATCATTAAAAGACGCATTCCATCCACCGGAGAAATGTTGCCTTCCATTGGTTTGGGTACCTGGAAAACATTTGATGTGGGGCCTAAAGAGCGTGAGCCACAAAAAAACGTTTTGATCAATCTGCTGGCAAAACAGGGAACCGCAGTGGATACGTCTCCCATGTATGGTCAGGCTGAAGAAGTAATTGGCGATGTATCAAATGCACTCGGTAATAACAAACAGTTGTTTTTGGCGACCAAGGTCTGGACAACGGGGCGTGAAGCCGGAGTGGCACAAATGAACAAATCATTTTCTTTATTAAAACGGAAGCAAATTGAGTTGATGCAAGTTCACAACCTTGTGGATTGGAAAACACACTATAAGACCTTGCAACAGTGGAAGGAAGAAGGGAAAATAAAATACATTGGTATTACACATTATGTCAACAGCGCTCATGATGAAATTGCCGACATCATTAAGACTACTCCAATGGATTTTGTACAGATCAACTACTCCCTCACAGCAAGAAATCTGGAGAAAAAATTACTTCGCTTTGCTGAAGAAAAAAAGGTTGCGCTGATGATCAATCAACCTTTTAATGGAGGAAATATTTTTGATTTGGTACGCAACAAAACTGTCCCTGCCTGGGCTGCTGAGTTTGACTGCACTTCCTGGCCTCAATTCTTTCTTAAATATATACTTGCCGACCCCGCGGTAACCTGCATCATTCCGGGCACCTCTAACCCAATTCATATGTTAGAAAATTCAGCAGCCGGAATAGGGAAATTGCCCAATGAAAAGCAACGCCAACGGATGATTCAGTTCATTGAAGCATGATCCTTGGTGCTGTTTACACCTGGAAAATGGATGTGATATCCCTTTCGATGCGCCTGGGTCTTTTGGTATTGGCATCCAGTAAGCACCACAAGGTTTTGGCAGCGACCAGTATTTTTTCTGTTTTTTGATTACGTATTTCCACGTGTCGTTCGGACTTTACGCCTTCTGACCAGGCTACCCATGTTTTTGCTATTAATACTTCCCCTTCAACGGCCTGTCCTTTATAATCCACTTCGTGACGCAACACCATCCAAATGTACTTTTTCTGCACTTCTCTTGGCGCCAAACTTTCCCAATGGGCTTTGGCTACCTCTTGTGCCCATTGCACATACACCACATTGTTGACGTGATTGAGTTCATCAATGTCATCAGGTGTTACAGTTATGATATGCTCAAAAGTTTTCATGGATGATGTCTATAGATCAGGCATTGCTTCTCTCTGAAGGTGATCTCCTTTTCCAACGTTGCCCCTACTGCCATGGCCACTTTGATTGAGTTTTGATTCTCAGCAATTATTAAGCTGATCAGCTTGCAGTTTTCAAGTGCATCAAAAGCCATGTCTTTTACAGCACGCGCTGCTTCACTGGCAAATCCTTTTCCCCAGACTTGGGGAGCCAATCCCCATTTTATTTCAGGTTCAGGCCAATCATTGGGATACCATAAACCGACCACCCCTACTACATTACCAGAGGCTTTCTCCACTACGGCATAGGGTCCATAACCCCTCAGCTGCCAGTGTCCGATCATACTCGACATAGTTCTCCAGGTCTCTCCTTCTGTGAGTGTACGGCCAATGGTATATTTCATACAAGATTCATCAGAATAATACCGATGCAGCGCTTTCCAATCTTCATTTTGAAAAGTTCGGAGCAGCAGTCGGTTAGTCTCCAGTTTGGTGGGCACTAAGAAATTCATTGACTAATTACTTCTATTAAAATAAATTTTTAAATCAGCGTACATCTGGTTGCCAGCTTCATCTGTTGGGTCCAAACTCAAACCCGACCTTACGGCTGTAAGCGCATTTTTATAATCTTGTTTTTTAATAAATGAACGCGCCAGAAAAAAGTAGCCAAGGGCCAGGTTCGGTTCAATCTCTACTGCCTTTTTATACCACACGATGGCATCATCCGTATTATTGTTTCGGTAATGACAGTTGCCAATATTAAAATAGGCAGAACCATTCCATGGATTTATGCTATTGGCTTGCTTATAGGCGGCCAATGCTTCAGGGGTGCGCTGTAGTTTAAACAATACATTTCCTTTGTTCAGCCATGCATCATAATTATTGGGATCCGTTTTAATCGCCCTGTCCAGCATCTGCATGGCCATTGTATTGGACTCGAGGGCAGCATAAGCAATGGCCATATTGATCATTACCACCGCGCTGTTGGGTACAATTTCCAGACTCTTTCTATAAATTTCAATGGCCTCTTCATAACTTCCTTTCTCTTCAAATTTTTTCGCCATCACAGGTAGTGCGTTGGCCCATCTTTTCATCACCTTTCTTCTGTTTGCCTCATCCATCTGATTTAATTTGTCTACCAATAAGTTGTGAATCTGATCATCGTTGTCGTTGGTTAAATGTAAACTTGCCATCGCAACCGATTGAATATCGATGTTCATGTGTGATACATAATTTTTGATCTTGCTTACCGTCTTGTCATCCAGATCCATGTTGGGTTTCAGATAGTTGAATGCGAATTGGGAGATCCCTGCCATTTGTCCCATTGCATGATTGGAAGAATCCGGGAGCAACAAGTCGCTGGCATCAAACAGGCTCATACTGGGATTGAACCTGATCAGCCGCTCCACCATATCATTGTGTGGTTTTATTTCACCATACCACTCCTCTACTTTGCTTTGCAGAAATGCAATGCTCTTGTCTTTGTGGCATTGTACACAGGCAGTTTCTATGCCTATACTATTATCAAAGGCTGGCCGTGGGATAGGAATGGTATGATCTGAACGTGCAAAGCGAAGGTGTTCTCCAATCGCTTGCTGTTGCAGGTAAGGCATGTGGCACGATACACATTTACTTCCTTCAGAACCAATTTTATGAAAAGTATGTGATTTGATATCGATGGTTTTGCTACCATGGCAAGAAGTACATTGACCATCATCAAATGGACTTGCCAACACTTGTCCATTCACATCACGATAAGATTGCTCATGCGGGTCGTGGCAACTCACGCAAGTCATCGATCCGTTGATGTAGCAATCGCTGCTCAGGTGGTTGAGTTGATACGCAAACTCCTTAATACGTCCATCTGGATGGTATGGATTTTCTTTTTCTGTGCCTAACATCGGAAATTTAACAGAATAGAATTCTTCCAAATCCTTACCGGGCAGAAAACCGGGTTGCAGGGAATTTTTTAACGAGTGGCACCTGAAACAGGTTTCCAATGAGCCCTCTTTGTCCAGGGTCAGCAACGACTTCAATCCCAGCGAACTCTTCTCTTTCCAGTCGGTACCAGCAACAATTTGAAGGTGTTCTTTGCCTGGGCCATGGCACGATTCGCAGTTGACAGCCAGCGTAGTAAATTTGGTGCTGAATATTTTTTTGTCCAGCGCATATTCCAACTGTATCTGACTACCATGGCATCCTTGACAATTTGATTTCTCAAGGTGTGTACCCAATACCCTTGAAGGAAGCCATTCACTTTCCTTATCAATAATTCTATCCTGTGTAATGGGCACCCATCCTTCTCCTTTACTTGTTTCGCCAAACCATACCTTTTCATCTCTTATAAAATCAAAAGGCAACATGCGCATGGTACCATCAGGAAAATAACTGAAATAGGTTTGCGTGCCTCCAGCGATCATGTGTCCTCCACCCACCACACCATCCACTTTATATACTTGCTCAGGCAGACCATCTGTTTTTAGGTTAAACATA
>DDTF01000064.1:0-14032 GCA_002345965.1 Flammeovirgaceae bacterium UBA2371
TTTCAACAAGGTAAACTCAATACAGGGAATACCCTCTCCGGTTGCGGGGGTGGCAACCGATTTATAATCGGAGCTGCTGCCACCATCAGTTCCTCTCCCGGATCCTATGCCACCGGAGGAATTCGCAAAGATGGCAATACTCCTTTTTCAATACCTCTTGGCGATGGTTCCAATTCGTCCATTCTCGACATCAACAATATCGTAGGTGGAAGCGCTACCTCCAATATTCAAATGCAGTATGTAGCTTCAAGTGCCGGCAATAATACTTCCACTGATGGTACATTGGATCATGTTAGTGGCAAGGAGTACTGGCAGGTACTCAGTTGCGGTACTGCTATCATCTCCGCTGACGCAACGTTCAGGTGGAATGACGCTTGTTTTAGCGATATCACCGATGTATCCGGTGGGGCTTCTCAAGATTTGTTTATGGCTGGTTGGAATGGTACCACTTCCAAATGGGACAAGATTTCCAGTTCAACCATCCTGGGAGGTTCCCAACCATGCGTACCAGGTGGCTCAAACGAAACCGGAGGAATTGTCGCTTCCGGCATCACAAGCTTTGGAAAATTTTCGTTCGGATCTGCCGGCAATTCCAATTCACTTCCGGTAGAATTGATTTCATGGAAAGCTACCTACAAGAAAGTTCATGTCTCTTTAGATTGGAGTACGGCCTCCGAACTCAACAATGATTTTTTTAAAGTTGAACACTCCATCAATGGTGAATCCTTTGCGGAAATTGGAAGAATTGATGGGGCAGGTACGAGTAGAAAAATCAACCAGTATCAATTTATTCATTATCCGGATCAGCATGGGATGCAATACTATAGGTTGCAACAAGTTGATTATGATGGTAGTAATCATTACAGTCCAATAGTGGCTGTACATGTTGAAGTTATTGATAATCCACTTCACATTTACCCTAATCCTGCCATTGTGGATGGAAGTATTTCTTTTGATGAGAAGAGAAGTATTGTTATCACTGACGTTGCCAGCAACATAGTTTTAAAAGTCGATAAAACAGATAAAGTAAATGTAAGCGGACTAAAGGCCGGAGTGTATTTTGTCAGATGTGAATCCGGTAAGGTCACTAAGCTTTTAATTCAGTAATGCTATGAGGTGGTTACTTAAAAAAATGAAAATGTCAATTATCGTAAAACAAACAGAGGTGTTAATGATACCAAAACCTGATCAACCAGACATTCAGGAGGAAGAAGATGATACTGCAGGCACTGTGAAGCCAGGTGGTCCCCCGGTGTTATAATCATTGGCCCATCATAAAGCAAAAAGGCTGTTCAATGAACAGCCTTTTTTAACAATAGATAACAATCAATTACTTCAGTTTCTTTACGATAGCCTCGAAAGCTTCTGGATGATTAGCGGCTAAGTCGGCAAGTACTTTTCTATTCAATTCAATTCCAGCCTTCTTGGTCTTACCCATAAATTCAGAGTATGACATACCGTGCAATCTTGCTCCGGCATTGATTCTTTGAATCCACAATGATCTGAAATCTCTTTTCTTGGCTTTGCGGTCCCTGTAAGCATATACAAGACCTTTCTCGACAGCATTCTTGGCTACTGTCCAAACATTTTTCTTTCTACCAAAAAAGCCTTTGGCTAATTTGAGGACGCGTTTTCTTTTTGCTCGCGAAGCAACACTGTTTACTGAACGTGGCATTACTTTTTCAATTTTTGGTCAATGGCGTCTCGGATTAGCGAGAGCTTAGTGCTCAGTGACCGGGTTTAACAATACTGTGATCCGCCCGCTGGCGGAGCACAAACCTAAAAAGCGTAAGGGAGCATCGGCTTGATATTACCCTCGTCAACTTTCTTAACGGTGGTTTTTTGAGCCAGATTTCTCTTCTGCTTAGTCTCCTTTTTGGTCAGGATGTGGTTCATATAAGCCTTCTTGCGCTTAATTTTGCCACTGCCAGTGATCTTAAATCTCTTCTTGGCACCCGACTTCGTCTTTAACTTTGGCATTCTATTTATACTTAAAAAAAATTACTTTTTTGCTTTTGGAGCCAACATCATATACATCCGCTTTCCTTCCAACTTAGGCATCAGCTCCACTTTACCGTAATCCTCCAGTGATTGTGCAAACTTCAACAAGAGAATCTCTCCCCTTTCCTTGTACACAATCGACCTACCTACAAAATGCACGTAAGCCTTTACTTTGGATCCTTCCTGAAGGAAATTAATGGCATGCTTTAGCTTAAAGTTAAAGTCATGATCATCAGTATTGGGCCCAAAACGGATCTCTTTGATCACCGTTTTCTGAGCATTCTGCTTTATCTCCTTCTGTTTCTTTTTTTGCTCGTACTTAAACTTAGAGTAGTCAATGATCTTACAAACAGGCGGAACTGCGTTGGGCGAAATTTCTACCAGATCCAACCCTTGCTCCTTAGCCATTTTAATGGCCATCGAAGTAGAGTACACATCCACTTTAATGTTCTCTCCAACCACCCTCACCTGGGGTGCTATTATCCTCTCATTAACTCGATAAGGTTCTTCTACAACTCGCTGTCTGAAGCCTCTTCTGTTAAAAGGCTTCTTATTACCTTGAAATATTGCCACTCAAAGGGTTTAAGTTAAAAATCTACCTGTCAGTTTCGCTGACAAGGGTGCAAATATCGGCATATTTTCAACTTTTCAAAAATACAGGGAAACTTATATTTAAGCTATTCCTGCTCCTCAAACAGCCGAAATTGGACTAAAATGGAGGTGCGCTTTCTTTGGAAAAATACTCGGCAAACTCGTTCAGCTCCATGGTTCCCTGATCTCCGGCACCATGCTTTCGCACAGCTACCTTTCTATCCGCCACTTCCTTCTCCCCTACAATGAGCATAAAGGGTACTTTTTTCATTTCCGCATCCCTTATTTTCCTTCCAATCTTCTCATCCCTGTCATCCGCAAAGCCTCTTATATCCTTATTTTTAAGCAAATTGGTTACTTCATGGGCATAATCGTTGAATCGCTCAGAGATAGGTAGCACAGAAATCTGTTCTGGGGCCAGCCACAATGGGAAATTACCTGCACAATGCTCTATCAGGATGGCCACGAATCGTTCCAACGACCCAAATGGTGCCCTGTGAATCATAACAGGTCTGTGTTTTTGATTATCGGAGCCAACATACTCTAATTCAAAGCGCTGCGGCAATTGGTAATCCACCTGAATGGTACCCAACTGCCAGTTGCGACCCAATGCATCCTTTACCATGAAATCCAACTTAGGACCATAGAAGGCTGCTTCTCCTTTTACCGCCACAGTTTTGAGCTTCCGCTCATCCGCAGCTTCCTGAATTTCACGCTCTGCCCTATCCCACAGGTGATCTTCTCCAATGTATTTTTGCTTGTTCTCAGGATCACGCAGCGACACCTGAGCAGTATAGTTATCAAAACCCAGAGAAGTAAAAACATGAAACACCAGATCTATTACTTTGATGAATTCCTCTTTCACCTGGTCTGGGCGGCAAAAGATATGTGCATCATCCTGTGTAAACCCTCTTACCCTGGTGAGGCCGTGTAACTCACCGCTTTGCTCATAGCGATACACCGTGCCAAACTCCGCATAGCGTATGGGTAAATCCTTGTATGACCTTGGTTTGGTTTTATAGATTTCACAATGATGAGGACAGTTCATTGGTTTAAGCAAAAACTCCTCGCTTTCATCTGGCGTATGAATGGGCTGAAAAGAGTCTTTCCCATATTTCTCATAGTGGCCTGAAGTAACATACAGTTGCTTGCTGCCTATATGGGGTGTCACCACAGGATCATATCCTGCCCTCACCTGTGCCTTACGCATGAATTGCTCCAGCCTTTCGCGCAGTATGGTACCTTTGGGCAACCACAGTGGAAGTCCCAAACCTACTTTCTCTGAAAATGCAAAGAGCTCAAGCTCACGTCCTAATTTTCTATGATCACGTTTCTTTGCCTCTTCCAGCAAAGTCATGTACTCCTCAAGTTCCTTTTGTTTAGGAAAAGTAATGCCATAAATTCGGGTAAGCATTTTATTCTTCTCATCGCCTCGCCAGTACGCACCAGCTACGCTTAACAATTTCACTGCTTTAATTACACTTGTAGATGGAACGTGCGGCCCCCTGCACAGATCAGTAAAATTACCCTGCTGGTAGAATGTGATCGCTCCATCCTCCAGACCATCGATCAATTCAAGTTTGTACTCATCTCCTTTTGTTTTAAAAAAGGCAATAGCATCTTTCTTGGAAACATCTTTTCGGGTGAATGTATTTCCCTGACGTGCAAGTTCAATCATTTTCTTCTCCACGGCCAAAAGGTCATCATCTCCGAAGTCCCGATCTCCCAGGTCTACGTCATAATAAAAACCATTTTCTATCGGAGGTCCTATTCCAAACTTTACACCCGGATAAAGCGACTCCAATGCCTCTGCAAGCAAGTGGGCTGAAGAGTGCCAGAAGGCGTACTTGCCTCCTTTGTCATTCCATGTAAATATCTTGATGGACGAGTCGGCCTCGATGGGTCTTTCCAGATCCCAGATTTCCCCGTTCACTTCTATTGAAAGCGCATTGCGGGCCAATCCTTCACTTATACTTTTTGCAATTTCAATCCCCTTCACCCCCTTCGGGAATTCTTTGGATGTGCCATCTGGCAACGTTATTCTTACCACACTCATTAAGACTAATTTTGGAATGCAAATATGCGGTTTTCTAAGCTCTTAAACACTTCTGGATGAGAAAATGCAAGCCTAGAGCTGTAACTGAGCCGTGAAAAGAACACCAAATTTGCGTACATCTGGATTGTCGAGATAGGAAACCCGATGAACAAAGTCGATTCGGAAAATTTTAAAGATATTTTCAACACCATAGCCCAACTCAATGTATGGTTTGCCTTCTTTGAAATAGCCTGTAGGCAAACTGGCTTCACCTGTGGGTGTAAATTGCGCAATCAAATCCCTGTTGGATTGTCTCATCCCTCCAAAAATGACATTACTGGTGGCCAGCAATCTCCACTTGAGTTTATTCATTAAGGGAATTCTATTCAACAGAAAACCCTCCAAATACTGACGATATTGTATGGAGGCATAATGATCACTCACAAACTCACCAAAGTCCATCAAGTTGTAAGTCACAGCGGAATAGAAGGGCGACTGATTACCCAAATGCAAAGTCAACATAGGGTAAGGCAAGGTATTGAACACATATTCGCTTGAGAAGGTAAGATTACCTACTCCAAGCGGACCTGTTTTGATGCGCTTCTTAATGGTAAGTCTCAATCGGTCATAATCAAAATCGCTGTCAAATACACCACTGAATCCGTGGGTATATTTCAGGGTTATGATAGGCCACTTGTTGGTGCCCATGCTAAAACGCTCGTTGTCGTTTTGTAAAAACACTTCATCCCTGGCATACCTCGATTCAATGCTTACCTCAGAAGATTGAAACCGGTCCAACACTGGCGAGGCCACATCACTTGGATTGGACAAGTATCCAAAATTGAAAGTGGGATCGTAGGTCCAGTGTCTGAAGCTAATTTTCTGTGAATATCCTTTAAAAAGTTCACGCTGAAACCCCACCCAATATTCATCCGTATAGTACCCTCTTCTAAAGTTTCCCCACCGTGTAGAGGTGAGGAATATGGGGTTATCGGCAAGGCTTTCATCGTCCACACCCAAACGGGCAAGGTCACGTCTGACCCTAAACGTTAAAGTTGTCCAATGATCTTTTGACATCACGTTTTGTGCTGACGCGAAGTACTTAAAACGTTCGTCATCAAATCCATACGCTACTTGCCCATGGTATATCCAATGTTTACTGAATTGATAGTTCGTTTTAAGTCCAGCCTGCAACCTTAGTCCCTCCTGAGTATTCCATGCCACCGCACCTAAGTAAGGCCCTACTTCTACTTTTCCTAAATTGTAGTATCCATCAATGACAACTTTAAATATGTCCGTATAGGTTCTGACTATAGGGATATTTCTAAGTGTATCTATCATCTTATAGACACTCTTTTCGGTATCGCTTAAAGGCTCATGGCGGAGGGTATCCCAGTACTTATCATCTTCGAACATTCGCGCATCCTCGGCAATCTGAATGGCTCGTTCATAAAAAGAAGGAGGATAAGGTTTATTGATGATAAAATTCTTGTTGCTGGTATAAAATTTGGCCAACATCCCTGCATTGTCCTTACCCACTTCACTTACATCTATAAGTACACGATTTTTGGATGGCAACCATGCCCCAGATTCAGTTCTCTCAAGCTCCTGTTGTAGTCTTATCTTCTCAATAAAGTTCAGGTTGGCCTGCTTCCCAATATTGGCGTCTATTTGTTTTAAGCCATAATCAGATTTACTTATCCAAATGGTCCCCGTAAACGCCAGGTCTTGCGGACTTTTGGGATAAAAATCCAATCGATAACAAAATTCCTCTCCTATGTACAGGCTGTCCGTCAGGTCGTATTCATAATAAATTCTCCATCCATCCGCAATTGGCGAAACAAATTCCTTACTTACTATATTCAGCCAGTTTTGATAAAAATTGTATTCCTGAAAAGATGATCCGATCAGCTGGGTAACTGTAGATCCGTCTTCTACCCCTATCCCATTAATTTTAGTTTTAAGGATTTGTTCTTTTTTGAGCGATGGATTATCCCTATAATAAATCTTTGAAACACTTTCAGTGATAAAAAGCGGCAATATGGGCTTTCCATCTTCTCCCGCTATTCGCTCTACACTGTCCAGCACCTGGGTTATCTTCTTCACCACTTTACGCTGACGAAACTTCTCCGATAAATTATCAACGTCTATTTCAATCTTGGTGTACGTGTCGTACTCGTAGGCAAGAAGCTTGCGCTTGTCATTTTCCTTTTTATTTTTCACCACATTGCGCAAAATCTGCCATGCAGGGTTTTCTCCTGCCAGAATCACTATCTCCTGCAAGTTGATTACGTCCTCTATCAATTGAAAATTGATTACCTGTGCAACACCTCTTGTTACAGGTTTTGCCTTCGCTTTGTACCCTATATAGGAAGCCACTATGGAATCGGAAGGTGAAAACGTGGAAAGTGAAAAATTCCCATCGAAATCGGTCGTAACTCCTATGGTAGTGCCTTTAAACACCACATTGGCAAAGGGCACCGGGTCGCCACTGGAAGCGTCAATGACCTTACCTGTAACCTTCGTTTCCTGGGCATATAGGTGGTTGGCAAGGACAAAGAAAATAAGCAGGAAACTAAGTCTCAAACCGTGTCTCACAATAATTGAAAGCACAAAATTAGTTAAATAAAACCATGATTGGCTACAGTTTAACTGTACCAAAATACAACTAACGTGTTATAATTGAATTGGTTCCTTTTCTCCTAAATGGCGGGGCTCCGTTTTGAGAATATATAGATCCAGGATGGCTTTTGCCCTGGCTAGGTATTCCCTCCAATGCACTTTTTCCATCTCGTCACTATCCGATCCTGTGGTCACGTAGGCGACAGCATCAATACCGTAATAGTCAGAAATAAATAGCGCTCGATAACTGTGAAAAGTCTGTGTCACTATTGTTATCTCTTCTTGTCCGAATATTTCTTTACTTCTGACCACCGAGTCCAGAGTTCTGAGTCCGGCATAATCCAGTGTGATGGCAGAGGATGGCACTCCCAATTTGACCAGGGCCTTCTTCATCTCCAATGGCTCATTGTAATACCTGGTGCGGTTGTCACCGCTTACGATAAAATGCCGGATCTTACCGTTTTTAAACAACGCTGCGGCCGTTTCCATTCTGTTGTTAAAAAATGGATTAGGCGCTCCGGTGGTCAGTAAATGACTAGTGCCCAAAACAAGTGCCACCCGATGATTGGTAAGACTATCATAGCTGGAAAATACCTTTGATGAAGTGCTGCTTACAATCCAGACATTCGCCACCAACACAAAAAACAGCACGATGACCAGCAGGTAAAAAAGTTGCCTCAGCACCTTAGATAAAAAAATCATATAGACAAAAACTGAAAAAGCCTGAACAAAGTTACTTAATTGATTCCAAAAACTGCTTTTCAATCAATTCTGATCTTTTAACGGTCTTTCTGTACCATGTAAGGCGAAGGATGTCCTGCTCTTGCTGAGATAGCCCCCATTCTACAGGGCTTGCTTTTAATCGGGTCATTAGCTCGTAAATACAAATAGCTGCACTCACTGAAAGGTTAAGGCTTTCTGTAAATCCTTCCATAGGGATCTTTACTTTCAAGTCGGCTTGCGATTGTGCATAGTCGGATAGTCCATGCAACTCATTGCCCATCACAATGGCAATTTTGTCCGTAACATTTACTTCCCTGATCGAAAGTTGTGCAGAAGGACTGGTTGCGAGTATCTTATATCCGTTGGCTCTTAAATGTTCAAAACACAATGGTGTGTTGTCCGCCATGGGCTTATTGTGATGCACAATATTGAGCCATTTGTTAGCCCCTTTTAAAACACGTGGGTTAATACCATAACTGTTTTGATTTTCTATCAGGTGAACATCTTGTATTCCAAAACATTCTGCCGTTCTAAATACAGCACTTGCGTTTTGAGACTGAAAAATATCTTCCAACACCAGGGTAAGGTGCCGTGTTCTTTGATGAAGAATGTTTTCTATTAATGAACGTTTGTGATCAGTAATGTATTGTGCAAGGTGATCTGCAACACGATTGATATCCTTTCCATCTATCATTTTAAAATGGGCATCAATTTTGATTCGGCAACTACACTCATGCTATTTGGCCAAGGGCGATATCCCACCATTCAGGTGATGAATTGGATGAAAATTTAACATCTAAATCATTATTTCAGCAATATAGGCCCGGTTTATCGATTAATCTTTGAGTAAAAAACGAAAAAGTCGTAAATTTCAGGTTATAACAATTCGATGTATGACCTAAAATAAACAAATGATGAAGATCAAAGTACTATTTCTGTTTCTAATGGCAATCACGATTTCAACGGTGGTTAGCGCACAAGATGACGCTATTACCGATGATGATTTGAAAAGGTATGCTGTGGCGATGGATTCCATTGAAAACATGAAAACACACCTAATCGAAACAATTACCGAGATGGTGAAAGGAAATGAAGATGTATCCGCTTCCCGATACAATGAACTTTCTAAACTAATTGATGATGAAGCCAAGCTGAAAGAAGCAGAAGCAACAGAAATTGAAATTGCATTTGTAAAATCAGTTGCTGCAAAAAAAGAGGAGGAAACCGCAAAGATCAATGCAGCTTTCCAATCTCTGGCGATAGATTATATTGGTGCCAAAACTTATAATGCCGTTAAGAAAGCATTACAAGAAGACGCTGCCATCAAAGCAAAATACGAGGCACTAACAACCTCAAAAGGCGCGAAATAAGTTCGGTGGTATTCAAGATTGATCAATAAGGTAGCATTAGCTACCTTATTTTTTTTGTTCAATCTTCTGTTTGCGCACAAGAGTAGTACGGGCTACCTGGGGCTGACACACAGACCCCGGTAACAAAGCCACCAGTATTAGATCAGCACAATAGTCCGCCAATCCTAAAGCTCCAGCTCTATGGTATCTCCAATACCAAATGCCTTTTGGTCAGTTTTCTCATCATTTACCTTTTCTTTTTGCTTTTCCTTTTGGGGCTGGCTTTCTTCGAAGAGGTTTGCTTGCTCTGCTTTTTGACTTTGACTTTGGCCTTGACTTTTGTTTTGCTTTTGCTTTTGGCGATGGTTTTGACTTTCGCTTTGCTGCCGGGGCGCTTCGCTTTCGGGCTGGCTTTCGCTTTGGGCCTTGCTTTCCGGCTCTGGATTTTCCGATTTTTTTTTTTGCGACTGAGATCCACCGGATTTTACTCCTGCCGATTCCGCCACATCATCCTGTGCTTCCTGCTCATTCCCATCCGGTTCTTCCACCGGTCTGAGCTTAACGACTTTATGGGGAGACAACCGATTGCCTAATGCCTTCCACCCTTTCACATCGATCAAGTCTTCAAGATTAATGACCTCGGTCTCCTTTACTTTGCCTTTCCCTTTTATCAATTCCACGGCAACCTCAGGAGAGTCGGCAGTAGAAACATATTCCAATCGAGATCCGATTGTTTCTGTAATGAATCCAAAATCCTTGTCTACAGTGTTGGTTTCAATTTGAAAGCGCTTTACAAAATGTTGCTTGCTCTCACCTTCCCAATATACTGCGGTAATTACTTTCTTGGGATTGAACTTCTCTACCAGCAATGTTTTTTCGTCTCCTTCAAACCTTGTGTTGACTTCGAACCCAGTCAACTTATAATTGCCACTTTTGGTAATGGAAAGGATTAAATCATCTCCATCAAATTTGCCCACGTGTTTACCACGCTTTTCTTTATTCAATCGACCAGCAATGGGATCAAACCATAGGTCTAAGCCGCTAAGGGTTGAGACTCCAGCCTGCAACAGCTCCACTTTTCTTATCGGATATTTGGTTATGGTATTTCCTCTGGCACTTCGGCCCTTAATCTCCAACTCTGAAAAATCGTATTCAAAGATCTTCTTTCGTGCCGTGCTCGCAGCGGTAAGTTTGATTTGAACTACTTCAGCTTCCCCATTGGGGTTGGCACTCAGGTAATGAATTTTGCTGTTGGGATTGCCCTGCGTCAAGTCGTACTCTTTGTCTCTGATAATTGCCGGAATCGTACATCGTTTCACAAAAGACTTTCCTGTTTTGCCATCAGAATATACCAGGTTGTAAACCATTCTGTCATCTCCTTTTTTCCATACCCCGGCATACAAAATATCTTTACCCATGAAAACTTTCTCAGCAATTCGCGATACAATGGCCTTTCCATCCTTACGGATGGCTATGATGTCGTCAATTTCCGAGCATTCCGCAATGAACTCGTCTTTGCGCAAGCCCCACCCGATGAAACCATCAGCCCGGTTGACATACAGTTTTTGGTTGTTGGCAATTACTTCTACTGCCGTTACCGTTTGGAAGCTCCTGATTTCTGTTTTGCGCTCTCTTCCCTTACCATATTTGTCCAACAGGTTTTGGTAGTAGGAAATGGCATATTCTGTCAGGTGCTTGAGGTGATGCTTGGTTTGCTTGAGCTCTTCTTCAAGGTTTTTAAGCAATTCATCTGCCTTGAAGGAGTCGTACTTCGAAATCCGTTTGATCCTGATCTCCGTCAGCCGTATGATATCGTCCTTGGTGATCTCTCGATAAAACTGCTTCTTGTAGGGTTTAAGCCCCTTGTCTATGGTACTGATTACCTCCTCAAAGGTCTCGCACTCTTCAATGTTGCGATAAATTCTCTTTTCAATAAAGATCTTTTCAAGTGAGGAGAATAAAATCTTCTCCATCAACTCATCTCTACGTATCTCCAGTTCTTGCTTCAACAACTTCACCGTTTGGTCGGTGTTGTATTTGAGGATTTCATTCACCTTCATAAACCGTGGCTTGTCCTCCACGATCACGCATGCATTGGGTGAAATGGACACTTCACAATCCGTAAAAGCGTAGAGGGCATCCATCACAATCTCTGGTGCATGGCCAGGCTGTAAATGCACCAATATCTCCACGTCTTTGGCCGTATTATCGACTACTTGCTTGATTTTAATCTTTCCTTTCTCACTGGCTTTTACAATTGACTCAATCAAAGAAGTGGTAGTAACACCATAAGGTATCTCCTTGATAACCAGTGTTTTTTTATCACTGATTTCCATCTTGGCCCTTACTTTTATTCTCCCACCTCGTAAGCCCTGATCATACTCGGTAAAATCGGCATAGCCTCCACCTGGGAAGTCGGGATAGATCTTGGGATTTTTTCCCTTCAATACATCAATAGAAGCCTTAATCAATTCACAGAAGTTGTGAGGAAGAATTTTTGTAGACAATCCTACTGCTATACCTTCCACTCCTTGTGCAAGCAGCAAAGGAAACTTTACCGGTAAGGTTACGGGCTCTTTCTTTCTACCGTCATAGGACAATTGCCATTCAGTAGTTTGGGGGTTATAAACTACATCCAGGGCAAACTTTGAAAGTCGGGCCTCTATATAACGCGGTGCTGCTGCACCATCACCTGTTCTTATATCACCCCAGTTACCTTGCGTTTCCAGAAGGAGTTCTTTCTGTCCCAGATTGACCATGGCCTCCCCTATGGCCGCATCACCGTGCGGATGATATTGCATCGTTTGACCGATGACATTGGCAACTTTATTGAACCTGCCATCGTCCATTTCTTTGATCGCATGTGCTATCCTTCTTTGAACTGGCTTCAAACCATCTTCTATCCGAGGAACGGCACGTTCCAAAATCACATACGATGCATAGTCCAAAAACCAGTGCTGATACAAGCCATCAATCGATTCTATATCGTGAATCACATCTTCCTCCTTCGCAGAGGCTCTGGTTTTAATTACTTTGGGTTTATGCGTCTTGTCTTTCTTTTTTTTGCCCATGGGAGCTTAGTGCTTTATGCTTCTACTACTTCTTGTTCTAATTCTTCTTTTACAATGTCCATCTCTATGCGCAGGTTGTCGATAATAAATTCCTGCCGGGTAGGACTATTTTTACCCATATAAAATTCCAACAGTTTTGCCAGGTGACTGTCTTTGCCCAGTATCACAGGTTGCAGGCGGATATTGTCTCCTATGAACTTACCAAACTCATCCGGAGAGATTTCACCTAATCCCTTGAATCGTGTGATCTCTGGTTTGCTGCCTAATTTGGCTACTGCATCGCGCTTCTCTTCTTCCGAGTAACAATAAATCGTTTCCTTTTTATTGCGCACCCTGAAAAGCGGTGTTTCCAGGATAAACACATGCCCTGATTTTACCAATTCCGGAAAGAACTGAAGGAAGAAGGTGAGTAAAAGCAATCGGATGTGCATACCATCCACATCGGCATCAGTCGCTACTATTACTTTATTATATCTCAACCCCTCAAGACCGTCCTCAATATTGAGTGCATGTTGCAGCAGGTTGAATTCTTCATTTTCATACACTACTTTTTTGGTAAGACCATAGCAATTCAGAGGCTTACCTCTAAGGCTAAATACTGCCTGGGTTTCTACGTCACGCGATTTGGTGATCGAGCCACTGGCAGAATCACCCTCGGTGATAAAAATCATTGACTCCTGACTCCTTGCCCCTTTTTCTTCATTGAAGTGAAACCGACAATCCCGAAGTTTCTTGTTGTGAAGGTTGGCTTTCTTTGCGCGTTCATTAGCCAGCTTTTTAATTCCCGCAATCTCCTTTCGTTCACGTTCCGACTGTTGAATCCTTTTTAATAACGCCTCTGCTGATTTGGGATTACTGTGCAAGTAGATTTCAAGTTCCTTGGCAACAAAGTCGCCAATGTAGCTTCTTACAGTGGCTCCTTCAGGAGCCATATAAATAGAACCGAGTTTGGTTTTGGTTTGCGACTCGAACACTGGCTCTTGCACACGCACGGCAATGGCGGCAACGATGCTTGCTCTAATGTCTGAAGCATCATAGTCTTTTTTGTAATAAGCCCGCACTCCTCTTACCACCCCTTCTCGGAAAGCAGCCAAATGTGTACCTCCCTGCGTTGTATTTTGTCCGTTTACAAACGAGTAATATTCTTCGCCATATTGGGTTCCATGGGTTAAGGCAAACTCAATATCATTCCCTTTGAGGTGTACGATGGGATATCGCATCTCTTCTGCTTCAATCTTTTGTGACAGGAGATCCAGTAATCCATCTTTGCTGTAAAACTTCTTTCCATTGTAGTTGATGGTAAGTCCAGCATTGAGGAAGGCATAATTCCACATCAAATCGTCCAGGTACTCCGGAATGAAATGATAGTTCTTAAACATGGATTCGTCAGGTTCGAAAAGTATGGCAGTACCATTTTTCTCGCTGGATTTTGTGATGTTGGCATCGTTGGTGATTTTTCCTTTTTTAAACTCAGCCAACTTTGTTTTCCCATCTCTAAATGCCTGCACCTTGAAATAATTGGAAAGTGCATTCACCGCCTTGGTACCTACCCCATTTAAACCAACTGATTTCTGAAATGCATTGGAATCGTATTTGGCACCTGTATTGATCTTTGAAACGCAATCGATTACTTTACCCAA
>DDTF01000064.1:14038-79347 GCA_002345965.1 Flammeovirgaceae bacterium UBA2371
TCGATCACCTCTTTCACCAGCACATAGATACCATCATCTTTGGAGGAACCATCTCCCAATTTGCCGATGTACATACCGGGACGCAACCGGATGTGTTCTCTCCAATCAAGCGATTTAATACTTGATTCGTCATACTGAAATAAATCTTTCGCCATAGTCGGTCTGCGGGTTTACTTTATCAAGCTGTGATGCTCTTCAAAAAATACAAGCAAAGAAATCAAAAGTTTAAAAAATGATTGAGGCTAATAAAACGATTTTTGACGGGATAGCAAGCTGTTGAAGTATTCATTCAACTACAAAAATTCGTAAGGTGAAATGACCTAACTCTCTGACTATCAAATCGTCACTTTATAGCAATCAAACTGCTTGTTTAGTTAAAAATTTACGCGATACAACGTACAATGGCCATCCTATCGCCCAAATAATTATCAAAATGATGCTGCCATAGATTACTACACCCAATCGTTCAAAGGCAAATTTCTCTCCACTGTTGAGTACATTGAAATAGCCCATCGCGGTACAAAAGAAGAAATTAAGCAATATGATCTGGCCAAAGAACCAAAAGCTGAACGATGGATTGCTATTGCCATATAACTTAGTCATCACAAAAACGAGCACATTGACCAAGGCCACAATACCAATTGCCAGGTAAAATACCCCATCTCGAGACATGCTTACTGCTTCCAGGCCTTCCTGAATAATGACACGCTCAGGCAGAGAGGCATAGATGTACATAAATATCACCATAAAGCCCACCAGCGAAAGAAACCACACTGCTTTAATAATCTTTAGATTCATGTTGTTAATTTTGACATTGCAAGTTAACGCGAATTGCCTTGAATCTGAATCCGATTGTACTCTCTATCCCAATTTTTTTTCTTTTGATAGGAATAGAGCTGGCTGTGGAACGTTTTTCACATCGCAAACTCTATCGCCTACCCGATGCCATCGCCAACCTCAGCTGTGGAATAACTTCCCAACTGTCTGGTTTGTTTTTAAAGGTATTGGCCATCGGTGTCTACGAAGTTGTGCATTCCAACTTTGCACTTTTTCAACTGGAAAAAAACTGGATGTATTGGGTGGCCCTCTTCTTCCTTGTAGACCTTGCATACTATTGGGCTCATCGTATGAGCCATGAAATCAACTTGTTTTGGGGAGGACATGTAGTGCATCATCAGAGTGAAGAGTACAATCTCTCCGTTGCCTTGCGTCAAAGCAGTTTTCAAACGGTATGGACCTTTGCCTTCAATTTACCCCTTGCACTAATCGGATTTGACACCCTTGATTTTGCTCTGATGTCGGCCCTCAATACGTTGTACCAGTTCTGGATCCATACCGAAACCATCAATAAGCTGGGATTCCTGGAACATTTTCTCAACACTCCCTCCCATCATCGTGTACACCATGGACGCAACCCCAAGTACATCGACAAAAACCACGCAGGCACCCTCATCATCTGGGACAAAATGTTTGGCACCTTTCAGCCGGAAGAAGAAAAACCAACCTATGGCATCACCAAACCTATCAACAGCTGGAATGCCGTTTGGGCCAACTTCAGTCATTATGCAGAAATGGGCAAAGACTTAAAAATGATGACCCGATGGAGCGATAAAGTCAAATACCTTTTTAAAAAACCAGGCTGGTTGCCTGAGTCACTGGGTGGCTATCGCTCGGCTCCAGAAGTAGATAAGGAGACTTACCGAAAATACGAAACGCCTGCACCCGTTGCGCTCAACTATTATGTGCTGTTTCAGTATGCATTGTGTTTAATTGGAACAGGTTTGTTTTTATTTAAGCAGAACGAATTCCTTCTGGGAGAAAAAGTATTCTTTACAATCATCATTTCCATCGTAGTGGTCAATTGCGGAGTGTTGTTCGAAAACAAACCCTGGGTACTCTGGGCCGAATGGATTCGTATCGTTGTCTATCCTCTCCTTCTCATACTATTCACCATCACTTATTTCTGGCCCATCTTTTATATTGGTGTTGCCATTGTTTACTTCATTATATCGGCCACCTGGTTTTATTCAATTACTAAAAATGCACCCCTTCAAACTACTTAATCTTTTCGTTTTTTCTTCCCTTTTAATCATGGGATGTTCCTCATCCCTACCAGAGTTGAGGGGTGTGGATTTAAAGCTGTGGAAAGAAGACCGCAACGGATGCAAGGGTGACAGAAGTAAAATGATTGATGCCATCACAGCAGAAAAAGAGAAACTGAAAACCTTGTCGGAGATGGATCTTGTCAAGCTATTGGGTCGACCTGATGAAAATGAATTGCTCGACCGCAACCAGAAGTTTTATACCTATTATTTGCAGCCAGGACCACGCTGCGAACAACCGACAGAAAATGCGAGTAAATTGATTTTAAGGATCAATGCCATGGGACTTACGAAGGAGACACAGGTCAAATAAGTGGAGATAACGCTTATATTTGCCTCCTGTAAATGGATTTGAGAGAAAAATTAAAGTACTAATGAAGAATATTTCGGTTATCGGATCAGGCACAATGGGAAATGGTATTGCACACGTATTTTCCCTTCACGGTTTTAATGTTTCATTGATTGACATTGCGGATGACCGATTGGCAAAAGCCATGGCAACGATTGAAAAAAATCTCGCACGTCAGGTAGAGAAGGGAAGTATCAATGAAAGCGACAAACAAAAAGCCCTCTCCAGTATTTCAACCTTCACGGACATGAAGGCGGGTGTCGAAAAAGCGGATCTTGTAGTAGAAGCTGCCACTGAAAATGTAGATCTGAAGTTAAAAATATTCAAAGATCTGGATGGGCTTTTAAAACCCGAGGCCATTCTTGCCTCCAATACCTCATCTATTTCTATTACCAAGATAGGTTCAGTTACCGCTCGCCCTGATAAGGTAATAGGTATGCATTTTATGAATCCGGTTCCTGTGATGAAACTGGTAGAAGTTATTCGTGGATACAACACCAGCGATAAAGTAACTGCGGATATCATGACGCTTTCTAAAACGCTGGGCAAGATACCTGTAGAGGTCAACGACTACCCGGGTTTTGTTGCCAATCGCATTTTGATGCCGATGATCAACGAAGCCATTTATACCTTGTTTGAAGGTGTAGGTGGAGTTGCTGAAATAGACACCGTGATGAAACTAGGGATGGCGCATCCCATGGGGCCATTACAGCTGGCGGATTTTATTGGTTTGGATGTGTGTCTCTCTATCCTGCGCGTATTGCATGATGGTTTTGGCAATCCCAAATATGCCCCCTGCCCACTACTGGTGAACATGGTTCAGGCAGGCCATTTTGGTGTAAAATCGGGAAGCGGCTTCTATAAATACACTAAGGGAAGTAAAGAACTGGTGGTTGCGGATCAATTTAATTAGAACAAGTCTATCTATTTGGGCCCAGCTGGCAGATGAAACAACTTCAGCTGATTCAAAGCGGGCAATCACTTCTGTTTTTGTATATATTTTGTAAATTCCAATGCATAAGCCATTGCTTTTAATCAGGGCCAATGTAATTATCATGAAAGACAACAGATGTAATGTAGTATACCTTATTAGTTGATTTACTTTGGATTTTTATTAAAATATTTGCGATAGTGACTATTCTATACCCTCAGATTGAAGCCAATTATTTCCTACGCTGAAAAAGACTTCCTTGAAAAAGACAAGTAGAATATCTGGTGAGACGATCAAGGCTTTGAAGGAAAGCAGCGAGCGACTGAGCATTGCATTGTACGCCTCCAAAATCGGCATCTGGGAGTTGCACATAAAGTCTGGAGCTGTTATTTGGGATGATAATGTCTATACCATTTTTGGCCTTGCGAAGTCAGACTTTGACAATACCCTGGACTCTTATCTGGATTTAATTTACCCTGAAGATCGCAAACCCAGTCTAAAGAAAATCCAATCAGCTATTGACAATAGCGAGGCATTCAATATTGAACACCGTGTAGTTAAAGGCAATGGAGAAGTTATCTGGCTGGAAGGATGGGGCATGGTTGTCAATGACTCCAAAGGAAAACCCAATAGATTAATTGGTGCGGTAGCTGATATTACCGAGCGCAAAAAGATTCAAATTTCGTTGGAGCAACGCGATCTTTTGTTCTCGGCTTTGTCCAACGCAACCAGCAGCTTGCTTACCAACCCCAACCTGGATGAAGCCATCAATGAGGGTTTACATGACCTAGGGAAAGCCATGCAAGTGGATAGGATTTATCTTTTTGAAAATGACGCTGCAGATACTGGTAATCCAACCACCACCAGCCAGCGATTTGAGTGGAATTCCGGGGTGGCCAATCCCCAGATCAACAATCCTGATTTGCAGCATATGCCACTCATGGAGTTTGAGCCCTGCTCATCCATTTTGGCAAAAGGACATCCATTTTCCTCCCACGTAAAAGACCTCGCTGATTCCAGCATTAAAACCATTTTGACCGCCCAGCAAATATTGTCTGTGCTCTTCTTCCCTATTATTGTCAAGAATTCATTTTGGGGATTCATAGGAATAGATGCCTGCAAGGAAGAAACAATCTGGAATAGTGTTCAGCTTTCTGTACTCCAATCGTATGCATCCGGTGTTTCACGTACACTGGAAAACAAAATGGTTGAAGACGAAAAGCAGGCCTGGAAGACAAGGTATGAATTGGTAGCGGCAGCTTCTGGTCAGGTCATCTATGATTATGATTTAAAATCCGGCAATATCGTGTGGGGAGGAAATGTACAGGAGCTGCTTGGATACACCCGGATCGAAATGGGCGACATCAATCAATGGGTGGAACTAATTCATCCGCATGACAGAACGCGTTGTCTGGCAGAATTGGAGCAAGCGGAAAAGGACCTCTCCGGATATGATGTGATCTACAAATTTTGCCACAAAAATGGTAACTACCTACACATGCACGACAAAGGTTTCTTTGTTGCTGACAAGCACAATAAACCCTACCGTATGCTTGGCATGATGCATGACATCACCGAAATGAAGCGTGCGGAGGAAGAGCTGGTAGAAAGTGAGGCAAGGTACAGGACTTTTATGAGTGCCTCATTCAGTGGAATAGGCATACATGATTTTGGTGTTTTTGTGGAGGTCAATCAGGGACTTGCTGATTTGAGTGGCTACACTGTAGATGAACTGATCGGTATGCAAAGCATACAATTGGTTGCCCCTGAATACAGGGATTTGGTAATGGAAAACATTAAATCAGGGTCGGAGGAGCCCTATGATATAGAAGCGCTCCATAAAAATGGGTCTCGCAAGTACCTTGAAATACACGGTAAGAATATTCCCTTCAGGAACAAGATGATGAGGATTACAGAGTTTCGGGACATCACGCAACGAAAAATTGCGGAGGAGAAAATACTGGAGCAAAACGCAAAGCTCTCTTCCATTGCCAAAAGCCTTACCCGCCAGAATGAACAACTGGAGGAGTTTACCCAAATCGTCTCCCACAACCTGCGGTCTCCGGTTGGGAATTTACAATCGCTTATCCAATTTCTTGAGCAGACTACCGATCAAGCAGAACGCAAAGAAATCATGCAATTGCTTGACCACAGCGGGAAGTTGCTGCTCAGTACACTTTCAGAACTAAACGAAGTGCTTAGTGTCCAACAAAATGCAGACATCGAAAAAAAGGTGCTGAGTTTTGAAAGCGTGTTGGAGAAAACCAAACAGATGATCATCTCCCGCATCAATGAAACTGGCGCAGTGGTGAATTATGATTTCAGTAAAGCCCCAGAAATTACCTACCCTAACATCTATCTGGAAAGCATTTTACTTAACCTATTGAGCAATGCTCTAAAATATCGACATCCTGACCGGAAGCCGGTTGTCTGCTTCAAAACTTATTATGACGGCCAGCAATTAATTTTGGAGGTTTCCGATAACGGATTGGGAATTAATTTAAGTCTTTATGGCCATCAGCTTTTCAAACTTAGAAAGACCTTTCATGATCATGTGGAAAGTCGTGGAGTAGGCTTGTTCCTTATCAAGAATCAGATTGAGTCTATGGGTGGTGAGATAAAAATACAAAGTGAAGAAAATGTGGGTTCCACCTTCATTGTTACCTTTAACAAACTAGATACATGAGTACGGAGCTGAAACGACCTACAGTAGCTTTGATCGATGATGATAACGTCTACCAGTTTATTTCTTTGAGATCACTCCAGGCCATTAATGCCACCCGGGCCATCCTGCAATTTTTGAATGGAAAGGAAGCCCTTAAGTATCTGAATGATAAAGTGAATGATCCTGAAGCGCTACCGGATATTATCTTCCTGGATATCAACATGCCAATTACTGACGGTTGGATGTTTATGGACGAATACAAGAAATTCAAAACCAAGCTCCCCAAAAAGATTACCATCTACCTGGTAAGCTCAAGCATTGATCAGAAAGACATCAGAAAAGCCAAGGAAATCGAGGAGATCACGGACTACATTTTTAAACCCATCACCCCAGAGAAATTTTCAGACCTGCTCAGCAGCTAGTCAAAGATGATTTTAAGTTGGTTGCGCAGTCCCCTAAAACTCACCATCTCAATACCAGTACTTCCTATAAACATCTTTGCCTGAATCTTCACAGGGATTTTATTTCCATCATCTGAAATCCAGCAAGTGATAGAGTTTTCTCCATCAAATAACTTGTTATCGGGCATGATGGGCACCAGCTTCAGACATCTGATCTTGCCCACTTTGGTTTCGATCACTTCTTTGCCCATATAGATAATGTTCAGGTTATAGGACGTGTCCTCAAAAAAACCAGATATGGTTACCGTGTCGCCTTTGCGCAGCTTCTCAAATTCAATGACACGTAGGTAAAGGAATCCGCCCACCAGATCCCGCACGTTGTCAGGCGTATCGTATACTTTTGGATTGTTGTAGACACCCGTCTCTTTGTCCCTGACTTTTACCTCGGCCTTGTTGGTGACGTGGTCATAGGTTGTAAGTTCATCTTTCCTGTATCTGCCCTCTTTGATCTTGCGGTAACTCACGTGGGTAACCAATGCAGAAGTGTCTATATATGCCCCCCACTGGTCATCTACTTTTGTAATCCACGAAACCATTCCGCTGGTAGCACCAAATGCATCCACCTTGTAGGTAGGACGAGAGTTGATGTTGAATATCCTGCTATCTACTCGTGTTACTGCGCTTCCTACTGTAAAAAATCCAAAGTTTACCCTATAGTTGATTTCTTCACCCGGACCAAAGCTGGTGTTATTGATTACAGGCAATTCGTACTGCTGACGAACTGAAAATGCAGTAAGGCCAAGGAACAGGATAAAACCGATAAGCAGACGATCCATGACACAAAATTAGTTTTAATACTAATAACAGTCAAAGCCTGTGCCAAACACTAAACAGCCACATTATTCTCCCTTAACGCATCATTAAGGGACGTTTTCTTGTCCGTGCTCTCTTTTCGTTTTCCTATGATCAAGGCACAGGGTACGTTGTATTCTCCTGCTTGAAATTGCTTAGTAATGGAGCCTGGAATTACCACGGAGCGAGGAGGAACATGACCTTTATATTCTACTGGAGACGACCCTGTTACATCTATGATCTTTGAACTGGCTGTTAGCACCACATTGGCCCCAAGCACCGCTTCTTTTCCTACATGTACTCCCTCTACGATTATACACCGGGATCCAATAAACGCTCCGTCCTCGATGATTACCGGGGCAGCCTGAACGGGTTCAAGCACACCACCAATACCAACACCTCCACTCAGGTGCACGTGTTTACCTATTTGAGCACAACTACCCACCGTGGCCCAGGTATCCACCATAGTGCCCTCATCCACAAACGCACCAATGTTCACGTAAGATGGCATCATGATTACGCCCTTATTGACAAATGAACCATAACGCGCAATGGCATGTGGTACCACTCTTACCCCCAATGCCTTATAGTTTTTCTTCAATGCAATTTTATCGTGAAACTCAAAGGGTCCCACCTCAATGGTTTCCATTTGCTGAATTGGGAAATACAGAATCACAGCCTTCTTGATCCATTCGTTCACTTTCCATCCAGTGCCTTCCGGCTCTGCCACCCTCAGTTGCCCCTTATCCAATAGGTCTACCACCTTGCGAATGACTTCCTGGGTTGTAGTGGATTGAAGTAATGAACGATCTTCCCATGCCTTTTCTATCTGCTGCTGTAATTCCATTTATAGCTTATTTTGTGAATCTTTATGCAATAATTAAAATATAAGGGCACTTCTTCAACCTTAATCCCCATTACTTTACATGGTCCTGATTTCACCCGTTTTAATCTGTTCCAAGCCCACCAAACTGTGGAGGTTGTAATGCGTAGCGTTGTCTTTGCCACCGTACTCAATCCTGTCGATGACACCCGTCTTTATGAGAAGATGGCGATGAGTCTTGTGCCCTCACACGATTATGAAATTTACATCATCGGGCAGGCCATAAACCCCATACCTGCTTGTGCGGGTATTCAATTTATACCTCTAAAACCCGTACCCAGGCTAAGCATGGGCAGGTGGATGCAGTCCCTTAAAATAGCCCTAAAACTGATTCAACTAAAACCCGAACTATTGATAGTTAACACCCATGAGTTATTGATAGTTAGTGTCCTAAACAGAATTTTATTTGGTGCCCAAATTGTCTATGACATACGCGAAAATTACTATCGCAACATCCGCTTTACGGAGGTGTTCCCGGCTTGGCTGCGCAAACCATTGGCATGGTGGGTGCGTTTGAAAGAGAAGTTTACTGCCCCCCTGTTTCATCACTTTATTTTGGCTGAAAAGTCATACGAAAGCGAGCTCACCTTCTTGAAAAAGCGATACACCGTGCTGGAAAATAAAGCGGTACTTCCTCCTGGTTTCGAACGCAAAAAAGGCAGCGGTTTCAATCTCCTTTTCAGTGGCACCATCTCCAAAAGCACTGGCATTTTTGAGGCCTTGTCGCTCGCCCAATCCATGCATGAACTGGAGCCCAGGGTGACGCTCACCGTTGCCGGATTTTGTGCCCTAGAAGGGGAACGAAAAGAAATTCGGACAAGGATAAAAAACAAACCCTACATCACCCTCAAGGGGTTTGACCACGCGCTTCCTCATTCCAGGATTATGGATGAAATTGCCAGGGCTGATTTTGGCATCATCTACTACCCTCCTTCCCCCCATACCTTGGGTGCTTATCCAACCAAGCTGTATGAGTACATGGCCTGCCAGCTTCCCATTCTCAGCTGGGAAAACCAAACCTACTCGCACCTGATTAAGGAACACGGAGCCGGACTGATGGTACCTGACATCTCCCACAAGTGGATAGCGGCACTTCCGATCCTGCCATTTTACTCCAGCCCGATACCTGGCATCACATGGGAAGGTCAAAAATTTAAAGCGATCGTAGATGATCTCTTCACCTGAGGTCCACCCTAATTTCTATATTTAGTCTTTAAATCTGCTGTGATGAGAATTCTATTCATCTTTTTTGCCTTGATCACAGGCATAACCCACGCGCAAAAGTCAAAAACTCAGGCAAAGGCAGTTGACGATCTGGTGGCCAGACTCAGTGCCGTGCGTCTGCCCTCACAGCCCACGCGGTTGGCAATAGTCCCTTTCATCTCCTCCTCTCCCAGCAGCGATGCCAAAAACACCTTTGGAGAATACCTGACCGAATTGGTCATTGGTAAAATTGATCAGGATGCGAACCAATTCAAGCTTTTCGAGCGCAGCCGTTTGGATGCCATTTTCAAGGAGAATGAACTGATGCTTTCAGGAATGATGAATCCCAGCGAAGCCATTCGCATCGGACAATTGCTGCCCATCGATGCCCTTTTCTCAGGTACTTATACCAAGTTGAAATCCTACGTTGACATTAGCGGAAGACTTATTGATGTAACTACCGGTGAAATACTGACCACCTATACCGGCAGAATCAAGATGACCGGAAACATCAAAACGCTGTTTCCTGACAACCCCATCGTTTCCTCCAACGTCAGGGAGAACGTGCCCGTCAACAATACGACTAATGTGAACGTAACCACCACTACACCTCAGACGGAAGAAGAAGCCTGCAAGATCAGGGTAAACGAGTTCAAACTCATGCTGACAGACTTTTCCACCCCCGAAAAAGTGGATGCCATTGCCAACGAAGCCATGAAAACTCCATTTGACAACATTTGTGGAAAACTTCACTATGAAGCGATGTATGCCTTCAACAGGTATAAGGTACAACATGAACCTTACAGGTCTTTTTTGCTGACTACACTGGATAAAATTGCATTACCCTCTCAAGATGACCGAAGTCTGACCATTATCGAGTTTTTAACCAAGGATCATGACCTGAATGCCAAAGAATGGACCGTGGTATTGAATGCCATCAGCCGTACCGAACACGGGGTATATCGATACCTTCATTCAGCTCTGGAACGCACCGACATTCCTACAGGCACAAACAGAATTGACGCCTATTTTCAATTGGTAAAGCAGCAAAAACTCGGATTACCCCAACCAACCACTTACGATCATGCCTTTTACCAGATGATGCAAGGATTGGGTAAAAACCAGGAACTGCTGTTGTATACCTACGAACGTTATTCAGAACAATTGGAAGCTGTACCCCAATACAGCGTCAACAATCATTTGCTCTATCTCAACAGGATGTACGAGGCTGAAGCCAACCCAGAAACCAAAACAAAAGTATTGCGATGGATTGCGCGTTACTTCCAGAAATATGAGAGTGATAAATCTGGCGATAAGCTGTAT
Organism: Flammeovirgaceae bacterium UBA2371; assembly: GCA_002345965.1. Lineage (GTDB taxonomy): Bacteria > Bacteroidota > Bacteroidia > Cytophagales > Cyclobacteriaceae > ELB16-189. The sequence goes on from DDTF01000064.1 coordinate 24,748, forward strand.
GAATTTGCTTACAAGTACAGGCTCAGAGAAAACAACAATAACAACAAGTCCATCGCTCTGGAAAATGAAGAAACAGCCAAAAAATTCCCGGAAAGTGACCTGAAACTCCTGATCCAGTTGTGCAACGACAAGTTTGCTGCCTACGCCATACAGACTCCTTATGTAAGCCAACTGGAAGACAGGATCAACTTCTGTGTAAAATATGGCATTGCAGTACCCGGAGTTATCCCCACGATGGCAGAGGCTGAACTGGTACTGAAGGGCAATGACCTCAAGGAACAAGAGCGTGTGATTAAACTGTTGGTACAGATGGGCACAAAGCCCAAACCGCTTGAAAACACCCTCATCCAATTGTTTGACAAGCGATCACTGGAAGACAAGGAGTTGTTGATTTCCATACAAGCCTATGCCATGGAGGTATTGGGCAATGTGAGAACCACCAACACTAAAGCAATCAATTATATGGTAAGCAAAGTAATGAGCTACAACTACAAGGAGTCGGACAAAGCACAAGAGGCCATTTCCAAAATAGGTAAGGCTGCTGTAGACCCGCTCATCACTGCACTCAAGGCTACCACCATTCATGATGGAGGATTGCGCTACAAACTGGTGGTTTTATTGGGTAAAAATGGAAAGGAGGCACGGGCCGCTGAACCTGTACTGCTCAAAATTCAAAAAGAAAGCACGAACAAGGACATCCAGTATGCCATTGAAGCGGCATTGCAGGCCATTCGAGGCTAATATTCTATCTAAGTATTTTTTTAGACTAGTCTAAATTTTTAGCTTTGTAGTAATACTCAGCTTCATGACTTTAAGTCTCGCAGAAGAAAATTACCTCAAGGCCATTTATCACCTTTCCGAAGACGGAAGCAAGGATGTGCTCACCAATGCATTGGCTGAATCCATGAACACCAAAGCCGCTTCTGTCACCGATATGATCAAGAAGCTCTCTGCCAAAAACCTGATTTCCTACAAGAAATATTATGGTGTAAAGGTGACCACGAAAGGCAAAGGACAGGCGCTTCAAGTGATACGCAAGCACCGGCTTTGGGAAACCTTTCTGGTGCAGAAGCTCGACTTTACCTGGGACGAAGTGCATGAAATTGCCGAGCAACTGGAGCACATTCAATCCCAAAGGCTGATTGAACAATTGGATAAATTTCTCGATTACCCCACCGTTGATCCGCATGGTGATCCTATTCCCAATCACAAGGGAAAAATTGTTATCAAGCCACAGGTGCCATTGGATCAAATTGATGAAGGATACAAGGGTGTGGTGATGGCGGTGAAGGATGCCGACTCTAGTTTTTTGAAATACTTAGAGAAGATTGGAGCCAAGCCAGGCAAAAAGATACAGGTGATCAGTAAGGAGGCCTATGATGGATCGATGGAGGTGATTGTTGACAACCATAAGGTTTTTATATCCAGGGAAGTTTCTAAAAATATACTTGTTACCGAATGATATGTTGAAGGAAGCAGGAAGAAAATCATTAAGTGAGGTACACGGTTCTGTAGAAGCTTCCAATCGCAAAGGATGGAGAAAACTGTGGGCGTTTCTAGGTCCTGCTTACCTGGTGAGCGTAGGCTACATGGATCCAGGCAACTGGGCCACTGACATTGCGGGTGGCAGCCAGTTTGGCTACACATTGATATGGGTATTGCTCATGTCTAACCTGATGGCACTCCTGTTGCAGAGCCTTAGTGCCCGACTCGGTGTAGTGCGTCAGCTCGACCTGGCACAAGCCTCCCGCAGTGAATACCGGCCAGGCATCAACTATGCACTTTGGTTAATGGCAGAAATTGCCATTGCTGCCACCGACCTGGCGGAGGTATTAGGTATGGCCATTGGCTTGCAGTTGCTGTTCGACTTACCACTTGTGTGGGGTGTAACCCTCACTGTGTTGGATACACTGATCATTCTGGTTTTGCAAAGCTATGGCATGCGCAAAATGGAGGCATTTATTGTGGCACTGGTGGCCATCATCGGGGGTGCTTTTTTTGTGGAAATGCTGCTGGCCAAACCCGACATGAGTGAACTGCTGGTAGGGTTTATCCCCTCGTTACCCAACGATACAGCGCTTTATATCGCTATCGGTATCATTGGCGCCACTGTGATGCCGCACAACCTATACCTGCACTCTTCATTAGTACAAACACGAAGGATCGATAGTTCTACGCCTAAAGGCGTATGGTCGGCATTGAAATACAACTTTATCGATTCAGCGATTGCCCTGAATGCGGCTTTCTTTGTCAACGCTGCTATTCTGGTGCTTGCTGCCTCCACTTTCTTCAAGGCGGGCATGTATGAGGTGGCCGAAATACAGGATGCCCATCAACTATTGGCACCATTACTTGGTACTGAAATGGCTCCCCTGCTTTTTGGTATCGCTTTGGTAGCCGCTGGACAGAGTTCAACCATTACCGGCACCCTTTCCGGTCAGATTGTAATGGAAGGTTACCTGAATTTGCGCATTACCCCCTGGCTGAGAAGGTTGATCACCCGCCTGATCGCCATCATCCCTGCGTATCTGGTAATCATTCTTTATGGCGAAAGTAAAACCGGTGCGCTGCTGGTATTGAGTCAGGTGGTACTGAGTTTACAATTGGGATTCGCCATCATTCCATTGATCCACTTTACCAGTGACAAGGTGAAGATGGGTGAGTTTGCCAACAAGATGTGGGTAAAACTATTAGCGTGGTCCATCGCGCTTGTCATAGTTGGATTGAATGTTCAGTTGGTGATCAACGAAGTATCCGGCTGGCTGACAGAAGCTGAAAACCCATGGATCATTGGCCTTACAGTAATTCCTGTATGTATAGCTGCCGGGCTTTTGCTTATTTATATTACCTTCAAACCATTGATCGACAGACGCAGTGCACCTAAGTCATCGCGTATACCTCATGGAGAAGCCGTAACCTTGACAGAGATAACCCAACCCATTTATAAGCGCATCGCCATCACCATCGACTTTACCAAGGTGGATTCGGTAGCCATTCAAAGTGCGCTTTCGCAAGGTGGTAATGTGGCTAAGTACTTATTGATACACGTGGTCGAAACTGCAGGTGCCATGGTGTATGGCAGCTCAATTGCCGATAAGGAATCTAGCGTAGATAGGGCCGCATTGCAGAATTATGCCAAACAGCTTCAGGAGAAAGGCTATGAGGTGGAGATCAAGATTGGATTTGGAAATCCAAAACGAAAAATACCGGCTATGGTGAAGGAGTTTGAAGCCGACTTGCTGGTGATGGGTGCTCACGGACACAACCTGATCAAAGACCTTATCTTTGGTACCACTGTAGATACGGTACGCCACCGGGTAGACATCCCTGTCTTTATTGTTCGGGAAACTCAAATTACAAAAGGTTGATCCAACTTACTCATGAGAAAAAAGGCACCTATGATAACCACCATTGGCAGGATTGCGTATACGCCATTAGTCTTGCCAAGTCGGTGACGACCAGATGTGTGCTTCAATGCCATAAAAAATAAGACACATGGTCTTTATTGATTTGAGCAAGACTAAGTACTTTTATAAATTCAAAATTACCCCTGATTGGGTTGCCAGCCGACCATAAAATCACTTTATATTAGTTGCCAACGGACCAGCAAGATGAATCTCAAATCCATATGGATCTTCCTTTTTGTTGTAAGCCTTGTCTTTACAGTCAAAGGTCAGGACCGCGGCACGATCAGTGGCATTACCCTTGATTCACTCTCCGGTGAGGTATTGCCTTTCGCCAATGTGTTTGTAAACAACACCACCATAGGCACCAGTGCCGATCACAACGGTGAATTCACCCTGAAGAACCTGCAAGTAGGGTATAACGATGTTGTATTCAGTTACGTGGGCTATCAAGCTCGTATCATCAAATTTTATGTACCCGAAGGTGCAGAAATCAAGATTGGCAACATCGCCTTGCTTCCAAAACCCGAAGAGATGCAGGAGGTGGAGATAACCAGCAAACGTGATAAAGAGTGGGAGAAGAAGTTGAAAACCTTTGAAAAAATTTTCCTGGGTGAAAACAATAATTCTGCCAATTGCAAGATTCAAAATCCATGGGTTATTAATTTTTCTGAGAACTCCTCCAAGTCATCATTGGAGGCCACTGCTTCCCAGGCAATAGAAATCTTTAACTATGGCCTGGGTTACAGGATCTATTTTTACATGGCCAACTTCAGTGCCAATCCCTCTGCCTATCAAATAGTGGGGCAGTTTCGTTTTGAAGAAGCTGAAGCTTTGAATGCCAACCAGGCGCTGCAATGGAGGAAAAACAGAATTGATACGTATCACGGATCAGAGCGTCATCTTTTCAAGTCCATCATCGATGGTCGATCCTATGAGGAAGGATTCAGACTCTACGTAGAAAAACCTGGCTATGCACAGGCTTCACGTTCGGATGTTTTCAACACAGAAATTGGTAAATCGGTTATTGCCTGGGATGCCAAAGAACAAGTGACAAAGGGAAAAATACCTGGCGAATATCTGATCCAACTTCCTCCCCGCATAGAGGTACACTACACCAACGAATATGCTACCCGGAAGTACTATAAAGACGTACCCTTTCAGGTAAGTTGGATTGAAGTAGGCAAGGGACAACTCAAGGTCAACGAAAATGGTGAAGTAATCAACTCCCTCGACCTGATCACCTCAGGGGCAATGAGTGTTTCGCGTGTGGCCGATCTGCTTCCCATGAATTTTACTCCCAACGTTGAGCAGGGAAATGCTACTGTGCGCACCTTTCCCAAGTTGTCGGGGTGGAGTAAATACAAGCGCATGCAGGAGTTTGCTCATGTACAAACTGACAAACCTTATTACTACCCCGGTGAGCGCATTTGGTTAAAAGGCTCCATGCAATACAGAGACAATGAATTGCTGGATTCACTCAGTGAGGTGTTGTACGTGGAGCTGATCAATGAACAAAAAAAATGTGTTGCCAGGGAATACCTCCAAATAGACAGTGCGATCGCTATAGGCCACATGGATTTACCTGACTCAATTCAGAAAGGAAATTATTTCATACGCGCCTATACCAACTGGATGAGGAACTACGGCAGTGAAACATTTTTTGTTAAACCACTCCCCATTCTCAGCATCACCGATAAAGTTCTGGATGAGGACGTGACCTACGACACCACTTCCCTCCTGGTTCATTTCAAACTCAACAAAGAAAGTTATGGCACGCGGGACTCGATCGGCATGCAACTACAAATTACCGACCAACAGGGCAACCCGGTAGTCGCCCAGCTCTCCGCCACCGTCACCGATGCCGTGTTGGTAAAAGATGTACCCAACCAGGTGACTATTCTGGATTTTAAAATGCTTGACAACCGCCTGGCGGCTAATGCCGAATTTGAACCACGCTATCCCATAGAACGAGGCATTCAGTTTAAAGGACGATTTGTGGATGACAAGAATAAACCCCAACGCACCGATTTGTCCATTGTGCAAAGAGACTTCAACACCATCATTCCCACCGAAACCAACAGCAAAGGGGAGTTCACGGTGGCAGGTTTGCACTTCAACGGTACCATGGAATTTGGTTTTCAGGCATTGAATAAAAAAGGCAAACCCTATGGAAAGGTATCTCTGCTGGATCGGGAATTTCCAGCTATTGATTTTAAACCTGTTTTGTTGCCTTTGAAAATCCAGGACATGAATACCATCCAGGTGCCCGTAACCAGTTATATACCTGATGCCGACACCCGATTGCTGCAAGACATTACCATACGTGGTGCCCGAATTGAAGATTATGACCCCAAAGCTGCCTCTCTCTATGGTACGGCCGATCATGTGGTGGATGGAAAAGAATTGCAGCAGGTGTTTACCGGAAGCAATCTGATCCAGGCATTACAAGGCCGGGTGCCAGGCCTTACTGTTTCGTATGGTTGGGACGAAAACAATCAGGACACCTATAGGGTAAGACTGAGAGGAGGTTCCTCCACCATGGGTGTAGGCCTTGCTTCACCGGAGCCCATGCTCATCGTGGATGGTATACCCTTCGGTGGCGACCCTAACATTTCCGTTGCCAACTATATCTCTGCCATTCCCGTTCAAACTGTAGAGCGTGTAGAAGTAATTACCAGCGCAGTGTCGCTGCTGGGTACGCGTGGTGCCAATGGAGCCATACTCATATATACCAAAACCAGTGGTGTCTATGCAAAAGAAGGAGGCGCCAATGATCCGAACATGCAAGTGCTTTCCATCAAAGGATATTGTGCACCCGAACCATTCCCTGCTCCCTCCTATGCTAAGGGCAAAGAAACCACGTCCAACGATCTGAGAACTACCATTCATTGGGAGCCACTGCTTACTACCAACCGCAATGGAGAAACACAGCTGTCATTTTACGCAGCTGACCTGGAAGGCATGTACAGGGTAATAGTAGAGGGACTTTCTGCAGACGGGAGGCCGGTAAGGGGTGAATACAAAATAAATATTGTAAACCCCTGAGGTAAAACATCTCACACCTATTATTAAATTACTGCACCTTAGGAAAAAAAGTTAATGATAAAGCAGCTCACCAGCATTCTATTAGGCCTTTTGTTATTTAGTTCTGCTGAAGCGCAATTGAGTGGAGTAATTACCGATGTAAGCAATAAGAAGCCAACCCGGAACGCCATTGTTTTTATCAACAACACAACGCTTCATCACACCACCAACTCGGATGGCGCATTTGAAATCAACGGCCTTCAACCGGGCTTCTATGATTTAGTAGTATACCATCCCAAGTATCAAATGTTCAAATCCTCCCTGCAGGTACAGTCCAACAAAGCCTACCAGCTGAACCTGGGCATTACCCCACTGGAAGAAAAACCCAAAGGCACTAAACAGGAAGAGGAATGGGATCTCAATCTGGAATGGTTCATCAATGGACTGGTTGGTTCTGACATTAACACAGCCGCATGCAAGATCATAAATGAAAAAGTACTCTCCTTCCAACGCGATGGCGATCAGCTGACTGCCACAGCAACAGCACCCATCATTATAGAAAACAATGCGCTGGGTTATAAAATCACCTACTACCTCCAGTCTTTCAAGGCCAGCACATCTGCTGCCGATATTCAGGGCATGGCACAATATGAAGAGCTTGTTTCTGAGGATTACCTTACAAACAACGAATGGAACAGAAACAGGCAAAAAGCATACTGGGGATCATTGCGGCATCTGTTTCAGTCGATGGTGAATGGCAATCTGAACAGCGAGGGATTTGAGCTCTACGATGAAAACGGAAAATCCATAGCCAATGCGTCTTTGGTCAGTCCTGGCAAAATCAGCGGATATTATCACATTGAATTACCCAACGTCACCAAAGTAGTTTATACCATTGCAGCAGGTGCTGATGGTGATATCAAAAACGAAACCGGAAAAATATCCACACTCACCAAAAACGGTTCTGTGGATGTAACGGCTGAAGGCGTATTGCTGAACAATAATTCCGTAACCATAGATGGCGCCATGCGTCATCGTGGGCTCGCCTCCACTGCCCCCATCAACTATAGCTCTGAGACAGGCATTGAAGCTGAAAAACTCGACTGGCAGAATTTCAGTTTGTTGCGGGAAAAGGTTTACCTGCATACTGACCGAGACTACTATTATCCCCGGGAGACCATCTGGTTCAAGGCCTACATGGGGTACAGCATGCCCCTGCTTCGGGATACACTCAGCAGGTTATTGTATGTGGAGATGGTCTCTCCAACGGGAGAAATACTGAGCACCAAGAACGTCAGGATCAGAAACGGATTTGGCTGGGGAGAATTTGTAGTTCCTCATGCGCTTGCAGCAGGCGAATACTACCTGCGCGCCTACACCAATTGGATGCGCAACTATGGAAAAGATTTGTACACTAAACCTGTGCCCATTCTCTCCTACGATCAAAATGTAAGAATACCAGAAAGCGAAACCCTGGAAACAGGAACCATTAAAGTGATTCCTGATAAGACTACGTACAAGACCAGAGACAAAATAACTTTGACGGTTTCCCTGGAAGACAAAGCTGCACTGCCTGCTAATTTTTCCATCTCCATTACCGATGCAGAAACGGCCATACCACTCTCGCAGATAGCGCGCATTACTACACCCGGACTGCTGGAAGTAAAATTGGGTGAGGCCAAAAACGAATACTTTGAAAGCATCGAACATTTTATGGAACGGGGCCTCAGCTTCCGGGGACAGGTAGTGGATAACAAAGGAACACCATCCCCCGCTCAGGTAGACATCGTGCAAGGAAATATGGACAATCTCATTTCCATGGAGACCGACCTGCAAGGCAACTTCCTGGTAACCGGCCTTGATTTTATGGACAGCCTCAACTTTGCCTTCAAGTCCTCCAATGCAAAAGGGAAAACCTTCGGCAAGGTAGAACTGCTGGACAAGGACATGCCCCCATTTAACTACAACAAACCCAAACTCAACCTGGATTTAAAAAGTGAGGACGCTTTGCAACGCGTGCAAAACACGTACGAGCTGGACATGAATACCATCCTGCTCAACGAGGTGGTGATCGAAGACAAATCGCTCCAGGCTGAGGAGAAGCTGGCCGCCAAAGTATATGGTAAACCCGACTACGTAGTAAAGGGAAAAGACATGGCAGGCACCACTGCCGGCATCAATCCACTCATCGGTTTGCAAGGTAGGGTTCCAGGTCTTCAGGTCACGGAATATTATGACGATAACAGCATCAGACGTGTGCGTGTGAAAATACGAGGAGGCACCTCCAGCATTTCCGGCAACACCGACCCATTGATTTTGGTGGATGGTGTACCCTGGGATGTGGAAGGATTGATGGGGTTGCCTCCCAGTGCCATCGATTATGTTGAAGTAATCACAAGAGGTGTGTCTACGTTTGGTACAAGAGGAGCCAATGGAGTAATTGCCATCTATACCAAAAAGGGCCCTGATGATGCACAAGCACGCACCGACTACCTCTCTTACAAAGTAGGTGGCTACACCAGGCCACGACCGTTCAGTCAGCCCGACTATAGCGAGAAAAACGCAAACAACCGTGCTGACTTCAGAACTACCATCTTCTGGGGTCCCAACCTCAACCTCAGTGCGAATAATCCAACCATAGTGGAGTGTTATGCAGCAGACGTACCCACCCGCTATCGCATTGTGGTAGAAGGGATGACCGCAGAAGGCAAACCCTTCAGAGGAGTTTCCTTTGTTACCATTACCAGGTAAAACACCACGGGATATCCAATCTTCTGCCCTATTTTTGTGCTGATGTCCACTCCTGCAACTGACGATACCATCATTGCACTGGCCACACCGCAAGGTGTAGGCGCCATTTCCGTCATACGTTTGTCGGGAGGTGATGCCATTGCCATCACCCAATCCCTGTTCAAAGGCAAGGACCTGACACAACAAGCCTCTCATACGCTACATCTGGGTACGCTTCAGGATGAAGGTCGCCTCATTGATGAAGTGCTGGTGGCAGTATTTCATGCGCCACATTCCTTCACCACCGAAAATGCCGTTGAGATTTCCTGTCATGGTTCACCCCTTATCGTCAAAGAGATCATCAAGGCCTTTTTAAAAAAAGGTGCACGGCTGGCAGGACCCGGTGAGTTTACCAAGCGCGCTTTTCTTCATGGAAGGTTTGACCTGGCACAGGCAGAAGCCGTGGCCGACCTTATCAATGCTGAAACCGACAATGCAAGACAAGCCGCATTGAATCAGATGCGCGGTGGCTTTTCCAAAGAGATCAATAAGCTGCGTGAAGAACTCATCCATTTTGCTTCCCTTATAGAACTCGAGCTTGACTTTGGAGAAGAAGATGTAGAGTTTGCCAAACGCAGTGATCTAAAGAAATTGATTTTTCAGATTCAAGGATACCTGACCTCTCTGATTCAATCCTTTGATCAGGGCAACGTGATCAAAAACGGAGTACCTACTGTAATTGCAGGCAAACCCAATGCGGGCAAGTCCACCCTGCTGAATGTATTGCTCAACGAAGAGAAAGCCATCGTCTCCGACATTGCCGGTACCACCCGCGACAGCATAGAAGATGAAATTGTATTGGGAGGCATCAACTTCAGGTTCATCGATACGGCAGGCCTGCGCGAAACAGAAGATGTAATCGAGGCCATGGGGGTAGCTCGCGCTTACGACAAAATGAAGAAAGCTTCGCTCATCATCTATCTGGTGGATTTAACCAACACCACATTGGGGGAGATCAATGCAGAAATGCAAAAGCTGACCGAGTTGGGCATTCCCTACATCAAGGTGGGTAATAAGCTGGACAAGGCCGATGCCAGATTGGTTCAACAACTAGAGAAGGAAGGATTTATTTTTATTTCTGCCAAGCGAGGCGATCATATGGAGGCCTTGAAAGAGAAGATTCTCTCATTATTTGAAATACAAAATGTAAAAACAGGAGATGTATTGGTAACCAACCTGCGCCATTACCAAAACCTGTTGCAAACCAATGAGTCCCTCACACGCGTGCTGGAAGGCATGGACTCAGGGGTGACGGGTGACTTTCTGGCCATGGACATCCGTCAATCGCTGCACTACCTGGGCGAGATTACAGGTAGCATAACCACTGAAGATCTTTTAGACAACATCTTCAGTAAGTTCTGTATCGGAAAGTAGTCGCTAAAGTGGTTTCACCCATTATTCTGGAATTGAATCCAGGTCTTATGGCCTCAGATACCTGAACAATCATTCTCCTATCCCTCCTTAGTGCTTCCTGCTATTGCTGGCAAAATCGGCAAAAACAGTTGGTTCCGGAAAAGTCATTTTAGGATTTGGTAGGAGGATCAGGACTTAATGGCCAGTCTGAAACTGAAAAGGGCAAGCAACGCTGTCAGGGGTGTGAAAATAATTTTTTCCAGTCCGTTGTTGGAGAGCAGGTTGCCCACAGTATTCAAAAGAAAGAGCAGGAACATGATCCAAAAGCCAATCCTTAAAACGTTTTCATTGACCTTGAGTTGTATCCTACCCAGGCTAAGGGCTACCCATGTCACCATCACCAGGTTAAGTAACAATGACACCGCTTCAAACTTCAACATCTGATTGACGTTTTGCAGTCTGCCGCCCCAAACGATTTGGTAAGGGATCACCCCGGTAATAACCAGCAGGTGAAATACAATAATCGAAGAAAGGATTGCCAATAACCCTTTAGCTGCTATCTGTTTGGTCATCCAATAATTCATGATCAACTATTCAATGTTATTAAGCCGGTTGGACCAATCGTACAACCTGTTGGAAAATCCCCATTCGTTGTCGAACCACACCATAAGTTTAACATGATTGTCCATTACCTGTACAAATTCTCCATCAATTGTTAGTGAATGGGGGTCGTTAATGATATCGGAAGAAACGATAGGGTCATGGGTCACCTGCATTATCCTTGCCATCTGTTGTTGTTTTTGTTTCAGGTGCTCTACCATTTGGGCACTGCTGGCTGGAGGAGTGGCCAGCATAAAAGTCATGTCGGCCAGCACGCCACAAGGAACGGGTACGCGTGAGGTGATGGAGGAAATGTGGTCCTTCATCCCCGGGAAAAGCCGCTGCAAACTTAAGTCCAGGTTGATATGCAAGGGTATGATGTTATCTGCAGCAGCCCTGGTTCTTCTCAGTTCCGGATAGTAGGAATCGAGAATATTCTGACGTGATGAATACGCATGAATGACGTTGACGTACAACGACCGGGGTGAAAAATCTTGCAAAGCTTTCACCAAAGGAGCTGTTCCATTGACCGTGCAACTGCCGATTGAAAATATCTTTTCCTTTTGGTAATCTGCTTCGTTTACCCCTTCAATATAAAGCGGAATATCCGTACCTCCGGAGGTGGTGAGCAGGCAGCGTTTCACCCCCGCGCGCAAGTGGGCTTCCAGGTCGGCTTTTTTTGTAAATATACCGGTGGCCTCTACCACCGTGTCTACCTGGGCTTTACCCCATGGAATATTTTCCGGACGGTCGTGCTGATGCACTTCAATGGTATGCCCATTCACTTCTATTCCTCCGGCCGTTTCGTTAATTTTTACCCCGAGATTTCCCCTCACGGTATCATACTGAAGCAGGTAGATGAGGTGTGTTTTTGGCATAATGTCATTGATGACTTTGAGTTGCTCCAAAGCCTTATTCTGCCACAGTACCCTGAAAAAGGTTCTGCCAATTCTCCCCATGCCATTGATGCCGAGCTTCATGCCTTCTGTAATTTAATGAGATGCAAATATGCACATCCTAATTGGCGGATGAAAGTGATCATTTTACACTGAATTCTTTAAACAAATACTGGTTATCCTCCATTGCAGATGAATTGTTCCGACAAGCAGGAATAACTAAAATTTGGTTATTTCAGTTCACCCAAATTTGGTATGGTCAATTCAAAGGTACTTCCAACACCGAAAGTTGAAGTAGCATGTATGGTGCCCTTTAGTTTTTGGAGGGTTTCTTTCACTAGGTATAACCCCAAGCCTGCGCCATCGCTTTGCTCGGTGCCCCGGAAAAACATCTTAAAGACATTGGGCAACAGTTTTTCATCGATACCAATGCCATTGTCTTCAAATTTTATTCGCGCTTCGTTTTCATTTACGTTCAACGTTATGAAGAGCAAGGATTTTCTTTTTGGATTACGGTACTTAATGGCATTGGACAACAGGTTTTCACACACCACAGACAGTCGATGGCCATCAGAAAAGAAAGGTGAATGCATACTTCTGCATTCAATTTTGATATCCATATCACTGAAGCCATCCAAAAATTCTATTTTCTGCATGCAGCTTTTGAGCACCAGCATGAAGTCTACCTGAGTGGGCGTTACCTCACTTCTTGCATTGCGTGAGTAGGCCAAGATCTCCTTGAGCGTTCCATCCAGTTTTTTGATGCTTTTTTCCATCATGTTAAAATACTCGTCATAAACAGGATCACGCGGACGTTCGTCCATTCTGGATATATTGAGTAATCCCAATATGGAAAGCAAAGGTGCTCTCAGGTCGTGCGACACGCTGTACACAAAGCTGTCGAGTTCCTGATTGATCTTAAGCAGTTCTTCATTTTGACCCCTAAGTGCAAGTTCTGCCTCCAGTCGCTGTGATTGCAGTTTGCGTTGAGTAAGTGAATTGGTAATGGCCGTGGGAAGTCGTTGCAGGCTTGATTTTAATATATAATCATCCACTCCCTCCTTCAATTTCGTAATGGCAAACTCATCAGATACTGAACCTGTCACCAGGATAAAGGGTATCGATATCCCCAACCTTCTGCATAATTTCAATGCTTCGGAAGAATTGAATTGTGGTAAGGAATGGTCAGAGAGAATGACGTCAAAGGAATGCGAACGGATGGCCTGAAAGAATTCCTCTTTGGTATCCACCCTTACCAATTCAAATCGCAATCCCTCTTTTTTTAGCACGCGTGCCACCAGCTCCGCATCTTCCGCTACGTCTTCCAGGAATAGAATTTTCAATGCTCTGTTAAATGGTTGTTCACTCATCTTGGTGGTTGATTTAGTAATAACCAAAACATTCCCAGTTGGTCTACTGCGTCCAGAAATTTATCAAACTGTACCGGCTTCACGATATAGGCATTTACACCCAGGTTATAGGATTCAATTACATCCTTTTCCTCCTTAGAAGAGGTAAGCATCACCACAGGTATCACTTTTTTTTCCGGATCGCTTTTAATTCTCTTCAGCACCTGTATACCATCAATCTTTGGCATTTTCAAATCCAACAGAATCAGTTTGGGGTAGTTGTTGTTTCCCTCTTTAAAAAGGTAATTCAGTGCCTCTTCACTGTCGCTTATGTGCAACAAGTTATTGGCCAGGTTTCGTTTCTTCAGTGCCCTGATGGCCAATTCGGCATCATCATGATTGTCTTCAATGAGTAGTATTTCTACCTGCTGATGGTTCATCATATCGTTGGATTACTTAAATAAAAAAAGAAACTGGCTCCCTGGTTTACTTCCGCTTCTGCCCATATTTTTCCTTTGTGTTTTGTGATGATGCGCTGCACCAGTGCCAGTCCTACGCCAGTGCCTTCAAACTCCTGGTTGTTGTGCAGACGTTGAAATACTTTAAAGAGTTTATCACTGTATTTCATATCAAAGCCTACCCCATTGTCTTTCACAAAGTACACCATGTTGCCTTTATGGGAGTAATTACCAATTTGAATAGTAGCTTCAGGATTGTTGCGCGTGTATTTGAGGGCATTCGAAATCAGGTTGACCCACACCTGCCTGATCATACTCAGATCCCCTACGGTATGCTCAAGGGGTTGGATTTCCCACTTTACATTTCGGCTGTCGTGTACCGTCAACTCTCCGATAATTTCTGTAACCAATCCCCGCGTTTCAATCTTTGAATAACTCAGCTGCTTTCTCCCCAAACGTGAAAAGTCCAGCAAGTCATCAATCAGCTGGCCCATTCGGCTGGCATTGCGCATGATTATTCCCAACAGGCGATTGCTTTCCTGATCCATGGATGGACCATACTCTTCCTTAAGTACTTCCGCAAATCCTCGGATGGAACGCAGCGGGGCACGTAAGTCGTGAGAGACAGAATAGGTAAATGACTCCAGCTCTGAGTTAATCTGATGTGCTCGTTCTTCAGCCATTAACCTTGACCGGAAACTGTTATTGATGATAACAAAGACTGCGAGCAATATCAGCATGGTGGTAACCATCAACACCATAAAAGTAGTTTCGAATGCTTTCATTTCGGCCTTGCTCTTGGCCACCCTGTTGAGGAGAAGAGAATTCTCCTCTGTACGAATAGAAGTAAGGATCGAGTTCACCTTTTGGGTTGATTTCATATTTTCCTCGCTGCTAAGAATATCTGCTGCTTCTCTTCTTGTTGAATTTTTCATTGCCTCTACTATTTTTTGATGCAATGACAATTTCTTCGTTCCGGCCACCACAAAACTATCCAACTTCACCTGTTGGCTCTCATTATCAGCGGTTAATGCCACTAATTTGTTATAGTGCTCGGCAGCTTTCTCCAACTCATGATTATACAATGTCAAATAAGTATTGTCTTGAGAGATAATGTACTTGGCTATTAACTCCTCAACTTTTACAGCGTTGTTTTGTGTTTGCTCAATATGAATCAAAACCTCTGTAGTGTGGAATATGGCTTCCCTGGCAGCAAGAAACTGTTGGTTGTTGCGGTAGGAAAAATAGCCTAACCAGAGAAAAATAAACAAGGCCACAATAAAACCAAATAAAGCCCGCCTATCGATATACAATTTCATATAACGTTCACCTCAATATCTTGACTTGGAACAGACTTCGGATTTAGCATTTCTAGCCATTGTAATTTATACACTAAATTACTAATAGGCCCACTTGATGTAATAAAGGTGTAAGGAAATAGAATTTATAAGATAAAACCTACCATCGAAGTGATGGACGGCTTATAGCATCCGTTATTTTGCTCTATTTAACCTAAAAAAAAGGCCCTGTTGTTCAACAGGGCCTTTCAGCATGAAATACTTATGGGGCTAATTAATCACACCCAGAATAGAAGCAGAAATATTGACTTCAGCTCCGGCATTCACGGTGAACACATTACTTACTGTTCCATTGACCCTCATTTCAGACTCAAGTCTTGATTCAAAAGCATAACGATTTGAACCTGTTTCTTTTTTGTATCCTGCAAAGTACAACTCGTATTCACCTGCCTCCAGAAAGGCAAGTGTATAAGCACTGGAGGAAAGTCCGGATTCAACCAATGCACTGGAAACCGCATTGGCAAACAAAATCTTGTCTTCGCCTTGCGCTGTTGTCTCCGTTTGTGCATTAAAGGTGCCCTTCTTGTACAAGTAGGCAATCACTTTATCGGCATTGGAGCCGGATTGATTCTGATACGTTCCTTTAATGGTACCCGTTTCTGATTTGGTTACCACCCTTACGGCAGCCTGCAGATTGTTATTGCTTACAAAATTAAATCCTGTTCCAGATCCTTCTGCATACTTCAACGCTTTGCGCAAGTCGAAGTCCATCACCACATTGGTTTTAGCCGCATTGGCCACCGACCACGACTTGGTCAGGTTCAATTCCAACTTACCATTGCTCGCAGCCGAATTGGTTAGTTTGTATTTCACATTGTCATTGGACAACACATAACAACCCGGGGCAGCGCCATTGCTGTCGGCATCGGTGTCGAGCACCAGTGTAAGGTTGTTGTAGGTACGTGCAGCCATATCGGTACTTCCAAGGAGTTTGGTTTCCCCTTTTTGATAGGCCTTCAAATCAATGGTTTGTTTACTAAAACCTTCAATTGCTTTACCATCGACTTTTATTTCAGCCACAGTTACAAAAACACCTTTCACATTGGAGTCGTCCAGTGGCGCATCGGTAATTTCAAACGCCACTTCACCTGATCCCAGGTCATTATCGTTATTACAACTTCCTAAAAAGAAAAAGACACTCAGTGCCATTAATCCCTTTAGCCAATTCATTTTCACATTTTCAATCATAGTGTATTTTAACATTTGGTTCGGGGGTATATACGGGATAATGGGCCAAAAACGGTGTTTTTAGCTAATTTCATCGATGAATTGCAATAGCCTGCGATGAGCAACATGTGCAATAGATGAGTCTGACTTACCATATTTGGACAGGTTGCACCAATAAAAAAGGTTCCACCTGGGCGGAACCTTCTGTTTACTTAACCTTATAAGAATCGGTCAATCCAAGTAAGCGGTATTAACTACCAATGGTAATATTCTGCGACTGGCCATTGACCAATACCGTCACTACCTTATCACACTCGGCACCCTCGTCTCCATAGTTGATTAGAATTGGAATGCTTCCAAGGGTGAGCAATGCTTCCCCTTCGGAAGGAAGTGCAATACCATTGAACGCACATTCCGTTTTAAATATTAGCGGTCGACTAATTGCAAAGACATAATCATTGTTCGTCCTGGTTTTACCATTGGCTTGTCCTTCTACCTTCCAGGTGGTGCCTCCGATGGTAGTGCCAAAAGTGATGGTATGTGTATGGGTGGCATTTCGTGTAATGGTGGTTTGATCAGAAAAGGTGGCTTTGCCATCCACATCTTTCACCACAAAAGAAACTGCAAGCGCAGGTGTAAGTGTGAATGAAGAAGTTGTTACCGTTCTGGTGCCTTCAATTTTCACTCCGTTTACTTCGTAGCCATCAAACGTAGTGATGGTTTTTGAATTAGGGATGAACCGAAGTCCCTGGTAGTTGACAATAATTTTTCCTTTTCTAACAATACCGCGAGGGTCTGTTTGTCCGGCACCAAAATCAATGGTGATGATTCCTTGCGGATTGAGCGGGTCATTTCCCTGCTGGGTTACCAAAGTAACGGTGGCACCATTGAAGCGCGTATCTCCGGAAACTGTAATCGAGATGGTACCATTGGTACGTCCCGACTTTATCTGATCTGAAGAAGGTGTATTAAATGCCTGAATGGACATATCACCTGCTTCATTGAAATAGGCTTCGGTAAGTGATTGATCCGTAATGGAGGCATTTTGCTCCTGGGTGAGCAAGTTGACTACATCGTCTTTACAAGAGGAAAGCAGAATGGCCAATACAGCCAGGTAGGTTATCTTTTTCATGTGTTGTTCAGTTTTAGTTCTAGTTCTAACTGTATTAAAAATTATGCCAACGTGTAAAATTAGAGGTTCTCAGGTCGATATCCATGGAACAGCTCCAACAAAAATGCGCTTTTCAACTAAACATTTTCCTTCAATTGGATTCTCTGCCCCATTTCGCTAAATTCAAATAGGCAACTCAACCTCGGTATGCCCTACAGAACCATCACATTTGAAGAGTTAAAGCAATGCACATTTCCTGCCAACGATGTTATTACCGATGAGGTAAAACGACAACAGCGGGCACATGATTTGCGCAGTGCCATGGCCTATACCAACATTGAACACGATGAAGTGGGAATGATCATTCAATTGGAAAGCGGAGAACAGGTGGAGTTCCTCTCCGACTTAATTGAATTTGAAGGCAGGCTTGTTGAATTAAGAGGCGGACATGCCATCCCTGTGCACGCCATTATTAAAATAGAAATTTAATGATATAGCAAGCATAAAAAAGCAGCGTCTCATGATAAGACGCTGCTAGAATAACTTGTTTTACTTCTGTTAGTTTTCCGGGAGTGGTTCTCCTTCTACCCAGGGAGCACCTGCGGCCAGCAAGGATTTGCCCAGGGCAGACAATTCAGTCTGCTTGGCTTTCAGCTTGGTTTGAATTTCTTTCAATTCTGATTCCACGATGGCAAGGCTTTGTTTATGTGTATCCGTTGGTCCGTAGGTAGAGAGACTTACCCCTCTGTTCACGGCAAACAGGCGAGACCCGATGGTGGTTTTGGTTTTCTCACCTATCTGGTTTTTGGCATGGTGTCCATTCAGCTGTTGATCCAATTCAAAGAGCTCCTGACGCAACTTGTGAAGTTGTGCGTCTAGTGTTCCCGGATTGGCAGTAGCCTGCGTCAAAGCCTTTTGCATGGCTTCCATTTTCTTCATTGCATTTCCCATCGCCACCTGAACGGCAGACGTGTTCTTTACTGCTTGCTCATAGCGTCTCCAGAAGGTGGCCACTTCCTGCGGGCTGGCTCCTGGCAAAGCACCTTTTCTCATTTGTTCTACCACAAAGGTTCTGGGTTCTGAAAGTGGAGTAACTACACCATCAACTTGTTTGGAAAGTGTTACCGTGTAGGTGCCGGGTGCAGCCATCAATCCTGCGGGCTGCTCTCCTTCTTCATTCGGTCTTTGATCGAAAGTAATTGCATCGGGAGTAGGGTATTTCAAATCCCAGTTGATGCGATGAAAACCTTTTTCTGTAGGACCTTTAATTCTTCTTACCACTTCTCCGCTGGCATTCTTTACCGTAAGCCAAATGATTGGCTCCGCCTGTACTGTTTCCTCTTCCAGCTTATCCCATCCCGGAAAAGGGATATTCTGATTTTGCTTTCGCAATGGCTTTTCACTTTCCTTTCTCATCGCAGACTTAGACTTTAAGCCATCGCGCAGGTAGTAGGTGAACACGGCACCAAAAGGAGGATTGGGTGCTACAAAATGGGAGTCACCCTGCGAGCCTTTGGGGTCGTCAAAGTCGATGGCTGATCTTGGTACATACCACCACGCTTTTCGCAGTCCAAACAAAGTTGCTTCCTGTTGCAGTTGTTCCTGCGATACTTCACGCAACATACTGTAATCATCCAACACAAAAAATCCACGACCAAAGGATGCTCCTACCAGGTCGTTTTCTCTTTTTTGTATGGCCAGGTCTCTAAAAGATATCGTGGGCATTCCACCTTCAAGTTTAGTCCATGCGCCTCCCCTATTGATTGTAAAATAGATGCCCCATTCTGTAGCAGCAAACATCAATTCAGGTTTCACATGATCCTGCACTACACGCCATACGAGTGTGCGATCAGGAATATTACCACGGATAGATTGCCATGTGCGCCCTTTGTCAGTACTCTTCATCAAGTAGGGAGTATAATCGCCATACTTGTGATTGTCCATGGCAACATATACTGTGTTGGCATCATGAAGGTCCGCTTTTATATCATTGACGAATGCGGTGGCCGGCACCCCAGGCATGCTGCCCACTTCTATTTTGCGCCAGTTGGCACCACTGTCTTCTGTCACTTGTACCAGACCGTCATCCGTGCCTGCATAGATCAGCCCTTTTTGCTGTGGCGATTCTGACAAGGAAGTAATTGTGTTATAGTTGGACATGGCCCCTACATCCCACGCCTCATCCCAGCTTTGGGTCTTGCCCATAATGGGTAATTCCAATCTGTTTTGGTTTCTTGTAAGGTCACCCGAGATAGCAGTCCATTTGTCTCCCCTGTTTTCAGATTTCCAAACGCGCTGTGAGGCAAAGAAAATAGTGCTTGGCGAATGGGGGCTTACCAATATGGGTGCATCCCAATTGAAGCGCTCGTAATTTTCATTGGCACCCGCCTGCGGCTGGATGTCGACTACCTCACCGGTAGTCATGTCTATTCTTGAAATGTTTCCTTCCTGACGTTCGGCATATATAATGTCCGGGTTGCCTGGCTCTGTGGCTGGCTGATGGCCATCCCAGTTCAATACTACTTTCCAGTCTGCAGTTCTTATGCCTGATACATTGTCTGTACGAGAAGGGCCGCCTTGGGTGCTGTTGTCCTGTGTACCTCCATAAATATTATAAAAGGGTTCCGAGTCATCCAGTGCAACTTTATAAAACTGAGTTACAGGAAGGTTTTCAATATAGCGCCATGTTTTGGCCAGGTCAAAACTTTCGTAAACACCTCCGTCAGTACCCAACAAAATATAGTCAGGATCATCTTTTCTGAATGCGATGGCATGATTGTCACCATGACGGTGGTTGGAGTTAACACGCGTAAAAGTTTTGCCACCATCTTCAGACATCTGCATGCTGGCATCCATCAGGTATAATCTTTCAAACTGATGCGGTGAGGCATACAACTCCTGATAATAGTGAGGGCCAGTACCTCCTGAAACCGCATTGGATCTTTTCTCCCATGACATGCCTCGGTTATCTGAACGCCACAAGCCTCCCGTCTTTCTGTCTAATTCTATGGCAGCATATAAAATGTCAGGGTTTTGAGGTGATATCGCCAAACCAATTTTACCCATGTTAGTAGAAGGTAAACCGCTGGTGAGTTTTGTCCACGTCTCTCCACCATCAGTACTGCGGTGCAAACCACTTCCAGGTCCACCACCCACATAGGCTGCCACCGTGCGATGACGCTGCCATGTAGCTGCATACAACCAATCCGGATTTCTGGGATCGATTACCAATTCCGTCACTCCAGTCCATTCGCTGTCCCCTAGGGTACGCTTCCAGGTTTTTCCTCCATCCATGGATTTATACAAACCGCGTTCGCCTCCTTTTGTCCAAAGTGGACCTTGTGAAGCCACCCAAATAATATTTGAGTTGGTTGGGTGTACAATAATTTTAGAGATGTGTTCTGAACTTTT
Source organism: Flammeovirgaceae bacterium UBA2371 (assembly GCA_002345965.1). Taxonomy (GTDB): domain Bacteria; phylum Bacteroidota; class Bacteroidia; order Cytophagales; family Cyclobacteriaceae; genus ELB16-189. The sequence goes on from DDTF01000064.1 coordinate 45,672, forward strand.
CAGTCCCATGTTTTTCCAGGTGGCGCCATCATTGTCGCTGCGGTATACGCCATCGCCAAATGCCATGTGACGGCCGCCCACGTTTTCACCTGTGCCTACCCATATCGTGTGGGGATTGGAGGGGTCGATGGTTACACATCCCGTGGCATAGGATTTTTCGTTGTCGAATACTGGTGTCCAGGTAGTGCCTGCGTTGGCTGTTCTCCAAACACCGCCTGATGCTACTGCAACATACCAGATGTTATCATCGGTGGGATCAATGGCCAGGTCTGCGATACGGCCAGACATAAAAGCAGGACCAATGTTTCTTAATTTCAGTCCTGAGAATATGGAGTCGGCCATGGTGCCGGAAGAAGTCGGAGGCGTTGCAGCTGTTCGGTTGCCTCTTCGCTGTGCATTGCCAGGCCAACTCAACAGAGTGACCAATACAATTATAAGTGATAATCTCAATTTCATCATAGAATTTATTTAAGGTTGCCTAATGTCATGATAATCGATAAGATTTACAACGACATTTACATGAACAGCACGTTGCCATTCGTATTTCGAAAAACCGAAACAAGTTTAATTAATGAATAGGAATCTGGGCTATTTTTTTTCTGCCGTACCTGCCGGTACTTTTTCCTGTCCGTTTTCTGCAGGCTCCGGTGGAGTTACCCTTTCCAGTTTATAGATGTCTTTGCGCCTGTCAGTAAGTGTGCGCACAGAGCCATTGTAGTGCAGGTCTTTTAGTAAATCAAGATCAACGTCTGCAATCAATGTCATCTCGGAATTGGGCGTTGCCTCTGCTTTGATGGCATTGGTGGGAAATGCAAAATCTGCAGGTGTAAACACGGCAGACTGCGCATACTGGATGTCCATGTTATGTACTTTTGGCAGATTGCCTACACATCCGGCTATGGCCACAAAACATTCATTTTCTATAGCCCGTGCTTGCGCGCAATGCTTTACTCTGGTATACCCATTTTGTGTATCCGTTACAAATGGTACAAACAAAAGATTCATTCCATCTTCCGCCAAAAGTCTTGACAACTCAGGGAATTCTACGTCATAACAAATCAATACACCAATCTTTCCGCAGTCCGTGTCGAAGGCTTTCAATACATTTCCTCCGGACATCCCCCACTCAAACTTTTCACTGGGCGTCACGTGTAACTTCTCATACATTTCGGATGTACCGTTGCGTCTGCAAAGCCATCCCACATTGTAAAGCTTTCCGTCCCTAATCAATGGCATACTGCCAGTGATGATATTGGCATTGTACGATACTGCAAATTCTTTGAACTTGTTGTGAAGTCTATCTGTATAGTCAGCCAGTTTTCTGATGGCTTGTGCCTCGGGCACATCATTGAGGGTGGCCATCAGTGGCGCGTGAAAATACTCAGGAAATAAAATGAAATCACTTTCATAGGCTGAGGCCCCGTCAACAAAAAATTCTATTTGCTCCACCAGTGCATCAAAATCTTTGAAGGAGCGCATTTGCCATTGAATGAGCGCCATCCTTACATTAGATTTTTTGCTGTTGTACAGTTTGGCCTTGGGTTCATAATAGATGTTGTTCCATTCTATCAGTGCGGCATAATCCAAAGACTCTTTATCGCCTGGCATGTAGCCCTTCAATATTTTCTTTACGTGAAAATCGTTCGACAACTGGAAAGTGAGAGTAGGGTCATAGACCTCTTTTAGTTTTACTCTCTCTATGTATTGTTTGGTGTTGAACTTATCTGCGAACTGACTGTAGTTGGGAAGACGACCTCCTGCAACGATGGCCTCCAGATTCAGTTTTTCACATAACTCTTTGCGGGCATTATAAAGACGTCTCGCCAATCGCATACCACGGTATTCCGGATGAATGAATACTTCAATGCCATATAACACATCCCCCTTGGGATCGTGAGTTGAAAAGGTATAGTTACCTGTAATTTGTTCGTAAGTATGATTGTCACCAAAACGATCGTAATCAACAATGATGGACAAAGCTGTTCCTACTACTTTGCCATCCACTTTAATACAAATCTGACCACCGGGGAAAATATCTATGAGCTTTTGAATATGGTTTTCTCTCCAATACGCACCCCACTCCTTGTATGCCTGAAGCATACTCTCTTTGAGGTCCAGGTAATCTGCCATTTTCAATGCACCAATCTCTACTTTCATCGAATACTTTATTTTAAAGTTTAAATATGATTCTGTCGACAAGCCCTGTTACCAAAATCATGGATTCTAAGATTTCTTATTTTCAGACACTTGTTCTGAGCCTTGCCTCTGGTTAATTCCAAATGCTGAGAAGGGCTTTGCATCAGGAAATCCACTTAACGTTAGTAGCCACAGGCCATTTGCCGATCACCTTAAAGGTAGGCAAAAAAGGGTTAATAACACAATTTTGACCTGTTTGGGCCACGCTGAAGTAATGTAACACATCTACTATTCGAGGGATGGCTGGTTCTTGCCTGCCTTCTTGATCAAAAAATATCCAGCTACACTGGCAATTATTGATGCCGCAATAATACCCAGCTTTGCCTGATCAATAAGGTATTCCTGATCAAAAGCAAGTCCGGAAATAAACAAAGACATCGTGAATCCCACAGCCGCCAGAAATCCTACTCCCCACAAATGCAATCGGTTCATTCCTTCCGGGAGTTGAATGGAAGTGAACTTCATGACCAGGTGAGTAATACCCACCACTCCTATTACCTTTCCTATCAACAGACCCGCCATGACCCCCAATGCCACGGTGCTCGTCAATTGTGAAATAAAATCACTGGACAGTGTAACGCCTGAATTGCTAAAAGCAAACACAGGCATAATGACAAAAGCTACTAAAGGGTGCATGTTGTCCTCCAGTCTTTGCAATGGGGTAAGTGCTTTTTTTGAATAGGATCGTATGTCTTGCAACACATTCAACTGTTCTTTGGTCAATGTTCTTACATTATTCGGATCAGCTTCTTTGAATCGTGCTACCAACCTTTCCATGTGATCCGCAAAGTAGTTCTCCTTTACTTTCGTTCTGGCCGGAATGGCAAATGCCGCCAGCACAGCTGCAATGGTTGCGTGCACACCAGACATGAGAAAGGCCAGCCATAAACCTCCTATTCCAACCAACGCATAAAACACAGTGTTGCGCACACCTATTGCGTTGGCAACCCAAAGCAGTGCCAGGAAAACTGCGCCTGTTCCCAAACTTAAAAAGTTGATGTCGGAGCTGTAGAAAAAGGCAATCACCAGTACTGCACCCAGATCATCTGCAATGGCTAAAGCCGTTAAGAAAATTTTCAATGAAACCGGAACACGATCGCCTAATAAATACAAGACACCCAATGAAAAGGCGATGTCGGTTGCCATGGGAATACCCCAACCATCCGAGGTTGCCCCTTCTGGATTAAAAATCAAATAAATAAGCGCAGGCAAAAACATTCCGCCTACAGCAGCTGCAATGGGTAATACTGCAGACCTGATACTACTGAGCTCCCCTCCAATGATTTCACGTTTCAATTCAAGACCCACCACAAAAAAGAAAACAGCCATCAAGCCATCATTGATCCAATGGTGCAGGTCTTTGCTGATTACATATTCATCAAACCCGATGCTAAATTGATAGGTCCATAACTGATGATATTGTGGGGCCCAGGCAGAATTGGAAATGATTAAGGCAAGTAGTGCTGAGGAAAATAACAGGATACCACTTGTAGCACTGTTATTCATAAACGCCCTGGAGGGTTCAATTATCCAACGATCGACCAGTTCATTTTTAATTCCCTTATCACCCATGCCATTGTCCTATTAACTGAATGGTAAAGGTAACTACAAACACGGGTTGGAGTCAAACCGATCACACAAAACCGTGTGAATTCAATTGCCTTTAAATGATCCTGACTTGAGGTGCAAATCGCGTTGTGGGAATGGAATAGTAATTCCCTCTTCCCTGAATCGCTTATCAATCAGGTAACGAATATCACTTTTGGTACTTTCAATAGGGAAAATATCATTACTCCAAAAATAGACTTCAAACAAAAGTGCACTATCACCAAAATCAACAAAACGAACAAAAGGGTATTTACCATCGTCCTTTGTTTTGATCACTTTTTCGTGACCTACAGCACATTCCAGCAACACGCGCATCACTTTATCCACATCGCTGCCATAGGCTACGCCTACGGTCACCTTAAATCGGGTGGGTGTAGCGCTGTGACTCCAGTTGATAATATTGTCAACTATAAATTTATGATTGGGTACAATAAGCATGATCCCATCACGGGTCAATACAGTAGAGGTGCGAAGATTGATTGTTACTATTTTACCAATCAAACCATCTATTTCAATTACGTCATCTCTCTGAATGGTTCCTTCAATAAGAATAAAAATTCCTGATACGAGGTCTTGAAATATCTGTTGCAATCCCAACCCCAACCCTACCAACAAGGCTGCAGATCCGGCAAGCAGAATAGTAATCTGAAATCCCGCAGTTTGCAAAATCACTACCAGGGCGATGGTCCAGACAAAATACTGCACCAGTTTGATCATCGCGAATCTTCTTCCGCGGTCGATGCCTCTCCTTTCAAAGATCCTGTTGAGGATTCTTCTTACGCCAAACAAAAGTAATTTGGTGCCAAGGAAAATGAGAATGATCATGAACACTGTGGCCAGCGTGAAACTGTATTTACCCGTTTCAAATATTCTGTACTCCAGTATGCTTTGAAAATCCTCCATCATTTGTTCTTCACATTAACCTGAAATTCAGGTGCACCCACTAACTCAAAGGTGGCAGAGCCGAATCGCACTTTCCCTTCCGTTGCGGCCACTTCTTTCAGGATAGCCATAAACAAATCATTCTTGGTCATGCGCCTTCTTTTGTAGCTTACAACATAACGCACGGTAAACTCTACCCAATTGTCATTGGCGATTAAACTGATCATAGGTTCGAGACGCGCATCTTCGATCAGGTACTTTTTAACCATTTGTTTCCATACCCTTTTGCCCTCTTCTGCATTCTTGCTTACATGCTCTTCGGCTATTTTTTCTAATAGTGATTTAGCCATCTCATAGTCGCTTCCATACTGGATAGGAATTTTGATTTCATCCCACAGAAAAGGAAAGTCTCCGGAATAATTGAACACTGGTTCCTTAAAAACAAAACTGTTGGCAATTCTTACAATTCTGCCGTTGTACAAGTCGCCATCTACCCATTGTCCGGTTTCCATTAAAGTGGTGCGCAGTACTCCAATATCAATTACATCTCCTTTAATTCCACCCAGTTGTACGCGGTCGCCAGTGCGATAAAAATTTCCAAACATCAGCGCCATCCATCCCGCCACACTGGCAATCACTTCTTGAAGGGCAAAGGCAATACCCGCACCAGCCACACCCAGTGCCACAGTAAGTCCTCCAAGATTTTTGCTGTAAGTAATGAGCAGTGCCAGAATGATGATGATGTACGAAACAAAATCTAAAACTTTTTTCGTTCTGTAGATGGTATCTTGATCCTTGGCAGTTTTCTGAATTCTACTTTTGATCAATACAAAAAACAGCCTCACCAACACGATGATACCTATTACTACAATAAGTGTGCTGAGCCAACCTGGGATATTTAATTCATTTATCCAGTCTTGCATTGAGTTATTTTTCAGATGACTTGTTTCCTAAACCTGATACATTGAATGAGGGTGCTTTATAATCTTTGGGCAAATAGTCAGACGGAATGTTGACCATATTACCATCACGGATGGCTCCAAAATGCGGAGACATGATTTCAACACCTGCCTCAGCAAATTTATCCTGTATCTGCTGGTGAATGTTGGAATAGATAACAGCGCTTTTAGCCGGGTTTTCAGTGTAGGCGTTGAGTTGATAAGCCACATAAAAATCATCGAGGCTGGTTTGAAGCACAAATGGTTTTTTGTCTTCTGACTTCACCACTCCTTCTGCATCGTTGGCTGACCTTATTAATAAATCATGTACCTTTTGCCAGGGCACATCGTACCCGATGGTAACAGTGGTATGCAAAATCAAACCCAATTCCTTGGCAGAGGTGGTATAGTTGATGGTATGCCCCGATAGCACAGTAGCGTTAGGAATGGTGATGTCTTCGTTTTTGATGGTTCGGATGCGGGTAACGAGCATTGATTTTTCCAGCACATCGCCCGTTAACTCACCTATTTTAATACGATCGCCAATCTTGAAAGGGCGCATGTAGGTGATTACCAATCCTGCCACCATGTTGCTAATGGCCGTAGATGATCCCAGCGAAAACAAAACCCCCAGAAACACACTCACCCCCTGAAACACCGGAGAATCAGAACCAGGTAAATAAGGGAAGATGACGATAAACATGAAAGCATACATGAGCACCTTCACAATACCAAAGGTGGGCTTGGCCCAATCGGGATAGAACCCGCTGATAACCAAAGAACCTTTTTCAATTTCTCCAGCCAGGAACTCTACAAACTGAACTACATATCTTGTAACAAAATAGATTACCCCGATGGTGAACAGGTTGGGTATATAATTAAAAATGGCCGTCAGTACATTGGAAAGTGGGTCAAGTACATAACCAAACAGTTTTTCAGCCCAGCCGCGTGTCCATGGAAAAATGCTAAACAAGATAGGGAGTGCCAGGTAAAGTACAATGACGATAACCACCCATCGCAAAATACTATTAAGGAAAAGTGCAACTTTGAGTTCCCTATCAGTATCTAAAAATTCATACCCTTTGAATTTGATCCCTTTGAGTATTCTCCCTTTCGCATTGATCAACCATTTGCGGGTAAAGACAAACAGTTTATTGATGTATTTGATAAGGAAATAAATAATCAGAACTACCAGTATGGTAAGTCCTGCTTGCAGCAAAATGTTTTTGATGCTCTTTGACTTAAGTTCCTTATTCAGCGCTTCTTTTACTACGGTCAGCTGCTTCTCGGCCAGGGCCTTTCTTGACATGTTTTCTGTCTCTGCATCCAGATCGGTCACACTGAATAGCACGCGGTCTCTCCACCAGATGTCGGTGCTCATTTCACTGTCCAACAAATACAGACTATCCGGCTCAAATTCGGAGTCCTTCATGAAGGAGGTTATTCGTCTGTTGATGGTGTTTACCCTGTCAGCAGGTTTGTAAGGTCCTATTTTAGAATGAACAAAAAAGAGGGTGTCATTTTTAAATACAACGGGCAGGCCGCTTTTCGTCAGTACCAGCGAATCTGCCGGTGCCTGACTGAATCCAGTAAAGACAACAAAAAGACAGACGATATATACAAAAATGCTTTTCATACTCTTTGAATTAAGGCTTTTACTTTCTCTTTGTTCTCCACGATACTCCCACACTTACAAAATAATCACTGAAGCCGTCATTTTTTCCTAATCCACCTAATAAATCCAATTGTAGGTCATTGTTAACCAAATAAGCGAATCCGGCATCGAAACGAGTATCAAAATCTCCATCGTTAACATCACCGTAGTTCTCCACAAATCCGCCCAATTGGCCTACGATCGGAAAACTTAAATTGATAATATAGAAGCCTGTGCCCATGGAATTATTTCCATTCCAGCTTCCACCCCAGTTAGTCGTCAGGGTAAAAGTTTCAGACAACTTCTGACCCGTAACAATGATAAAGCGCGGTGCCAGGTTATCAATTTTATAATCTTCCGACAATACCGGAAGCCGCACCCTGAATTGAAAGCCTACAGTTGGAATGGCGCCATGACCCTGATATACCTGATACCTGCCCCCCAAATCAAAGGCGGACAAACCACTAAAGTCTGATTCACTCCCGTTGGCTTTTATGGTTTCAAATCTATAGTCTGCCAATGCGCTAATTTCAAGTCGCTCTGCAACGCCATATCTGATTACAGTATTATTTAAATATCCGGATCCCTGAAAGGAAGTTCCTTCTTGCTTAAATCCAAAAATATCCATTCCAGATTGTATTTGAAGAATGTTCTTACCCACGGTAAATGGCCCAATGGACTGCCCTGGCCGCCCTGAGCGAATGGTTTCGTTGTATTGGCCATAACTTTGGAAAGAGAGAGCTATAGCCGATAAAGCGATTAGAACTTTTATGAATTTATTCATGCGTTGTCAAAATTTCAAACAAATGTAATGCCCTTATCAGAACAATATAGCAATAGCAGCAAAACATAATTTAACTGTAATTGTTTATTTTTTTTAACAATCATCAAAGACTGTTTCTAAATTATACCTTTTTTTACCCCGCTCAGCCACGAGTCAAAGCCCAGAATCAGGATAGCACTTAAGGGTGAGTGAAAAAGACATTGAAAGGTTTTTAATGAACATCAGAAAGAAATTGCGACTGTTGCGATAACTCTATGAAACCAGGCATCGATTGGCACCACAGGCCGATAGTCGTAGATATTTTGATACATCACAACAAATTGGAGGTGTTCGCTCATTTGATAGCCTAATCGCGAACTCGAAGCCAGACGTGGTGTTGTCAAAATTTCATCCAATCTCGATTGATGATATACACTGAGATCCATAAATATTTTATCAAAAAACCAATGTTTGAAACTTATATAGGTTCCTAATTTCACATTGGACATCTCTATTGGAATTTGATCAACAGGTAGCTTTTCATCGAGAACCCCACTGTAGTTCCATCGCTCGAATTCATAGAAAGGACCCGATCCAACAAACAATCCAGTCTTGGGATTTTTGATTATCTTAAATCTAAGATTTGCACCCCCTGCATATTTTCGCTCCATCCCCCTGGCTTCAGCCCAATGCACCTGGCCATAGTATTCTATTAAGAGATGCTTGTCTAAATCATTCTTAAATTTAATGAACAAATATCCACCACTTAAAAAAACTTCTTTTCCAAAACTGGTAAACTCTACCTTATTGGCAACACTTAAGTAGTTTTGCTTAATTTTTACAGAAAGGTCTGCCATGTTGGTAATCTCCACCAGCGTTCTTTTTTGAGTCTGAATTTTCAATTCCGGTGTCACAGAACCCTTCACCAATTTGGTGGAGTCAAGAATTACCGTGAAACTTTCCGAAAATAATATTTGCGAGAAGGCAGAATTCAATAATGCTGTCCAACAAATAGCAAATAGAAGTACTCTCATAGCCATTGGTTATAAAATTTATATTAAGACAAAAAAGCGATCAGTACTCTCCTTTTAAGAAGTTCTATCCAGTAAGGTTTTAACTTTTTCCTTTGCTACTTCAGCATAGCTTTTATCCAGCAAGTAAACCGTTACTTCTATTCCATGCTTAGGTTCGGATTGAAAGTCAATGCGAATAGGTTTACCGGGCACGCACCAAGGTGACTGCAGTAAATACAATTTTAGTTTTCTTTCCAATTCCGTAAAGTCAATACCGGGGGTTGTTTCCAGAAAAAGGACGGCTTCACTGGCCGAGTGGGTGTCTGCTGTCTCAAGGGTCATGCCTTTTCCTAAAAGTCTTGAGTAGGGAATTCTTACGATGTTTCTTCCTTCCCCTTCGATAAACAATTGTGATGTTGAAAGCTTTTTGATTATCCCCTGTCCTTCCTGAGAGTACAGAATTTGGCCTGTTCTGGGGTTGTGTTTTATTTTGAATATAAAACCTGCTACTATGTCTTTGACGTAAAACCATACCAATAGCACTACAACTGCGATCACCAGCACCAACATGAGTTCATTGTAATAGGATTTAGACTCAAGAAAATAGGTCACCACCCAAAACAAAAAACCAATCCAGAGACTTAACTCAACCACTACCACTACAGGGTAAAATCGTTGTACCCGTTGAACGCGGTAGCTAATCAGTCTTAACATTCGGAATGCAATGAAAAGCGCTGCTGCTATTCCTACAAAAAACAGATAGTTGATCATACCCATTCCTTTTTGTGAAATACTTTTATTAATAAAAATTCGATATAAGGATTAAGGCCGTACACGTCCATGCTGTTTTTCTTAATTACTCCTATCCTCACCATTGCCCTCAAGGGTTCGTTGATGATCTCAGGTTTTTCAGATAACACCTTGCATAATTTTTCAAAAGTCATTCGTTTGTGCATGAGCATCTGCAGCGCAATCATATTCCACAGCGTTGGAAATTGATAGAGCACGCTGATGTCTGACTTTTCTGGCATTGTTATGCGAATATTTTTTTCTTTGTATTGTACAATGCTTCTTAGCCACGCATTCATGGCCATTCCTGGATTGCCATGGGCATATTCAAATATTTTGTTGAATAAGCGCGCTAACGTAATTTCATTGATCGCTACTTCTTCCTTATTATTTAAGGAAAAGGTCAAGCCACTGGATTTATGACGAGATAAAATCAACTGACGAAGTTCGTACGCATTGAAAGGCTGGCACCGGATGATGCTGATGCTGTACGTATCGAGTGCTTCTATTTTCCTTAACACTTCGAATGCAAAGGGATTTAAATTGACGATAAACAAACACTTGTGTGAATAGGTGTCTATCAGATTTTTGATGTGCCGTATGGTTTGCAATCCCTCTTCGCCTGCCCGTTCCCACCACAATTCCATGTCGTGAATTACCACCACGCTTCCGTGTACCAATGCATTGAATATCTCATTGGCCTCTCCTTCTATACGAGTAGCTTTTTGCAGGGCAAAGTTGAATTCTGCAGGGTTGGCGGAGCCAGCATCCCTACTGAAAACATGATAGACCCGCTCGTCCTGAAAATGACGCTCACAAAAATATTTACATAGCGCTGTCTTGCCTGCGTTTCTTTCGCCCAGCACGGTTATCATACCAGAAACCCCCGAGCGGTATCTGTTCAGCGCCATCTGCAACTGTCCTTCTTCTTCAGGTCGCTTTACCCAAAAGTTGTCACTGATACTGGAGCGACCGCTGAACAACATGGTATAATAATGAGGGAGCTTCTGCAAAATGGATTGATCAGGCGTAACGTTATCAATCGTTTTTAAAAGCTTTTCAGCAAAAGAGGTGTTATCCGATTCAGTAAAGCGCTCTGCCAACAGTACACCTTTGCTTTGAGAATAGAGTATTCCCACAAATGCCTGCCGTATTTCATCACGCCATTCTGCAACAACAGACCCAAATTTGCTCGTCAGTTTTTTGCTCTTGTGTTGACGAATCAGCTGGGCAAATTCACTTACATTGGTGGTAAGTGTAGTGATGTGAAGTGAATCTCTCAATTCAGAAAGTAAATAAGCCAGTTTCTCAAATGACTCATCCGCCTGCTTACTCATTTTCTTTTGTTCGAACTCGATAGTGAGAAGCACAGGGCCCACCAAATCATTGGCCAGTTTTTCACGATCTTCTGATTCTGCATTGTACACGTTGAAAATAGACAAGTTGGATTGATCCTGAATCAACAAGCTGGATTGCATCAACTTCTCCTGCATGGACTCCAGGTAGTCATAGAACGGACCAGCAAGTCGAATCTCTACCAGATAAATCAATAAAGAGCTTAAGGGAATAGACAACTCACCTTCCTCTTCTTGGGATTCCACTTCAATCTCATCAGGCAGCGTTTTGGCATAGGCCACCAACTTGTCACTCATCACTTCAAAATCATCCAATAATTTGGAACCATCCACGTTCCAGGCAGGGATTATAGGTTGTCTTTTTTCTATGGGCCCTTCCTTCAGTTTCAATAACGAAGCTTTGATGTTTTCTACGGGTTCACTGCTCTCCCTGGTAATCCATTGATTCAGTTTCACCTTAAATTGCTGGAGTTCTCTTTCAAGATAACCTAGAAAATCCAACATATGCGCGTTGGCGAGCACTGCATTTAAGGCCAGTAAATGACGCTCTTCCCATAGCGTAGCAAATTCCTGTACCCATTCTTTTCTGCCCAGATAAAAAGATTTATTTCTCCTCTTCTTCTCTAATTCCTGATTCACCCGGATGCGCTCCAGATAATGGCCCATCTGTGAAAGATTCTTCCTGAATTCAAGTTGCATTCGACCTTCGTACAAGTGAAGCAGCTTTTCATTCCTGTCCATCAAACTTTCCATCCGACTCACCAATGTTGATGAGAAAACAACCACCTCATCATCGGAAGATTCCTGATTGGCCAACTTTTGAAAATTAATTTCACAGTAAGAGATGAAATCGGAGATCATGCGCAAACTCTCCCGGGTTGTGTTGTTGAAGTCTTTCAACAGCACAGCCAGAAACTGATACCGGTTATCTCTCAAAAAATACTTGGCCACATCCCGATATTGAATGGTAATCGGAATGTTTCTTTTGGAGAACGGATGGAGCATCCGCTTTTGAAGTTTGAACCACCTAAGTCCCCAATTATCATTTGGCTTAATAAAAAATTCAGTTCTGTTATAGTTGATGGTCAGTCTTTTGGGGAATTTATTTACATCTGCTCCGAGTCTTTCCAGGTACCATTCAATTCCTCTCAGCACCACTTCTGATTTCATTTTGATATCATTGTCATGATACGTGATCAGCAGAGTTTTTATTTGCTCAATGAAGTGCCTGCGGCTTCTGAGAATGGCTTCATTCTTTTTATACTTTTGATCCAGATCAGTTACTTTTTTTATGCTTTTGGAAGTTTGAATCACTAACTCCGACAAGCTTGCATAAAACTTACGATCGATTATAAAATATTCCCTGAATGTCTTTTCTACAAACAGATTTACAACAGTTTGTCCATAGCCATCTATTTTACGTATGTCCTCTGCGATCTCCGGATAGTGAAAAGTATCGAGCGCTGGCAACTCAAAGTTACCCTGGCCAATAAGCGCTGCCTCTTGCATTGCATTTTCATCCGAAAGGATGGTGTATTCTTCAAAATCAGAAGATGCGTTAATAAAAATTGCGGTTCCCAGATGATGGGCCAGATCAGTAACGAAATCGTAAGTCTTTTCCAGATCATCATAATTGTTGTCAGGGATTCCTACAATGGTCAAATCTGTTTTTGCCGATTCCGTAGCAATTACCTGGCTTCTGGAGTTTCGATCCGCATAATTGTTGTGCACTTTAAGTGTTACCTGCAATCGGTAACTGGTAAGAATGCGCTGAACCTGCTGATAAATCCTGTCAACTTCGCTCGCCTGATTCTGAATGATGAGTAGTCTTATGGTGGCTTTGTTCCACGGTGCAGTGCTTGTGAGGTGCCGAAGCAGGTTCAAGGCCAGCGAAAGATTGCGTCCCCAACCGCTCCACCAAATGTCAATCGTTTTGGCTTCACCCAATTTTTTGATGGGGTCATAATGCAGAAACAGGGAGTTTAGATTCTTTTGTTCAAAACCTCGGATCAATTGTATAAACTCAGCCTTCTTTTCGACTCTTTCACTCCAACCCATTAAAACAGTATTGGGCTCAATGCCTGCAAAACCATACAGGTTGGTAATCTCTCCTATACTCTTATAAATGTTTCCACTCTTATATTGATGCTTAAAATAAGAGGGTGTATCTCCATTGGCTTTTTCCTCCGTCTTAATCTTTTCAAGTTGGTCGTTATCCGATACTATGAGTTCGAATGAAGACAGCAGTCCAAGCTTTCCAGCAATGGCCAATCCCAGCTTGGTCAGGTGAGGCCTTCTTTCTTCCGATCCGGCAAACATCAAAATATTGGGTCTCCAGTTGCGCGCTTGTACCTTTTCCACGGTCAATTTTTTCAGCCCCGATTTTACCAAAGAGGCCCACACACCGCTCCACGCATCTCCGGAAGATAAACTCAGTTCTTTGCGTTTGAGGTAGAAGTACAACAAGCCAAGGATGATGGAGGCCCCAACAGCGGCAACAAAATCAAGTTGGATCATCACCAAAAAACAAGCTGCTGAACCCAGTAAACTCACCCACACCGGTGTTTTGAAACTCGGTCTGAAATCCGCACTTGTCCAGGCTTCAAAGGCGCAGCTTAAATTGAGGAATCCATAGGTAGTGATAAAGAATATAGAGACGATTCGTGCGATTACATCCAGTTCACCAATAAGAATACCTCCTTCCGCAATCAAAAAAGTAAGCAACAAGGCATTGCGTGGCTCATTAGACTTGCCTGTGCCTTTGGAAAAGAAACGGGGTGTAATATTATCTACTGCAGTCGCCTGCAAAATACGTGGTGCTCCTAAAATACTGCCCAGTGCAGAGGATAATGTAGCACCCCAGATGCCGGCAATAACCAATTCGGGTACCCTGGAAATTTTCAAAAGCACCTGTGGATCTCCTGATAGCACTTGCTTGTCTACCGTAAAGGCAAAAAAGAAAGCCAAAAGCAGGTATACCACCAAACCAACAACTATGGCCATGATGGTTCCACCGGGTATCGACTTCTTGGGATCTTTAAGATCTCCAGACATGGAGACACCAGCTTCAAAACCAGTAACAGCAGGAAAGAAAATTCCGAACAACAACATGAACGAAAAACCTGTGCTGGGTGGAGACAGATGCGGTGAGGCTGGTCCGAATTCATGGCTTCCAAATACAATCGATAGCAAAGAGAGAAAGATCGCAGTCATAATAATGTACTGCGTCTTAATGGCCAGTGAAGTGCTGATCAAAGTAATGGTAGTTACCAGCAAAAGAATTGCAGTACCTGCAATACGAATGGAATTGATGTTTACTTCATAGCCCCAGTAGCCCAAAAAGCTTTCAGCAAAACCAATCAGGTAAAGGCTTACACTGAATGATAGTCCTACAAATAAAGCAAGTCCAAGGGTACCTCCTATAGGCAATCCGAGGCTCCGCGATATCATGTAGTAAGTGCCGCCCGCTTCTACCTTTTTGTCTGTAGCGATAGATGAAACGCTTAGCCCTGTAGTAATTGAAATCACATGGGCAATTAATATGATGCCCAACGTCATGTACAATCCTGACTCTCCTATGATCATAGGCAGCCTCAGGTACATGATTACTCCCAGAATTGTCAGAATGGAAGGAACAAAAACACCACCAAACGTTCCAAACTTATTTACCTTTGACATGACAGCATAAAATCAACAATGCATTAAGACCTTAACTTACCATTAAAGTCACATTTTCACCCTAATTTTGGAGACTTTCCAAAATAGTTTTTGTCTCAATATTTAAAGTTAAAGGAACTTCAATGATTTCGGATAACCCTTACTTTGATATAATCGCCATTTGCAGCATAGTGATCGTCTCCTATGTTTTTACAATGGTGGCCAAATACACGAAAATTCCCAGCGTATTACTGCTTATTGTGTTGGGGGTAGGTATTCAATTTCTGTTTGTAGAGTTTGACATCACACTGGGACCACGTGTTTTTGACTTACTTCAATTGCTGGGCATAGTGGGACTGATTATGATCGTGCTTGAAGCAGCGCTGGATTTAAAACTTACCAAAGACAAACGATCACTGATCGTAAAGTCATTTTTCATAGCGCTATTTGCGTTGTTTGGTTCATGCATCAGTATAGCCTGGCTACTTACCTATTTTCTTGAATTTAATTTTTACACTGCTTTCATTTATTCCATCCCGTTGTCCATCATGAGCAGCGCCATTATCATCCCCAGCGTGAGTCAGCTTAGTGGTCAAAAAAAAGAGTTTATGATTTACGAAAGTACATTCTCTGATATTCTGGGTATCATGGTCTTTTACTTCGCTATAGGAAATAGTGCGTCAACAGCTCCTGTAGCTCTTTTGAAAGAAGTGGGGATCAACGTAGGACTAACCATTGGGCTATCAATTTTTACCAGCTATCTGCTGGTACTGCTTTTTCAACGCATCACAGAAAATGCAAGGCTTTTTCTTCTCATTTCCGTTTTGATTTTACTCTATGCTGTCGGCAAGATGTTCCATCTCTCATCGCTCATTGTCATTCTTGTGTTTGGGTTGACGCTCAGCAATTACAAAATTTTCTTTTTCGGGAAACTGAGGCGCTTTATCGATGAGACTGTGCTCATTCGAATCAACAAAGAGTTTCATCTGGTAACGCTCGAATCAGCCTTTGTGGTGCGCACTTTCTTTTTTGTTATCTTTGGTTTGACGTTGGATTTACAATCGCTGCTTAATATCAATACAGCAATCATAAGTCTATGTATTACGGCAGCACTTTACATTGTTCGCTTTATTTGTTTAAAGCCATTTTTCAAGAGTATTTTACCAGAGCTGTTTATAGCACCAAGGGGGTTAATCACAGTTTTGCTTTTCTTTGCCATCCCTCCTCTATTTATAGAAGACAATTTTAGCAGTGGCATACTGTTATACACCATTCTTATCACTGGTACGATCATGACCATCGGTATGATTTGGAAAGGTGATGAACCTGCCGATGTGGAGGAGCTTCAATTCACTGATCTTGGACAACTCGATGAGGAACTCAGCCAACTAAGATCTAAGTGATCCAATGCAGCGTTTGGGGTTGCAGGGGATTGCTAAACGGTGTTTTCTCTTCTACCGATTTGTGCCAGCTTTTCTTTAACTCATAGTACCACTTGGCTTGCTGATCAGGGTCCCCCACCAGCATGAGCGTTGGATTCGTATCCAATCCTTCCCGCAGTTTTTGAAATACATCCAAGTCTTGTCCAATAAATGTCTTACCCAAACTTTTCAAAGGTGTCCACAGCAATTTGGCCAAACCAATGGTGGTATAGAAAATGTGATTGAGTTCCGTTTCATTTTCATTGATGGGTGTGAGCGTAGTAATGGAAACGATTTCATGCTTTTCCCCTACCTTAATGTGTTCGAAGCGATTGCCTGGCAATTGAAAATTAATCTCAGTGCTGGTTCCTCCCTTTAATACAGAATATCCTTTGGAGTTGGAGGAAGGTTTATGTCTTGCCATCTTGAACCCCAGCTCATCGGGCACAAAATTCTTTTCTTTCAGTTTTAAGCTTTTGCTGGAACGCCAAAACCACGATTGATGCACAAAGGTAACATGGGCCGGATCAATCAATCCGATTACAGAGTGATCAATGTTGGTGGGCATTGTCACTGTTTCTACATGAAGAAACTTTTTGTCAGCACCGATCAGCAAATTAGGCAGGCTTTGCTCTGCCCCTTCCAGTTTTAATTTATTCTGAGGAATGTAAACCCAAATTGTATCATTGATGCTTTTACATGGATATTGATACACCTTAATCTTACTCACATCCAGTTTGTCATCTGCCAAAGCCGGAATGCCCGTGCATGTACCAGCACAATCAAACTTCCAGCCATGATAACAGCATTGAATGGTACTGCCGTCAAACCAACCTGCTGATAATGGTACACCTCTGTGCGGGCAGTTGTCTTTTAAGGCAAAAGGATTGCCCTGATCATCTCTGCCAAAGACGATTCTTTCGCCCAGAATTTCTTTTTGAACAAGCTTACCTTTCTTGAGTTGTGAACCATGAAAGGCAAAGTACCAAAGGTTTTTTAGAAATAGAGGCTGTTCAGATGCCATGGAAAAACATGCGTTTAGTAAAAAACAAGAATAGAAAAAACAATCGATTTAAAAAATGATTTTCACCTCACCCTTATTTGATACGTACATACACCAACTTTATATTCTTATTTCCGGTATCACGCTCATCCACCTCAAACTTGTTAATGCTTTTTATCAGAGGAAGCATTTTGGGAAAGCCAAAATTTCTGGGATCAAAATTCGGATGCTTTTTAAGCAACAGGTTACCCAACTCCCCCAGGAAAGCCCAGCCATTTTCATCTGCCAAATCGTTGATGGAACCGGTAATCAATTTGATGAGCTGATCATCAACCTCTTCTACGCTTTTGTCCTTCCCTTTGGTTGATTTCTTTTCAGTGCTTTTCGAATCTGATCGGGGCTTAAGTATTTCCAAATAGATAAACTTCTCACAGGCGGAGATAAAAGGCTTTGGCGTTTTCTTTTCCCCTATTCCAATTACTTTCATACCTGCTTCCCTTAATCTTGTAGCCAATCGTGTAAAGTCACTGTCGCTGGATACAATACAAAATCCGTCTACCCTGCCCGAATACAAAATGTCCATGGCATCAATGATCATTGCACTATCGGTGGCATTCTTTCCACTGGTATATGCATATTGTTGTACCGGAGTGATGGCATGTTCCAGCAATACCGCCTTCCAACCCGTAACCGTAGGTTTAGTCCAGTCGGCATAGATGCGCTTGAATGTGGGTGTTCCGTACTTGGCAATCTCCTCCAACATTTCTTTCACATGCGAATAAGGAACATTGTCGGCATCAATCAGAACAGCAAGGCGTGGGTCTTTCGATGAATCCATCATTAAAAAGGGTTTTAGCAATCGCTAAGGTAGCGCTACTTAATTTAAAACAAGTCAAATCCGGTCATCGCAAAATCGACAACTTCCTGAGAATATCTCCGGAGAGCCCCGAAGTGGCACCATATCCTGTAACCAAAACACCTTTAACGCCAGTTTTTGATTCAATACCGTATACGGTTGCTTCATCAGCAGGATCTGTCTCCCCCTCATAGCGATACACTTCTATGATTTCAAATTGATCAGGAGAAAACAACCCGGCACTGCAAGAGATGCAATTTTCCTTTAGATTGAAATCGCTGGTAAATCCCTTCTCTCTTAATTTTTTTATTGCTTCCGAAACGGTGGCGTAAAATACTGTCCGTGTCATAATAGTGGGTTTGATGAAAAAGAGACTCGCGTAGAGAAAACAAGATAACGCAAAAAATAATTTACTAATTCTTCAAATCTCTTTCAAATTATTGCTCAAGCATTTCAGCCAATGGCTTTAAGCTGTCAACGTGAGAAAAAACAACCTTTATGACCGCAAGAATAGGTACTGCCATTACCATACCCGCTACTCCCCATAGTTGCCCTCCTGCCAACAACCCAAAAATTACAGCCAGTGCATTAATGTTTACCTGTGAGCCAACAATTCGTGGCGTGATGAAGTTGCCTTCTAATATTTGAACCAACCAATACAGTCCAATTACACCTAATGGATACCACATTGAATCTTTAGTGATAAGGGCGATGAGCACGGGCAATAACCCTCCAATAAAAACACCTACGTAAGGAATAACAGTTAGTAGCGCTGAAAATATTCCCAAGAAGACTGCATACTTTATTCCCAACAATGAGAGTCCTAATACATTGAGTACAGCGATGATCAGCACAACCAAACCAAGGCCGGTTACATATTGCTGCACTGCTTTTCTCATTTTGGTATAAATATCAACTACACTTTGTTCTCGCTCAGATGAAATCAACTTTAAAATTACATTCTTGAATTTTTCTCTGTAAAGCAAAATAAGGAAACAGTAGACAGGCACGAGCCCCATAAAAGAAATAGCGTCCGTGGTTGCACCAATTGCTGAACTAAAGTATTTACTGCCCGTTTTAAAAAACTCCGTAGCATTGTCCTTAAGAAAACCCAATTGCTCCTGCTGAGAAATGTTAAAGACTCCTTCAATATTGGTTATCAATCCCACCAACAGATTTTGCAATCTTCCCTCAAGATCAGGGAAATCCGTTATGAACCTGTTGAACTGTGTACTCATCAATAAAGCCAACCCCACGACCACAACAAAGACCATAAAAAGCACTATCAGTATTGACAATATGCGCCCTATCTTCCATGACTCTAATTTTTGGCAGAGAGGGACGAGTACCATTACCATCAGAAAAGAAAAAACCAATGGCATTAACAGCGACTTAAGAAAATATAAGCTCACCAATAGCAATGCAATGGTAATGGACAATTTAAAGACTACATCCAGCTGTTTGCGATTATGCTCTGTCATGGTTCAAAGGAATCAAAGATAACAGTATTAACAATACCACCGTTATGGCTTCTGTTGCGCACCGCAATTACTTATTGCTCCGGATCAGACTGGGTTCTTTTGCGAAGTAGGTACGCTGAAGATTTTCTTGTCCGCAACAAATGGTCCAAATGGCAAAAGTGAAGCCACTAAAGCCCAGCACATAGTAAGAAAAGACCAGCGATGTTGATAAGCAACCAACACCACTAAAAGACAATACACGACAAATAAAATGCCGTGTGCCAATCCCACAAAAAAAGTAGGCTCCGGAATATCAAAAATGTATTTCAATGGCATGCATATACCCAAGAGCAACAGATAACTTATGCCCTCAGCAATTCCTACCATTCTCAATCTTGTCAAATTCCTCTTCATGGGTCAGCTAATTTTGTGGCGAAAATAATATTTTACGCCAACAACACGCAGTAGGTATGGTATAACGCGTACCGTTGATCCAATATTTACCGTAAATGGTCGAAAAAAGGGCATTAGAGGGCTTAGAAATCCATTTTCATGAAACCTGAGGGCTAAATTTGTGTTTAACTAGATACAATCGATTGCCCAACAAAACAATTTTCAATTCTGAAGTATTTCATATTCATTTTGCTGATCATTCAATCTAACTTTCTGCTTAACGCCCAAACATTTAAAATAGAAGGAAAGGTAGTTGATGACGAAACACAAAATCCTCTCGAATTCGCCAATGCGAGTCTTCTGAATGCCTCAGACAGTGCGCTGTTGGGCGGCAGCACCACAGACGCTGCTGGAAAATTTGAAATTCAAACCAAGCCAGGCAAGTACATTGTTAAAGTTCAATTTATTTCTTTCAATCCCCGGTTTTTTAACGTGACCCTTTCACAGGAAAATCCGATAGCAAAACTTGGAACCATTACACTCTATCCAGACATCGCTTTGTTAACAGAAATTGTTGTCTCCGGTCAAAAGAGCCAAATGCAACTGGAGCTGGACAAGCGCGTTTTCAATGTGTCCGCAGATCTTAGCAATGTGGCTTCCAACGCTTCCGAAATCCTAGACAACCTTCCCTCTATCGCAGTAGATGTCGATGGCAACGTAAGCCTTCGTGGAAGTTCCAATGTACGCATACTAGTGAACGGCAAGCCATCAGGATTGGTAGGCATCAGCAGCCCTGATGCACTCAGACAATTGCAGGGAGATTTAATTGAACGCATAGAAGTTGTCACCAATCCGTCTGCACGTTATGATGCAGAAGGATCAGCAGGTATTATCAATATTATTTTGAAGAAAGACCAGGAGCGCGGACTGCACGGTTCTTTTACTGCCAACGCAGGTTTTCCTCTCAACTACGGATTTTCTGGAAATGTCAATTACCGCAGCGGAAAATTTAATCTATTTGGAAGCTATGGTATCAATTACAGGGAAAATCCGGGAGGAGGTTTTACCGATCGCATTTCCCGGGATACCCTCTTTACCTATATCGACAATGATCGGCTGCGAAGTGGCACTTCTCACAATATCCGTTTTGGTACAGATTTTTATATCAATAACAAAAACATCATCACTGCCTCTACCATGGCACGGCTGTCAGATGAATTGAATACCACCAACATTACCTATTTCGACAGAACAGAGCAGCGCGGACTGTTTAACAATACTTTGAGAAGAGATCTTCAGGACGGACAAGACAATAATACAGAATACGAGTTGAGTTACAGACGCATGATGAATGGAGATGGCCATGAGCTGACTGCCCAATTGCAGTACAGAAGCAATACCGAAACAGAAAAATCAACCATCGATTCGGCCAACCTGCTCCTGTCCACTCCCCTGGAACTTTATCAGCGGGCTGCCAACGAAGAAGGAGATCAGAACACATTAATACAGGTAGATTATGTTTATCCATTTGATGATGGTAAAAAATTGGAAGCTGGTTATCGGGGCACATTAAGAACAATCAAGAGTGAATACCTGGTTGAACAATCTGATGCATTGGGCAATTTCTTCCCCTTGGTCAATTTCTCCAATCAATTCGAATACAATGAAGACGTTCACGCCTTGTATTCCATTTATGAGAATAAAATGGAGCAATGGGGTTATCAAATTGGCCTTCGTCTCGAGCAAACCAATATCAAAACCTTTCAGCGAGAAACGGATCAAACCAACACAAAAGATTACCTCAATGCATTTCCCAGTGCATTTCTCTCCTACAATATGACGGTTGACAAAACATTGCAGGCGAGTTACAGCAGGCGACTGTCTCGTCCGCGATTCTGGTACCTCAATCCTTTTTCATCGTTCAGTGATCCGCGCAATATCCGCATGGGTAACACCGACCTCAATCCGGAATACACCGACTCCTACGAAGTGGG
The DNA here is from genome assembly GCA_002345965.1 of Flammeovirgaceae bacterium UBA2371. Lineage (GTDB taxonomy): Bacteria > Bacteroidota > Bacteroidia > Cytophagales > Cyclobacteriaceae > ELB16-189. The sequence goes on from DDTF01000064.1 coordinate 67,654, forward strand.
CCTGTTGAATAACCTTAAGAAGTCGTCCGTTTACCTTGGAGGTTATTTCCGTTATACCACAGGGGTGATTGATCGAGTCCAAACTTCCGAAGATGGCATCAACACCGTCTCTGTGCCCAGAAACATTGGTGTTGAAAATGCCTACGGCATCGAAGCCAACTTCAGCTCCGATCCATTGAAGTGGCTTAACCTAAATGGCAATGCCAATTTTTACAGGGCCATCACCGAAGGACAATTCAATGACATTGTTCTTGACCGAGATACCTATACGGCACGATTCCGGTTGAGCAGTAAATTTAATTTGGGAAGAATAGACCTGCAATTAAGCGGCAACTACAGGGCTCCGGAAATGCAGACCCAGGGCAGAAGAAAAAGCGAGTACCGAATGGATCTGGGTGCCAACATGGATGTATTGGATGGCAAAGGAACCATCAATCTCTCTGCAAGAGATGTGTTTAATACCCGAAAATACAGAGGCACAACCACCACCGAAAGTTTTACTGAAAACTCAGAATTTCAATGGCGCTCCCGTCAGGTGCGGCTTTCCTTTACCTATCGCCTGAATCAAAAAAAGAAAAGAAGTGGAGGCGACCGTGAAGAATACGATGGTGACGAGGCAGAGTTCTAGCAGGCACAGGAAAGTATTTTCAGCTTCAAGCACCTTTCAAGTTTATTTCAAATAATTTATCTTGGCGCGGATAAAAAATACTTTTCATGGTTAAGAAAATTCGCAACGTAATCATCACGCTGATCCTGGTTGCCCTTGCCATCTTTTTTATTTTCGTTCCCACTTCCATAGACAAGTCGATGAACAAAGTGACTTCCGTCTATGATGGTGGCAACCTCGCCCTTTACAATACACTACCCTTTGTCGCAGACCTCCATTGCGATATGTTGTTGTGGGACCGCGATTTTTTTAAAGAACACCACTATGGTCACGTTGATTTGCCCAGGATGAAAAAAGCCAACATGGCATTTCAGGTATTCACTGTCGTAAGCAAAACACCCCGAGGAATCAACATTGAGCAAAACGATGATGATACGGATCAAATTGCACTACTAAGCTTTGCTCAACTGAGACCACCCACCAGTTGGTTCAGCATCAAATCAAGAGCATTGCACCAATGCCGGCAGCTGCATCAATTTGCAGAAGCCTCCAACGGAGACTTCAGGGTGATCACTTCACAAAATGAACTCCGTCAATTTATCTCCGACCGCAAAGAGAATTTTATCCTGTCAGCCGGAATGCTCGGCCTGGAAGGGGCGCATTGCCTGGAAGGCGATATCAATAACCTTCAAACATTTTATGATGCAGGCGTACGGTACATCGGATTGGCTCATTTCTTTGACAATGAATGGGCGGGTTCGGCACACGGTATGAAAAAAGGAGGACTTACCGACCTTGGTAAAAAACTGGTGACCAAGATGGAAGAAATGAACATAATCATCGACCTGGCCCACAGCTCTCCTCAAACCATAGACGAAGTTTTTGCGCTTACCTCCAAACCTGTCATCATTTCGCATACGGGCGTAAAGGGCATGTGCGACAACCAACGAAACCTGTCTGACAAACACCTGGAGGAGATCGGTAGACGAAAGGGTTTGGTAGGCATTGGTTTATGGAGTACTGCCGTGTGTGGCTCCGATGCAACTGCCACCGCAAAAAGTATTCGCTATGTAGCCGATAAAATTGGTGTCGACAAGGTGGCGCTTGGCAGCGACTTTGATGGTGCGCTCACCACCCACTTCGATGTTACAGGACTGACTTTGATTATGGAAGCCCTGATAGCAGAAGGTTTTAGCGTGGACGAAACGGAATTGATAATGGGTGGAAATGTGAGGAACTTCCTGTTAAAGAATTTACCCGTTAACTAAGTTTTCATTATTCCGTACATGCTGAAGCCTGATAACAATACTGCTCACCATTTAAAGGAATTTTTCCTGTCTTGTCCAAAATACCCTCCAGCCTGAGATTGGCCATTGAAGGGCCGTCCTCATCAAAAGATACCACGGTGATGTGATCGAAGGCATTTGCATCTTTTGCATTCTGAGCTCCACCCGTTGTGCCCAGGGTAATATAATCATGCCCATTTTTTTCTGTGTGTGAATAGCTGTGCACGTGACCATTAATGACCGTATAGTTGCGTGCCCCCAGCGCTGCTTCTATGCGCGATAGATTTCCCTCTCCTTGTCGCTGCCATACGGGTTTATGCATCAGTACAAAGGTCCATCTAACATCAGGATGATCTGCTATCACTTTCTCAAAGTACGCATTTTGCTCTTCCTCCAACTTGCCGGTTTTACGCTCCTCCATTTTGTAATACTCGGTCAATTCAAAATTTTCAGGGTGATCGCCATCCAACACCGCAATGGCTTCTGTCCTTGCTTCATGTATCTTTTGTCTGAATTCGTCCGTGTAATCTTCTGTGTCAAGAACCAGAAAGAGCACTTGTTCATAAATAAAATAATAATATCGTCTACCGTAGCGCTCTTCCCAAAAATTACGCATCACCGGACTCGTGAGATCGTGGTTGCCACCTACGTGAAATATTGGCGCCTTTGCCTTAGCTGCACGTTGATCAAAACTGTCATACTGTTGTTGTAATTCCTGAATCTCGTCCGTTTCTCCATTCACCAAATCACCAACACTGAGAATAAACTGTGGCCGTAACAGGTTCAGCTGTTCGATGGCTACCTCAAATATCCCTTCCCGCTCTCCTCCATTGAGGTCTGAGACAATAGCAAACGTAAATTGATCCTCATTGCCGGCTTTAGGTTCGTACGACCAGGGTGTTTTTCCACTGTCAAGTTCACTAACAAAATGTTTTCGCGATTCGCTGGTGGGGTTGCAGCTGAATAATAGAATTACTGTAACCAATAAATAGAGCTTAGACGTGTTAATCATAGTTGAAAATTAAAAAAAGAAAAGTAAGCATTTTTTGACTAGGCCATCGGACACAAAATTATTATTCCGTTTTTTTCTATCCATTGAATGCACTTGATTATTTTCGTCAAATAGCCAATACCGTTTATGACGTCCATCGACCTGAATCCATTGCGCCTCGAGCTCTCCGTAAAAGCCAAAAATGGTATAGATTTTATTTTTGCTGCCACGATAGTATGGGCCATCATTGGTTTTGTATGGACCCTACCCTATACCGCCTACAACAAATCTATTCTGACATTCATTGTGGGGGGCATCATGTTGCCGATGGCTTTGTTGTTTTCAAAACTTTTTAAAACGATTTGGAAAATCGAAACCAATCCGCTTCAACCCCTGGGTCTGTGGCTCAACTTCGCTCAACTTTTCTATTTCCCCTTTTTGATATTCGTATTGATCAAGTCGCCTGATCATTTTGTAATGACGTACGTCATCATCACAGGTGCTCATTTTTTTCCTTATGCCTGGTTTTACAATATTATACATTATGCTGTTGCTGCAGGCTTGATTAGCATTGGAGGCCTGTTGCTAGGTATTTTTCTCCCTGCAGAAGAAATGTATATCATTCCATTCTCATTAAGTGCCGTATTATTTGTCTTGTTCCTGCTGCTTTATCTCAATTATAAAAAAAGATCTCTGATTAAAACGAATTAATCAATTCCTTAGGAGGTAGCAGCCATTTTGTTGTACTTGTTTCGGTAGACCACCGGTGTGAGGCCCGTGATTTTCTTAAATAGGGTTCTGAATGCTTTTGTATCTGTATAACCAACATTGTACATCACTTCATTGATGTTCTTTCGGCTGCTTTCAAAGCTTCGCTTGGCAGCTTCCACTTTGATGCGCTGAATGTATTCCAATACCGAGTTGTTGGTGGCCAATTTAAATCTCCTTTCAAAAGTTCTGCGTCCCACGCCAAACTTTTCAGCCAACTCATCTACACTGATACGATCTTCCACTTTACTTTCTATGTAGTCCTGAGCGCGCTTTACAATATCGTCATGGTGTTGCTTTTGTCCTTTGAACATGGCAAAAGCTGACTGACTGTATCTGTCTATATCGATGGCAAAATACTTGGACGCCAGCACAGCCGTGTGCCTGTCGGTATATTTTTCTACCAGATGAAGCAGCAGGTTCCAGTAAGAATTGGCACCTCCACTGGAATAAATTCCTTGCTCCTCCGTAACAATACTGCCATCCACTACCGTCACTTCAGGAAACATAGCGCTGAATTCATTGGTAAAACCCCAATGCGTAGAACATTTTTTCCCATTGAGCATTCCTGTTGAAGCCAGTAAAAATGCACCCACACACAAAGAAGCAACCTCTGCCCCATTTTCATACTGCTCCACTATCCAGGGTAAGAGTTTTTCATTGGCTTTAATGGCACCTGGCATGTCACCAAATAAAGCAGGCACAATTACCAAATCCGTTCTCTTTACTTCCTCCAGCAACTTATCCGGTTGAATGATAAACTGATTCAATTTGATTTGCCTTTTGGCGCCTACTAACTTAACGTCAAACAATGGCTTCTTACCAGAAACGGTAAGGAACTGGTTAACTGCGGAAAACAAATATTGAGGATCTGCAATGGCCTGCGATACGGAAGATTCAGGAACAAGAATACTGACTGATTTCATCATAGCTAAGTTATTCCTTGATCAAATATAATAAAATAGCTTGTCGCAAATAGCCCTTCAATTGTCGTTTTTGTACAGCCGCAAATACAGGCTATACTGCTATGTTTGTATTGCAAATGCATATTCAATGGAAGTTTACACACTCAAAAAGGACATTCATGTTTATTGTATAACTGCCAGCAGCTTTCCTGATGGGATCAAACCGGCTTTTGATAAATTGCATGAAATAGCCCCAATTGCTGAAAACAGAACTTACTATGGTATCTCATCTCCTGAAAGAGGGAAAATAAAATACCGCGCAGCTGCCAACGAAATCTATGATGGGGAATTAAATGCACGTGGCATGCAAGCGCACGTCATTAAAAAGGGAAAATATTTACTCATAGAGATCAAGGATTTTATGAATAACCTTCCAGGCATTGAGAAAGCGTTCAAACAACTTACCAATGACAAGCGCATTGACCCCCATGGAGAATGTGTGGAATGGTACAAAGACAACAAGACATGTCGATGCATGGTCAGAATGAAAACAGCCCTTTAACATCATATTAATACTATCAATTACATGGAAAATAAAAAACCTATCAGCATTACGATTGAAGCCACAATCGATGCGCCCGTGGAAAAAGTATGGCAATTTTGGAACGACCCTCAGCACATTACGCAATGGAACGCTGCTTCTGACGATTGGCATTGTCCACACTCAACCGTTGAACTCAAAGTGGGAGGCAAATTCTCCAGCACCATGGCAGCCAAAGATGGGAGCATGAGTTTTGACTTTGGAGGTATTTACACCGCAATTGAAAAACATCAGCTCATAGAACAAAAGCTGGAAGATGAAAGAAAGGTGAAGATTCAGTTCTTATCACAAAATGGTAAAACCAAGGTGATAGAGACATTTGACGCTGAAGGTGAAAACACCATAGAAATGCAAAAGAACGGATGGCAAGCCATTCTTGACAATTTCAGAAGACACGTTGAAAAAAATAAATAGTATGAAAAACACTATCTACCCCTGTCTCTGGTTTGACAATCAGGCGTTGGAAGCAGCCAAATTTTATTGCGGCATTTTCAAGAACTCCAAAATCACCACCAACACACCTATGGTGGTTCATTTTGAAGTCAATGGTTACAAGCTGATGGGGCTAAATGGAGGGCCACAGTTTAAATTCAATGAAGCGATCTCATTGGTGATTGATTGCAAAGACCAGGACGAGGTCGACTACTATTGGAATCACTTGACCGCAATGGGTGGAAGCGAGTCCATGTGCGGTTGGCTCAAAGACAAGTACGGTGTATCGTGGCAAATTGTGCCTACAGCACTTTCCCAATTAATGAGTGGCGATCAAGATAAAGCAAAACAGGTAATGAATGCTTTGCTAAAAATGAAAAAGCTGGACATCGCCCAATTGGAAGCGGCCTATAACCAATGACGTCTCATCCCTATTCACACCTTCAGTGGTAACTGCTGAATCGCCTATGGCGGAGTATATTGAAACAGTGGCAGCAACTGACTGACAAACATCAATTTTGCGCTGAGCAGGAGTGACCATTGTCATTGTTTGCACAATACGATATCCGCATATTGAATAAAATCAAATATTTACTATGAAAACAGGTGTGTGGATCGATTTAAAAAAGGCAGTGATCGTAACTCTTCAAGACGACAAAAAAGAAGTCAGAACCATTTTGTCTGACATTGAACCCAAAGAAAGAATTCCCGGAGAGACCAAAAATTTTGTGCGGTTTGGCAATCAGTTTTCTAACCTTGAAAAACAAAAAGAAAACAAGCTTAACAATCAGACGAAAGAATACCTGAAGCGAGTTAATGAAGAACTCAAGCAAACCGATGCGTTGGTGATCTTTGGACCTGCGGGCATGAAAACTGAATTGGAGAAATTGATTCTGAAAGACAAAAAGATGAGCAGCAAACTGAAGGGTATAAAAACAGCCGACAGTATGACCGACAATCAAGTGGCTGCGTGGGTTGAAAAATTCTACAAATAAATTGGCAGCGACTATCCCTCTTGCTTAGCGCCAGGCTATGTATTTTGGCGATAATCCCCATTGATATCATTAATTCGATTAATTTGTTCTAAATTATCGGGATATGTTCAATTATTTTAAGCAATCACTGGCAAGAAAAAAGGCCAGAAGAGTTACACAGGAATATCCGCCCATAGTGAGTAAAGTGGTGCTGGAAAAGGACGGAGCAATTGATTTTGCCAACTGGTCCAACCCGCTGGTGCCTCCATTCGAACTTACCCAGGCCGGTGTAGATTTCTTCCGACAGTTTATCCAAGAGGGTGACCTGGCCATCGACATTGGCGCCAATATAGGCGACACCACAGTACCTATGGCTTTGGCTGCTGGCCCATCCGGATTGACATTGGGCTTTGACCCGAATCCCTATGTCTTCAAAATATTGGAAGCCAATGCGGCTTTGAACAAAGATAAAACCAACATCTCACCGCAACCTTATGCCATTTCAAAAGATGAAGACGAATTCTATTTCGTCTCCTCGGAAGCTTCGTTTGGCAATGGCGGCATATCTCCTACCAAAGAAAGCATTCACGGTAAATTTGTGTATCCACATAAAATAAAGGGAGTTGACCTGAATAATTTCCTGAAACGCGAGTGTGCCCATAAAATCGATCGCCTTGCTTTTATTAAAATCGATACAGAGGGTTACGACAAGGAAATCATCAAGTCCATCCGTGGGTTGATACAGCAATACAAACCTGTAATTGTTGCTGAAAGTTTTGGCGCCAGCTCAGATGAAGCAAAAATGGAATTGTTTGAAGTGATCCATCGGGATGGGTATCGTATTTTTTATTTTGAATCGTTTGACATCAACACACCGGTACAGGCATTGGAGAAAAAAGAAGACATGACCCGCTGGAAAGACACCATGAACATTTACGCTACACCCATAAAATAGCAAACCGATCAGCCGTCTGTGCAAGTTGACGGATTGGATAGCATAAGTTCCCGGCCATGAAGGAAATAGATAAGTACATTGCTTCATTCCCAACCCCGGTGCAGGTTATATTACAACAAATCAGGAGTATTATTAAAAAGGCTGCACCGGATGCTGTAGAAAGTATGGCCTATGGAATGCCTGCCTACAAAACCAATGGTAAACCCCTGGTGTACTTTGCGGGTTATAAAAAACATGTGGGTTTTTATGCCACCCCTACCGGGCATCAACAATTTTCAAAAGAATTATCTCCTTATAAACAAGGCAAGGGTTCTGTACAGTTTCCTCTGGACCAACCCATCCCCTACGCATTGATAAAACGAATAGTTATTTATAGGGTGGAAGGGAATCGAAATCACAAAAAAGGATAAAAGAGCAGAAGTAGCAGTTGCCCAGAATCGGACATATATGTTCGATTTTGCGCCTGCATGATCAAAATACTACCAAAAATACACTCAAATACCCTACCACCAAGCTGGCATATCAATTGCCCAGCTAGCATTCAAAAAGCCTAACTATGCTCACCAACTACTTCAAAATCGCGTTGCGAACGCTGGTTAAATTCAAAGGTTACACTGCCATTAACCTTGTGGGTTTGGCATTGGGACTTACAGCCGGCATCCTCATCATGCTTTTTGTTTTGGACGAGCTTTCTTATGATCAGTTTCATGCCCAGGGTGACCGACTCTATCGGGTAAATACAGTATTTCAAAAAGGTGAAACCGATAAGGGGGATGCCAATGAAACCAATGGCTGGCCCATCGGCAAAAAGCTGGAGCAGGATTATCCCGAGGTGGAAGCAGTAATGTATTCGCGAAATGCATCTTTCCTGCTGATCAATCACAATGACCAGCGTATCCGCCAGAATATACATTTCGCCACACCGGAATTCTTCACGCTCTTTTCTTTTCCTCTGGTGCAGGGTAACAAGGAACAAGCGCTTACCAAACCCTATGCAGTGGTGATATCAGAGTCCATGCAGGAAAAATATTTTCAGGGGGAAGCAGCACTGAACAAAACCATCCTGGTAAGTGACACACTTCCATTGCTGGTCACCGGTGTAATGAAAGACATTCCTTCCAACTCGCACATGCAGGCAGATATGATTATTTCCTTCGCCACCTTCCAGGCACTGGAGCCCGGCTTTAGCTTTGATGCAGGTTGGGGCAATATCAATATGCGCAATTATGTACTGTTGAAAGCCGGAACCCATGTCGAGGACTTCAGTGCCAAAATAAAAAACATCTATACCCAGCATGTTGGCGAAATGCTCAAACAATGGGGCGTTACTGCTTATGTGGAATTGGAGCCGGTAAAAAAGCTGTACCTCCACACCCGTGCGGGAAATGGCATGGGTCCTACTGGCAGTATCGATCGTGTTTATATGCTCACTGGTATTGCCGGTTTTGTTATCCTGTTGGCCTGCATCAATTTTATCAACCTGACCACAGCACGCTCCGTGTATCGCTCGAAAGAAGTTGGGCTCAGAAAAGTGGTAGGTTCTACACGCAAGGGGCTGATGGCACAATTTCTTAGTGAGTCCCTGGTGATGACCGTCCTGGCGCTCATCATCAGCATTGCCTTTATTGGACTGGTGCTTCCCACTTTCAATCACCTGATAGGTAAATCCTATCATCTGCAATCCCTGTTCAACCCGGTACTGGCAGGTGGAATGGTATTGCTTATACTTATCGTGGCACTGCTTGCAGGCTACTACCCTGCCTTGGTGCTGTCAGCGTTGAGACCTGCCGAAGTACTGAAAGGCAAAATGCAAACCAGCCAGCGGGGTGTTCAATTGAGGCGCACGCTGGTGGTTTTTCAATTTGTAGTATCTGTTGTTTTGGTGGCGGGCACCTTGGTGGTGATCGATCAGTTGCGCTACATGCAGGCACAAAGTCTGGGATTTAAGAAAGACCAGGTGGTGGTACTCAATACAGCAAGGGCAAGGTCAGCACAGGCAGACGGTCATGAAACCCTTCGTAATGCGTTGACGCAACTGCCCGAAGTACAATCCATAACCTTTACCAATGCACTTCCGGGCACCAGCGGATGGCGTGGACAAGTTGCCTATCCGGAAGGTATGGCAGGCGAAAGATCTGTAAGTGTGGAATACATGGCCGTTGACGACCACTACCTGGAAACATTAGGCCTGACACTGATTGCCGGAGCCAACTTTGATAAGCAAAAGCCTATGGAGCTGACCAACGGATTGATTCTGAATGAAACAGCCGTACAAGCCTTTGGCTGGAATACGGCTGAAGAAGCCATAGGTCAAAAAATTGACTCTCCTTCGGGCCAACCAGCCGGTGAAGTGATAGGCGTGGTAAAAGATTATCACAACTACGGGCTGCAAGAAAAGATTGGGCCCGTAGCGATGGACTACGCACCGGAAAACAGTTATCTCTTTGCCATTCAATACGAGACCACAGACACGCAAGCGTTTATGGACAAGCTGGCTACACAATGGAAAACCCTCTTTCCGGGATATGACTTCAACTACTTTTTCCTGGATGAAAGTTTCGCCCGGCAATACGAACGTGAACAGCGCCTTGCCAACGTGCTCTTTCTTTTTGCCTGCATCACCATCCTGATTGCCGTGATCGGACTGCTGGGGCTGGTGTCATTCATGATCGTAGCGCGAACCAAAGAAATTGGTGTACGCAAAATACATGGCGCCAGTACCCTGAGCATTACAAAACTCCTTTCGAAAGAGTTTGTAATGCTGGTGATAGTAGCCAATCTCATTGCTTTCCCCATGGTATGGTATGCAGCAGGCAGCTGGCTTCAGCGCTTTGCCTACCACGTACCCATGCGTCCATTGGTATTGGCAGCGACTTTAGCGATCGCGATAGTAATTACACTGGTGGTGGTAAGCACTCAAACGATTCGGGCCGCACTGAGCAATCCGGTTGAATCCTTGCGCAGTGAATAATGCCAACAAACGAAACCCTGTTACTTTAGCGCTCCTTCTACGGATTGTGCGATAAACTTTGCTATCCGGCTATCCGGCAACAGGGTTTTCCCGTTCCATGTGTAAGTAAGTCCTTCCAGCCTGGTTACCACTTTTTGCTCTGCGCCTCCGCTGGAAAGAAATAAGGGCACCACGATCACCTTACCTTGTTTGCTGCCCTGCTTCACCAGGTTTCTCAAATTTTCTTTGGCCTGATTATAAATTTCAGCATCAGCATCATCGCGCACCGTAAGTGTCAGTATCATCTTGGACACCGCACCAGATTTTTTTTGCATGGCACGCACCTGATCCGAAATGCTTTCCATATCGGCTATCCATTTCTTGTTGTCTTCTTCCGGGTTTGGACCGTGACCCACGATGATGACCATTTCATTGGACGGTTGCTTACTGAGTTCCTTGATCCTGCTGTGAATGATCTCTGCTACAAGTGGATGGTCGTCCAGGGGTCGGGTAAAAACGATTTTGGACTTTGTTTTAAGTTGCTCCAGTTGATTTTGCTGTGCCGGCATTGAATGATTTGCGTGCGAAGCAGGGGCATGTCCCATGGAATGTCCACCCATCTGGTGACCTTCGGCAGGAGCATGAGCTGCTGCATCCATAGAATGATCCATCACCAACGGAGGATCAGCCAATACGTCCCTGAGGCCCAGCAAATATTCCGACTGACGGATTATAAAACTGTGGGATGAAATGAAAAGAGGTACCACCACAATCTTGTCGACCCCTTGATGCTCCAGCTTATCGATCGCTTCCTGCATGGTGCGCGGCAAAGCCATACCAAATGCGATTTCGGTAGGGTATTTTGCCTTTATATCGGCAGTACCCTCTTCTATCATCTGGTTCCACTGATGGCTTCCACCATGGGCCAGTATCATTACGCCCACTTTGGATTGCTGGGCAAAGGCGCTGCTGACAAAAAGTAACAGCACCAGGGTGAAAAGTCTGTTCAGGATCATATTCCGTTGTTTTTTATTATTATTTAGACTAATTCTAATCTGCAAATCTATACTTCTTCTCTGGTTTGCCAAAAAATGAATTCATTTTTATGCTAAAGCTGTTGACCATCTGAGCCTTAAATGGAGTGATAGAATAAAGAGTAGGTGCTAGCAGGCAAAATGCAAACGCAAAAGTAAGAAGCCTTCAATCACGAGTCACAACGCACCTG
>DDTF01000064.1:79397-83875 GCA_002345965.1 Flammeovirgaceae bacterium UBA2371
GTCACAACGCACCTGCCAAAAGTGGCTACCAGAAAAATCATCCTCTCTATCTCGGGAAAACTTGCCGCTATATAGCATTTCAACTGGAATTTAGCCCTGAGGTTGTTACTTTAGCGTTCAATCCATTCATTCCGATTCCATTCCATGGAGGAAAAGAAAGTACGTCAGCTGGCCGCCATCATGTTTACCGACATTGTGGGTTATACAGCAATGATGCAGGGCGATGAAAAGACAGCGGCCACCGTCAGGGCAAAACACCGAAAGGTATTTAAGGAACAACATGCGCTCTGTAAGGGAGAGATTGTTCAGTACTATGGAGATGGAGCGTTAAGTGTTTTCAAAAGTGCGGTGGAAGCCACGGAGTGCGCCATCGCCATTCAAACCCAATTGCAACAAGGGGATCCGGTGGTGCCCTTGAAAGCAGGCATACACCTTGGCGATATTGTCTTCAACAATACAGAAGTATACGGTGACGGGGTCAATCTTGCCTCGCGGATTGAAAGTATGGGGGTGGCAGGTTCTATTTTGCTGTCCGGCAAACTCAACGATGAACTTAAAAATCACAGCAACATTACCACCCGCTCTTTAGGTTACTATGCTTTGAAAAACATCAACGATCCGGTGGAAGTATTTGCCGTCACCAATGATGGTATCACCGTTCCGGAACCAACGGCTTTACAGGGAAAGCAAACGCCAAAAAGCAAAACCATTGCCGTATTGCCTTTTGTGAACATGAGCGCCAGTGAAGACAACGAATACTTTAGCGATGGCATTACGGAAGAGATCATCAACGCATTGTCCAAAATCAAAACCCTGAAAGTAACCTCCCGTACTTCTTCCTTCTTCTTTAAGAACAAGAATATTTCCATGCGGCAGATCGGCAAGGAACTGAATGTGGCGGTGCTATTGGAAGGCAGTGTGAGGTTGGCCGGTGACCGGGTGCGCATTACCGCGCAGCTGATCGAAGCGGAAAACGATTTTCACTTTTGGTCTGAAACGTGGGACAGAAAGCTGGAGAATATTTTTGAGATACAGGATGAAGTAAGCCTGCACATTGCCGACAAATTGAGGGAGCAGTTTGGTCACCTTGAAATTCAGGACCACCTGGTTGAAAAACAAACGGAAAGCCTTGATGCCTACTCCTATTTCCTGAAAGGGAAATTTCATTTCAACCAATGGAACCCCGAGGATGCAAAAAAAGCCATCTCCTATTTTGAAAAAGCCATTGCACTGGATCCTAAACATGCCGATTCCTATGTGAGGATGGCAGACTGCTACAGCTTTTTGGCCACTACCGGGTTTATGTCTTATGAAGAAGGCTGGGGCAAGGCCACCGAATTGACAGGCAAGGCCATGGAATTGAATGATCAGCTTCCTGGAGTTCATTACCAGCAATCCAATCTCTCTTTCTTCATCGGATGTGATTATAAAACCGCCATCACGCAAATGGCGAAGGCCGTGGAACTGAATCCCAACTTTGCAGAGGCCCAGCAGTTCATGTCCTTTCTTTATGTCATCGCGGGTCAACATGAAAAATCACAGCAACACCTGGACATCGCCTTAAGCATCAACCCGCTGTCGCAGGAGACCTTGTTCTTCAGAGGGTATCACAATTACATGCAGGAAAATTTTGAACTGGCGCTGGAACAATTGAACGAGTGTATCACCACCAATCCCAAAAACATTCCGGCCAATGCAACCAAGCCATTGTGTTTGCTGAAACTTGGACGTTATGATGAGGTGATTGAATTTTTGAATTCCATTCCAAAAGATGTCGTGGTTCCTGATGATCAGCTGGGCTTTATGGCGCTGGCTTATGCCATGAAAAAGGAGGAGCCTAACGCCAGCAAATACACGCAGTTATTAATAGAGCGTGTCAATACACCAGAAGGACTCAGCGCCAACTCATATCTTTTCTTGCTGTATGGTGTCCTGGGCCAACACGACAAGGCTTTTGAATGGATTGACAATGCCATTAAGAACAAATATTCACTGGTCATGCTCCGCTTCGCTGATCCATTGATGAACCCCATAAAAGACGACCCCCGGTATGCTGAAGCGCAAAAGAGGCTGTTCCAAAGTGACCTGACAGAGGAACCTAAAAAGAAGAAAGAGCTGCTCAGCCAAAACGAAACGGACGACTACACCGATCGATTACTGAAGCACATTAATGAGAACAAACCCTATCTTGATCCTGAATTATCCCTACGGTCTCTGGCGGCACAAATTGACATTCATCCCAACCAACTCTCCTGGCTGCTCAACGAAAACATGGGAAAAAACTTCAATGAGTTTATCAATCACTATCGCGTAGAGGCTTTTAAGGAAATGACCAAAGACCCAAAAAAAAACCATCTCACGCTTATTGGCATGGCCTATGAATGCGGGTTCAACTCCAAAACGGTATTCAATACCTACTTTAAAAAGGAAACCGGCCTCACGCCCAAGCAATTTCTGAAGGAACAGGAATAGCCTTATGGCTTCATAACAGCAGTTTTTTTCACCTAATCCGTTCGGATTTATAATTGCGAACGTCCCTCTGTGATCCCGAACGCCTGCGCGCTCCACTCCCCCTAGTTTTGTGTCAACAACAATAAGAAAAGGCACTAAAACTATGACAACCATGAAAGCAATTGTAGCTACAAAATACGGATCACCGGAAGTTCTTCAACTCAAAGAGATCGCAAAACCTACCCCAAAAGCCAATGAAGTATTGGTGCGAATTGTCGCTTCTTCGGTAACTGCCGCAGACACGATGATGCGCAGAGGCACTCCATTTTATGGAAGGCTGTTCATCGGACTACTGAAACCCAACCACTCCATCCCGGGAACAGGCTTTGCCGGAGTGGTGGAAGCAGTGGGCAAAGACGTAACTCACTTTGCCGAAGGGGATGCCGTGTTTGGAGAATCCGTTTTGGGTTCAGGCACCAATGCAGAGTATGTATGTGTGGCTGAGAATGGAATTATTATCAGCAAGCCTGACAACATTTCATTTGCGGAAGCCGCGTCTATCTGTGACGGTCCACTCACCTCTCTCAACTTCTTGAAGAACCTGGCCGCTGTTCAACCCGGACAGAAGGTGCTGATCAATGGCGCTTCAGGAAGTTTAGGCACCGCTGCCGTACAGCTGGCCAAATATTTTGAAGCCGAAGTAACAGGTGTATGCAGTACCAACAATGTGGAATTGGTGAAATCCCTGGGGGCAGATCATGTGATCGACTATACGAAAGAGGATTTTACAAAATCAAAAGTACAGTACGATGTCATTTATGATACCATAGGAAAGAGTTCATACTCAAAAGCTAAAAGCGTACTTACTGCGAACGGTGCATACATCTCTCCCGTGCTTAGCGTGTGCTTACTGTTTCAAATGATGTGGACATCGATCGCAGGGAAAAAGAAAGCCAGGTTCTCTGCAACAGGTTTACTGCCCGTTCCCGCGCTGCGCGATTTTCTCTTTGAACTCAGGGCGATGCTCAGTGCAGGCTACCTGAAATCCATTGTCGACAGACAGTATCCGCTGGAACAAATAGCAAAAGCACATGCATATGTGGACAATGGCCATAAGCGGGGAAATGTAGTGCTGTCCATGAATGAATCCATTTAAATCAATACATAAAAACAAACGCAATGATGAAAACAATGAAAAGTGTATTAGCAGCTGTAATCATGCTCACTGCATTCACCCAGGTGAACGCACAACAAATGAAAGTAGTAACCGTAGTGGAGTCCATCGTCCCGATGGGAATAGGAAGATCAAGAATCATCGAGCACCAGCAAAGTGCCAATACTTCCGATTTCACCACAGCGCGTACAGAGGGAAACAAATCCGTTCAAAAAGACATCAAACGATCTGACGTGAAAATTGAGAAGCTGTCAGAAACCAAACTGCTGAACTTTTACAGTGGTGTGGGCATCAACTTCCAAAACATCGCTTCCAACGATGCCCTTATCACGGCCAAGATCAATGAGATGTTATCCGAAGGCTGGCAGCTCAACTTCGTCACCAGCGGTGTAGAAAGTGTGGGCAGTGCTTCTGACAATCACGGCATTTATATCACCAGACTGTTTTTTACAAAATCTTAACTACACGTACTCCGGTCGGTACATGCTGCCGACCGGAGTCTAAATTGAATAGCGATGACAACAATGAATTTTCCCACATCATTACGTTACACACGACTAGCTGGCGTACTTTATTTATTGATTGCGCTGTTGGGTTTCTTTAGTATTGGCTATGCACCTACTGTGCTATTCGTACCCGGTGATGCGGTGGCCAATGCGCAAAGCATCCTCACCCATCAAGGATTGTTTCGGATTACCCTCTTCTCCGATATATTGATCATCCTTATTGAGATGCTGCTGACGGTGATGCTTTACAACCTATTCAAAGAGGTGAACAACACAGTTGCCAGGGTAGCATTGTACGCACGTTTGGCAATGAGTTTCATCATGGCCATCAATCTGCTCAATTATTT
>DDTF01000064.1:83925-98079 GCA_002345965.1 Flammeovirgaceae bacterium UBA2371
TGGGGAATATTCTTTGGGATACATCTAACCGCATTAGGTTATATGGTTTATCAATCAGGATATGTTCCAAAAATATTAGGGGTCTTATTACTCCTGGGCAGTTTCGGATACACCATTGAAAGTGTGGCCGCTTTCACACTTCCCGACAACATGTTATTTTCCTACCTGTCAATGGGATTGCTGGGATTTGCAGTTATCGGTGAGTTGTCATTTGCCATTTGGCTGATGACCAGAAAAAGAAATAGTTTAGGCCTTCTTTAATAAGAAAATAATACAGCATGATTAAACACGGAATCATTACCGGCAGCAGCAGAGGAATAGGTTTAGCCACCGCTCAACTATTATTGCAGGATGACAACACAGCAGTTATAGGCACTTCTACTTCTGGTAAATCTGACATCAAAGCACAACATTTCAAATGTCTGCCACTGGACCTTGCCGAAGGAAATTCTATACACAATTTTGTAAAGCACATAGGCGACAGAAAAATTGATTTTTTGATCAATAACGCGGCCATTCTATTGGAAGATGGGCATAGATCAGAAATCAATATGCAGCAATTAAGAAAAACGTTTGAAGTCAATCTATTTGGTACGATTGCTTTAACAGAAGCACTTTTACCCAAGTTCAATACCAACGCGCACATCATTAACATCACTTCCAATTGGGGTGCTTTCAGTGACCCCCATTTTGACGAATACCAACCGCATTACAAATTGTCTAAAGCTGCGCTCAATATGTACACCAGGTTACTGGCCAAGCGCCTCGAAGAAAAGAACATAACCGTTTCTTCACTTGACCCAGGCTGGGTACAATCGGACATGGGAGGCGACAATGCCCATAGGCAACCCAAAACCGCAGCCACTGAGATCCTTCAACTATTAGGTGCCAAGGTAGAGACTGGCCAATTCTGGCATAAAGGAAACAAAAGGAAATGGTAAAAGTTGACCCGAAGATCAAACCGAAAACACCGCTGTAAGCATACAAGTTGCTTTTACAAAGTGATCTCTTTACCTTTTCTTTCAAATAGAAAAGCCATGGACAAAAGATCCTTTCTTAAGAACCTCACCCTCATAGGGCTCAGCGTCTCCCCTTCTGTCAGTGCCCTGGACCAATTGCTTCAGCATGTTTCCCATTTGCCAGCTGACGAGGTAGCCAAAGACGAAGATTTCTGGGCCAAAATCAGAAGCGGCTACAAACTCAAACCCGATTACATCAACCTGGAGAATGGCTATTACTGTTTCCTCCCGCAGGAGACTTTGGAAAACTATATCAATCACGTGCGCGAAGTGAATTACCAGGGTTCTTACTACATGCGCACCGTACAATGGGATAACAAAAAAGCCATGGCCGCCAAGCTGGCAGAACTGGCAGGTTGCGATAAAGAGGAATTGATCATCACCCGCAACACCACCGAGTCGCTGGACATGGTGATCACCGGGCTGCACTGGAAGGCAGGCGATGAAGCGGTGATGGCAGAGCAGGATTATGGTGCCATGCTCAACCAGTTTAAATTGGCTGAAAGGCGTTATGGCATTGTCAACAAAATGGTGTCGGTGCCCAATCACCCCACGTCCGACCAGGAGATCGTAGATCTCTACGCCAGCGCCATCACTGAAAAAACAAGATTGCTGATGGTTTGTCACATGATCAACATCACCGGTCACATCCTGCCCATCCGCAAGATTTGTGACATGGCCCACAGCAAAGGCGTGCAGGTGTTGGTAGACGGTGCTCATGCTTTTGCGCACTTTAACTATGCCATCCGCGACCTTGATTGTGATTACTATGGCACGAGCCTGCACAAGTGGCTGAGTGTACCTTTGGGTGCCGGCTTCTTGTATGTAAAAAAAGGCAATGCAGACAAGGTGTGGCCGCTGCTGGCCGAAGGTGACATGCCTCCCAACGACATCGGAGCGCTCAACCACATCGGTACACATCCCGTACACACCGACCTCGCCATCTCCAACGCGATTGATTACTATTTGAAAATCGGAAGAGACCGCAAAGAAGAAAGGCTCCGCTACCTGCAGCGCTACTGGTCCGATCAGGTAAGAGGCCAGGGAAACATTGTGGTCAATACCCCTGAAGATCCCAAACTGTCTTGCGGCATTGCCAACGTGGGCATTAAGGGAATGAAACCCAGTGAACTGGCAGATACCCTCATGAAGAAATATAAAATCTATACCGTGGCCATAGACGGAGCCAATGTGCATGGTTGCAGGATTACTCCTAATCTCTACACCACTTCTAAAGAGTTGGATGTATTTGTAAAGGCCTTGAAAGAAATGGGTAACGCGTAGACATTGGTTATGGTAAGCATCGTGAAGACCGTCCTCTTGGGACTAGGGAATGTCAACCAGCGACTATTAAAAATATTAATTGACAAGAAGGATGAGATCGCGCAAAAGCACAACCTCTCTTTTAAAATTGTTGGCGTTGTTGATTCCTCGGGCATAGCAGTGCGCACACGGGGATTTGACTATCAGGATCTCATCAATTTAAAATTCAACAAAGGAAAAGTCAACGAGCTGGACTGCTTTCTGCCAAAGGCACCAGAAGAAATTGCTAACTGCGTGGAGGCCGATCTTATGATTGATGCTTCCCCCGTCAACCTAAAACCCAATAACCCCGGACTGCATTTGGTTAAAAGTGCTATCACCAAAGGCTGGCATGTGGTGCTGGCCAACAAAGCCCCCCTGGTACTGGCATTTGATGAGTTGCATGAGCTGGCTTTGAAACATAAAACCAGGCTGGCTTACAGCGCCACGGTATGTGGCGGACTGCCTGTGATCAATGTATTGCAGCGCGATCTGAAATTTGCCACACTCAATAACCTGTGGGGAATCTTCAATGCCACTTCCAATTTTGTATTGCAACACCTAGAGCAAGGCGGCACCATGGAAGAGGCGATTCTGGAAGCACAGCGCATCGGTGCTGCAGAAACAGATCCCACCCTTGACCTCAGCGGACAAGATACTGCCAACAAGCTGTACATCATCATGAAAAGCTTCACTGACTTTGATGGAACAATCGCAGACATCGAGATGGAAGGCATTCAGAACGTAAACGCAGAACAAATTCAGCAAGCTGCTCAGGCTGGCACAAAATTAAAATTAGTGGCAGCCGCCTTTCACAAAAAGGGCAAGTGGCAACTTTCGGTAAAGCCTGCTCCCGTTGCTGCTGACTCCTTCATGGGTTCCTGTGATGGCTGGGAAATGGGCATCGAAGTAAAAACAGATTTGTACGAATCCATTTCCATGAAAAACTACGAGGCCGATCCTACCGGCACCTCAGCTGCAGTGTTGCGGGACATGATCGACCTGAGTCGGTAATGCCATTCAATTGCCCTTCAACTGGTACTTCATCAGGAAATCCTTCTGCAGGTCATCCCCTAGTTGAAACAGGTGTTTGTCGAAAATAACAAATCCATTTTTTTCATAAAAACGAATGGCCCTGGGGTTCTTCTCCCACACCCCCAACCACACGTAGTCCTTCCCGTTTTGCTTTGCCACCTGAATTGCTTTGTTGTACAGCAGTTGACCTACTCCTTTGCCCTGATAGGTACGCAGCACGTAGATTCTTTCAATCTCAAGCGCCTTGTCGTCTTTAATCGCTGTTTGTGATGTGCCAAAGTTCAACTTCAAATAACCTATTACATCGTTGTTGTGTGAGGCAAAATAAAACGCTGTGTTTTGGTCATTGAGTTCGGCCGTTAATGTTTCCAGCGAAAACTTCTCCTTTAAATACCTCTCCATATTCTCCGGGGTGTTGTCGGCTGAATAGGTATCAAAGAAAGTTTGCTTTCCAATCTTCTGCAATTGACCGATGTGGGCAAGGGTTACGCTTGTGATGGTTACGTTCTCCATTGGGATGGATCTGTTTTATTCAAGCCAAAAAGTCAGCGTTGTTATCACTTGCCTCTTTTCACCAACAATCCAAGCTGCTCACCCATCAATATATGCGCATAAGAAGTCCCTTTCTTAGGTGCGGTCAACGTGAAATTGACTTTATCCTGAAAGATCATGATGAAGTCGGATCCGCCAAAAGCGAAGTGTCCCAGCATTTCCCCTTTCTTCACCTGCGCTCCGGGTTTTACCGTAGACTCAAAATTCACCGAACTCACCACCACCATGCCTATTGGCATCAGTGCCACCAAACCATATTCTTTGGTTTCCAAAATCACACATCCTCTGGTTTCAGCGGTTTGCCAGCCTGTTTTCACAGAAGGATCGTAGGCATATCGCTTGTTTTCAGCGTCCCACCAGAGTTTACCGCCTGTAGGGTTTATCCCCTCAATGAGGCGCACCTCCTTCACGGTACCTCCTATCGGGAAATGATAACGATGATAGTCGTTCACGTTCAGGAAGGAATGGGTAAATGTGCCATTGGCAAAGGCATCTTTGTACTCACTGTCCTCACCGATCAAATGGGGGATGGAGTGCAGCGTGGAAGATTTAACGGCTACCCCCTCAGGTACAATTAAATTAGACGTGCTGTCGATTGCCCACACCCCCTGTGGCTCTGAATCGGCAAACGACACCACCACCGCATCATCATCCGGTGCGGCAATAGGTCTTACGTCAGGAGTAATAAGGTATCGGCTAAAGAAGTCATTGAAAGTTTTCCAGTTGGAAGGATCTTCAAACCAGCCATTTTGAAGACCGAAGTTTTTATCCGCCAGCGCCATCTGATAATACTGCTCATTCCAAGAGGCTTCGGTATCCAGAAATTGGCCCCACGATTTGCTGAAGGTGGTCACCCACGAAGCAAAGGGCTCGGCATATTGCAAAGAGTTATTGATGTAACCTTTTCCTTCCAACTCAGGAAGGGGCTGATCAATGAGGAAATAGAAATATACGATACCCTGAAAAATATGATCAAAGATTTCGGGGTAGGATTCTTTTTTAATCAGTGCCCATGGCATGGCCCGCTCTGCCCACGATACAAATTCATAATATTCCTCGAGGCTTTGTACCGGGTTGGTGGTTTTGTCGGGGTTTATTTGTTGTGCCTTTTGCAAGGAGGCTTCCAGCATGGACTTCACTTCGGCATTGCTTTCAACAAGGGCTACCAACTCCTGTGTGGCAGGGCCATACTCAACAGACTTGGTGGTGCTGTTACACGCTCCCAAAAAAAGGAGCATGACAACTAAACTGGAACGAAAAAGTTGCTTCATGGATGTAATCAATTAATTGCTAATCTATTCATTTATCTACTGAGGTATTAATTTTTACACATGCGATAAATTGGGTGACGGAGAAACTGTAAACTCATCCTCGCCCATGTTATCAAACTAAATTAAGAAATTACTTTATACCTGCACAGCGCTCGTTCTTCATATCTCATTCTTAAGCTGGTCTTTAATTCGCTGCCATATGTGGAGAATTCTTCAAGGCCTGGAAACAGGCAATTCATGGGTCATGCAGTGAATTCCTCCACCACCTCTATTAACTGTTCTCGAGTAAATCTGTAGCACTTGCCTGTCGGGAAACAATTGTTTGAATATTTTATTCGCTTCCTCATCTTTTTGTCTCTGTACATCGGACATTCCGGGCTCCCAATACTTTTGAAGCAATACCACCTTGTTGCTGATGAAAAAATTGCAATAGCTGGCTGCCGGTATCAGGTTTACTGTATCCCCTATTTTGAATCCAAAATCCTTAAATCGATCGTAATCGGAATCTTTAATCGTCATAGAATATTTTATTTGCTCAATAGCCGGCATGGGTATACGGATTATTTTCAGTTTTTTCCCATCTGCTGTTGTCGCATTTTTCAGGATTTGGTAATTATCTTCCAGCATTGGAAAATTTAAACTGTCAACCGGACTTTTGTCCGTCTCCTCCAGAGCAATGTAAGGAAGTACCACGGTAGTCTCGTCTACAAACCTGCAAAGTTCATCCACATGCATGTTGGCCCCACCCCCAAAATAGTTTTTATAGAATGGTCCGAATTTTGGGAACAGCCTGTCTTCAATGAGGCCATTTGACAACCAAATGATTTTTCGTGCACCCAATGTTCTTTTAAGTTCCTCCTCAATTTCAGGAATTGTCTTTTGCGGATTTCGCTGCAGGGCCATTTCCTTTATGATCAACAAAGTTCCATTGCCATTGGATTCGATCCCTCCACCTTCAAACACAAATTGACTTGTAATGGCAGGTAAGTTCAACTTTTTTGCCAGTCGTTCATCCCATTTACCAAACTTACTTTCTTCTTCCGGCATGGGTATCCCGTAAAAATCCGGATACATACCATAAGCGGAATACTCAAAACAAACAACTAGTAATTTTTCTTCAGGGCCTTTGACAAAAAATACATAGTCTCTTGTGTAGAAATCAATGTACTCATCCAGAACAAACTCGATATTGGATACATCTATCTTGTAGTTGGCCATGTACTTTATGGCAACTGCTTTCATCGAATCTGAGGCAACATTCAAGGATAACTTTACATTGGGTTGAAGGGCTTCCATTACCCTGCAGGAAGTAGAATCACGTCTTTCCTGCCCAAACCAGGTTAGCCATACCTTTTCCTGATTTTCCCATTCTGCAGGTACTCGTAATGTCTGTGCCATTGCCACGGTGGGCAAGAGTGTAATAAGCGACAGGGAGATGATCTGTATTGTGTTTCTCATATCGGAATACTTCTATTGTTCTTGAGCCCTCCTCTGCGCAATGCTAAGCCTGGCCAGCTCCGGCCTGTCCCGTTACTAACTAAATTTAGAAATTTCTTTTGACACTACTACTGCGCTGCCGAATTGCATACCTTATTGAAGGTAGTTAACAATCAGTCCCCATACGTTTGTTCCAATAATTCAACTATTTTACTTTCGCTTAGTTTTGTAGACGTGACATAAAGGTTAAAAACAGTCTGCCGCTTCAGGCCGTAAAGAAAATAACCATCAATGTTTGGTTCCTTTTTTAAATGCCATACGATATAGTTTCCCTCCAGATCTTCTTTAAGTAGCTCTACTTCTCCATTTGTTTGTTGCTGCCAATAAATACTATCCCATTCATAAAAAGCTTTTACGAACTGATTAGCAGTCATTTCTTGTCTGTAAAATTCGTATTTGTTCCACGGATTGATAGCCACCGCAAACGTTGTCGAGTCAGCGTCTTTGAAAAAATGCTGACGACTTGAGTTATTGTAACTTGTTTTAGTCCAATTACCAGGAATCTTAACGTCACCATGTGGAAAAATCATTACCGAAGTCAGATCTTTTTCTTTGTCATAGCTGTCTGAATACAATGTAGAAGTTGACTTTGTTGGTATGCATGAAATTGCAATTACTCCAAGAATAGCCATCAAAAAATATCTTTTCATAGAATACTTTACCGGACTTTTATTTGTCGGACTGCTATCTCACCCTTAAAACGTATTGACTTTTTTTCGCAAAACCATTCACCCGCGCTAAAATAGCGAATTCCTAATTGAATGGGAATACCCTAAAATGAAATAACTTTTTACAGTGTTTTAAGAGGAAGCTGAGATCAGTCAGGCCTTGGTTACGGGTAAAGGTAAGGCTCATGGTTATCAGCCATATTCCTAATGTTTTCCAAAACCCTTTTCATATAAATCCTCCAGAAGACTTTGGCGAATAACCAATTGAAGGGATACAGTATGGCAACTTCCGAGTGCAAAGTATAGGTATACTCCACCTTGATTTTGTTCGGCTCCAACTCAGTCGTGCTCCATTCTCCCACAAATTTTGAAAACCCAAACGTCCATGATTGAAAATCGCCAACCTCAATTTTCCAATATTGATTTTCGATGCGCTCAATGACTTTATCGTTGGAAGCCCACCCCCCCTTGCGCAATAAGGATGGTGCCACAAACACCTTTTTGCCATAACCTGGCTTACCCCAGTGCTCATCTTCTGTGCAATAAATCACCTTCGGCATGGGACCAAATCCTGTGTGCACTTTTGCGATGTCACAGAGCATGGGGGTTTTAAAAGCCCTTGACAGTGAGCAATTGTACAGGGTTGTAACTTTTACTTTTGAAATCATTGGCAACCGGAAGAGCTAAAATAGACAAATTCGCACCTAACGCAACCCATTGGACGGAGTCAGCGACCTGTCACCAGTCGGTTTGAACTTTTGCGACTTCCTTATGCACTTTCTTGTTCAAGAAGGGCACAAACTCCTCATCGGTCATTTTCACTTTGTTCTCCTTGAGTCCTTTCCAGAGTTTTATAAAAGCCTTTTCGCCCCCAGCATTGTAAATGTTTTTGCCTGCCACATGAAGCCGGCATTGGTACCAGCCATAGTTCTTTGGGTCCATGTTGTCATAAAGACGTTCAAAGTCTGCCAGGGTAGTAAACGCGTACCCGGTGGTACCCGCTGCCACCACCATCTCGGGGAACACTTCCAGTGCCGGTAAATTGGAGGGTTCGTTTTCAGCGATGTAGGTGTGCAGCATAATATTGCAGAACAACTCCTGCATCCAAAGTCGTTGCATGGTCAGTCCTCCTTGTTCGTGGAATCCATGTCCCAGTTCATGAAGGGCCAATAAGTCGAAGAAGGCCACCATACTTAGTGTACCCTCCGCGGTGGTATAAGCCTTTCGGATCTGGTTGGCCAGGTCGATGGGGAGTTGGTCAAGTGGCGGGATAAAACTTTTCCAAAAGTCGTTGTCTTCTGACGCAATAATTAATCGTTCGCTGTCCGGATAATGGGGCATTCCATATACAGGAAACGTTGCGTATTTTTTCCAGTGCTCAGGATTCAATATAAAGAGACTTACTTTTGGTGCAAAACCCACAAGTCCTTTTACGTACTCAATCGTTTTTTCACATCGTCCCACAATTACCTTCGCCCTTTCCTCATTGCCCGGGCTGTAGTACGCCTTAATCGAAAATCCAGTCAGTTCATTGAGGTCGGCATAGGTCTGCGACTTTGCATCCAGGAAAGTGGATAAACTCAAAACGAATAGGAATAGGTACTTGTATGTGTTCATTCTGTCCATTGTTGAAGTGAGTCTGTGTTTTGCCTATACCGTTTTGTGTTTGTGATGGCTTAGAAATAGAAGGTTTGGTAAATGAGAGGTATACCAACCTGCCTCGGCCAAACCTTACTAACTAATCATAAGAGAAAGATAAACTATTTTATTTGACGCCCGCTATTATGCCTACATATTGTTGGCATTCGTAATTCTTCAGTTCCAACAATTACATTGTTAGCAATAAATGAGTTATTCTTTTCAAGCTTGACAATTGTAAATGTTTCTTGAGCACCCTCCAGCGCTTCAATTTCAATTATTTCAATCTCAGCATGTAATGTCCTGAGAATATCACCAGGGTTCAATTGCAGAACATTATCGAAATTGTAGTCCAATTTAGTTTTTACAGGATTAAATGATCTCCAATTTTTACCGTCATAAAAGGGATGATCAGCAGTGGCGGTTAGCTCAGTACCCTCTTTGAGTTTGATTTTGATTAGCTGGTCATGGATCGGGTTAGCTAGTTCAAGAATTTGTGAAGGTTCGAATAAATTAATCTCGTTATTATAACTTAGAACAAAGTCCCCAACTTTAAGGTCTTCAATTTTCTTATAGGAGCTATCCGACATGGTGATATTTGTTCCTTTACCCAAACAATGAACATCTAAACCATCAAAATATATTTCAGTTATTGCAACATCATCATACTTTGTGCCTTTGTAGACATCAACGATTTCAAATCTTAACTTCCAATCTCCTTTCTTTTTTAAGTTTTCCCAATTCTCGCGATCTCCGTGACCTATTGGTGAAACACTGAAACTTTGCTCGGCCATCACATCCTTCAAATTCAAATATGCAAATGGTTTGTCGTTAACATACAGCTTTAATCTTTTTACCCTCGCATTGCTTTCCCAGGCAGTTTTACTCTTGACATATCCATTTACAATTATTATTTTATTTATTCTCGGGTTCTCTGGCGGAAAAGTATATTCCAGATATTCTCCAATTCCCAGCCCTGCTACGCCCTCGACCCACGCTGTCTTAAAGCTTAAATCATGAGTATTGGATGGGTTATAGTTGTTGTCACCTTGAGATTTCAGATATGAAGATGCAGTAACTTTACCAAGTCCGGCACCGCAATACCAACTGCAACCACCCCCAATTATGTCCCACATACTTTCATAGACTTCGCCATATTTTTCGAAAATTGCTTTTTCCTCCGTTGTTAGGTCTTCCCATGACCTGGCTCCAGATTGCATGGCCTCCATGGCTTTTTCTCGAATAGCCCATTCCTTCTGAACTTCAGGTCCAAAATCAAGTGTCCGCTCCACGGTAGAATTTAACGATCTCAGTTCTTGCGAAAAAGTCAAGCCGGAAATCAGGAGAGTAAATAAATAGATGATGCTTTTCATAATGTGTTTGTTATTGCCACCAACTTTAGAATATTCATTGCATGTCTTTAATTAAAACAACAATGCGGCCAAACCTTACGCCTCAACTAAAATAGCTAATTCCTTGTAGTATAGGAATATCCTAAAGGAAATACCTCAGAATGATATTAAAGGGACTGGAGAGCCCAGGGCCAACCCCCTAAGTATGTTATCTCAGAGGGTGGCCTCCGGGTGGACGGGCACCCCTGGGCAACAATGCTCATTTGAAATATCCCCAATTAGGTGTCAGTAACCCCGCTATCCTGATATACAGGTTGGCTTGGCCCCGGTGATTTGTTATGTGGTCACGAAGAAAGTAAAAAGCTTCTTTTTTGGTAGTTTTAAAATGCCCAAAAATATTTATTGAATCAGGCAATTGTTCTTCAGTTAACTTATTCATATTCTCTAATGAATTTTTTGAATACTTTTTTACGGCTTCAACTATTTCTGATTTCGACATTTTGGAGGCGTCTGGTTCGATGTACTGGCGTTCTTTGTTGCCCATAACATAAATATCAATCGCTCCATCAGCGCCATAGGTACAATGAATAATTTGCTGTCCGAAAGTCATTGCACCATCTTGTGGTTTGAACGAATAAAGGCTATCGGGCATAGCCTCTGCCACTTCTAACGTTAATTCAAACCCCTTCTTAAATAGAGGATAAAATTCCCTGGCAAAATCAGTTTGTGCTTTAACATAGCTTACTGAAATAAAAAATATCAATAAAGAACAAATTATTCTATTCATGACATTGTATTCAGATAATGTGGCCAGCTATGAATATTACCGTTGCCTTTTCTTATTAAAGGACAAACCTTGGGTAAAACCCCTCATCTAAAATAGCTAATTCCTGATAGATTAGGAATACCCTAAAGGGTAAAACCTTTGTGCTGTTGTAAAAGTGGTGGGGAGAGCCGAGGTTACCCCTTTTTATTGCTACCTCATTCTGATAGTGGCCTCCGGGTAGACGGGTCACCCCCCTACGGTGCTGGCGCAAGCGTTGGGGTTCAAACTAATTGGTGCTTACTGCAAATCCGTAGGTGCTTACTTCATTTATTTCAGTGCTTACCGCAAATCCGCAGGTCACTTTGACAAACCTGCCGGTGGTAACTTCAAAAGTTTTGGTGCTTACCTCAAACCCGCAGGTCACTTTCGCAACTTCGCAGGTGCTTACCTCAAACCTATTGGTGCTTACTTTATTTTTTTCAGTGCTTACTGCAAATCCGCAGGTGCTTACTTTATTTTTTTCAGCGCTTACCGCAAATCCGCAGGTGACTTTATATAGTCTGCCAGCGATTAGTCTTTCACACAACGGACATGGCTTCCGCTTTCTTTGCCCACACTGTACGCAAAGCAGTTGGAGGTGGAAAAGGTAACATACCTTCCAAAGGCAGTAGTGGCGTCATTCGCAGTAGCGGTCCACCATGAGTTGTCAATTCCTAAATTCGAATACACATTTTGAAATCCGCGCGCTCCACCTGGAAGCGCTGTAAAACCTGTTTCATTGGTCGCGCCTGTATTCGGACTTTGCCAATGGGTGGTGCCTGTTTCCTTAAGCTTACCTCCTGCAACATTATTGCCACCTAAAAATGCGACCAGCGTATTCCACTCTGCTTGTGTGGCAACGTGCCAGCCTGCCGGAGCAATATTTCGATTGTCGTCAACGGCATACCAATTATAGATGCGTCCGTAAATGGCAGAGTAACTTGCTTCATTGTCATAATCGCAATATGCACCACTTGTGAGATTGCCCCATGCCGTACCCTCTGTAACGTTGGGTATTGGATCCCCATTTCTGTATTTGGTTACCTTAAGATCTTCCACCATCCACACTTGCGTCCCTATAGTAACGCTGTGATAACCATTTCCTTCAATGTCCATTACATCGTAGGTAGCAAAAGCAACTGCGGCACCATAGGAGGTCCCAAACGCATTTACTGCGTACGCCCTTACATAATAAGTTGTGTTGGGGCTTAAATTCGCCATTGTGCTCAGGTAATTATCTGTTCCGGTTCCATCTTCTGTTTTATTGTCATTTACGGTAGGCAATGGACTCGTGCTCCAGCAAATGCCTTTTGATGTAATGGGTGAGCCACCATCGTTCACGATGTTGCCACCACTTGTTCCTGCCGTTAATGTGATGGCCGTAACTGGTTTAGTGGTTACCGTTGGTTTCGCCAAAGTTGTAAATAGCACATCTTCTCCATAAGAAGTGCCCACCGAATTGGTTGCATAGGCGCGCACATGATACATTGTATTTTCAGTTAAACCAGAAAGCACACTTGAAAACTGTGCCAGGCCATCGCCATCGCTTGTCTTGGTATCCGCAATGGTTGGGTTAATGGCCGCACTCCAACATATGCCCTTCGCAGTTATTGCTGCGCCTCCATCTGAGGCAATAGTACCACCCCCAATTGCCGATGATGATGTTATGTCCGAAACAGGCTTTGTCGATACAATTGGTTTTCCCAGCGTTGTAAATGAAACTTCAGCACCATAAGCGGTACCAGCCGAATTGATAGCGTATGCGCGCACACGATAAGTTGTTCCGTCAGTCAGATCGATAAGGTTGCTTGAAAATTGCCCCTTCCCTTCGCCTTCATTGGTTTTAGCGTCAGCGGTGGTTGGACTACCCGTTGAACTCCAGCAAACTCCTTTGGCAGTGATAGCCCCTCCTCCATCAGAAATAATCGAACCACCACTGGTAGCGCTGGTTCCTGTTATGGCACTTACATTCGCTGTACTCAACTGCGGTGCCAATAGGGTTTCTTCTTTCAGGCAGCCCGTGAAAAGTGTGGTTAGAATAACTAACAAGTAAGCATTAATAATTCTATTCATGGGTATTAACTAATACTACTGGCCAGCGGATGACTTGTGGTACCAGCTTTCACCGCCTGTATCAAATATAATAAAGAAACGAATCTGCCTTACTATCCCACCAACCAGATTTGTTGCCTATTCATCCAGCATCGGCTCCATGTATTAAATCCTCGCCTGGTAGGTATACAAATCAAAATACCTTCCCTTCTTCTCTATCAGCTCATCGTGCTTGCCACGTTCAGCAATCTGCCCCTGCTCTATCACTAAAATCTGATCGGCTTGTCTGATGGTACTCAGCCGATGGGCAATCACAAAAGTGGTTCTTCCCTTCAGCAGTTGTTTCAAACTGTCTTGTATCAATGCCTCACTCTCGGTATCCAGACTGGAGGTGGCTTCATCCAAAATGAGGATGCGTGGGTCGGCCAATATCGCACGGGCGATGGTCACCCGCTGGCGTTGTCCACCCGATAGCTTAATACCCCGTTCTCCGATCACCGTGTCCAGTCCTTTTTCAAACTTGTCGCTGAACTCCGCCACGTAAGCCCCGTCAATGGCAGCCTGCAGTTGTTCCTCTGTAGCCTCCGGTTTGGCAAACAATATATTTTCCCGAATGGTGCCGTCAAAGAGAAAGTCATCCTGCAGCACCACGCCCAACTGACTGCGGTAGCTGTCCAGGTTCACTTTGGAGAGGTCCTGCCCGTCTACGGTTACCACTCCCGACTGCGGAGTCAGAAAAGAAGCCGCCAACCCTGCTATCGTGGATTTACCTGAGCCTGAAGTACCTACCAGGGCCGTCACCGAGCCGGCTGGCGCTTTAAAGGTAATGTGCTTCAGTACTTTTTTGTCTTCTTCGTAGGCAAAGGAGACGTCATTGAACTCAATGTCGCCTTTGATTTCTCCTATCCTGAGGGTGCGCACTTCTTCATCGTCCTCCACCATCATGTTCATCAGTTCTTCCGT
>DDTF01000064.1:98130-112403 GCA_002345965.1 Flammeovirgaceae bacterium UBA2371
TGTTTTTTCCGTGAGCATGTATCCACCAATGCCTATAATGCCTACCAGCGCCACCCCAAACAGGAAGCTTCCTGTGCTGGTAACAAAACTGGTGGTGGTCAAACTGCTTTTTACATTTTGAAATATTCTCTCCACGCCTTTTTCAAATACCAAAGCCTCTTGTTTGGCTGCATTGAAACCCTTAATCACGCGGATGCCGCCAAATGTTTGCGTAAGCCGGCCTGTCACCTCTGCGGTAATGGCCCCGCGCTCGCGGAAGATGGGGCGTATCCTGCCAAAAGCTTTCATGGAGATTACTCCAAAAAGTGAAAGGGGAATGAGGGTAAATAAGGTGAGCTTCCAGCTGATGCTGATGAGGAAAACCAAACAAATGATGGCCATTAAAATACCGCCTATCAACTGGAGAAACCCGGTACCTACCAGGTTGCGCACACCTTCAACATCGGTCATTACGCGGCTCACCAGTTTTCCCGTTTGCTGGTTGTCAAAAAAACGGGTGGGCAATCGCAGCAAATGCTTCTGCACATTGGCACGCAGTACGGAGATCAAATGCTGGGCCTCCACACTCAGTAACATGGTGAGTGCATAGGAGACCACCGCAGAAATCAAGATAGATGCCGACACACCCACCAATATCAACTTCAGGTTGGAAAAGTCTCCTTTTCCAATTACATCATCGATAATGGGCTTTACCGAATAGGGCAATACGATGGAGCTAGCCCTGCTGATAATAATCAGCACGAATCCCAACAACAATAATTTTCTTCTGGGCCATACGATGGTTTTGAAAACCTTGGCCATATTGATCTTTTTACCTTTCTTTTCTTTCATTTCTAAGTAATGTGGCGTCCCTCTGGTGGAGCTCAGGGTGAGATGATACGAATGTGCAATTAACGGAATAATCGCTTACTGAGTTAGTCGAATTGGAAAAAGAAATATTGTAGGGAGCCCTCTATTTATCAAACAAAAAAAAATGACGATCTGACCAGAATTCGCTAAACTGCGATTACTTTAAGTGAAAAAAATTAGTCTATTCATGAAAACAACATTGGATTCAACAGCTATCAGAAGTCAATTTCCATCGCTTCAGCGCAAGCACAATAACTTACCCATGGTTTACCTGGATGGCCCCGGAGGCACACAGGTTCCTGATAAGGTGATAGACGCCATCACGCATTATTACAAGACGAGCAACGCCAACTCGCATGGCGCCTTCATCAGCGCCCATGAAACAGACAGCGTCATTTGGGCTGCCCGCGAAAACATGGCCTACCTGCTGGGCGCAGAGGGTCCCGAAAACATTTCCATTGGCCAGAACATGACCACCCTAAACTTTTCACTTGCCCGTGCGCTGTCCAAGGTTTTCAAACCGGGAGATGAAGTGCTCATCACCCAACTCGATCACGAGGCCAACAGGGGTCCATGGCTTACGCTCAGAGAGGCGGGCATCAAAGTACGCGAAGTCAACCTGAAAAAAGATGGGACACTGGACTATGATGACTTCAAAAACAAGATCAACGAAAACACACGCATGGTGGCCATGGGCATGTCGTCCAACGCGCTGGGCACTGTCAACGATTTTAAATTGGCGCGCGCCCTTACCTATCAATACAATGCGTGGCTGCTGCTGGATGCCGTACACTATGCACCGCATTTCGCCATCGATGTGGCGGAGTTGGGCTGCGACTTCCTGTTGTGTTCGGCATACAAATTCTACGGACCGCATGTGGGCTTGTTGTACACCAAGCCAGGCATACTGGACAGGCTACCCACTGACCGTTTGAGAACAGCAGGACAGATTGCACCTGAATCCATAGAGACCGGAACGTTGAACCATGCCGCTATTGCAGGTGTAAAAGCAGCTGTGGATTTTATTGCCAGCATCGGCAACGGCAAGGATCAAAGGGAAAAAATTATCAGTGCTTTTGAAGCCATCAGTGTGCACGAGCACGGGCTTGCCAGCTACCTCTACAACGAGCTGAAAGGAATGCCCAACATCACCCTGATGGGTCAGGACTTCTCCAGCAAGAAGCGTACACCCACCCTCTCTTTTACTTTGGAAGGAAAAACACCTTTGCAGGTATGCGACCAGTTGTCGAAGCAAAACATCTGTGCGTGGGATGGCCACTTCTATGCCATCCGTGCCATTGAAGCATTGGGGCTTTTAGAAAAAGGCGGTGTCACCCGCATTGGTATTTCTGCTTACAACACCAAAGAAGAGATGGACTTCACACTGGAGGCCATCAAAAAAATTGCCGGCTAGTTATTTGGATGGCGCGCCTGCTGTTCCCTCCCAATCGGGATCAGCAGCGCCATACCATTTTTTCTCCTTCGCATCGTAATAGATGCCATGCACACGGCCGAAGCTCGCCTGGCGTTCTACTTCCTTTACAGGCAATGCCCAGCTTTTGAACTGACCGATGTCCTCCCGGGTCCACGTGCTTCCCAGGTGTGTTTCCACCAGCATGGAATCAGATGCGAATACCCTACCCGCTGCCAGTGCCTTGGGCAAATCCATTTTGCGGTCAATGAATCTGCTGATGGTTTGTACGATGGCCGTTGGTATCATGGCGCCCCCTGCGGCCCCCATCACCAGATAGGGCTGGTTGTCTTTGGTGACAATGAATGGCGAGATGTGCGAAGACGCGCGTTGTCCCGGAGCGATGTCACCAAGGTAGCCACCCATGGTAGTGGCGTATAAAAACCCGAGGCCTGGTGTAGCTACTTTGGATCCCATGTTGGGACCGAGTGATTGGGTAAGCGCAATGACGTTTCCGTTTTTATCGGCAGCTGAAAGATGGGTGGTGTGCCCGTCCATGGCCAGCCACGCGGGTATCGGTGCGGTATTCAGATAGGCGGCCTTAGGTAGCGTTTCTGCTGTAATCATATCTGCCAGCTTTTTAGCATAAGCTTTGTCGGTAAGTTGTGCAGCGTTTTCTTCTGAGGTCTGCGCATCACGGTCGTCATATGCCAGTTCATTGGCTTTGTAAAAGATCCTTCCCCACTCGGCTTCACTTACCTCATCCAACGGGAAGTTCTCCATGATCTGCAACATCTCTATGGTAATGGCGCCATAGGAAGGCATCCAGAGCCCGTGCAGCTGATGGCCCCGATAGTCACCGGATACAATCATCGATTTATTCACCGTATAGGAAGCAAGAGAAATGCTATCGAGGTAACCCCCGTTGGCTTTCATGTCGGCTACGATCTGGCGTGCGATGGCACCCTTGTAAAATACATCTGCACCTTCATCGCGGATGAGTCGCAAGGTATTGGCGAGGTCTTTCTGAATGTGACGTTGCCCTGCCTGATGGGTGGTATCTCCGCTGAGGAAATACTGCGAAGTGCCTTTGAATTGTCTGATGAATTTAATGGCACCAGACCTGCGCTCGGCTTCACCCGGCAGCACATCAAAACCCTCTTCGGCAAGGCGGATGGCTGGAGCCATCACGTCTGCGATCGGCAGTGAACCTTGTTCATCCAGCAATGTGATCAGTCCTTTTACTACGCCCGGTACACCGATGGTAGGATATCCATTGTATGCTTTTGTAGCCGTTGCCTGATTGTAATCGAGCGGTGCCTGTGTAGTGGCATCGTATCCATTTACATCACCTTTGGAAGTTCTTACAATGGCCTGCAGTCTTCCACCGAGTCCGCTCATGGTAGGTTCTACCACAGCCAGTGCAAAGGCCGCAGCCACGGCTGCATCGATGGCATTGCCGCCTTTTTTCAACATTTCTACGCCAGCTGCTGTAGCCAGCGGATGCGCTGTTACCACCATTCCATTGGGGGAAATGGCATACTGTGCGTTGGGTGAAGATTGATTTTCTGATTGCTTCGGCTGGCATGCATTCAGCAGCAACAAGACAAAAAGCAGTGAAGAGGAAAGGCTGAGTTTATTCATATGACTAAGATAATACATCATGAAGAAGTTTCTCCTCATCCATTTTATAAACGGAAAATCATCCCGCCAAAAGGGTATGACAGAGGATGACCATTCCCTGTAATCCATTGCCCAGCATTCGATAATTGCAAAATTAATTGCGAAATAAAAACTCTTAACTAACTTCGCACTGAATATGGAATTTGTTTTCCATCATTAAACAAACCACAACAGTTAACAAATGGCAAAAAAAGCAAAAAAGACTGCAAAAAAATCTAAGGCAAAAGCCAAGAAGGCAGTTAAAAAATCAGCAAAGAAAAAAGTAGCTAAGAAGGCAACTAAGAAAGCTACTAAGAAAAAGGCAGCTAAGAAGCCTGCGAAAAAAGCAGCGAAAAAAGCTACCAAAAAAGCAGCTAAGAAGGCTACCAAAAAGGCAGCGAAAAAATCTTCTGGAAAGAAGAGAAGCGCTCCTAAGAAAAAGAAGGCAGCCGCTCCTGCTCCTGCAGCACCTGCAGCAGACATGAACCAAGGTGGAATGGGAATGATGTAATTCCTTGTTACACGATCAAAAAAAGCGGAAAGCATTACTTTCCGCTTTTTTTATGCCCGTCCTCCAAGCGGTAGTATTACCAATAAGAAGGGCAAGGTAATCCCTGGTGCAACCTGCTGATCTTAATGCGGTAGTTGATCATGATTTCATGAGAGCCATTGGAAAACTGATTGAGTTCTGAGGTGGTGAAATCATAGGCATAGCCCACATGAAAGTTCTCATTGATTTGTAGTTCAAAAAGGCCTACAATTCCTTCGTTGAGCCTGTAGGAAACACCCAGTCCTACACTTTCCTGAAACACTAAGGTAGCGTTGACATCAAAGCTCAAGGGTGCCTCTTCCTGTACCCGGATCAGGGCAGAAGGTATCAACTTTACATTGTGCTGGAGGTCTTTACTGAAACCAGCGATCAGGTAATAATACCTGAGTTGCTTGGAAAGACTTCCATTGCCTTCTACATCAAACAAACTGTTATTGATGATCTGGGGTACTGAAAACCCAATGTAAAATTCCTTCTGGTGATAGAATGCACCTGCACCAATATTGGGGTTGAATTTGGTAAGGGATCCACTTAGGTTGGGGTCTGCCTGGTTCTTCAGGTTTAACTTGGTGTAGTCACTTCTTATGTTGTTGAATCCACCTTGCAGGCCCATAGAAAGTGTACCTACCCTCGATACTTTTATCTTGTAAGAATATACGCCATAGAAGGAAAGGTCATTGTGAATTCCTATTTGGTCATTGGCAATAATAAAACCCAGCCCCATTTTGGTATTTAAAAATCCAGAATGAGCAGTAGCTGTCATGGTCTTGGGGGCTCCCGGTAAATTGACCCACTGATTGCGGTAAATGCCGGTAGCACTCAATTGGACCTGAGTACCTGCGTACGCAGGATTAACCAGTAATGGGTCGAACATATAGAGCGATTGCACCGGACGTTGTTGTGCGGGGCACACCAAGTATGTCATTAAACACAACCCTATAAAAATGCCTCGCATCATCTGTCCAGTTCTAAGTATCCTGCAACTGGTTTGGAACCATCGCGCTTATCAATAATATAGTAGTAAGTGCCTGCCGGCAGTTCTTTTCCCTGAAGGTACACACCGCTCAAACCTATACCGGAGAAAGCAATATCCGCATTGTTGTACCCATCGGCTTCATATACCTTAATACCGTTTCGGTTAAATATCTTAACGTTATTGTTGGGGAACAACGAGATACAATCTACAATGAAGGTATCATTATTACCATCACTGTTGCTTGACACTCCGTTGTAAGGACTAATCTCCGTTTTCACTTCTGCAACACCTTCATTGGTACACCCTTCAAAAGTAATGGCGTTGGCCTGGTAAGTTCCGGGGAAGAGATCATACAAGGCAGATCCATTTCCTACCGGTTGATTGCTGGCCAAATCTATCCACTGAACATCTTCAATTACGATAGCATCTCCATCGGCATTCGTCAACGAAAGAATCACCGATCCATTTCCTTTTGGCCTTCCAGTATCGATACAGAATGAAGGAGTGGTTTCGATAACAAACTCAGGTATACGTCTTGCGTCTGCTACAGCTGTTGTAGCAGGATTGGAAATACAACCTGTAATGATATCCCTGGCGGTCACCGTATAGTTACCGATATCCAGGTCCTGATAATTGACTCCGTCAAAGTTGGACGAGCCTGTAACGGATGAACCATCGTACCAGCTGAAATCGTATCCAATGAATGTCCCACCTACGTTAGCTTCCACCCATCCGTTAGGTACGAGACAATTGGTTCTGTCTCTTACAGTGACTGCAGTAGGCACAGGAGGAAGCACTGACTGATCTACGATTAGTCCAGCCAAATCTCCAAAACAACCTGTGATCTTATTGGTGGCGCGCACTACGTAATCCCCGGCTCCTCTGGCGATCAATTTGTTGATGGTGCTGAGCACCGCGCCAGGAGGAGAAGCTACGGCAGTACCTGAATACCAGGAGAAGGTGTAACCCCCTACTTTACCGCCATCTGCAGTTGCCGATAACTGTCCGTTGGCGATGGCTGGATCGCAATTGGTGAGCGGATTATCCAAAACAATAGACACAACAGGAGACACACGCTGATCCAAAACTTCTTGCGTAGCTACTGCAAAACATCCGGTGTTGTTGTCTGTAACACGCACGGTGTAAAAACCTTCTGCTAAAGCATTCTCCGCAAAGTTGGTAGCAAATCCAGGCACAAAGGCCATGTTGGGTACATCCGGAGGATTAGTCAAATTGGGTGAACTGCCAAAATATAAATCAGCCGTATAATCTGCAGGGAAAGGATAAGAAGGACTAATGTCAATTACCCTTGCCAGTACCAGGCCATCCTGACCTACGCAAAGGGTACGGCCCTGTCCACCTAAAGAGATTACCGGTGTAAACTGAGGCGACTCATCCGGAACGATGAACAAAGCTTGTGAGGCACATCCTGTACTGGTACGCAGCACCTCCACGGAATAATTTCCTTTTTGCTGACCGGTAATGGTAGAGGTGGCTGCTATGGAAGGACCTGTTGCATCCAGGGAGTTGTACCAGTTGAACAGGTAATCCGGATCTGCGTCTGTCTGTCCGTCTGCGGTAGATGCCAATGCTGCTGTACCTGTAATTGCGTCACAGCTGATCTGCCTTGCTGTCTGCACGATTTTTACATCAGGGTACACAATCATGTCCTCATTGATCACAATTTCCTTAGGGCCCGATTCACATAGGGTAGAGCCATCCTGCAGCGTCACATAATATTTGCCGGGCAGCAAGGTGGTGATGTTGTGATTGACCTCTCCCACTATCAGATTAGACAAATCACCCTGATACCATTTGTAATCGAAATTGGTATCCAGGTTATCAGGAGGGTCGTTATAGAAGGTTATACCTCCAATACCAATGCGGGTGACTGCCGCGCTACCACTCGCCAAACAATCCAGCGGATCAACAGCATTCAAGTCAATGATATTGGGCAAACTTATGTTAAGATTTTTCTCAACAACGAGGCTAGAGGTAAATTGACAGCCTGTAGCCGATGTATTTTGAATGGTAAGTATATAATTGCCATCACCTGCATCGCCCAACTGGCTGGAGTTATTGGTGTTGGCAACGGTGGTAGAGGGTGGCAAAGCTCCACCATTGAAAGACCATGTAAATGAATAATTATCGCTATTCAAACCGCTCTGCTCAGAAGCATTGGCTACTACCACACCATTTGGATTAACAGGATCACAACTTGAGTTGGGCTGATAAGCCAGTTGTATACGAGGGTCAAGGTGCTTGTCCAAAATATCTACTTTGAATGGTGCTGTAGCACAACCAGAACCAGGAGCAGCGCCAGGATTTTTGGTGGCCACCACATAATAGGCATCTGCACCAATAGCGGGATAGTTACCGGTATTTAGGGAAGCAGTGACTACTCCCAATGCCGGACTTGCAGGACTGCTTCTAAACCATTCGTAACTATAATTGCCAACACCTCCTGAACTCAAAGCGGTAACCGTGATGCTGCCATCAGGGAAGCATATTAACTGATCCGTCTTAGATACCGTTACCACATCCAGTGGCTGAGGGTTGCTTTGTAATGCGATTACTCCATCAGAAAAACATGATGTATTGAAGTTGGTTACCCTTATCGAATAATTTCCGGGGCCAATCAAATCAGTGCCTGGTGTTGTATATGGACTTGCTGTATTGTTGGAAGGAGAATTGGAAGCAAAGAAAGCTCCACCTGCACCATCCGGATCGTTGGTCCATACGAAATTATATCCGGCACCAAATCCAGGACCACTGGCCGTACTTGCCGTCACTGTTATTTGACCGTCAAAATTACCATCACAAGCCGTATTGGATATTTGACTCAAGCTTATACTCGGTGTGATTCTCTTGTTCAAAACTTCGAAGGATACAGGTGCTGTAAAGCAGCCTGAGCCTGTCACACCCGGGGTCGCTGGCATGGCCGATGCTTGACGTTGTGCGCGTACATAATACGTGCCTATGTCCAAAGCATTTTGTACTGCGGTTGTGCTTGGCAGCGGACTGCCAAAACCAATGTTATCATCCCATGTAAAATCAAACGATCCGATGCTGCTTACTCCGCTGATGGTTACATCTGAGACCGTACCCGAGCCGTTTACAGCCATCGGTAAACAAACGTCTACATGCGATGGCGTTACACTCACGATCTCCAATGGAATGGTGTTCTTCAGTACGGTAATAGCGCCTGCCGTAACACAGCTGGTATTCAGGTTGGTAACGTTTAGTGTATAGTTTCCTTCTCCGATCAGATCGGTATTAGGTGTATTGTAAGGACTGGCCACACCCAGTGCATCGCTTACCACTACACCCCCACCCGGATTGCTCGTCCACACCAGATCATAATTGGCTCCTACCCCCGGCCCGCTGGCGGTGCTGGCCGATACTGTAATGCGCCCGTCAAAGTTGCCATCACAGGCTGTACTCGACACATGACTTAGACTCACACTTGGTGTGATTCTCTTGTTCAAAACTTCGAAGGATACAGGTGCTGTAAAGCAGCCTGAGCCTGTCACACCCGGGGTCGCTGGCATGGCCGATGCTTGACGTTGTGCGCGTACATAATACGTGCCGATGTCCAAAGCATTTTGTACTGCGGTTGTGCTTGGCAGCGGACTGCCAAAACCAATGTTATCATCCCATGTAAAATCAAACGATCCGATGCTGCTTACTCCGCTGATGGTTACATCTGAGACCGTACCCGAGCCGTTTACAGCCATCGGTAAACAAACGTCTACATGCGATGGCGTTACACTCACGATCTCCAATGGAACGGTGTTCTTTTGCACGGTAATGGTACCTGTGCTCAAACAGCCCGTTGTAAAATTGGTGACATCTATTGTATAGGTACCTTCTCCAATTAAGTCTGTGTTGGGTGTGCTGTAGGCACTTGGTGTATTCAATGCATTGGTTGCACTATATGCAATACCTGCTCCATCAGGATCGCTTGTCCATACAAAGTCGTAATTGGCCCCCACCCCCGGCCCGCTGGCGGTGCTGGCGGATACTGTAATGCGTCCGTCAAAGTTGCCATCACAAGCTGTACTGGATACGCTGGTAAGTGATAACGTTGGGAAAATTCTCTCATCAGTAACATCAATTCGGAACGGTGCCGTATTACAACCTTGAGCGGGACCTGAATTACGTGTAGCCACAACGTAGTAAGTTCCTGCACCAAGGTTATTGACAGTTGTTACATTGCCAGGATCGGGCGCAAGGTTCACCAGTGACTGATCCTGCCATTGATAATCGTAGGTACCCAAGGGCACGGGTGCATTATCCACTGCAACAGAAACTACCTGAACGCTACCATCAGGAGCAGCACACACTTCATGTGGTGTTGAGGTTCCGGTAATGATTTCAACCGACAGACTGTTTTTAACTATCGTGGCATTTGCGTTGGTGGTACATCCTGTGTTGACATTAGTCGCTATCAGTTTATAGTTTCCATCCAGCAAAACAGTTGGTCTGTCCACATCTCCATCGTTCAATCCATTTCCATTGTTGCCCACTGTATTGGCAATGGGAGTTGGATTGGTAATATCCCATGTGTAGTTATACGAGAATGGTCGTGGTACACTTGCATCCGTATTGTCGGTAATATCCACTTTAAGTTCACCCTCCAAAAATCCTGCACAACCGGTATTGGCAAATGGAGTGATCACAGTGGTCGGGTCTACCTTCTTGTCCAGTATCTCTACTTTGAAAGGAGCGGTCTCGCAGTTGGCCCCAAAAATTCCCGGTGCGGAAGTTCTTCGACCCACAACATAATAAGTGCCTGCGCCATTGGTTGGGCCTGCATCCGGATACTCTCCTGCCGCACTTCCAACATTTAATACTTCGGTATTAATTATTGTGGCAAATGCATCTTCAAGTCGCGATGGGCTTGCAAAGTTTCCTGGAGCCCCTTTGAACCATCTGAATTCAAAGTTGGGTGCCATAGGAGAATTGAAAACTTCATTTCCTAATCCTGTAAGGCTTCTGTCAATTGTAATTTGTGTGGCGGTAATCGTTCCATCAGGATTACATATCAGCTTGTCAAGTTTTGTAGTAGCGGTGATGTCGAGGTTATATTTATTGGGAAGTATGGTGACATTCCCTGTAGCAGCGCATCCACTCACTGAGTTGGTGGTGGTAACCGCATAAGCTGCACCTCCGTTGTCCGTTAAATTGGCAATGGTGAAAGGCGCTAATCGGGCTATTCCACCTACCGGGCTCATCACTGTAGGGTCTGGCGCCCATGAATAGGTGTAGCTACCTCCCTGCACAGCCGGTTCAGGAGAATTAATATTGGTAACAGCAATGATGCTACCCTCACCTATAGCCGGATCGCACGAAGTATTTGGTTTTGAAGAGAGAGAGATTGTAGGTGCCACGTGTGTATCCTGCGTTACTACTTGCTCTACCACGGTATAGCATCCGGCTCCTACGCCATTGTTCTTTTTACCTCTTACATAAAATTGTCTGTTCCCATTTCCTAAACCTGCAGTAGGATTAACATTCCATCCTGGGTCTACAATGTTGTAGATTTCTCCTTGTGTAGCTCCTCCACCTACTTCTGAATAAGTCAATGTGGTAAGTCCTGCATCCGAATACCATTCAAAGTCGTAGTCAGCAATTACACCAGGTCCTATGCCTGTAACTTCAATCCGTCCATTGGATGTAGGCGCACAGAAACTGTCGTCAGTGGCTGCCACAGTGAATGCATTGGGTAATCCTGGCTGATCGGGAATGTTTACCTGTGTGTCGGTGAAACACTCGCTGTTTAGGTCATGCACCCGGATGGTATAATTTCCGGTTCCAAAACCAGAGATCGGGCCCGATGGTACACCGGTGACCAACGGTGTTGGCGGGGCATAGGCTACCGGAACCGGTGTAATGCTAAGTATTTCGTAAGATGGCGGTGGTGCAGTCATATCACGCGCATCTTTGTCGGCAGTCAGGTCAACTTTACCATCACCAAAAACCAATGGATCACAGGTAGTATTTGGATCAATCGTATTGATGGTAATGATAGGCGCAAATGCAATTTGTTTTACAGTGAGTTGTTTGCCCAAAGGACATGGTGAGTTGGCAGGGTCATTGTCTATGACATGTATAAAATATTCTCCTTCACTCAATGGGCTTTCAGTAAATGAAATGGGTGAGGCACCCACTATGGTGTTTCTCGGCACGCCAAAAGGTCCACTTCCATCATATACATTCACAGTATATCCCGAAAGACTCACACCAGTTACGTCTACATCAATGGATCCATCAGGAGTAACGGGTGCTCCCAAGGGTCCCAATGCGGTATCGCATTTCTCATTGTCTTTCACCAGTGTTGCCAAAATAGCCGGAGATCCAACGTAAGGCACGTTGTCAATGAAATATGAACCACAACCTACGTTATCTGTTACCACTAAGGTGTAGGTATCAGAAGGCACAAAACCAGGTGCTACTAAATCCTCTGCCGGACCAGTAGTTACAATGGGGGCAGCGACTCCCATGTCAGGTGGGTTATTGAAGAAGTTAATGTTAGTATTAGAGGGGGTAGCTTTATACCAATTGAAAGTGTAGGGCACAGTTCCACCCGCAACGGTCACATCAATTTCTCCATTTGTTCCGGTGGTACAGAATCCTGCCGGGGTGTTGCTCACAAAAGTAATACTTGGCGGTGCTGTTCCATCAGGTATGGCTACAGACACCACATTGGATTCACATTTGGTATTGTTGTCAACCACAAGGCCTGTAATAAATCCTGGTTGCAGATCAGTAAACGCTGGAGGATTCCCCACACCCACGGGTGCAACGCTAGAGTAAGTTTCTGGTGATGCTTTTACTACGGTGGGATCAGTAGGTGGCGCAAAAGATTGGTAGGTCCTTACGTAAAAGACTGTAAAGTCAGTACCTGGGATGGTGGAGATGTTTGTAAGTGCAGGTGTGGCACCACCATCAGGAGGAACACACGTGGTAGCTGCGGTAATACCTCCAAAAGAAATGGAAGGATAAGTAATATTGTTGGGAATGAATGCACTCTTTGTGCTTTCACAACCGGTAGTTTCATTTCGTGTGAAGAAGGTGTGGTTGCCGCTGGGGCGATTAGGGTTGGTATTGAGAAAATCGCCTGATGCATTGCCTGAAGAATTGGCTAAAACAGCTCCTCCAGTTCCAAGACCCTGGTGCCAGGTAAAAGTAAATACCGAAGCAGGGGGCCCGCCAGTTGCACTTCCTCTAAGCTGACCATTGGGAAATAGTACATCATCGCAAGAAGTTTGGTCGTTTAGGATAGTGGTAGTAATAACCGGATAATCAAATACATCCAGCACCGTAGCTTGTGCGGGATCTGAAACACATTGCAGCACAGTTTCTTCTACACTTGCCGAATAAAGAGCTGCAGGTTGTCCGCTTAAAGTTTCTCCTGTGGCAGCAGTAGACCAAGTGATTGTATAATTTGGATCAGGTAATGCAATAGCCGCCCCTTTGTAGGTGACAGTTGCCTGCAGTGCTCCGGTGGAACCCAATAGAGGATCACAGTTAATATTGTTTTGCGTTACCGCTACTGCTATGATTGGTTTTTCGCTGGCATCAACCAGAAAAACAGAAGATGTATTCACACACCCGTTTGCATCTTCAGTTGCTTTAACCGTAAAGTTCTGTCCTCCCTGCAGTTGAATGACATTCGGGGTGTTTCCGTTATTAGGAGCAGCGGGCACCTGAGGATCTGATGCTACGTCAGTACCCTGGTACCATTGAAAACGAAAACCTGCGGTAGTACCATTGGCCAATGCAGCAATGGAGCCGTTGGCTGGTCCTGCACAATTCGTTGAAGGTGTAGGCGTTCTGGTAATAACCGGCAAAGTAAGGTTATCCTTCACTTCTGCAGAAACAAAATCAGATTCACATCCAAGATCATCAATTGTTAATGTGGCTGAATAAAATGCCTTTGCCAATTGATCGATCGTTGAAGGAACTGCAGGAGCTGGCACATGCGGAGTGGATGTACCAATTCCATCAAACCATTTATAGGTTAGTGTACTAGGTCCTGCATAAGGTGCGCCTTTATAGGTAATGCTGGCAACAGTAACCTGGCCATTATAAGTTGTAACCGGCACGGCAAGAGCCGGATCACAAATTGTATTGTCTGTTGGTGTGAGGGTAATCACAGGATTACTACTATTATCCGGCACGTTAACAGTTGCTGTTTTCTTGCAACCGGTGTTTTGGTTGATGACAAGGGCGGTGTACTGTAGCCCTGCACCACCCTGAACGTTGGCATAAACTGCAGTAGTGGCTTGAATTGGACCAGCCACTGTATTACCATTGTACCATTCGTACACGTAGGGTGCACCTGTTCCTGCACCATCCACGTCTGTCACTTGTCCTTGGCCATTTTCCAATCCGGTACCAATGATACAATTAGTAGACCCTACAACCGCAGTTGTAATTGCCGGCAAAACTTTATTGTCAGCCACTTGTGCGGTTGCTGCCGATGAAACACATCCAGTTGGGGTGTGAGTTGCAGCCACCGTGTAAAATCCACCATCTAACTCAATTAAGTTTTGGGTTGTTGAGCTACCATTTACCGGATCGGTTAGTGCAGAACCATTGTGCCATTCAAAACTATAGTTCGTTATAGGTGCGATGAGATTGGTAACTGTTGCATTTACACTTCCATTAAATTGCACAGCAGGTGAGGTAAGTAATGGGTCACAAATCGTGTTGTTAGTTGTGGCCAATGTAATTGTAGGCAACACTTTTGCATCCGACACATTCAATGCCAAATTGGTCTGACAGCCATTCGTCTGGTTAGTTACCAATACTGTATA
>DDTF01000022.1:0-2033 GCA_002345965.1 Flammeovirgaceae bacterium UBA2371
ACATGTAAGCCTTCTTGCTTATTGAGCAAGCATGATGTACACTTGTTGATCTCATTATGATTTAAGGTGTGGACAAGGATAAATTGCTGCTGACCCGGCTTTCAACACTTCTGAATATTACCCTTTTGCTAACGATTGGAATATTCATTGCTCTGGCTGCTGTTCACTTTGGCGCCTTTACTTTTTCGAACCCGACCAGCGCTGATGCTATTATAAAGGAGGTAATCACTCCCTATTGGCACCCCCCTTCACTGAATGAGATTCCTTCCAATGAAGAAGGCGACCTGATTCGATATGGCCGGGAATTGATCATGCACACTTCCGTTTACCTTGGTCCAAAGGGAACCGTAAAGCCCAGCAGCAATGGAATGAACTGCAG
This sequence comes from Flammeovirgaceae bacterium UBA2371, assembly GCA_002345965.1. Taxonomy (GTDB): domain Bacteria; phylum Bacteroidota; class Bacteroidia; order Cytophagales; family Cyclobacteriaceae; genus ELB16-189. The sequence continues at coordinate 380 of DDTF01000022.1, forward strand.
AAACTGCCATCTGGATGGCGGCACCAAAACCTTTGGCTACAATTATTCGGCCGTTGCGGCTACCTACCCTCAATTGCGTAAACGATCCAATACCATCATCGATGTCAAGGAGCGAATCAATGAGTGCATTGAAAGGAGTTTGAATGGCACCAGGCTGCAACAAGGTGACATAGAACTGGACGCTATGGCTGCATACATTTTGTGGTTAGGCAAAGATGTGCCCAAAGGACAAATCCCAGAAGGAGCAGGAATGAAGACCTTAGTTTTATTAGATAGACCCGCTGATCCTGTCAAAGGGAAAATAGTCTTTGATCAGCATTGTGTAGAATGTCATGGTGCCAACAGCGAAGGAGAAATGGAGTCGAACGGTTTGGAATGGAAGTATCCTCCTGTCTTTGGCAATCACAGCTATAACGTAGGAGCTGGACTTTACCGGCTGGAGAAGTTTGCCAGCTTTGTGAAGTACAACATGCCTTTCGGGATTTCCTACGAATCACCTGTGCTAACTGATGAAGAAGCCTGGGACGTGGCCGCTTATGTCAACTCTATGCCCCACCCTGCCAAAGACATCTCCGCTGATTGGCCCGACATCACACTAAAGCCGTTTGATCATCCGTTCGGTCCATTTGCTGACAACTGGAGTGAAGAACGCCACAAATATGGGCCATTCATAAAATAAAGGATGCTGCTAGTTACGTTTCGTCAACAAAGTATATCCTTGCAGTTTACCATTTCTATAAGATTCTGATTTTACAACTGCCACCTTAGGTGCCAGCCATTCTATGGTAGTAAAATTGAAGGTCATGCCAATGCCCATTTTGGTATTGACCGTAGAGTTGCTTGTGATTTTAAAACATTCATATGTACCCGCTGGCGTGGTTATAGTTTCTTTGGCTACTACCTTTCTGTCCGTAATATTAACTGTCATGGTCATGGGGATAGGAGAATTGGAAGTGGTCAGGGTCACTGATCCATCTTTGAGTGATTGCCCTACAGCTAAGTCATTGGGGATTTCAAGATTATCCGCCTCTATTTTCATTTCATAATTCTGGAAGGCCTTCATCTGCTCTTCGTTGATAAAATTGCGCATGTCCACCATCATTGTACCGTTCTCACATTTAAACTCAAGATCCCCTTGCATTACCTCTTTGTCTTTCTTGTCATAAATGGTTGATTGAACAGTGGCGGCAAAAGAATTGGCTCCTCCGGAAAAGTTGGTCACTTTTTGCGTTTGTCTACCCGTCACTTTTCCCTTTGCATTATAGCTCTCCATCTCCCACTCACTTCCTTCAGACAATTGATAATACTGATTGCACTGAGAAAAAGCAGTTGAACATAGAGTCAGAATAAAAATTGAGATAATGGAAGTGCGCATTTAGAACCTGGTTTAAATGATTGAATGAAAGATTAAATATAGCATTTAGAAGATTGCTTTTAAAGGTAAATATTGAAATAACAGGATTATACTATTCAATCACCCGCTACATGAAATCAAGATTTGAATCAACTTTTTAAAATCGTATCTTCATAGACTTAAATAGAAACATGTTATGGCAAAATTATCACTACAAGTAAATGGCCAAACAAAAGAAATTGATGTAGATCCACAGATGCCCCTTCTATGGGCTATTCGTGATTTCATTGGCTTAACGGG
>DDTF01000022.1:2090-69696 GCA_002345965.1 Flammeovirgaceae bacterium UBA2371
GGCCAGATCATGAGTGCTGCCGCTTTGTTAAAAACCAATCCAAATCCCACCGATGCGGACATTGATAATGCCATGAGCGCAGTTTTGTGCAGATGTGGCACCTACCCAAGAATCAGAAAAGCAATCAAGCAAGCTTCAAAATTGTAATCATGGAAAAGATAAGCAGGCGAAAATTTATTCAATTGTCATCCGCTGCTGGAGCTTTCCTTGCAGTAGGATGCCTACCAGGTGTATCAGGCAATGAGCAAGTGACATCCACCCTTGCCTCAGATTTGTCCAGGGTAAGCTTAAACCAATTTATTGCCATCGGTACCGACAACAGTGTACTGCTTTATAATCACCGACCTGAAATGGGACAAGGTACCTATCAGTCCATCCCCATGATTCTAGCCGAAGAACTGGAGGTAGACATCAATCAAATTATAATCAGGCAGTCTGCAGCTAACCGTGAGTTATTCGGAAGTCAAATGGTGGTGGGAAGCAGAAGTATCCAATCTGAATTTGACAAGTTAAGGTTGATGGGTGCGGCAGCGAGAGAACTACTGAAGCAAGCTGCTGCAAACAGGTGGAAATTAAGTATTGACCAGGTCACTGCATCGGAAGGCAAAGTCACCAATCAATCCGGGGCATCTTTCAGTTATGGGGAACTGGTGGAAGACGCAGCTAAGTTAAATCCTTCTAATAATCCTCCCCTTAAGAAACGCAGTGAATTCAAAATCATAGGGAAGTCAATTGCAAGGAAAGACATCCCCATGAAAACAAATGGCGAAGCAATATTTGGCATTGATATTACTGTGCCAGGCATGTTGTATGCTTGTATTGAACGATCTCCCCAATTTTTGGGTGAAATCAAATCCTTTAATGAAGCTGAAGTTTTAAAATTGAATGGTGTACGTCATGTTTTCAAAACATCACGTAACGTATATGGCAATACCCGGGAAGGCGTAGCCGTACTTGCTGATAGTTATTGGAATGCCGTGCAGGCAAGAAAAGCGCTGAAGATAGAATGGGATACCAAAGGGTTGGAAAAAGTGAATAATGCTTCTATTCTCAAGGATTCCTATGAAGCAGCTAAAAAAGATGGCGAAGAGTTATTTGGTAAAGGTGATGTTAAAAAAGCCTTTGGCAATTCTAAAAACATTATTGAGGCTTCGTATGAAATGCCCTATCAGGCCCATGTGCCCATGGAGCCCATGAATGCTATTGTTTCCATCAAAGAAAATGGAGCTGAGTTTTGGGGATCGACACAAAATCCAAATGGCATCCGCTCTTTCCTGGCTAAGACATACAACTTTCCTGAAGAGGCCGTTAAGATCAACTATACTTTCATGGGTGGTGGCTTTGGTCGCAGATCCATGACTGATGTAGCAGAAGAAGCAGCAGATCTTTCCAAAAAATCGGGTGCTCCTGTCAAAGTAATCTGGACGAGAGAAGATGATCAAACTCAGGGACCTTTTAGGGCCTGTAGCGTAAATATTTGCCGCGGGATATTAAACGCCAATGGGAAAGTAATGGCTCTCGAGCACAAAGTGGTCGCACAGGAAATTCAAAACCAAACAGGGCCAGACATGAAAGCCGGCCGTCAGTTAATGGGTGGAATCAACACTGATTTCTTGATCCCTGATTTCTCTGTGAAAGGTGTGCTTATAAAAAGACATATACCTATCTCCTATTGGAGGTCCGTTTATCATTCTACCAACCCCTTCGCCCACGAATGTTTCATAGACGAGCTGGCACGTAAAGCCAACCAGGATCCTATTGAATTCAGGTTGAATATGCTGGACCATCCCAGGTATAGGCGCGTATTAGAGGATGTAGCCGTGCGCACCAATTGGAAATCTCCAAAAAAACCCGGAACAGGCAGAGGTGTAGCCGCAGTTGAGAGGTCGGGGGCCTACTTTGCGATGGTGGTAGAAGTGGAAAGAAAAAATGGTCAGATTGTTCCAACCAAAATTACCACTTCCATTGACCTTGGCATTTGTATCAATCCAGATACTGTAAAAGCTCAGGCAGAAGGATCCATTGTGATGGGACTTGGCGCTGTTTATTCAGGCTTGAATGTACAAAACGGTGCAATGGTAGAACAGAATTTCCACACCTACCCTTTGCTAAAGATCAATCAATGTCCGGAGATTGAAACATACATTTTGGACAGTGATGCAGCGCCAGATGGTGCCGGTGAAGCAGGGTTACCTACTGTTGCGCCTGCATTGGCCAATGCCTTATTCGACCTCACCGGAAAAAGGATCAGGAAACTTCCAATAGATATGAAGAAAATGGTGTAGCCTATTTGCAAATCCGTCCTTGTTCTATGTAATCGCTTACTGATCTCTTAAGCACTTTACCGGGTTGACAGATGCTGCTTTGATGGCTTGTGAAGCTACTGTAAGCCATGCCGTCAATAGTGCAAGCAAGCCTGCCAGGGCAAAATATACCAGCTGCAATTCAATGTGAAAAGCAAACCGCTGAAGCCACTGGTCCAACAACCAATAACTGATAGGCAAAGCAATGAGTATTGAAATCAGTACCATTTTGGTAAAATCTCCAGAAAGGAGCATTACGATATTGGTGGACGAAGACCCCATTACTTTTCTGATTCCTATTTCTTTAATTCTGCGCTCTGCTGTAAAAGTGGCCAGACCAAACAAGCCTAAACATGAAATCAGGATGGCCATGGTGGCAAAATAAAATGAAAGTGTTGCTACCTTTTGTTCTGCTGCATATTGTTTGGCGTATTCCTGATCCTGAAACTGATACTCAAAGGTAAAGCCGGGATTATATTGATTATAAAATTTTCCTAATGCTTCCAATGTCTCTTTCTCTTTGCCTGCCTCGAGGCGCACCATAATGTTCCAAGTGTTGCGCGGGTTCAATCGAAAGAATAAGGGATTCACTACATCGTGAAGCGATTGAAAATGGAAATCTTTAACAACTCCAATGATTTCCATATCATACCTTCCCCATAGTTTGATGGTTTTGCCTACCGGATTATCTAAATTCATCACGCGTATGGCTGCTTCATTAAATATTATTTTAGAAGAGTCAGCGCCAAAAGCTTCTGAAAAGGCTCTCCCCTCTTTCATCTCTACTCCCAAAGTTTCTATCAAGCCGTAGTTGCTGGCAATGTTTTCAAACAGAATTTCATCTTCAGGATTTTTTCCATCCCAATTAAGTCCACTGGTATTGTTGTCGCGACCTATTAAATTATGTCCGATACTTGAGGCATTAACAACCCCAGGTATTCTTCGTACCTCCTGTAAAAATGTCTCCTTGTTTTTTTCCACCAGTCCTTCCGTGGGGAACTTAATCAGGTGGTCCTTTTGATATCCCAAATTTTGCGTTTGAACAAACTCTATTTGTTTGTACACTACAAGCACAGACACAATCAGGATCACTGATAGAGAAAATTGGAATACCACCAATCCTTTGCGCGCCCAAAGCTCTGCCCATGACCCCTTCATGATGCCTTTTAGCACAGCAGCTGGCTTAAATCCAGAAATATAAAGCGCGGGATAGCTGCCCGCCAGTAAACCTGTAAACAAGGTGATGCCTGCCAACCAAAGCACCAATTTCGGATTACTTAGATCCAGCACCATTTGTTTTTCCGTAATCAGGTTGAACTGAGGTAGCAACAACCATACGATTCCCAATGCTATGATTACTGAAAACAAGGTTAACAATACCGATTCGGTCAGGTATTGTATTATAATGGATTGGCGTGCGGCTCCTACTGACTTTTTGATCCCTACTTCTTTGGCCTTGCGCGAAGCCCTTGCGGTGGATAAATTCATGAAGTTGATGCATGCGATAACCAGAATAAAAATGGCAATGATGGAGAACAACCGAACATACTCAATTCGACCTCCGGTTTGAATCCCATTTTCGAATCTGCCATGCAGGTACCGCTCTGAATATTTTTGCAGGAAAAGGGTAACATTCGAATCCTCGTTTTTACCCTTTATGAAATCTTTTATTTTATCTGAGAATGCCACAGGGTCGCTGCCTTCTTTCAATACAATAAAAGTAGCGGGGCCATTGTTTCCCCAACTTAATACCCATTCGTTATCATCCTTGAAATATTCGAAGGACAACACAAAATCAAATTTCACTGAAGACGTAGAAGGAATATTTTCAAATACACCTGTTATGTTAAAACTTTTATTGTGTTGAACTTCCACAGTTTTACCCACCGCATTTTCATCAGTACCCAATAACCTTATGGCAAGGTCTCTCGATATTACTATAGACATCTTATCCTGTAAAACCTGCTCGGCACGTCCTTGTAAAAGGGGAAAAGAAAACATCTGAAAATAATCTTTCCCCACATGATATCCCTTGGCTTTAATACTGTGTTCTTTAATCGATAAGGTGTAAGGTTCTATCCAGGTTGTAGTGGTTGCAAATTCTATTTCTGGCAACTCCTCTTTCATGGTCTCAGCCAGTATACCCGGAGTTGACGTGGTGGTCATCAGCTCATCGGCATACTTTTGATGTTCCATTACTTCGTAAAGCCGGTCGTCCAATGCATGAAACTTGTTCATTTGCAACTCATTGCTTACCCAGAGATAAATGAACAGGGCGCTGGCCAAACCCACAGCAAGTCCAAATAAATTAATTAGAAAATAGCTCTGGTTGCGGACGAAATTCCGGTAAAATAGAATCAGACTGTGTTTTATCATAGGTGGATAATAATTGCCAACAAAGACCCTGTATTTTGTCAGAGGTTGCATCTAAAACTCAAACTCCGACTATGGTAAGTAGTACTTTCGGAAATACAGAAGGTTACAAAATGTTGCATTAAAAAGATGCACGAATTTCAGAATTCGTAGCTTTACTTAATGGCCATTACCATCAAGCGCATTACCCAAAAGCCAATTTTTCAGGCGCTGATTTTTTTTATCCTAACTACTCCTTTTGTTCTTGTATTATCACCTACTGATGCGGATGAGGCCTGGTTGATCGCTGGTTATTGCTTCTATGGATTTTTGCTTATTAATACCGTGGTATTGTGGTTTGTTGATGAAGCCTGGCGCTACTTTTTTCATTCAGTGACTTTTGCCTTCATCTATGTTATTTTGATCAGTTTCTTAATGCCTATCCTGATCTTAAAGATGGACCTTCGTGGAAGTGGCGAAAGCGCAATGGTCTTTCTATTCATCATATACCATCCTGCAGCATTATTAGTGGTGATGCTGGCAAGATGGATTCATTACAAAATGAGTTAAAGACCAGATCAGGGATGGGGTAAACCCACTTGAAACTTTTTGGCCAGGTATTGAATAATTGCGGCCGGAGTATTCATGAACAAATAAGGATGGGCAGATTTGAAATGATCGGCATTATCTGAATTGTCTTTTTTCTCCATTACCAGCACTGGACAACCTTGGTTTTGCTCACCGATCAAATCCACTATGACTTGCCGTGGTTTGGAAAATTGAACATAGATAATTTCCAGTTGTGCCCTCACTTCAGGATAGTAGGATAAGAAGCCTTCGATCAGCGCACAGTCGGGACAAAAGTACAATTGACCAGAATTATCCACCGCAGTATCTGCAAAGTTGGGATGGAGAAGAAAAAGTTTTATCATACTGCTAATATTTTGTTATGCCCTCACAAGCTAATATTTGTTGTTATTTGTATTGTTCCATACCATAGATTAAGGAACGTTTTACCCCAGTCCATTCCTGATTGGTAATTGAAAATACGACCGTGTCTCTGAAACTACCATCGGGGTTGATCTGGTGATTTCTTAAAATTCCATCTTGTTTGGCTCCCAGCTTCGCAATGGCCGTGCGCGATGGCTGATTGAACCAATTGGTTCGGAACTCTACTGCTATACAATTCAAAACTTCGAAGGCGTATTGCAACAATAAATATTTACATTCCCGATTCACGCCTGTTCTTTGATAATGCCTCGCATAATAGGTATAGCCTATTTCTAATCTCCGATGTTCGGGAGCAGCATTGCAATAGCGTGTAGCGCCAATAATGTCACCGGAGTTTTTATTTATCACTACAAATGGCAAACCTTTGCCATTGTTTTTTTCATCAAGTGCTTTTTGGATATATTGATCAATACTTGCTGCTGAGGGAACTGAAGTGTACCACAATTCCCAAAGTTTCCCGTCTGAGGATGCATTTAACAGCCCCTCTTTATCGGCTGTAGTCATTGGTCGCAGCTTTACCAGCTTACCATCCAATTCAACATCCTTTAGCCATTCTTGCATTTCGATTTAATTAATTGCTTTATTAAACTGATAATTAAACATTCAACTCATTCAAGGGCCTTTACCATTGCCTGATCATTTCGAACTGTTTTCCCTTTAGTGGAATTCCCAATGATTCAAGAAAACGTAAAATAGACAAACAGGTTGTTTCTGTATTGATAAATTTAACCATCTGCTTTTGGCTCCAGGGCAGTAATTCTTTGATCAGGGTTGTGCCTATTCCACTCCTTCGATGTGCCCTGGCTACGGCCAATTGGGTAAAGTCACCTGAGGCCCCATCAAAAATACAATACCCCAATAGTTCATTGTCTTGGTAGGCCCCTATCATTTTAAAATCCGATTCCCTTCTCGCTATGGCTTCAAAACTATTTTGCCATGAAGGTTGAAAATCCCAAAAGGAAGTCATCAATTTTTTATCGGATAATAGGATCGGTCTGATTTGAATATTGGAATTCAATTTAACTAGTTTTATTTGATCTGTTCGCTGCATAAAATAATTGAATTCTCTGCTCACCTGAAATCCTTGTTTTTGATAAACAGAAACAGCAGCGCTATTGTGTTGTAGTACTTCCAACACATATTGTGAAATACCCGCAAGTTGCAACACAGGTACAGCATGTTCAAAAATGGCTGACGCCAAACCTTGTCCCCTGTATTCCTTCAATGTGCCGGTACCTGTATCATAGGCAGTTGGCTTACCCCTGTATTCACCGATGCCATTGAATGTAAAAGACAGGAGTTTTTCATTCTCAAAAGCGCCAAAAGACAACTCGGGCACAAATCCTCTGCGGCTGAGCATCACATACAATTCTTCTTTGCTGAGTTGCATCTCATAATCTGCAAAGGCTTTACTAAATGCATCGAATAAGGAATCGAAATGGATATGCTCCAGCGATCGAATTACAGTCATATTTTAGATAACTGATAGAATCATTTCACTTGAAAATACCTTATTTAGGCTTTATAGGAATCCAAATTTGTTCTTCAGATGCAGGGTCGTTGTTTTTATATTTTTCACCCAAAATTTCGAAATGGGGTCTGGTGTCCAGCAGGTAGTCTGAGTTGGGCAGCCAGTTGGTAAAAATATACTGAAAGACGGTTGGGTCGTTACTCAAACCCTGATAATCAAAAACGGCATATAATCCGCCTGGTAATAAAAAAGTCTCCATACCTTCTGGTAGGTGGTCAAAATTGGCCACCTCCATTAATGCCCATTTTTCAAACTCATTGGTCAATTGGAAGTTGGAAAAATGCGTTGATGAATACACCTGTAAAGAATACAGGTCAGCGGTTAGCGGATCAGTAATTTCATTTCTTCTGGGCATCAATTTTCTCCACAACTCGCCTGTTCTATTATTGGCCAGACTCATGGTCAGGTGCATACCCACCAAACGCTTTAGTTCAATTTCTATAATTTTTGGAGTCATTACTTTTGGAACTAGGGGTGTCATAGGCCAATATGCGCATTAAAATTTATAGCTGTATCCAAGCCGTACAACTTGCGTTTCATAATAATCATCACTGGTATAACTAAAACCATCACCCTGGATTACTTTTTTGATTACAAGGGTATTGAACAAGTCAGTCACATTGAAAAACAATTCCCCATTTCCCTTTTGCAATTGCTTTTTCATTCCAAGGTCCACCGAATAGCGCGCTGCTATTTCCCCCTGAGGAATTAGGTCACCAGCTAAATAGACTATACTAATCTGAGCCTCCAACGCTTTGGGTAAACGAAGCATATTGTTCCACTTGATATTACCAGAGAACATTTCCTGTAATTCAGCAGAAAAAGTATTTGGTGACGGGTAGAGGTTCTGTACTGTAAATGCATTGATCTGATTGCGATAAATAGTTGTATTGAGATTGAAACTATATCGATTCGATACTTCCTGGTTATAGATGACCTCTATTCCAGTGTTGTAGCTTTTGCCTGCATTTTGAAAAATTGCATAAATCAAATTACTTCCAGGCACAGAACTGGCAATCCTGGTAATTGTTGCGTCTGCAAACCGGTGATAACCCGACATAAACAAATAAGCTTTTTCCCAATTGGTTTTATAACCAAGTTCGATTACATTGGTAAACTGGGGTTGAAGACCAGGATTTCCGACTTTAATGATTTCTACGTCATCGTATTTGGGGAAAATCCGAATGTCAACCTCGTTGGGTCTGTCCACCCTCCGATTGAAGAATAGGGACAGTTTGTGGTCGTCATTGAATTTATAAGCCAACCGCACGTTCGGAAAAGGTTGTGCATAACTGTATCCATCACTTTTGTAGGTATTATGGTTCGGATTTACCTGATAATTCAAATCCACATATTCAGCGCGTAAGCCAATCTCAGCTTCTATTTTTTTACTTTCATAGATATAATTGCTGTACAGCGCAGGAATCAGCTCCTTATAATTGGCCCAGCCTCCGGCATTTACATCAATAGGAGAAATGGCAGAAGGAAAGAATTCCATGTTAGTAGGAATATCTCGCTTCCGAAGTTTCACTCCCGATTCCAAGCGGCCATATCGAAATGGTTTTACATAGTCGATGTTAAAATCATAGACTGACTCGTCAGAAAGTAATTTGAAAGCATCTTTGCCGCTATAGGAAGGCAAAATGTTGTCGAAAAAATACTGTTCATCTTCTCGATGGAAGGTGTAATTAAAACCTATGTTTAACAAATGGCCAGGCTGCTGAAATCTGTGCTGATAGGCTGCTGTAGCCATTACTGTTATCTTTATTTCATCTTCCAGGAATTGCCATAACCGGGTACGCTCAGACAAGTCTGCATTGAAAAAGGGTTCATCACCACGATCAATAATTTTCTCATACCCAAATAATCCTGACAAGGTTAATGTGTTCATATTATTGATAGTATAATCTGTTCCGGCTTTCAATGTCGTAAAACCCGTATCGCGGTTTCTTTTGGTTTGCTGTCGAACAATACTTCCATCATCATAGGTTCTGGTAACAAATTCATTCTTATTCAATGTTTCTGTGTAGAGATAGTCTCCTTGTAAAAAGGCGTTGATTCTATTTTTTTTATAGTTAAGGGATAGGGATGGATTTATTTTGGGAGTAAACTGATACTGAGGCCTGATGGTTGGAAGGTTTTCTTTGCGCACCCACAGCGCCCCTGCTCCTGCTGCGAATCCGGCTTTGCCATTAAAGCCTTTCTGTTTATTTGCTTTGTATATGATATTAATTATGCCCGCATTACCATTGGCATCGTACTTGGCGGAAGGATTATTAATGATTTCAATTTTTTCTATGGCTGAAGCGGGTAAGTTATCCAACCCTGATTGGTTTCCAAATCCAGTTAAGGCGGTTTGTTTCCCATCAATAAGCACAGTTACTTTATCGTTGCCACGAATTAATATTTTTCCATCCTGCACAGTTACTCCAGGTAAATTTTGCATGGCTTGAAGTACCGAACCACCACTCTGACTGATATTATCAGCCACGGTAAATGTTTTTTTGTCCAGCCTCTCATTCACCGCATCCTGTTGGCCGGTAATCACCACTTCATTCAACAGTTGACTATCTTCCTCCAATTCAATGGTTGCCAAATCCAAATAATTGCTAAGACTCCCCACGTAAAATGACTGATTGAACGTGGTGTATCCGATGAAAGAATAGGATAAAAGGTAATTGCCCGGCTTTATGTTGGTGAGTGTGAATCTACCTTCATCGTTACTCACTGTTCCGGAAACAAAAGTGCTATCTTTTTCAGTAAGCAGTACTACATTGACATAGGGCAAAGGGGCTTGATTAGCTTTGGCCCTGACCACGCCTGAGGCAGTAACACTTTTTACCTGAGCAAAAGAGTAGTTGTAAGAAGACAGCAGTAAGATCAATAAAGAAGATACGCTTACTTTCGGGAACAGGAATAACATGCTTTTCACAAAATCGTGAAAAGATAAATGGTTGTTCAGTAGGATACAACAGTCCACTATGTGGAATCTATGGTTTCAGACTAAAACTTATCAGGCTGGAGTTACTAAATGCCAGGCAGTTGGGTCAACAGCACTATTCTCTGCCCAGTTGCCGGGTACCTGCCGCCCAATACAAATAGGCTTTCTGCTTTTCAAAGTCTGTTAATAGCTTGAGCCATTTCGTTTGTGATTGGATCAGTTTCTCTTGCTGCACATTGATCTTGAACAAGTCGCTCTCCCCTTGTTGCAGGTTTAGCAACTCTGCATTGAGCAGCTGCTCATAGTTGGCAATCATGTCACGTTGCTGGTTGACAATAGACTGTATATTCACCAATTGGTTGTAGGTGCTGTTCAGGTCATTAATAATTTCGCGCTCCGTCAACGATAATTCATATTGTGTGTCGGTGATTTTTAGCTTGGTTTGGGCAAGCTTTGAGCGTTCTTTCCTCAGGAAAATGGGAATCGAAAAATCAACACCCAACTTATAGTCTTCATTGAGTTGCAAAGAGGAATTCCATTCCGGATTGAGTGGCTGATTCAATAAGTAGTAATTTAAATTTAGTTTTGGTTTCAGGTATTCAGCCGCCAGCCTACGGTCTACTTCGAGTTGCCGCAGCTTCACATCAAGCTTTTGCAAATCCGGATGATTGATTTTGGCTTTATTGGCAAGCTCCTGCAAACCACCTACTGTCATCATCCAGGGTTCTGGTTGTCTTACAGGTGCCCATTGTAAATCCAACGACAAGGGGTTGGATAAGCTGTCCCATAAAAAGGTAGAAACCCTAATGCCCGTATTCTGATAATCCAAAAATGCTTCCTGTTGTTCGATGATGCGTTGCTGCCAGGTGATCTTGGCTTGCACTGTGTCTATTTGTGCCGCTTCGCCAAATTCATAATTAACTTTTACCCTTCTAAAAATTTCTTCTGCTATGACCACGCTCCTGTTTAGTAACCTGTAGTTGTAATAGGCATTGTACCATTGCCAGTACTCCTTGGCAGCTTCCAACAGCAATTTGTTGATTAGCTTTACCTGTTCAGCCTCCGTCATTTCCCTGAAGAGGTCTGCTTGTCGTAGCGCTACCCGTCTCTCATCAGTAATTAATCCTCGTCCAAGAGGTAAAGAAATACCCGCATAAAATTGTTGATAATTGAACGCATTGCTGATGTATCGTTCAGGATTCAAAAAATCACCTCGGTTTCGCTCAGCACCAATAACGGGATCAAAAGGTAAGACAGTTGGAAATTTAATAGATCCATTTAAGATGGAATAGTACTCTTTGTCATCGAAATTTTTAGTTACCAACTCGGCTTCAATTTTGGGATCAAAATTTCCACGTGCCATTCGTATTTCTTGTTTGGCAACTTCAGTCAATAGCGCAGTTTGTCGTGCTACAGGGTGGTTTTGCAATATGAGCTGGTAAAAGTTTTCAATGGTGAAAGGTCTCACTGAATCTGGCAAGGCAAATAAATCTTCTACCTGATTCTGCGCAGCGCCCCAATGAACCGACAACATCAAAGTCAATACTACAAGTCTGTACCTGTTCATTATTCCCAGCAACAACTGTTTACTACTTACTTTCACCTTGATTAGGATTTGTTGAGTTGGACTGATCGTCCTCGTAACCGGGTTCTTCGTACAGACTAGGCGGAAACCCATTGAGCTGGCGCCAAAGTTCATACCAAACAGGAACGTTATCTAGCATCACCCAGCCTTTCGTTCCAGATCCTACCCTAATTTGCGATGGCCATGGCTCATCGGTCTCATCGGGTACAATCAAAATTCTGAATTGTCCCGGCTTGGAATTCACATAATCAATCACACGTACTACTCCACCAAACGTTCCCACAGACACACTGGGCCAACCTGAAAATTGAAGTGCCGGCCATCCATCAAATTGTATACGTACTTTCCTGTTTTTACTTATGAGAGGGACGTCCATGGCCCGCACGTACATTTCTACAGCTACATCAGAAGCCTGAGGCATAATTGTACAAATGGCATCTCCTTCCTTGATGGTTTCCCCGATACCTTCTTTCATTGCTTTTACAATGTATCCATCTTGTGGTGCCAATATTTGATACTGTGCATTTCGGATCTCTGTATTGGTATACTCATTTCGCGATTTGATAATATCGGCCTGGGTATCAAAAGCATCTGCGCGCGTATTATTAAGTTCAGATTCTGCCTTACTGATTTTATCAAGGTACTCCGCCTCTACACGACCTAGTTCTATTTGCGCATTGAGATAGTCGGCCTGGCTACCCTGGAATTTATATTCAAACTCCTGATATTTGGTGAGCGGAATATTGCCGGCTTCATATAGTTTTTTATTTCGTTCCAATTGATTCTCCGCATTTTGAAATTTGATTTTCTCAGCCTGAAGTTTTTGGGCAGATTGTTCAATCTTCAATTTCATGGCATTGCGTAATGCGCGCACCTGTCTTTCCAACGCATTGGCTTTTTGATTCTTTGATGCCAGGCTACTTTCTTTTGCTGCAATCTGGAGTTGCAAGCGGGACAACAATTGTGGATCAAAATACTTCTCTTTCACCTCGCTAATGGAAATGATAGTGTCTCCTTTTTTTACCAGATCCCCCTCACGCACAAACCATTTTTGTACACGACCTGCAATCACAGCCTCAATCGTTTGAGGGCGATTCATAGGACTCAGTGCCGTTACATTTCCATTGCCACGGATATTCTGTTGCCACGGCAGGAAAAGCAAAATGAAAAATATTATGCTAAAGACCAGCAGCCACCATGCCAGCAATTTACCTCCGCGTGGCGTTCTCAGTGAACGCAATGAGTACATACTATCATACCCATCTTTCTTTTCAATAGATCGTTTGTATAGTTTGAACATACTATTCAAAGTATTGGTTTATCAATCCTTGTTTGAGCAAGGAGTTGTATGAATCTTGTGCTACAATTTTTCCATTATCCATAATGATTACACGGTCGCATGAAGCCATTACCATTGGGTCATTTGAAACCGTTAGTAAAGTCCAGTAGCTGTCCGGACTGATCACGCAACGCAACATCTGAAGCTTATCGGCTTTACTTAAGCCGGAGAAAAAATCATTTAATATGATGAGTTCTGGTTTTTTTGCAATGCACCTGCCCAATATAAGTTTATGAATTACGGAATTTGGCAAGCCTTTTCCGCCACTTAATATATGAGTGTGCAATCCTTCAGGCATGGCACTTACAATTTCTCTCAGCCCCACTTTTTCAAGTGCATCCATTACATCTTCCACACTGGTATTCGGTTTACCTACGGTTATGTTTTCATAAATAGTACCGTCAAAAATATCCTCCTGAGAAATGTTTTTGGCTACCTTGTCACGCAGGTGGCTGATGTCCAGGTCTCGCAATGAAAAGCGATTGATAGAAACACTTCCTTCATACCCAGTGAATAGCCCTGCCACTATATTGGTTAAAGTAGTCTTACCACTGCTACCCGGACCTGCAATACATATCTTTTCTTTTGGCTGAACATCGAATGAGATATCCTTAAGTGTTGGGCCCGAATTGTCTTTGTACTTATAGTTAAGGTTATTGACAGTTATTTCATATCCACGTCCCACAAGTGGATTTGGGAAATCAAACCCACCTGCCCTATCCAATGGTAGGTCTGTAACGTGGGATACCTTGTCTACAGCAGTAAGCAAGTCATACACCACATCCATGTAAATAAATATTTTCTCCACTGCATTCAAAACCAGAATGATAATCACTTCAGATGCTACAAACTGCCCGAGTGTGATCTCACGGTTAATCACCAAAATGGTTCCCATAATTAATAAACCCGCGGTAACAGCTACTTTGAATAGTACAAAGAAGGAGAATTGAGTGAGGAGCACTCTAAAATGCGATTTGCGCGACTTCAGGTAATTGCTCACCGCATCATCTGTTTTCCTGATGGGCAAGTCGGTATTTCCGGCAAGTTTAAAAGAGTTGATCGTTCTGCCGAGCTCCTCCAGCCATTGCACGACCTTGTACTTGTATTTTGATTCATTCAGTGCCGAACTCAAACCACGAGGCCCAGTGAGATAGAATATGACAAAGAAGATGAGCAACAAAAAGAAACTAAAGAAAACAAAGAACGGGTGATAGAGCGAGAGCAAAAGTAATCCAAACAGTATCTGGACAATACCAGCGGATAAATCGATCAACAACTTGGGGAATCCTTTTTGAATGGTGATGATATCGAAAAACCGATTGATCAGTTCGGGTACATAGGTATTCATTAGCGACTCCATGCGTATCCGTGGAATTCTAAAAGCAAACTCGAAAGCTGCCCTTGTGAATACCCTGCGCTGCAAATGCTCAACAAGGCTGATCTGAACAAGTTGCAACCCACCAGTTACTAAAACCCCGAGAATTACAAGCCCAATAAGTACATACAGGGAGCTAAAAAAAACACCGCCAGAAATAAACTCCACCGTTGCCTGCAGACCCAGCGGTAGTGCAAGACTAACCAAGCCAATGATCAGGGCATAGACCAAAATATAAAAGATGTCCTTTTTTTCTGAAGCGAGTAACCGGAAAAGTCTTTTGGCGGGGGTTAACGGTTTACTGTTATCTTCTTCTGTAGAATAACTGCTCACTACACTTTTGTAAGGCATGATTACAAAGCAATAAATTTCCCCCTGTTCATCGGCATCCCAGGCATCAGCCTCATCAAAGGGCAGTTCATCTATTGAAAACAATGTTACGATGGATCGCCTTTTCCTCTGAACCAACACTGGTACTATCTCATCATTTCTTTTCTTCAACAATAAAATTGGCTCGGTAGCCTCCATCAAAAAGCGAGACAGACTGCTTCTGGTGGTTTTGTATTCGAGTATAAATAGTCCAATTTTTTGTGCTGCCTCAATGATGTCTCTTTTCAATTCAGGCAATTGGGATGTGGTATAATTTCTATTGTTGGCCTCTACGTAGCGTAACTGCGATGGATCTACATCGTGACGAAGTGCAAATGCCGACTCTTTAAGTACCTGTATGATATGTTTATTGGTCATGGCTTCAATGAATGGTCTTAAATACAAGCTGCTCTACCAAAATATATAAACGCTTATTGTGGTTCTTCGGATTAAACTTAATGTCAGACAAACTGGGCAGGTGCTTTGCATAAAACAATTGATTTTTTATCATCAGGAGTATTGTACTTGAAAGCGAGTGAGGGAATTGGTAATCAGGACTTACTTCCTTAATAAGTTCAGCAATTTTCCTGCACAATGATTTATAGGGGACAAAAAGTCCCTCCTTGTTGTCCGCATCCACCTGTTTGGTAAGAAAAGTCTTTTCAAATTCTGCAATCATGATACGCTCCAACGCTTCCTCATCCACATGTGCAATCTGTGGATCCAGTGTTTTTTCTTCACAAAGTTTGGCAAGCCCGATTTTCAGGCGTTTGATCGGGTCTTTGATATTGTTGACCTCATAATCAATTTTATATTCCAGCCAGGTCCAGTACCAGTCAATCAGATAGATGAGGAGTTTGTGCTTATTTTCAAAATAGCGATAAATAGAAGCTTCTGTCGATTTGATCTCCTGGGCCAGTTTTTTAAAAGTGAAATCCTCAAAACCCAATTTGTCAATCAATTTGATGCTGTGCTCAATAATGTTCCTGCCCAGGTCTGTTGACTGTGGATCACGAACATAGAGGTTCTCTGACAGGGAAAAGGATAATATAGGCATACTTTAACATATGATAGTAACACTACCATAAACGGAAGTAATGTTAATTTGTTCTGGTCAACACTAAAAAAAAGTCTCAATAATATAGCCTGCACACTCCCAATTCTTCACCTACTGCCTGAAAACATACCGTAAAACGGGTGCTTTTGTTACAAATGACCTGTTATGTTTAATATTTTCTAATAATGTTTAAACATTAATAGTTACTCCCTGTTTTTCACACCGTATGACATCAAACTTCAAAAACATGAAAAACCTATTCAAATTATCATTTGCCTTTTTACTCATCGGCACCATGTCATTTGTATCTTCCTGCGAAGACGATGCTACTGACATTGCCCCAAAATCAATCGTAGAGACTGCATTGAACGACCCACAGTTTAGCACTTTGGTTGCGGCATTAACCAAAGCTGACCTGGTTTCAGTACTGCAAGGTGACGGTCCATTTACGGTGTTTGCCCCTACCAATGATGCCTTTGCTTCACTACTATCTGATTTGGGTGTGAACAGCCTTGATGAATTATCCAAGGAAGCCTTAACTCCTATTTTATTAAATCATGTTATCAGCGGAGAATTCAGGTCAACTGCATTAGCTACCGGCTATGTACCCACAGCGAGCAACACAGGACCGAATAACAATATTCTGGATCTGTACATCAAAGTAGCGGGTGGAGTGTCCATTAATAAAGACATTAATGTTACCACCGCTGATGTGTTAGCTTCCAATGGAGTCATTCACGTAGTGAACAAAGTAATACTCCCTACCGATGTAGTTGATATCGCAATCAACAATGAAAATTTTACTTCGCTGGTTGGTGCATTGGGAGACGCAGATGGAGATCTGGTGACTGTGTTGAAAGGAGATGGACCATTTACAGTGTTTGCACCATTGAACAGTGCCTTTGAAGCCATTGCTACTACTGTTGAAGGTTTGTCCAGCGCACAGCTGGCAGATGTATTGAAATACCATGTCGTATCGGGTGCCAATGTTTTGTCTTCAGATCTGACTGATGGCATGCAGGTAACTACATTGTCTGGCGTTTTTACAGTAAATATTTCTGGTTCCACTGTGACCTTAACAGATGAATCAGGGGCGACTGTAAATGTGGTGGCTACAGATGTACAAGGTACCAACGGTGTGGTGCATGTAATAGACAAAGTACTTTTAAAATAAATTTTTTCACGGTTGGTTTAGTGTTGGGGCAGGCGAATTCGTCTGCCCCATTTTTTTATACAAATGCATTGATCACTACAACCCCTTTGTTTTCAAAATTATTCATGTTAGGCAAGGCTACTGTTGCTTCTTGAAGTGTAATTGTCCTTTCAATCAGTTTTTCAGGCTGAAGTTTTCCTGCTTTAATCATCTCCAACATAGGTGGGTACTGAAAAGCCTGCATGCCATGGCTGCCGATAATTTCCAGTTCGTTGGCCAATACCTGGTCCATTGGTACCTTTGGATGTTGGTGGTCGCCTGTCATCAGGCCCACCTGAATGTGTTTACCCCTCTTCCTCAAATTGGAGATGGAGTTGAAGCAAGTGACCGCACTCCCCAGAGCATCTACTGATACGTGTACTCCTCCATGAGAAATCGATTTAATCTGAGCTACTACATCCTTATTGTTCGATGCATTGACAGTGGCCATGGCTCCTAGTTTTTTGGCCAAGGCCAGCGTATCATCACGGATGTCTACTGCGATCACCTGTGCACCCAGTGCATGGGCAATCATAATGGCGGACAATCCTACTCCCCCACAACCATGTACGGCTACATACTGTCCGCCTGTGACTTTCCCTTGTGCAACGATGGCCCTGAATGAGGTGATGAACCGACAACCTAAAGTGGCCGCGGTAATATCAGAAATCTCATCCGGAATTTTCACGAGGTTGGTGTCTGCATAATCCAACGCCACATATTCTGCAAAGGATCCCCAATGTGTAAACCCTGGCTGCGATTGATGGTCGCACACCTGATGATTGCCAGAAATACATTGTCCACAACTTCCACAGCCGCAGACAAAAGGAACGGTGACGCGATCACCGACTTTGAAGTTCAAAACCTCTTTGCCGATGGCTTCAATGGTGCCAGCCAATTCATGACCGGGTACATGCGGCAAACGTATATCGCTGTCGTGGCCCATCCATCCATGCCAATCACTGCGACACAAACCGGTGGCCGTTACTTTTACTACAACCCCGTTAGGCTTTGGCGTGGGGTCACTTACATTCTGAATGGTGACAGGACCTTGAAAGGTGTCATAAACTGCTGCTCTCATAAATACTTTTCCTGGAAACGGAAAGATAACATTTTTAAGAGTTGGAAATAATCCAATACTCCTGCCAAGGGTATTTGGCTGTTTGCAGGGGCTTTCCCTTCTTTCAATAGGAAAGTTCTTTCATCAGATATTATTAAACTTGCTTCAAAATATTTCCATCTATTTTATAAGACCTGTAAGCAACTCTTTAGCTTATATTCAGATTAAATAAATACCCCACTACTGCTGTCAGTCCCATTGCAATTGTTCCCCAAAATGTGATTCTAAGAATGGCTTTGCCAATACTTGAGCCGCCAGTTTTTGCCGATACGGCCCCTAACAATATGAGGAAGAAAAGGGCGAAACCGTAAAGAGAATATTCCATACTATTCAAAGGCAAAAAGAGGGTAACCATAAACGGCAATATTCCACCTGCTGTAAACGCTGCCCCCGATGCCAAAGCAGCCTGTATGGGTTTGGCTTTACTTATTTCATTGAGCCCCAACTCATCTCTTATGTGTGCTGCCAGCGCATCTTTTTCGGTCAGTTCTTTTGCAACAATTGCTGCCGTCTCCTTTTTTAAGCCTCTGTTTTCATAAATTTCAGTGAGGCGTTGCAATTCAATTTCAGGCATTTCCTCCAGTTCTATTCTCTCTCTTTCAATGTCTGCTTTTTCAATGTCCGTCTGTGAACTCACGGAAACATACTCTCCTGCTGCCATTGATAAAGCGCCCGCCACCATACCAGCCAAAGTAGCCAACACCAAAGGTTCTCGGATGTCACTTGCTGCTGCCACGCCTATGGCAAGACTTGCGGTTGATAAAATCCCATCATTGGCGCCTAATACGGCTGCCCTTAACCAATTACTTCGGTGGATGTAGTGGTTCTCTAAATAATCATCTATGTCTTCAGCCATTTGGAAAATGTTTTATTCCGTTCATAACACATTAAGTTTTTATAACTACCGACCTTCATTTTTAATTCAATATAACAAATTATCGATGGTTGAATTCAAGCCGTTTTTTCTTGTGATCTACACTATATATACAGATCGCATTGACATCAGAAAAGCTTCCTTTACCAGCTTGTAGATTTAGTTTATCCGATAAATATTTGACAATAAAATGAACTTCACTAAGTTCGCGCCTTGAATATGAAGTTCATAGCTGGTATTTATCTATCGCTGTGTATCCTTTTACTAGGTGGGGTTGACTTCCTTTCGGCCCATACCGACAATAGATCTCTCGAAATCCCTTCCCTTACCAGCTTTCAAGGCCCATGCTATAGTAATGCTACGCTTTCACTGGGAGAGCAATCCCGGCTGATACAACCGTTTCATGGCAGAGAGAAAGCAATTATTAAACATGATACCATTGCTGAGTTTGAAGAAGAGGAGGATTCAGATGGTTATTACGCTTCATCCAGCAATGGATTCACTTCTAGCGCATGGGTATATAACCAGAACTTAACAAAGGGCTGCCTTTCCTACAGCGCATTTAACTCTTTATCCATACAGAAACAGTATCTCCTGTTTCAGGTATTCAGAATCTGATCCCTTTCAGGCACTCTAATTATTGCCTGTCCATTTTACATTTTAAGTATAACATCCTGCGATTTGAGCACGCAGAACGCCTGAGCGTAATTGTTATCTACTTTTTTTAAAACCTTAACAAACCCATTCTAAAGCCAAATTATCAAAATGAGAATTCTCATGTACATCAGCTTATGCACATTGTTGCTTCATACAAGCTGTCACTCAGAAAAAGAAGGAACCAAAGAAAAAGAAACCAATTTCCTGGTTACCAGTCCGATGAAGATGGATACGTCTATTAGCAAAATCTACGTATGTCAAATCCGGTCTATCAATCACATTGAGGTAAGGGCCCTTGAAAAAGGATACCTGCAAAGCATTTATGTGGATGAAGGTCAATTGATAAAGAAGGGGCAGCTGATGTTTCAGGTGATGCCTGCCATGTATCAGGCAGAACTACAAAAAGCACAAGCTGAAGCCAACTTCGCGGAGATTGAATACCAGAACACCAAATCCTTGGCCGACAGTAACATTGTATCTAAAAATGAGCTGGCCCTGGCCAAAGCCAAATTGGATAAAGCCAATGCTGAAGTATCGCTGGCGCAGGTACACTTAGGGTTTACCCAAATCAGGGCCCCCTTCGATGGAATTATGGATCGCTTTCATGTAAGGATTGGAAGTCTATTGGATGAGGGTGAATTGCTGACCGTACTTTCTGACAATAGTAAAATGTGGGTGTATTTCAACGTGCCCGAAGCAGAGTACCTTGAATACAAAACAGCCATCAACAAGGATAGTCTGGTCCATGTGAACCTGATGATGGCCAACAATAAGCTTTTCCCTTATCACGGTGTAATAGAAACCATCGAAGCCGATTTCAATAACGAAACGGGAAACATTGCATTCAGAGCCACCTTCCCCAACCCTAAAAGGTTGCTGAGACATGGAGAGACCGGGAATATCATTATGAACGTGCCCCTTAATAATGCATTGCTCATTCCTCAGAAGTCCACTTTTGAGGTGCTCGACAAAAAGTACGTATACGTAATTGATGAGGACAATACTGTTCGATCAAGACAAATTACCATTACTGCAGAGATGCCACACCTTTATGCCGTTGGCGATGGTTTGGCAGAAGGCGATAAAATCCTGCTAGATGGATTGCGACTTGTAAGGGAAAACGAAAAAATACATTATAAACTCGTAGCCCCTCACGATGCCATCTCACACCTGGAATTGTACGCAGAATAATTTGGCTACTTAAAAACAAAAGCAATGTTTAGTAAAATTATTCACAGACCTGTCTTTGCTATCGTCCTTTCCGTGATTTTCGTCTTTACGGGCACGCTGGCGATTAAGCAACTTCCTATATCTCAATTTCCGCAGATCGCTCCAACAACCGTAAGCATTTTTATTGCTTACCCTGGGTCCAGTGCGGACGTATTGATAAAATCTACACTGATCACGTTGGAAAATGCCATCAATGGTGTTCAGGGTATGCGTTACATGACCTCTGATGCCACCAGTGCAGGTGAGGCCACCGTCAGTATCATTTTTGAACCGGGTACCGATCCTAATCAGGCGGTGATCCGAGTCAAAACCAGGGTAGACCAGGTGATGCCACTTCTGCCCGAGCTGGTACAGCGTGAAGGTGTAATTATTACTCCTATTCAACCCAGTATGTTGATGTATGTAAACCTCTACAGCACCGATGAAAAGTTGGATGAGAAATTCCTTTACAACTATGCCAGTGTGAAGATGATTCCTGAAATCAACAGAATCAGTGGCGTTGCCAGATCGCAGATACTGGGTAGTCGTACCTATGCCATGCGTGTATGGCTCAATCCCGAACGCATGCGTGCCTACAACATCTCTATCGAAGAAGTAATGGAAGCATTGGCGGAACAAAGTATCATCGGTCGTCCTGGCAGAATAGGGCAAAGTTCGGGTATTGCCGCGCAGTCGCTCGAGTATGTGCTTACCTATAAAGGGCGATACAACAAGCCGGAGGAATATGAAAGCGTTATCATCCGCGCCAACGCAGAAGGTGAAAGCATCACCTTAAAAGATATCGCCAATGTGGAATTAGGCAGTGAGTTCTTTGATATTTATTCCAACCTCGATGGTCACCCTTCTGCAGCCATTGTCTTGAAGCAGAACTATGGCAGCAATGCCAGCCAGGTAATCAAAGAAGTAAAAGAGAAGCTGGTAGAAATGAAGGCTACCTTCCCACCCGGAGTAGACTACAAAATCAGTTATGATGTTTCCCAATTTTTGGATGCCTCTATTGAAAAAGTATTGCACACCCTGGCCGAAGCTTTTGTGTTGGTGGCCATCGTGGTATTTATTTTCCTGGGTGACTGGAGATCCACTTTGATCCCAACACTTGCTGTGCCTGTTTCCCTGATAGGCGCGTTTTTCTTTATGCAGTTCTTTGGTCTTTCGATCAACCTCATCACACTGTTTGCATTGGTGTTGGCCATTGGTATTGTAGTAGACAATGCCATTGTGGTGGTGGAAGCAGTACATGCCAAGATGGAAGAAAAAAATCTCACACCGTACAAGGCAACACAGGAAGTACTTAAGGAAATCAGTGGTGCCATTGTTGCCATCACCCTGGTGATGACGGCTGTTTTTGTGCCGCTGGTCTTCATCACCGGACCTGTTGGTGTTTTCTACCGACAGTTCTCCATCACCATGGCTACCTCCATCGTACTTTCAGGTGTAGTTGCACTTACACTTACTCCGGTACTTTGCGCCATGATATTGAGAAATACGCATGGTCAACCTAAAAAGAAGAACCTGCTGAACCGATCACTTGAAAGTTTCAACAGCGGATTTGAAAAAATTACCGGGAAATACACCGGACTTTTAAGGTTAATCGTCAACAGAAGGCTGGTGACCTTTGGCGTGTTGATAGCTTTTTGTGTAGGTATATTCTTAGAAAACCTCGTACTGCCCTCTGGTTTTATTCCGGGTGAAGACCAGGGCACCATTTATGCCATCATCCAAACACCTCCGGGTGCCACGTTGGAGAGAACAAATAAAGTATCTCAGGAACTTCAAAAGATATGTGAAGAAGTTGATGGTGTTGAATCCGTTTCCTCTCTGGCTGGCTACGAGATCATGACAGAGGGACGGGGCTCCAACGCTGGTACTTGTTTGATCAACCTGAAGAATTGGTCTGATCGTGATCAATCTGTGAAAGAAATCATGGAAGAGCTGGAAGAGAAGTCGAAGGATCTTGGTGCTGTGGTTGAATTTTTTGAACCACCTGCTGTTCCAGGCTTTGGATCTTCAGGAGGTTTTTCTCTTCGCATGCTAGATAAAAACACCAGTACTGATTACCACGAGTTTGACAAAGTCAATAAAGAATTTATGGATAACCTTAGCAAGCGCAAAGAGCTTACGGGTTTGTTCACCTTTTTTGCAGCCAACTATCCACAGTACGAATTGGTGATTGACAATAAAGCAGCCATGCAAAAAGGCGTATCGATTGGCAAAGCGATGGAAAACCTTAATATCATGATAGGCAGTACTTACGAGCAAGGGTTCATCCGATTTGATCGTTTTTTCAAAGTATATGTTCAATCTGCTCCCGAATTCAGAAAACTTCCTTCCGATGTACTGAATCTCTTTGTCAAGAATGATCATGGGGAAATGGTGCCTTACTCCTCTTTCATGACCATGGAGAAGAAACAAGGGCCCAATGAAATTACCCGCTACAACATGTACAATTCTGCAGCCATCCGCGGTCTGCCCGCCAAGGGATATACCACCGCTGAGGCCATTCAGGCCATAAGAGAAGTGGCCAGCACCACTTTGCCCAAAGGCTACGATATTGCATGGGAAGGACTTTCCTATGATGAATCCATCAGCGGAAATGAATCCGTTTACATATTCATCATTGTATTGGCTTTCGTCTATCTGGTGTTGGCGGCCCAGTACGAAAGTTTCCTCTTGCCACTGGCGGTGATCTTTTCACTTCCTATCGGTGTATTCGGTTCTTTCTTCCTGCTCAAGTTGATGGGCCTGGAGAATGACATCTACGCGCAGATCGGTCTGATCATGCTTATTGGATTATTGGGTAAGAATGCCGTGTTGATTGTAGAGTTTGCCGTGCAAAAGCACCGACATGGTGCCACCATCTTTGAAGCAGCTGTTGAGGGGGCTAAAGTTCGTTTCAGACCCATCTTGATGACTTCCTTCGCATTCATTGTGGGATTAATTCCTTTGGTAGTAGCAACTGGTGCTGGTGCCATTGGTAACAGAACGATTGGCGCCTCCGCATTGGGAGGTATGTTGCTGGGAACTATTTGCGGAGTCATCATTATTCCAGGACTCTATTACATCTTCGCCAACATGGCAGAAGGTCGGCAATTGCTGAGGGGTGAATACGACAGACCCTTGTCTGAAGAATTCGAACATACCAACACAACTAAGAAATGATGAAAAGAGTAATAAATAATTGCCTGGGTTTAGTTAGTATTTTGTTTGTACTATCGGCATGCACACCCACTATCATTCCTAAACAAGAGGATACGAAGACTCCTGATAGTTTTAACAATTCGCTGGATACCACCAATACTGCAACCATCAATTGGAGGGACTATTTTGTTGACGCTCACCTTGCCACACTGATTGAAACTGCATTGCAGAACAATCAGGAACTGAACATTATTCTGCAGGAAATTGAGATTTCAAAAAATGAAGTAAGGGCAAGGAAAGGTGAGTATTTACCTTTTGTGGGCGTGCGTGGTGCAGCCGGAACAGAGAAAATTGGACGCTATACCAGCAAAGGTGCCAATGATGCCACCACAGACATTGAACCTGGTAAGGAAATGCCAGAACCCCTGCCTGATTTCATGGTTGGCGCCTATGCCAACTGGGAAGTAGACATTTGGCGCAAACTGCGCAATGCCAAGAAAGCTGCACTGGAAAGATACCTTGGCAGTGTGGAAGGTAAGAATTTTATGGTTACCCATTTGATTGCAGAAATCGCCAATTCGTATTACGAACTGTTGGCACTCGACAACCAATTGGAAATCATCAAAAGAAGCATAGAAATACAGAGCGATGCGTTGCAAATCGTGAAGCAGCAGAAAGAAGCTACACGCGTCACTGAACTGGCCGTGCGCAGGTTTGAAGCGCAAGTGTTGGGCACCAAAAGTTTGCAGTTTGACATTCAACAGCAGGTAACGGAAACCGAAAACAGGATCAACTTTTTGATCGGGAGATTCCCACAGCCTATCGAGAGGAATTCAGCGGCTTTTAATGATTTGTTGCCTTCCAACATCCAGGCGGGTATTCCTGCTCAACTGTTGCAAAACAGACCTGATGTAAGGCAAGCAGAGTTGGAGTTGGCAGCTGCCAAGTTGGATGTGAAAGTAGCCAAGGCCAGGTTCTATCCATCTTTGGACATCTCTGCGGGTATAGGTTTTCAGGCATTTGATCCCTCCTATCTGATTAAAACACCGGAGTCATTACTCTACGGTTTATTCGGTGATGTAGCTGCACCCCTTGTGAACAGAAATGCCATTAAGGCGATGTATTACAGTGCCAACGCAAAACAAATTCAGGCCGTGTTCAACTATGAGCGCACCATTTTAAACGCTTATATAGAAGTAGCCAATCAGTTGGCGAACATCAGCAACCTGGACAGAAGCTACAGCTTAAGGGCAGAGCAAGTGCAGGCGCTGAACGAGTCCATTACCATTTCGAATAACCTGTTCAAATCAGCAAGGGCAGATTATATGGAAGTACTGCTGACCCAACGCGATGCACTGGAATCAAAATTTGAATTGATTGAAACCAAAAAACAGCAAATGAATGCAATGGTCAACATTTATCAGGCCCTGGGAGGTGGCTGGAAATAGGGCTTAGGGGACCTCATTGAAACCAGACATAAAAGATGATCATCTTGGCTACAGGTTTAGTTTACCGTCATCTAATTGTTTGGGAATTTAATCTGGAGTCAACTTTAACTGATGCTGTATCTGATGTGTCAACGTTAATAGTGTAATTCCTTATTAGAGTGAGAGTCCCCTACTTTTTCTAATAAAACCCCTGCAGTAATACAGGGGTTTTGTTTTTACAGGTTTGATCCATTTCTTTCAGTTTGTCATTCACTTTCAAGGGCACTTGAAATTATACCAGCAAACATAACAACCCCTGCTGCCATAATCTCATCAGGAAAATCGTAGTCGGCATGGTGCAATGCGGGTGAATGGATACCTGCGCCCAGTCCAAACATCGCTGTTTTGTATTGTTTGGAATACCACCCAAAATCCTCCCCAAACTTAAATGGATAAGGGCGCTCGATCAACTCCAATTGATTGGCCCTGGCTGCTTCAATGATCATTTTGTGACATAATGCATTGTTGATACTGGATGGAAAATATTCGAACCAATCCATTTCATATTGAAGGCCATGGGCATGTGCTATCTTCTGTATCGTTGCTTCTATGTGCTGTTTTACTTTTTTCATCACCCCCTCGTTCCATGTTCTCAGGGTGTAATGTAGTTCTCCCCTTGCGGGTGAAACACCATAAGCCTTTTCCCCCATCAGGATGTGAATGGGTGTCAAAATGGTCATGTCCTCTCTGGAAGGATCGGGGATGTTTTGTTGAGACAATTCACTTATTAACGCAGCGATGCCCCGAGCCGGATTGATCCCGTTTTCAGGCTCTGCAGCATGTGCCTCTTTACCTTTGAAGTAGACAGCAAAACTTTGCACTTCTGCGGAGAAGCCCTGCCTCATGGTGATGATACTGTTCAAAGGCATCCCCGGTATGTTATGAAGGGCAAATACATAATCTGGGTTGAGGATTTGGAAGCGAGCATCCTTCATCACTTCGTAGGCGCCCTTCCCTGTTTCTTCTGCAGGTTGAAAGAGCAATACAATTTTTCCTGATGAGAATGTCTGTTCCTTGATCCAAAATATCAATCCCGCTACAATGGCCATGTGCCCGTCATGCCCACACTTGTGCGCGATGCCGTTGACATTGGATCGGTGGCTGAAGGTGTTTTGTTCTGCAATGGGCAGCGCATCCAGTTCGCAACGAATGACGATGGTTTTGCCAGGCAAGGCATATTCATATATTGCCATCAGGCCCTGCCCTCCCACCTGCTCTATGTATTGAGCTGGGTGATGGGTATCAATAAAACTTTTGATGCGTGCAGCGGTATGTACTTCGCTGCCCGACAACTCCGGATTTTGATGCAGTGTTTTTCTTAAATTCAGAACAGAAGGATTCATGCGCTGCTAAATAAATTATTCCTTAACATAATACCATTTATCAGTACATTTTGTTGGGATTGGCAGCCTCATCTGGAATCTGTTGAATGGCATCCCAATGTTCGCAGATCTTTCCATTCTCGTCAAACCTGAAAAAATCCATGGTCACATACGCTTCATTGCCTGGCCATATCTGGTGGGTATGCAAGGCCACCAAGTCCCCTTCTGCAATGCAACGAACAAATTCAATGGATTTGTTTGGATACTCCTTTTGCATACGTTCAAAATAGCCGATAAATCCTTGGGTTCCATCAGCTACTTGAGGGTTGTGCTGAATGTATTCCTTGCCCACGTATTTCTCAATGGCTGCTTTTGGATTTCCCAGGTAGGCAGTTTTGTAGAAAGCGATGGCGTTCCTTTTGTTGTCTTCCAGATTCATAACTATTATATTATAACAAAAGCATCAAATTGAGTCAATAATTCATTCAGATAGTTCGTAGTAATAAATGGGCTATCCTTCTCACTCAACAAATTCAAGGAATAAATTATAATCTTTAAGTAAGACCACAGTTTTATTTGCCATTAACTCAACTTTATCCAAGTTTATCAACATACTGTTCAGCTTTTCCAAAGAGGCCACTTTTATAGTAAACCCACAAATACCCAATCGGTCTGGTGACTCGAAGTCAGAAGATAAATGGAAAGGACTCTTGGCATCCAACAGTGCCAGTTTGCTTATCCCTAAAGAAAGCAATTGAACAGTGACACCCTGCCATTCCATTTGTTGAAACTGCTTAAATCCATACGATTGGTACTTCTTACTGTCACCTTCAATATCATTGCTTAATATCCAGGTAGTCTCCAACGAAAGTGCCTGATTGGAATGCGTGGTATTAGGATCCCTCCAGTTTTTGTTAAGATAATCGATATAAAACAACTCACCTGATTGTACGGTGATGGTGCTCCAAACTTTATTGGCACTCAATGTAAATTCTATTTTCCTTGCGGTTAGGTATTTAGTCAATTCATCCCGATTCCTAATTGAAATAGCCGGAACGGTGGCACCTGAACCAGCTTTAAGCCATGTAGTGTAGTATTTTCCTATGGACTGTGTGCTATCGAGTGGAACAATAAATTCCAGGTAAGTGCCATTTTCGAATTTGATGAAGCAGTTGTTGATTCCTTCATGTACTCTTCCATCCTTAACTCTGAAATGGAGTTCGTCTGAAAACAATTGCTTAATAACAGCCAGGTCATGTACAACAATGGGCACATGATCGATAGCAATAAAGTTAGATTCAGCCGATTCGGTCTGGGCAGATGTAGAAACACCCAAAAATACAAAGCACAACAATGCCAAAGCCCTGATCAACTTCAATGATCTTCTTTTAATCACTTTACATCACTTCATAATAATTCAACAACCGATAGACAAAAGCCAGCAGCGCCACTACCATAAAAGCAAGTGCTACTCTATCATAGGCAGACTTATTCACTTTGCCCTGACCCAATGCCAACACCAACAACGCAATGGTAATCGATACCGAGCTTATCATTTTGGGAATGTAACCATCGATTATATCAATGATTGCAGCAATAAAAAATATTACGGCCGCCAATCCCAGTAAAGTACTTCTCTTCATGGGTCTGATTTAATTAACAAATAGCCGGTGCAAAATGTCCAGGCTACATATCCAAAAATGAACAAGGTAAATCCCTTTACATCAATAAATACAAAATCAAATAAAATCAACATCAATACCAGCGCTACCAATGCAATGCCCCAATACCCGAGCCACCTGGGCAGCAATTTAGTTGTGATAATCCCTATCGACCAGAATAAGGTAGAGACACACACTGCGCCAATGTAAATAAAGTCAAACGCATGATTAAAACTGCGGATCAAAACGAATACGGGCTGCAGGGAAGCGATAGTGCCGTCTGTTGCTCCTTCGTAGTGCTGAACAAAGTCCATGAGTATTAACCCATTGATGGCTGCTGCGATCATTACCGCCACCAACCCAAAGGCCATAAAGGAAAAAGCGATCATGGGAAAAAAGCGATCACTGCCAAGGTGCCTGGTGAGACCCCAAAATCCATAGGCTACAAAAGGAATGGAGGCTATCGCAATGCTATGAGAGACGATACCAATCCGAACAATTTTCAACAATTGATCCAAGTCACCACCAACAGGATGCAGCAGCATGGTGACGATCATCAATACCGATCCGATGATAAGGGAGATCCCCGTTCCTTTTTTAAATCCAGAATTCATATTCTTCATGAAGATAAGGAATTATTAATGGCTTTTCCCCCGGAGTACTCCAGCCATTTTGGTTTGGACGCTGTGGTGGGAAATGTACTGGTGTCTGGTCTAATAGTTGGGACACACTGGTGGAAAGCGTACTGGTGTCTGGTCTAATGGTTGGGACACACTGGTGGAAAGCGTACCGGTGTCTGGTCTAATGGTTGGGACACACTGGTGGAAAGCGTACTGGTGTCTGGTCTAATGGTTGGGACACACTGGTGGAAAGCGCACTGGTGTCTGGTCTAATAGTTGGGACACACTGGTGGAAAGCAAACAGCTTTTTAATCGTAGGTGATCCCTACTATCTTAAACACGCGGTTGCCATTGGCTAGTTTCAGGATTGCTTTGTCCCCTACCTTCTTGCGCATCAGCAGTCGGGCAATGGGTGCCACAAAGGCGATCTTGCCTTTGGCGAGGTCGGCTTCATCTACGCCCACGATCTGGAATTGTTGCGGCTTACGGCTATCCTCCGTTTGCAACGACACCTTGGCACCAAAACGCACTTCATCGCGGGGCTGATCGCTCAACTCTATTACCTTGGCACTGGCAATGCGGTCCAGCAGCAATTGCAACTTGGCGTGCAGGTAGTTAGAGGCTATGCGGTGCTCGTTCTCGTTGATGGTACTAAGATGGCTGATTTCATTGAGCATCGCTTCTTTTTCAGCCAGCAGGGCTTCCAGTCCAGCGCGGGTGACATAGTTGGTTTCACCCGGAGGCAAATCGGCCCTTGGCGGTACCAGGGGTACCTCTTCCTGATCGCCATCTTTTACAAATCCTCTGCTCATACTATGTATTGGTACTCTAAATATAGCAGATAATGGGCGCATCTGGTAGAGGCAATGGTGGCGGCCCTATTGCAGTTGTGCAATTAATGATTGCTAAATAGGGACAGCAAAGTATTGCAGGGTTACATCACCAGCCGGTAAGTAAACTTGATGAGGAAAATATTACGCCCCTTTTCATCGAACTCGAAAGAATACTTTTCATGCTCCGGTTCTGAAGCGTAGAAAGCACCGTTGCGTTCGCGTGCCCACACTAAAAACAAGGTAGAGCCGGGAATGTACTCCCACCGCACTACGGTGTTGGAGCGAAACTGGCCAAAGTTGAAGTCGGGTTTATTAAAGTTATAGTCTCCCATACCATCGTTGTTGGCATCCACGCTGTACACATCATCTGCCAGCAGCAGGGTGGCCGGGTTGATGGGCGCAAACCGGGCACTGTACTCTGAAGCACTGGCGTTGGTGATCCGTTTGAAGTTGGTGTACTTGCCGGAAGTACCAAAGGGCTGACCGTAATACTGTACCGACAGGTTGGGTGTGAGCATGAGCGTCATGCGCATCACCAGCCGTGCGGTGGTCTGATCGATTTGTCCTACTACATAAACGTCTTCATTGTTTTCTGAGGCCGTGGCCACATATTGCATCTGCTCACGGTTGCGACTGAAGCTCGGAGAAAGAGAGATATTCAATGCATTGACTGGTCGATAGGTCAGGTTGAGGCTGAGGTTTACGTTTCGGGAATATCCTTCCTTCCCTGTGCCCAGCTCGGGGTTGATGTTCAAGCTGAATTTTTTCCTGCGGTCAGTTTCCAGGTACATCCAAAAGTAAGTGGCCCCGGGGTATCGGATGGAAGGACCTCCCCGCAAGTCGCCATTGCTGGCACTGTTTGCAATGAAGGTGACACCACCGCCTGTTTGCCAAAAGTTGTTGAACTGCGCATGGGCGTTGGTATTTATGCCTGTATTTAAATTGCGTCCGCCAAAATCATATTCCTGCCACTGATTGATGTTGTATCGTTGCCAGCGGGTAATGCCCCGAGGTTGTAAGATGCGGTACTGCATCCAAAACCATTGTGTAATCCTGTCTGTTTGCGACAAAAATCCTACATCGTTGAGGTCCAGCTCTGGCGACTGCCAGTCGAGGTTGAAGGTACCAATGAGTTTGCCACTTTTTTTGCCCAACCGCAGGGTACCACTTGTGCCCGTGAGCGACCTGCGGGTAGGATCCAGCTCAGTGTGGTTGTTGTCAATACGCTGGAAGTACCGTTCGGAAGAGCGTTGTGTCTCTTCGATGGCTTCGGGCGTGCCTTGCACATGGCTCATTACGGCCCTGCTGCTGACAAAATATTTTCTGTCTTTCCAATGATGGGTGAAATCGATTCCTGCTGAATAGGCATTTTTGTGCAGCCACTGCAAGTTGGGATTATCCAACTGGCGGTTGGTGGCAGTAAGCATGGCGCCCACCACGGTGTTGCCTTTGTTGATGTCTTGTTGCACCCGGCCTGCCAGGTAATTGGTAAGCGGTTCTATGAGTTGTTTTCTTCTGAATCCCAGGCTGTCGATCTCCGCGTATTCGTTGGCGGTCACGCTTTCCAGCAGTCCCCATGAAAATCCTTTTTTGTTTTTACCCGTCAGCTTGGCTGCTCCCAGTATGGTGCTGCGTTCGCTTGACTTTATATACTCTGTTACATTGTCTTCCCCGGAAGCATCGGTATCCACTCCTCCCTGAGGTCTGCGGCCGATACGCCTGCTGTAGAACAGGTTGCTGCTGTTGCCAGTAACAGGAAAATCCAATGTGTTGTTGCCTTCTGTAAAAAACGGACGCTGCTCACGAAAGAACAACTCAAAGGCGCTGAGGTTGACTTGCGAGGGGTCAGCTTCTACTTGTCCGAAGTCGGGATTTACTGTCAAGTCAAGAGTGATGTCACTGGTAAGTCCGATTTTGGCATCCAGCCCTACATCGAGTCCTGAATTGGTACCTGTTACAAAAGGATTACCCTCTTCCTTGTCGAAACGTTCCGTTCTACCCACCACATACGGTTGAATCTCCAACTGCTTCTGGGGTTTGATGCCGCGAATGCCATTCATCTCTCCCATCAGGTGCACATAGCCGCCTGCATCGGGTGGCACATATTGCCAGTGTGATCTTTCCTGTGTACGGAAAAATATGCGCGTGACATTGAGGCCCCAGGTAAGTTCAGGTTTGTTGGCAAAGCGCAGCTGACTGAGGGGGATGCGAAACTCTGCTAGCCATCCTTCTGCATCAATGCTGGTTTTCAAGTACCAGATCGGGTCCCAACCCGGATCCCAGTTGTCGCCATTGTTGGAAACGTATTCATCCCCTTTTACACCCGACACCGAAGCGGTAAACGAGAAGGCGGTGCGCTTGTCGTAATAGCTGTCGATGTTGATTTCCACCATATCGCCATCAAAGCCATCCCTGCGCGACATGCGTTTTACAATCTTGTCGGGTTCGGGATCGTAGGCACGTACCAGCACGTATAGGTTTTTGGCATCGTACAATATCTTGAATTTGGTATTTACGCTGGCAGGTTTTCCTTTGTCGGGTTCCACTTGAGTGAATTTGCTGTCGCTCCATTCCACCTGCTCCCAGGCAGGGTCGTTGCCATGTCCATCAATGACAGGCCCTGCCCCAGACAACCGCGCGGTGGTGTAAACTTTTAAAGAATCATTTTGCGCTTGTGCAACATAAGCCATTAAGACAAGCACAAAAGAAAATAATTTCATGAGGAGATGGTGGTTGGTTGATAAAGTATACTGTCCTTGGCCCGTTTAGTTACAGAAATGGCTATGTTAAAATCGTTTTAACGGAAAATAATGAATAGGGTTATTCTGTCATTTCAGGATAACCCAAATGGGATGATTAATCTCTTGTTTAAAATAAAAAGATGTCCGATAATGAAGTGACCGGACAGTCAACTGACCGAATTTGGTCGCAGATCAATCTCCCGGTTCACCTTTGTGGCAATCAAGAGAGAGGAGATAGGCCTTTGCCTATGGATTGAAGAAATAAGGAATTGAAAAAGTTAAATCAACTACTTACATAGGATCAGAATTGATACAACACTGCATTGATGTTCATGCCTGCGCCTACAGCAGCCATTACAATTTTGTCGCCACGCTGAATGTCATGACCTTCTAACTCTCCTTTTATTATCAAATCGAGCAAGGTAGGTACGGTGGCTACGGAACTGTTGCCCAGCCACCCGATGGTCATGGGCATTACCTCCATTGGTGCATGGTCAATGCCATACAATTTAAAGAGCCGCTCCAGGATGGCCGCATCCATTTTTTCATTGGCCTGGTGGATCAATACTTTCTTTACTTCACTGATGTGTACCCCTGCCTTGTCCAGTACCTCTTTGACTACCAGCGGCACATGGTTGAGCGCAAACTCATACACTTTGCGGCCATTCATTTTGATGAAGAGTCCATCGTTGTCTTCGATGGTATTGGAGGGTCCCATGGTAAGTGCATCGATGTAGTTGAGGGCAAAGGTTTGTGTTTTATGTGCGATTACCCCCTGCTCACTTTCGCTGGCTTCCAGAATGGCGGCACCACTTCCATCGCTGAAGATCATGCTGTCGCGATCGTGCGGGTCTACCAGTCGCGACAAGGTTTCCGTACCAATCACCAGGCACCTTTTGGCTGCGCCCGCTTTAATGAACAGGTGTGCCTGTATCAATGCTTCTACCCAACCCGGGCAACCGAAAGCCATATCATAAGCCACGCAGTCGGGATTTTGTATTTGCAGTTTCGATTTGATGCGAGAAGCTACAGAAGGCAAGAGGTTGGAACGGTTGCTGTTGTGGGCCACATCACCAAAGTTGTGTGCTACGATCAGGTAGTCCAGACTTTCTTTGTCGATGCCTGCAGCGGTGATGGCTTGTTGTGCCGCCAGCACACCGATATCAGAAGTTTGCTGATGAGGCTGCGCGTATCTGCGCTCGGCTATGCCCGTAATGGCCTGAAATTTTTCTATGACATAGGAGTTGTTTTGCTTTAGCGCGGCACCACCCTTTTCCAAAAACTGATGTTCGGCAAATGTAGCATTGGCTACTTTTATTTCAGGGATATAACTGCCCGTTCCGATGATTACTGATTGCATCATAATGTATATACAAAGATAACGCATCCATCAGCCGTTCGATATGACTTACGACAAAAATGAAAAATAAAGTTGCAGACCTAACAAACGATCGTAAAAGAAAAGGGGGGTAATCTGGTTGTTTTAGATTTTAATTTGGGTCTTCAAAATTTCAAGATAAGCCATGGTGCCAAGTTGTAACTACATAAATTATCGAGGACTTATGAACGCTCCAATGGGACACCATACAAAAAGTTCTTTTTCTTTATTATTACATTTGATTCATGGACAATCAATGAAATTTAAAACTGCATTTTATTTTGTATTTTATTTAACTCTCCAATCTTGCGAGAAAGATCTAACTGACGGTTTTGCAATCAATACGGAAGAGGGACCTGTTAATATTTACTTAGAAAGCACACCTGATGCGAATTATCTGGTCTGCAGCGATGCCAGTGAGAATATTCATAAATGGCCGTTAAGATATCCAGTCTTTAAGCTGCTTAAGGGAGATGTTGATGCTGATGGCTTTGATGATGTATTAGTAGGCGTTGTCAAGTCCACCCGTTTTGACACGACATTGCGCAAGCGATTGTTCATTTTTGGGGTCGCTGATAAGACAATAATACCCAAATGGCTGGGATCATCAGTAAGCCATCCACTTGAAGATTTCACAGTGCGTTTTAACGGGAAGCAAACCTTAATCAGGACTATAGAAGTGGAAACCGATGGCAGTTACCTTATGGCAGAATATGAATGGTACGGATTTGGCCCCTCGTTCAGGGAATACTTAAAAAGAAATATCTCCCTGAGTGAGGCTAAGGTATTTCTTCATAAATAGGAAATTGTTTAACTTCAATCATGCGATTGTTAATACTATTCCGACTCCCACACAGATTTAAGGTATCATTATCTTTCATCTTAATTATTTTGTTATTTTCCTCCTGTTCTTCAAAGAAAGACAGTGATCAGTTGTCCTCGTCAAGTCAATCCTTGGAAGA
The DNA here is from genome assembly GCA_002345965.1 of Flammeovirgaceae bacterium UBA2371. GTDB lineage: Bacteria > Bacteroidota > Bacteroidia > Cytophagales > Cyclobacteriaceae > ELB16-189. Next base: position 37,169 of record DDTF01000022.1, read on the forward strand.
TCCTAAGGGAAGTATTGAGGACAACAACACCCAGATAGAAGGTTCTGATTACGTTGTAAGTGCTGCTGACCGCACATGGGACACCGTAGCGTTTGAGGTCCTGCGTAGCCAACTGCCTGAATTTGATTTCAAGCAAGACATCAGTTCGTTGTCAGTCCAGGAACTCAGATTTTTACGCAACACGATTCCTGCCAGGTATGGTTATTTGTTCATGCACGATGATCTGAGGAATTACTTTTATCGCACCCCATGGTATAAGGCGCTGATGGAGTCCAGATGGTATGGTGACTGTAAATACAGTGGTTTGAGGCCAGCTCCTCCAATCACTTATACTGATGAGGAAATTGCGTTCATGGACAGGGTGAAAAAAATGGAAGATTCCAAGCTTGCACAGAACTATATCATCCGGGATGGTTTTCGCTATGCCAATGTTAACAACATCGTAAATGCATGGCAATTTGAAAGTATACCTTCTAAGCTATTAGATGGACTCGATCGAAATGGATTTGCTATCATACCGAACAATAATGTGCAGTTCTTCCATTTGTACGAGCAAAATGACTACAGCCAAGTTCAAAATTTTGTATCTACAGATATGTATCTTCAATTATTTCACATGCATTTTTCGTTTATGTTAAGAGGCCTGGAGGAAGAGCAATTTGTTCCGATACTAAGAGAGCTGTTGAATGGTCTCCAAGAATACTCGAATGTAATTAGTACACAGGAAAAAGATGCAACAATCATAGATGCAATCAATTACAATGCAGCTTTTTATTCTATTCCCCTTAGTATACTGGAGGAAAAAAATATTTCATTGCCGGAAAAGTACAAAAAAAGTGTTACTGCCGAGTTAGCAAATATCAAAAATCAAGTAACAGCCTTTTCCTTATTACTCCCCTCCTATACAGATAATATGTTTCCATATGACTTGTTTAAACCTAGGGGCCATTACACACGGACGGACATCTTGCAGAGATATTTTAAAGCCATGCAATGGCTTCAAACAGCTCCTTATTGTTTAAAGGAGGAAACTGATTTTAAAAGGGCAATGGTAGCTGCTTTTATGCTTAATAATGGAAAGGGGAAATCAGGTAAAAGTTTAACAACTCTTTACAAGTCTATCTTAGACCCTACTTCCTTTCTTGTTGGTCAGCCAGATAACCTATCACTTCTTGATATTTGCAACATACTTAATAGTAAAAACATAAAAACATTAAGCGATGCACTGAAGCCTGAAACACTGAATTCGGTGAGAAAAGAATTGGCTAGTCTACAGGGCAAAAATATGATAAAACCAAAAATTGAGCTCACCTGTTCTGATAAAATCAATTTTATGCCATCCCGGTTTGTCCTTGATAATGAAATTCTTCAGGAAATGACAGATACTGATCGCAGGCCCTATCCAAAAGGACTTGATGTGCTGGCCGCATTTGGCAGTGTGGCCGCAGAAGGGGTTTTAAATGAACGCGGACAAGAAAGTAATAATTGGGACATGTTTCTTCCAAAATTGGAAAAGATGAAATCCAAGTATAAGAATTATGAACATTGGGATGAGACAGTGTATGCCAAATGGATAAAGGGACTGACAGCACTACTCGAACCTAACAAATCCTATCCTGCCTTTATGCAATTGCCATCATGGAACAGAAAGAATCTTAACACCGCTCTTGCTTCTTGGGCAGAGCTCAAGCATGACGCCATTCTTTATGCAGAGCAACCATCAGGTGCCGAATGTGGAGGTGGTGAAGATTGTGCACCTCCTCCTGATCCGTATGTAGTTGGATACGTAGAGCCCAACATCAATTATTGGAAAGAGGCCTTGGAACTGCTCGATATTACTGAGTCTTTACTCACTAAGCATAACCTGTTTAACAATTCACTCAAGTATCAGCAAGAACGGATAAAAGAACTATGCACTTTTTTGCTCATAGCAAGTGAAAAAGAACTGCGTGGTGAAAAGCTTACTGAACAAGAGTACAGGACCATTGAAATCATTGGATCTACTGTTGAGGGTATCACCAATTCAATAGTAGGTGTGTCTGATTGGAGTTTTGTGTCGGGTCCGGATAAAGAGGTGGCAGTGGTAGCTGATATTTATACTCAAAATGTTGGAGAAAAAGCTGGAATTCTGCACGCGGCTGTTGGTCATGTCAATGACCTCTATGTGGTAGTTGAAATCGAAGGTTATTTATACCTTACTAAAGGAGCTACTTTTAGTTATTATGAATTTCCACAACCCCTTAACAATCGGTTAACCGATGAAGCCTGGCAAGAGATGTTAAAAAAAGGGGAAGTTTACCCACCACCACCATGGATGAAGGATGTAACCATTGTTTTGGATAAAGGCATCAAGCCTAAAGTCAGGGCTTATACTTACAGTTCGGGGTGTTGAGAGTTATTTCAATTCTAATCTTGGCTATCTTATCTGGCTGTAGATCTGACGATGTGCTGGTGATTGTATTTGGCGGGGATGTCATGCTCGATAGAGGTATTCGCCAACAAATTCAAGTAAAGGGTGTAGATTATTTTACATCAGATATTAAGCAAGTCTTTGATGATGCAGATTACTCTGTCATTAACCTCGAATGTCCTGCAACTCATGAAGGGGCTCCCATAGCTAAGAAATTCATGTTTAGGGCAGATCCTGAATGGCTTCCCCAACTTAGCTCAGCAGGCATCACACACAGTATTCTTGCCAACAACCATAGTTACGATCAGGGAAGAACGGGACTCATTTCCACCGCTGACCACCTTAACAGCTCAAAGATAACACCCATAGGATACGGAGAAACCCAAAAACTTGCTTGTGAGCCGGTGCTAATCCGTAAGCATGAAATTGACGTGGCTATTTTTTCCAGTGTAACTTTGGGACTTGAAGGATGGATGTATCTAGAAGATGAGCCCGGCATGTGCCAGGCCACCATCGGTAATTTGAAAGAAAGTATTTCGAACTACAAACTCAGACATCCAACATCTTTCATTATTGTTACCCTTCATTGGGGAATTGAGTATCAATTATTTCCTACAGATGCGCAACAAAGACAGGCTGCTGAACTTGTAAGAGCGGGGGCAGATGCTATTGTAGGGCATCATCCACATGTTATACAAAGCTTCGAGTTGATTGATGGGAAGCCGGTTTTCTACAGCATTGGTAATTTAATTTTTGACAATCCCCATCCATTAGCTGCAGAAGGAATACTTGTCAGGTTTTCTATCATGAAAAATAATAGCCAAACTAAGATAATACCTTATAGAATTATCAATGGCAAACCTTTTTTGATGGATGAAAAAGAAAAGTTGAATTTGTTCCCTCGATTAGATCGCATATCCAATGAACTAAAATTGGTATGGTGAACTCTGTTTACACAGCTTCCATCAACTTACTCTTCAATGCTTCCAATCTTTTCTTATTGGCTACGTGCCAGCTCTTATGTTCCCACCGGCCCAGCAACCCAACTACAATACAGAATACTGCAATGCCAGTTACCTGCATTACCGACCAGCCTTCCAGAATGGCAGTGCCCAACATAAGCAATGAAAATAAAATCCAATAGATGAGCATGCTGTATGACAAACGAGCGCGGTAGTTGGCATTGTTGATGGCATGATCGAGGTCGCCCAGCATCGTACGATCAAACCGATTCTCATTTTTCAACCGTTTCTGTCTAATGATCAATACATACACTGCTGCAGCCAGCATGACTGCACCCAGCGCGCTGACATACGGGTGAGTGTTGTGTCTGATCATGTTCATTCCGATGATCGAACCTCCGGCAAGTAGATTTGAAAAAATCATCGCCCATTCCATTTTATTAACAAATCGACTGCCTTTGCGTTTCTTTCGCTGAATATTTTCCTGTAACAGTTGCTCATCAATTACATATTGATGTTGTTGATCTTGTTCATTCCATATTTTCTTCATGTCTTCAATATTCATGATACTACATTTATATTTTTTGACTGGTCGGTAAGGTACTTTTTGATGCGGTGGATTTTTACAGCCACATTGCCTTCTGAAATTCCCAATATGTCGCCCATTTCTTTGTAACTCAAATCATCCAGTAGTAAGAGACATAACGACCGGTCTATTTCATTGAGTCTGCTTATTTGTTCATAGAGCCATTCAATTCGTGCATTAGGCGTCTCCGTTTTGATCGCTACTTTATGATCCAATTCATGGCTACCCGTAATCACTTTTCTTTCTTTACTCTTCCACCTCAGCGCGGTATTGAGTGCTATCCTGTAAATCCAGGTGGTGACGGCAGATTCATTTCTGAAATTGGGAATAGAGCGCCACACCTGAAGTGATATCTCCTGAAACAGGTCGTCACGGTCTTCCTCTGTGAAGGCATAGGCCCTCACGATCTTAAAGAGCAACGCCTTGTAGTTACCCAACCACTGCTTAAATACTTCATTTTGCTCCTTATCCGTCATCTACCTCATTAGTATCCAAGAATTTACCAATCCTTACAGCTGAATGCAAAAAAATTAGGGGATGTTATACCAGGGAGGCTACTTCCTTACGGGCATCGGCTTTGCGAGCGCGGTATTTCACTACTGCCACGCCTGAATTGAGTAATACCAGACCGGTGACAGCACAAATCAACATGATAGCCGCCATGGGTATGCTAGTGCCATTGTGCAATATACTTACCAGGGCAGAAACAATAGCCCCTACACCCAGTCGGAAACTGCCTAGCAAGGCAGAAGCACTGCCTGCATATTTGGTAAAGGGTGCCATCGACAAGGCAGTGGTGTTGGGAGACATGATGCCATGGGCGGCCACAAACAAAAAGATGAGGGCGGTAAAACTGTACATGCCGTACCAGTTGTACCAGGTGCCAATCAACAATACAATGCCCACGATGCTCTGGTGAATCAAGGCCACTTTGATCAACTGTTCACTGTTGAATCGCTTCAACAACACATGATTCAATTGCGTGGTGCCTATCATGCCAAATGCCACAAAAGCAAATGCCCATCCATACTGTTGCTCTGAGAGATGGTAGATGTTCATGTATACATCGGAAGACCCCACGATGTAAGCAAATGGTCCGGCCATGGCGATGCCGCCCGCCAATGTGTAAATAAAAAACTGTGGTTGTTTGGTCACTTCATAAAAATTAGCCAGCACGGCTTTAGGCTTCAGTGAAATGGAGGGATCCCCTTTTCTGCCTGCAGGCAAAAAGAAATACACTGACGCCATCACGATCAAAGCGATAATGGCCAACAAGATGAACACCCAGTGCCATCCGATGGACGCGGTAACGTAACCACCGAGTGTAGGCGCAATCATTGGAGAGACTGCGATTACCAATATGATCAGCGAAAACACCTGGGCTGATTTGTTGACGGGAAAAAGATCACGCACCATGGCCTGAGCAGCCACCATACCCACACAGCCTCCGATGGCCTGCAGGAAACGCATCAAGATCAGCGACTCTACTGAATTGGTAAAAGCACATCCGATAGAGGCCAGTATATAGATGACCAAACCGGTGTACAGGGGCGTTCTCCTTCCGAAGCGATCGAGCAGCGGACCATAGGCCAACTGCCCTATTGAAATGCCAAAGATATAACTGGTCAGAGACAACTGCACCTGGTCAATGGTAGTGTTGAGGTCGCGCGCAATGGCTGTGAACCCCGGCAGGTACATGTCTATGGAAAAAGGGCTTATGGTTGCAAGGCCACCCAGGATGAGGATGGTGATGAAGTAATAGCGTTTTCTAGTCATGAAATCAGTACGGCCGCAAAGTTAACAGTAACGGAAGTACTGAAGGTTAAGTTCAGGTTTTATTTGATAATGTTATGCAACAAGACTTTACTTTGTACTGTCGTCAGTGCGAGGAATGGAGCGAAGTAATCCTTACCCAATGACAAGTTCTATTTGGGAGATGGCTTCGGCAGCCTGCCCACATGCTTTCCTTGCCTCGCTAGGACGGTAGACTGGAACTTCGGTGCTCTCCCCTACAACTGAAAGAAATAATTGAACTTCAGCACAATAGACCTGTTCTTCGGGCCAAAGGTTCCTTCTGTCAGGTAATTGTCGGTATACACCAGAAACAAATCACTCATCGGGCGATAGCGCCACTGGATACGGCTGTTGATGTTGAAGTTATCTGCCTGGGTATTGTATTGCAGGAAGGTGGTCCAGAACAAGTTGTTGGTGAAGTTCACTTCGAATTTGGGATTGATCAGCCACAAGCGGGTGCTTCCATAAGGATCTCCCAACCTGATGTCATTCATCTCGAAGCCCATGGCAAAATTGCCCCATGGCTGCACGCGGTAATTCAACGTTGAGCGCAAAGTGGTTTTGTTGCCGGTGTAGTAAGCTCCGGATACAGCAAACAATTCCAGGTTCAGTTTTCTGCGCAAGTCAGTATTGAATTGGATGTTGTATTCCGTGAAATTGTAATCCCCTACTGGCAGAGGCGATTCGCTGGTGAGTTGGAACGGAAATAGCAGGCTCACAAAATTATTGTTTACACGGAAGCGCAGTTGGCTGGTATTACGGAAGAAAAAGAAATAGCGCAAGCGGGTATAGGATTCATTCAGTGTGCCATTGCGCACCCAGTGTACATAATTCTCTAAACCCATCCAGTGGCGTATCACCTTCTTGTTTTGAGGAAACCAGCTGTAGTCGATGTTGGTGGAAGACTTGGTATAACCGATGGGCACTATAACTTTGTTGATAGGGTCATAGTTATTGAGCCGTCCTACAAAACCCATGTCAGCGGTGTAGTTGTCGCCCATGATTTGCAAGCCGTAATTGGCTTGAAATTTCCTTCCGTTGTAGCCCATGCTTCCCACAATGAATTGATTGTCGGTGGTTACATTCTCCTTGAAGGCATGGTTGTAGCCGGCCTTCCCCACCCATTTGCCATCGTTAGAAATATATTCGAATTCCAGTGTTGCATTACGACCGTAATCGGTGCTGCTGAACTCCCCTTCGGTAACACTTTGCCTGTTCACCACCAGCGCTCGTATGGTAGAACGCTTTAATACCCTTCGGTGCAAGGCTGCTGCCGTATAATTTTGGCCGGGCAATAACGTATCCCCCTTTGTTTGTGCGTTGAGTACGCCTATGCGCCAGTTGCGGTCGAGGTTGCCACTCAAGCGCGCACCATAAGTTATGGGCACTTTGCTTCCGGTGGCATCCAATCCGATGCGTCTAGAAAAGAAGGGTGCATCGGGAAATGCCCCAAAGTTGGTAAACACATCTGCATTCTCCAGGAAGAACTGTCTGCGCTCGGGAAAGAAAATAGAAAAACGCGACAAGTTGGTTACTTGCTGATCTACATCGGTTTGTGAGAAGTCAGGATTGACCGTAAGGTCGAGGTTGAGTGTTGGGGATAATCCTACCTTGGCTTCTCCGCCAAAATCGAAATCTCTTGTTGGCGCAATGTTATTTTGAAAGTCCCTCGCCACTGAACTCAATGCGTAAGGGGTAAGCGAGATGTTCATGCCTGTCGGCTCCGGAGCCACTTCCCACAGCAATGAACCAGTGAAACCCAGATCGGTAGGTGAAAATTGCACGGGCACTTTGGCCCACACATGGCGTTCGTTGGCCTGGCGGTCGCTGCGCCAGAAGTTGATGCCCCAGTTCGTGGCTCCCTTTTTGAAACGAATGCTCTTGAATGGAATTGCCATCTCTGCCACCCATCCTTCTTCATTTTGCTTTACCGCTGAATACCATCGCGCATCCCATGAATTGTCAACCGATTGTACGAATACACCCTGAGCAGCAGATACCATTGCCTCTGTTTGTGCACCACCCACATTGACACCAAACATATAGCCCAGGGCTTTCTGTCCTACCGGATCCAGCACCACACTAAAAGCGTCACTTGCTTCCAGGTCCCCATCTCTTTTTAGGGATTGGATGATGTATTTTCGTGGCCCTTTCATCAATGCTGCGATGTATAGGTGCTTATCGTCATAGGCTACTTTTACGATTGTGGTGTTGGTGGCCAAGGCATTGTCGGAAGGTGCGTTGAGCCAGAAGTTTTCAGCACTTTGAGCGGTTGACCATATCTCCTCATCGAGTACACCATCGATTCGTACTTCCTTTTGGGTGTTGGAGAGGGTTAATTGAAAGTCGTTGCGATTACCCGTTTGGGCCAGACCAGTTAATGTGTGGATTAGAAGAAAAGGCAGAAGAAAAAGTCTTCTCATGATCAAAATAAAATATCGGGTGTCAATATGATTTATTGCAGCACTTATACCTAACAACTTAGGGCAGTCGGTCTATTTTCCTGCTGAAATGCCGGAAATTAACACTTTATTATACTTGGTGAGGGTATTATATAATGGCCAATTCAATTGGATGTATTACTTAATTGATGAAGGGCTAATGCCGTATCTCCTTTTGAAAGCGGTACTGAAGTGGTGCGGGTTTTTGTATCCCAGCACATGGGCCACTTCTACCACCATTTTATTTTCATCCAGCAGTAAATTTCTGGCGTATTCCATTCTCAAATCAGAAAGGTATTCGAATACACTTGTGCCGAACAGCTTTTTGAATTGTGTCATGAGCTTGTTGGTGTTTAGTCCGAAGTGTTTTGCCAATTGAATCATGGAGTGATCCTCCAAAAAAGTTTTGGTCAGGTGGTCCCTTAGGCCATACATCACTTCCATATCTCTTTTTGTAAATCCATCAGGTGTGGTTTCTTCCTGATTGAAGAGTGCATTCATCTGCAGGTACACCAGCTGAGCAAAAGAAGATTCGATCAACATGTTTGCCCACTTCCCTTTTATTTGACAATCGAAGATGTTTTGCAGTGCGCGTTCCTGACCCAGCGTGATGGGTTTGGCTTGCGTACCGATCAGCGAGATTTGCTTATCCAAGTGGTGTCGGATTTTGTCTGCCCATTTTTCATTCTCAGGCAGGATCTCATTTAATAAATCTGCGCGGTAGGAAAAATGAACAAAGTTCAGTTTAGTATGTGCAGGCAGGTAATGTTCTGCCTCGTTGTGCGGATCGTATTTGAAATTGTGCGACTTGTTGAAGGTACCTATAGGACCATGATGGCCTGGCAAGTGGGAGAATAATTTGGATTCTATAAAAAAGCAACTACCCAGGTACTTGCCGCCATTTTTCTCCTGATACACCAACCGGGCATCGCGGTAAAGGGTACCCTCAAATGCCCGTAAGGAAAAGCTGGGGAGTATCATATCCAAGCTTTTATCTACCTCCCCCAGAGTGTCTACATGGTTTTTAGCTATATCCGCACCATCGAAAAGCTCGGCCAATGGCAACCCCGACACTTCCGAATCTCCATGAAGGGGTAACTCGGGTTGATCCAACTTGATAAAATTGGGTTTAAGCATTCAATCCAAAATTGATCATGGAGAGGTTACACGAAAATGTTTAAACATAGGTTACAAAAACCGATTAAATCTTCCTATTGCCGTTCTTCATTCAATAAAGGTGGTTTTGCGTAGTTCATTCTCTTTTTATCGTAGGTCGCGGGAGGGCCCAGGCACGTAAAATTGCACAGAATTGAAAAATACGGATTAACCCAAAATCAAAAATGAAAACGATTATTCACAGATTATTTGTAACCAACTATCTGTTAGAACGCTCAGAATCAAATACTAATAACAACTCATTGCAAGTAGTGCATCAAGCCCTGGCGAATGGCAAAACCGCCAAGGCAGTGCGGGCAAGTGCATTGGCCGTGGGTACTGCGTTAGCGATTATGACCGCATTGATCATGACTTCCTGTACACCACAAAAGACTGAAGCCACCACACCTGCGCTGTCGAAAGAGGCATTGGTCGCAAGAGGAGCCTACCTGGTAACTACCAGTGCGTGCCACGATTGTCATTCTCCAAAAATTATGACGCCTCATGGTCCTATTGTTGATACCACGAGGATGTTGTCCGGTCATCCGGCCAACGACCCTGTTCCTCCTGTAGCAAAAACAGACGATTGGATTTTGTTCGGCAACGACTTTACTACTGGCGCAGGACCCTGGGGTGTTTCATTTGCCGCTAACCTTACTCCACATGAAACCGGAACAGGAAACTGGAGCTTCGAACAATTTAAAACTGCGATACGCAAAGGAAAATATAAAGGATTGGAAGGTAGCCGCTCTTTGTTGCCTCCTATGCCATGGGAGATGTACAGGAACTTTACAGACGAGGACCTGTTAGCCATCTTCACTTTTCTTCAATCCATTAAACCGATTGACAATCTGGTACCACAACCAATTGCACCGGGTGATGTAGTCTATGCATCAAAATAAGAGATCATGATAGCCTTCATCATTCTTTTTGGAGTTGTTATCATGGTGAGTACAGTGGTGATTTTTTCTCTGCTGTTGATGTTGCGAAAGCACAAAGTTTACAGGTAGTAAAAAAAGCCCTCCCGAAAATTATCGGGAGGGCTTTTTTTCTAAGCAAGGGGCCGTTATATAACCTTGAAAAAGAATTGGGTAGTATGGCTACCTGAATCCCCATGATAGAATGTTGTTTTTGTCACCATCGATTGAACGTAGCCTAAATCATTATAAGTATAATTAAATGCTTCAATTACAAATGGAGTGTTTTGTGCGTTCAACATTTCAATTTTACCTGGGTTGTTGATACTGCCTTTGTGAAATGGGTTCAATACCTGATGGCCAAGTGCGCCCATACCTTTTTTATTGTCATAGTCAGAATAATTAAAGGTTGAGACTAGCTGTTGCTCTGAATTTACAAAATCATAATTTTTGACTTCCAATATATTTCCATCCTCGTCATAACGATAAGTGGTCTTACCTTCCGCTTCTTTTCCTGTGTCTTTGTGGATAGACATTACATTCGAAATCATCCTGTTCTGCGCATCATAGGTAAACTCATAGGTGAGCGTTAGTTTGCCCTCTTCAAACGTTTGGGTATTCCTAATCAGGTTATTCTCATAGTTGTACACGTAAGTTACTCCAAAGTTGGTAGTACAGCTGGTCAGTTGGCCCTTGTTGTCATAGGCATAATTATATTCCGTAACAGTTACATTTCCATCTACAAACGTTGTTGTTCTTTTTACCTGGGTAATTTGGTTTTTGTCGTTGTACTTGAATTCCTCCACAAAGTTTTTTTCTTCAATACGTTCCAGCAGTACTTGTGGCTCTTCTATTTTGATGATTTCTTCCCTACAAGACTCAAGTGACAGCAAGGCTACTACAAAAAGGGGTACTACAAATTTCATACAGTTAATTGATATGGGTTAATTAGTCACAGGCTAATACGGAACCGGTTGAAATAAGTTGTTACCAACACCCCTTCTCAGGTAGGATTTTTATAAAAAAAAGGGCTGTCCGTTAAGACAGCCCTTTTCCATTTATGATTTGATAGATGTTTATTTATTCACGGCTGTTACCGCAAATATCCCTGGTTCAGGAGAAGGTGCATTGCTGTTGGCATTCAACTCATCCTGTGCATAAGGAAAACGCTCTGGGTATTGTGTGAAAGTTGCGCTGTTAATTGGAAATGGCACTGACAAATCACTGTCACTTTTCCTGACGCGTCTTGCATCGTTAAATGGTATAAACGTACCATATAATGAAACATATCTTTCTTCAATCACCTCACGCAAAAAAGCACGGATAGGCGCAATGTTATCTGCATTTTCAATGCCCCCCGCGTCAAAGTCTGTTGCTACATAGGCAGTATATTGAGTAACATCACTCGGTGCCACTTTAGTAAATGCCGCTCCTGAGTTCAGGTGGGCTCTGAGTGTATTCAGGTGCCCCAGACCAGTAGCCAAATTAACTGTTCTTGCGCCAGCTTCAGCCAGAATAAGCAAATTCTCTTCATAAGTTACCAATGGCATCGGAGCTGTAGCTTTTGCAACACCCAACTCACTGCTTGGCGCGTTTCCTATAATGGTGTAATACTTGGAACGAGCTTGTTCATTGGTTTTCGCGTTGTTTCTGGACCCAGCCCCTGCAGCGATTAAGGTAGAGAGGTATGTACCTGTTGTGCTCATGTAATCATTCCTTTCCCCTACGAAAACGTTGAGTAGATTGGTGTTACCATTCGCAGAAGTACCCGCTGGCTTAAACTTCATGGAATTGGCATTAGAAGCTATTCCAGACTGAGCAGCTGTATAGGCGTTGGCATACTCTTTCGTATCCATATAAAAGCGAGCCTTCAGCGTATAAGCAGTTTGAATCCACTTGGTTTTATTTCCACTGTGAAAAATTTCGTTGGAAATTGATGGATTACCTGGTATGCTATTCAAATCAGCGATTGCACCGTCCAACAAAGTTTGCAATGCTGCAAACACAGCAGTCTGGCTATCGAATACTGGGTCTTCAATCTTCTCCTCTGCATCGGCAGCCTGAGAATATGGAATGTCTCCAAATATTTCGGCAGCAGTTCCTACCGCATGGGCCTCCAAAATTTTGCTAATACCCACATAGATAGGGAATTCAGACAGCTCGACTTGCATCAGTCTGCATTGCTTTACAATACCCTGATAAATATAGCTCCATGTGCTATTGGTCTCTTCAGTACTGATATTGTATTCGTTTAAGCTTTTATATAGCAATAATTTACCGCTATACTGACCTGTCCACATACCTGATATACGTTGCAAGTGACTTACCTGCACAGTGACATTGGCCAGCTCTGCCCCAATCAATAACAAATCCGCTGGAGCCTCTGTTGGCTCATTGGGGTTCACATTGATGTCTTCTAAAATGCTCTCACATCTTGTAAAGACAAGAAGTGGAATTAATATTAATAATATCTTTTTCATAGACTTAATAATTAACTTTTATTGAAAATAGCCATGAACGTGTACTTGGGTTGGTGAAGTAATCTATACCAAACCCGCTATCCACACCTGATTGGTTGATTTCCGGGTCAATACCCTGAACCTTTGTCCAAAGAACTAGGTTACGTCCAGTAATTCCCAAATCAACTGATGTCAGTTTCATACGCTTCACCCATTCGTTATTCAATTTGTATTGCAAACTGATTTCGCGCAGACGCGTCCAGCTACCATCGCTAATGGCAAATTCATTGATAGCAGATCCACCTAGGCCACCGCCCAATGATGTATACCATCGTTCATCTTTCAATACAGGTCCGGCTCCAAAGTCTTCGATGTTTCCACGCACAGTTGTACCTGCCGGAAATACTACACCAGCAGAATTTCTCAGGTCCTGGGTTAAGGTAACTTCATTACCTACATCAGCATGCGTACCGAATTGATATAATACAAATCGGGTACGGTCTGCATAGTCACCACCCTGGAAGGTCTCAAACAAAACATTGAGTGAAAGGCCTTTGAAAGAAGTAGAAAATCCAAGGCCACCTCTCCAGTCCGGATTGGGATCTCCAACAACACCTTGGTCATTATCAATCTGAGGGAAACCATTGGCATCCAATACAAACGATCCGTCTGCATTGCGTTGGGCACGTGTAGACCAGAAAGAGCCTAATGCATGACCTTGAACAGCTCTGGAACTGATAGACTGCGTGGTGAGCTCGATAGACTCAGTACCTTTTAAGTCAGTCACCAGGTTTCGGTTGTTATTGAAGTTACCATAAAGGTTAACTTGCCAATCTCTGTTTTTGAATATGGTATAATTCGCATCCAACTCCACCCCTTTGTTGGTCATGGTTCCTGCATTGGCGTACACGCTGTTGAAACCTCCTGATGGAGCCAATCCTACTTCAAACAACAAGTCTTTGATCTCGTTGGAGTAGTAAGTAAAACCAATTCCCAGTTTATCATTGAACAAACGCAAGTCGGTACCGATCTCAAACTCTGTTTTTACTTCTGGTTTCAGATTCGGGTTACCTTTATCGTCATTGTATCGGAATCCACCACCATATAACAATGGATCCAATCCATCATCATATGCATTATATGAAAACCCTTCAAAGGTTGTTCTATCGCGGTAAGGCTGAGGTTCAACACCCACCTGTCCGTATGCCAATCTCAATTTACCGAAGGACAATATAGAGTTGTTGGTCAAACTTGGTAATTGTGTAAACTGCCATGCTACATCTGCTGCGGGATAAAAGAAAGTACCAGCAATAGTTGAAGCTGCTTCTTGTGTTCCATTGACGTTCAAGAATAACTGATCGTAAAAGTCAAATGCCAAAACTGAGTACAGACGATTTGATCTTCTGTGTCTGTAAGTATTATCAGGGAAGAAGAGTTTAGAATTGTTGAAATTTCTCAAATCGGTGTTGATCAAAAATTGTTGTGCATCAACACGATCACGGATATATTTTCGATCATTGATATTCCACCCAATGGTTGCATTGAGGTTAATGTCACTGCTCAAAGGTCGGGTTGCGCGGATGATACCATCAAAGTTTACTTCTGTTTCTTTGAAATTCTCAGCGTCCAATTGACCTAGAGAAGGCACGTTACCTGCTGAACCTACAGGGAAAAATCGCTCTCTGCGATCGGTGTAGCTGTCAACACCACCTCTTAAGATTACGTCCATCCAATCCAATGGAGAAATGGTCATTTCAGAAGAGACAATAAAGCGATCCACAACAGATGGATTCTTCAGTTCGTTGGTTGTCCACAAAGGGTTATTGTAGGTAGCATTTTGGTTGTCACCTAAATATCTTCTATAGCTACGCTGACGATTAGGGAATGCAGTTCCATTATTGTCGTAGTAAGTTCCTTTGTAGTCGCGGTTGTCAAAATCAGGAGCACCACGAAGCAATCCCAAATACAGACCATTAACATTAGAACTTTGTTGAATCCTGTTGGATGAGGTATGGGCATAAGTTGCTTTTGAAGACAACGCCATCCAATCATTAAATTGAGTGCTTGAATTTAGCCTTAAAGTAGTTCTCCTGTAGTCGGCATTTCTTACAATACCTTTTTGATCCAAGTCACCAAAGCTGAAGTAGAAGTTCGACTTCGCTCCACCTCCGCTTATAGCCAGAGAGTTCTCCCAGAAACTTCCGTCCTGGAATACAGCATCAAAGTTTTCATCCAGGAAAGTTTCTCTTGAATTTTTTGCGGTAATGGGATAATAAATGGTTCCGTCATCCGCCTGGAAATATCTGCCGGTTGTATTGACTGCGTCAGGTTCACCAGTACGATCAGCAATTCTATCCCCCCATGAGTTGGCACTTGTTGGGCTGTAGTTGCCATTACTGCCCTGTCCAAATTTATCTTGCAGCGGGTGCCTTCTATTGATTTGATCTATAGAATACGTAGAGCTGAAAGAGATGTTTACCTTGTCTCCTGCTTTTCCTTTTTTGGTTGTAATCACCACCACACCGTTTGCGGCACGCGATCCCCACAAAGCAGCAGCAGATGCACCTTTCAATACCTGAATAGATTCAATGTCTTCTGGATTGAGGTCATTGATCCTCGATTGTTCAGAAGTACCACCAGCTCGTGACCCACTGTTTCCAGTAAGGCTCGAGTTACTCACAGGAATACCATCGACAATAAAAAGCGGATCTGATGATCCCGTAATGGTATTGGCACCTCTGATTTGAATGGTCGAACCGGCTCCAGGATCACCATTTGAACGTGCAATACGTACACCGGCAGCTTTACCCGCCATTCCGTTCAGCAAGCCTGTCTCACCAGATCTGGCTACATCACTTGCTTTTACAACAGCACTAGTCGAGCCTAACTTATCTTTGTTTTGCTCAAAGCCCAGTGCACTCACCACTATTTCACTTAACTGCAGTACATCCTCCTCAAGAGAGACATTGATAGTGGATCTTGTTCCGACTACCTCAGACACAGAAGTGTAACCGATAAAGCTGAATACCAAAGTGGCATCATTTTGCACCTGGATGGAAAAATTTCCTGACACATCAGTAATCGTTCCATTCGAGGTTCCGCGCTCGATGACGTTCACCCCAATGAGGGCGTCACCATTCGCATCCGTAACCCTACCTGTGACAGATCGCTGCGCAAAGGCAGTCAATCCTAACAGCAGAAGGACTACAGTAACCGAGTAGATTTTTTGCATAAGAGTTTTAGTTTGTTTGACCTTCAAACGTAAATCATTAAGAAAAAAAATCCTACACTTTTTTTAGCGAACGGTCATTAGGTAGGTTTCATTCATCTATCAACGAGTGTGTGCATTGCAAAAAAAAATCCCTCAATACGAGTTAGTTATTTTTTGCCAGCGAATTGTTTTCATCTGGTTCATCCGTACAAATTGTGGCCTGCGAGATCGCTAGCGCACATCTCTATGTACGCACGGCCAACGCTTTCAATTAATTTCATCACTGCACTAACAAGGATAGTCACATCGCTGAAATAAAAGTGTACCAAAAAATATTTTACTCACGATGAAAAAAATTGCCCCATCTCGCGGGACATTCGACAAAAAGTCGAGTGAAAAAGAATGACGCAACATTTTGCCCAGAGTGTTCAGAATCGACCAGTCGACCAAAAAAAAAGAACCTCATCGCTGAGGTTCCCTTGTTCTGTATTTAATGATTGCAATTTATCCCAGATACGCTTTGAGCTCTTTGCTTCTGGATGACTGTCTTAATTTTCTTGTCGCCTTCTCTTTGATCTGACGCACGCGCTCACGGGTCAGGTCAAATTGGTCTGCGATCTCTTCCAATGTCACCGCATGACCACCGGATAGTCCATAGTACAACGAGATAACAGCTGATTCACGTTCGCTCAAAGTAGCCAAAGCACGCTTCACTTCTGTTTGCAGCGACTTGATCATCAAATCTGAATCCGGCACGTCTGCATCTTCATCTTCCATGATGTCTAGAAGTGTACCATCACCATCTCCTTGCGCAAATGGTGCATCCATAGAAACTTTACGTGCTCTAAAGGTTAGGTTGGTTCTGATCTCGTCAGGAGTCATTTCCATCACCTCTGCCAATTCGTCTTCGGTTGGCTCACGCTGGTGCTTTTGCTCCAACTCAGAAAACGCGTTGTTAATTTTATTCAGCGATCCTACCCTGTTAAGTGGAAGTCTCACTATTCTGGATTGCTCGGCCAATGCTTGTAAAATGCTTTGGCGAATCCACCATACTGCATAGGATATGAACTTAAACCCGCGTGTCTCATCAAAACGAGTCGCTGCTTTAATAAGTCCCAGGTTCCCCTCATTGATAAGGTCACTCAATGTCAGGCCATGGTTTTGGTATTGTTTTGCCACAGATACCACAAAACGCAGGTTGGCATTGACCAACTTTTCCAAGGCTATTTTGTCTCCCTCTCTAATTCGCTTTGCAAGCTGAACTTCCATCTCCGCAGTAATCAGATCAATCCTGGCAATTTCACTGAGGTACTTGTCCAGTGATTGTGTCTCACGATTAGTTATCTGCTTGGTTATCTTGAGTTGACGCATTAACGATTAAATTAATTGTTTATATATAAGTACTAAATATGATTCAAAAAACGCACTTTTTTTATTTACTCTTTAAAATATCATTCACAATCAAAGCTTAATCTGCTTTGCAGCATTTCTTTGAGTTGAATATAAATTAAAGGGGTAATTTTAAGAGAAATCGCATAAATCGCCAGCAAAATTACAAAAAACAGGCAATAATCCCAACTTATCATCATTTAAGTAAGTGTATAACAAACAGTTATCAGAATAGTTCCTACCCCTTCAATTATCATTATTTTGCCAGTGCTGGTCATAACAGTCCAAATAAAAAGATGGTAAACATTCCCCATGCCGTACCTGACACCATACTTAAAATCGCCAATAATATGGCATGCGGCATCCATTCTTCATTGTAGGCAGAAGTAACCGCGGGTGCAGTGGATATGCCACCCAGATTGGCCATACTGGCTATGGGCACCCAGGCCATGTGCAGCCTGAGTAACCGCGCCACCAGCATCATGAATACATAATGGGCTACAATCCAGACCATCGCTACCACCACAAAAGGAATGGGCAGCGACAAACCACTAAAGTCCAACCGCAAACCAAGAATGGCCATAATTAAAATAATTAAAACTCCCCCTACTTTAAGCACCAAAGTATGATTCCATCGAGGCACGAAATTACCAAGAAGGAGTCCAACAATAGAGAGCAATATCACACGCCATAAAAAATCCTCTACCAACCAGTTGGTAATCATTGTCACTGCCACTATTGAGCTCAACGTAATGATCATGGATCCGATTGTTCTGCTGCTTGGCTTTATTTCATCCGGAATGAAATCCGGTATCTTTTCTGTGATACCAAAAAATGTATTGAACTGGTCGCTTCGTTTGATCAGTTGAAACATGAGTATGGTCCAGATGTTAACGAGAATATTGTCCAACACCAACACCGACAGAAACAGGGACTCTGGTGTGCCCACCAATTCTTTCAGCACCAGTTGACTGGTGCTACCTCCTATCCACCCTCCTACTATAGGTACCAGTCCCTTCCAATACTCCTGATTGATAAACATCTCGCGGCCATCGGGCAAAAGGTATTGAGCAGCCAAAACCAATATTACCGGTAAGGTGGCGATGACAAATGATCCGGATACAAATAAAATAATTGGGCGCGCACCCACGATCTTGAGTTGGGGAATGGACAAGGCGCTCATTACCGTGAGGATGGCAAATGGAATGATCCAGTTTCTGCTGATTGAATGAAGGAATACGCCCGAAAGATCCAATCCTGTACTGTGTGTAACGGCTGCCGGAATTACATACGCAAAGAGTATGGCTGGAAACCAATTCAACAATGCTTTTATCCATGGAGTTTGTTGCTTGTTGAGCCAAAGCACTGTCACTACCGTAAACACTACAACTAAAAGGGCAATCCAAAAGTCCATCAGTGCTGAGTAAAAGTTAAAAGATAGTAAAAAGATTTAGTCTATTAGAATGTGATTCTATTCAATGATGGGTCAAACCACTTATCAATGTCTGGGTTAAGGTTTATAGAATTGCATGGAGTCCCATAATTGGCTGAACTCTTTGATAAATGATTTTACTACACTTCCATCTTTTGTCAGCAACACATTTTCATGATTGTACTTGGCTGCACTTAAGGTCCAGTTGTAGCTTCCTGTGATGAGTGCAATGTTGTCTACTACCATAAATTTGTGATGCATGTGATTGGGTGTGTCATCCATTTTTATTTCAATGCCCTCTCTGGCCATGCGCGCAATATCCGACCCCATGTCCAGGGATTTGTCATTGTCGGTAATGATTCTTACCTGCTTTCCTCTCTGGTGTGAATCAATAATCGCACTGGTGATTCTGTCATCGCTGATGGTAAAGACACAAATGTGCACCGTATTGACTGCATACATAATTTGGTTGATGATGGTATTTCGGCAGGCATCTCCGGGACTAAAGAAGGCATCTGCTTTCTCGGTACTTTTTGGCAACAACGCACTATTGGCGTTTTTTATCCATTCCAATATGAACGGGTAGTTCTCGGGTGTGGCTTTTTCATTGGCAATCTCATAAATCTTACTTCGAAGAAAATTGAGTTGATCTGCATCAAGAGGAGATTCACCGATCAGGGATTTTATTGACTTCTTTTCTGAGCGAGAAAATATTTCGTCTTCAATACTCAATTGAAGTAGTTTAATGATTTCATCCATAATCGTAGTGAGTTATCATTTAAAGAATCGCCTGTAAAATCAAATAAAAAACTGACGGGCACAGCAGTGCTCCTATTCCCGTATAAAATGTTGCCGTAAGCGCTCCATAGGGAACCAACTTGGGATTGGTGGCCGCCAGGCCAGCTGCCACTCCGCTGGTAGTGCCGATCAGTCCTCCAAACACCATGGCTGCATGAGGATTGTCAAGACCTATTTGTTTGGCTACTATGGGTGTTCCTATGGTAATCATAATCGATTTCACTACCCCAATTGCAATACTTATGGCGATCACATCGGAGCCTGCGCCAATGGCGGAACCCGTAATCGGACCGACAATGAAAGAGCATGCACCCGCCCCAATGGTAGTAAAATCTTTAATGTCGGTATAGCCCATGGCATAGCCGATGGTGCCACCTGCAAAGAAAGCAACGAACACACCTATTAATAGAGAGATGAACGCTGCTAACCCGGCCTTTTTAATCTCACCATAATTGGCGCCCATAGCCGTGGCCACCACTGAGAAGTCGCGCATCATTGCTCCACCCAATAATGCCATACCCGAAAACAAAGGAACATCTGCTATTCCTTTTTTGCCACCCAGAAATGCCAATATCAATCCAGAAGTAATGGCGATGGCCGCACCCGGAATTTTGTTATTGGTAAAATGCCTGGCTACCCAATAAGACAGATACATGATGACGCCCACCACCAAAAAGGCAAACACCAAATCATTGGCGTCAATGACTTTTTCGAATAGCTTCATGTATTGTTGGAGGATGAACGCGTGATGTCCTTTGTAGCACCAATTTTAGAAACCAGCGGGACCAATAATAAACACAGACCAGTAGCCAGTACCCCGACCACAATGGCAACCCAACCACCTGAAAGGGCAGCTTTGACATTTTGAGTAGCCGACATGGCCACCACGATTGGTATGTACATTGCGTTCCAAAACGCGATACCATTTTCCGTCTCTGCCATTAGAAATCCCCGCTTTCTCATTTGCTCATTTAGCATGATCAGCATGAACATGGCAAAAGCCACACCTCCCATGTTTCCTGGAATCTGCATCCAAAAACCAAGCAGACTCCCCAATAGCTGACCAGCCAGGAAACATCCCGCAAGAATTGCTACACCATAGATTTTCATCGAGTGACGGTATGTGATTGCAACAATTTAGGTTATTGTGGGGCGTATTGCAATCAGTTTTCCTTATTAGCTCAAATGGCTAAGAAAGTTGAGGTTCCATGCTTTCAGCTTGAGGAAGCCACATGGTAAAGGTGGTGCCTAACCCCACTTGACTTGTCACTTCTATCCTTCCCCCATTGCTCTCAATAAATTCTTTTGACAACATTAAACCTATACCTGTGCCTTTTTCATTATTTGTACCTACACTTTTGCTGCGGCCGGTGAATTGAAATATTTTCTCCATTGACTCAGGGGCTATTCCTACGCCCGTATCGGTCACACTTAATTCAACAAAATTACTTTCCAGGTGATAGCTAATGGTCACCTTTCCATTGCGCTTGGTAAACTTGATCGCGTTGCTTATAATGTTTCGCAACGCTGTCTTCAGATGATCGATATCGGCCCAAACATATATATCCTCTTTTCTAACGTGAATCAATTCAATGTACTTCTCCGTTGCTGTACGCTCAAAAAAACCAACCAAATCATCTACCAATTCACTCACATGGACACTTGAAGGTCTGATCTCTATCCCGTGCAATTGTCTACTTGCCCACGCAAGCATATTGTTCATAGTATCGGATACTGAGGAGATGGTTTGATGCAAGTCCTTAAAAACTCTTTTTTGATCGTCTTCATTGAGCCCTCCCAACTTGATGATCTCCAGAATGGATTTGATGTTATTAATTGGTCCTCTCATGTCGTGGCCAATGACAGAAAGAAGTTGATTTTTTGTTTCATTGAGTTGATTGAGCGCAATATTTTGTTCTTCAATCATGGCATTGCGTTCAGTAATTTTCTCACTGTTCCGCTGCAACTTTATATTGAGTAACTGCTTTTGTCGATTATTTCTATACAATATGATTCCCCATACCACCAGCACAATACCAAGGAAAATAAAAAACACGATCCACTGGTAGTTTTGTTTTATTACGGCTCTGTGCAATGCATTTTCTTTTGCCAATTGGTCCTTTTCCAATTCATTCTGCCGGAGTAGTAAAAAGTTGATTTCCTTTTCTTTCTTTTCATCAAACAGGCTGTCGTTATAAGCCTTAAACAGCTCAAGCATACCTAGTGCCTTTTCATAGTCCTTCCTGGCTTTATAGCTTTCATAGAGAATGCTCGCATCCTGTGCAATCTCCCATTTGGATTTCATTTTTTGTGCTAGGTCAAGACTAACCAAACCGTATTCAATACTTTTATCGTATTGTCCTTGCTTCTGATATACCTTGGCCAGCCCTGCATAGGCAAACACATCTTCCCAATTGTTCTTATACGCTTTGTTATCTAATACCTTTTTATAATTGTGCTCAGCTTCCTGAAAATTACCCATGTGAAGGTAGACCTCTCCCAACCGATTGGTAGCCATGGTTGCCATGTGGGTATTTTTCTGCGAATTGCTCAGGTCCAGCGATTTTTTAAGGTACCAAATGGCGCTGTCATAATTGGCGAGATCGTCATGGATAATAGAGAGGTTAAAGTAGTTTGAAATCAGGCGCCCTTGATCCCTGGATAATTTCGAGTAAACGATGGACCTCCATTGTGTTTCCAATGCTTTCTGGAAGTTACGTTGTGTTTCATAGATTAATGAAATGTGATTGAGACTTATCGATATGCCCAGATTATTGTTCAGTGACTGGTGTATGCCTAGCGCATCCATAAAGAAAGTAAGTGCCAGGTCATAATTGCCTAAGATGTAATGGATGTAACCAATTTTGTTTAACAGATTACCTTTTACAGGAGTGGCACCTTTATCCTGAATTAATGCCAGCGCCATGTTGTAATAGTAGATGGCTGAATCGGGCGTATTGTAGCTGATGGCCTCTCCTATTTGAAAGAGTAACTTAGTAACTGTGCTATCTGGCAATGCCAGGGTGCCCTTTTCTACCTTTTGCCATTGTAGTAAAAGAGAATCTTTTCTTGACTGAGAAAGGCCCGTGATGGTTGCACACAACACAAGAACCATAGCAAGTCCTCCAATTTTCCGAGTCGTCCCTCGCAGCATCCACCTGTATTAAAAGTTAAACAATTTTTATTTTTTGTTTATGCAGCTAAAGTAAGGTTTAGCCTACAGGAGACAAAACGATTTTTTGCCTAGTAACTCCTTTTTCTTACAAGCGTAATAGAAGCCATCTGCAACGGTTTACATGTAATTACATGTATTTTTTTGAAGGTTGTAACTAACTGTTGGATCACCAATTTTTACTGAACCAGTCTACTGCAGAATCTGCCTTTACTTCAGCACGTACCTTGCTTGCTATTTTTTGCTGGGCATTCTTGATTGCCCGGTTAATCATGGGATGTGCGATTATTTCTTCTTCTTTCATCCCCATTTTTCTCATCAACTGAATCGTCTTTTCTCCGCCAAACAAGGAAAACAATGGCTCATCCAAGGAACTAAGCACCGGCACCTGATGGAATCCTAACTTTTTAAAGAGTGCTTGTTCTGTATGTGAAAGCGGATAATGCTCCACAAAGATTATCAACTCTTCGGCTCGGGCAGTAGTCAGTTGAGTGGCGAGCAACACACTGTTGTTGATTCCATAAGTAGAAAAATGGGTAGCAAGTTCTGTTTGCGTTGCCGGAAACCAGGCAATAAATACTGCATTTGCTTGCGCTGACGCCATTTTCACACAGGCATCCCATTTGGATTTTTTGCGCATCCAGACATTGTCCTTGACCGGTACCTGAGACTCTTTGCGTTTGAAAATACTAAACATAACGACTATCAGGCGCCAGGAGGTACAGAAGGTCTGATCTCCACTTTGCTAGGCAAGGCGCGGGGATCCATCTCCAACAGATTGACCACCAGTTGTCCAATGTCTTCAATTTGGATCTTCCAATCATCGGCACTATTGGGTGTATGGTCATTGAAATAGGTGGCCACCGATCCTGGCATGATGGTACTCACTTTTATTCCGTATTTGCGCAAGTCCAGCATGATCGCTTGCGTAAATCCTGTGAGACCAAATTTACTGGCATTGTATGCCGATCCACCTGCGAAGAAATTGGTGCCTGCCAAACTTGAAATGGTGATGATATATCCTTTTGATTTTTTGAGATGCTCCAATGAGGCTTTCACACTATTGAATACTCCCGTCAAGTTGGTGTCAATGGTTTCATTCCATTGCTCATGGGTAAGTGTATCGATCGATCCAAATATTCCAATACCTGCATTGGCCACCAGGATATCCAATTGCCCCCACTTATCTATCAATTGCTTCACGGCATTCTCCATGGAATTTTTATCGCGCACATCCGCTTGCACACCGATCACATTGGCACCACCCAATTTGTTGAGGCGATCTGCGGCCTCCTGCGCTGCGCCCAGACTTCTGCTCGTGATCATTATCTTAACACTTTTTTTTATCAAAGCTTCAGCAATACCATAGCCTATTCCCTTGC
Source organism: Flammeovirgaceae bacterium UBA2371 (assembly GCA_002345965.1). Taxonomy (GTDB): domain Bacteria; phylum Bacteroidota; class Bacteroidia; order Cytophagales; family Cyclobacteriaceae; genus ELB16-189. Next base: position 61,277 of record DDTF01000022.1, read on the forward strand.
TTCCACCAGTAATCAATGCCGTCTTCATTTCAATTGCCATCTCCTTATTCTTTAGTGTATGTGAAATTAGTTAACCTTTAGGCTTAACACAAAAACCAAACGAACTGATCCAACATTCAGAGCAAAAAAAATCCCTAACCGTATTGGCTAAGGATTTTTCTCTAAGGAGTGAAGTAATTTTTTACTTTTCTATAAACTCTGCAAAGGTCATGAGTTTTGGCTGTTCAATTCCGTTTTTGGCGCCATAACTTTCAATTTTCCCTATTCGTCTGCTCTTTGTTAATGTATAGTCTGCTTTGGCTTTGTTAAATGTATCTTCCAAAAGCTTTAAGTTTTCAAGCTCAGATGCCGATGGTGGTGTAAATCCGGAAGCCACTTTGCTGTACAAGTCCGCCATTTTTTCTCTCAGTTGCTTGTCAGCTGTACCCACATAGTTATCACCTGTGGTAATCACCAGTGACTCCTTGATTTTTGTGAGTTCATCAATGAGTGGCTTTGACATTTTTTTTGCGCTTGAACTTGTTGCACTAATTTTTTCTGCATGTGCCAAAGTCTCATCGAGTTCATACACCATGTAAGCCAGCTCTTCAGACATATCAAACAACTTTTTGGATACATCTTCAAGCTTCTTTCTGTCCGCATCCGTCCACAATGAATTTGGATCAGGAACCAGAGACAATGAAGTTTCATAGGTTTCCTTTCCCTTGGTCATAATCACCTTGTACTCACCAGCAGGTGCACGCAATGGTGTAAATCCTCCAAAGCTCAGCGTCTTGGCTTTCGCCATTTTAGGTTGACGGGTGTAACCATTCCAGGTCACCACGTTAATCCCTTTGGACTTTCCGGGGGTGAGCTCAATCATTTTCTTACCCTCCTGATTTTGAATCTCTATATTCATTGATCCAAAAATGTGTTTCTTCTTCAGGTAATAACTGATTTTTGCATCTCGGGAAGGATTAGGCCCGACAAATTCCATTTCTGTAGCTGTAGGACCAAAGTCTGTTTCTTCAACGATAATAGTAGGTTTAGTTTTGAAAAAATGCACCTCCTTATTCAAAACTTCCTGATTGATTTCACGCAAAGGGCTGATGTCATCAATAATAATGATACCACGGCCATGCGTAGCCATCACCAGATCATTGGTTTTTTTGTGCATGTCAATAAAATGCACCGCTGTAGCTGGCATATTGTTGGAAAACTGACTCCAGTTTTTACCGTCATCGATAGACACAAACAAACCAAACTCAGTTCCAAGAAACAATAAACCAGGTTTCACAAAATCCTCCTGTATGTTTCTTGCAAATCCATAGATGTCTTTGGTCACCAGCGATGTCCAGGTTTTTCCATAATCAGCAGTTTTATACACATATGGATTTGTGTCATTTTTGGTATGTCCATCAAATACGGCATAAGCAACGGCCTTGTCGTGAGCGCTGGCTTCAATGTGATAACACCATGTGTTAGGCGGAAGTCCAGGGATATTGGGGGTTGTGTTGGTCCATGTTTTGCCCCCATCTTTTGTTACCTGCACATTGCCATCATCAGTACCTGCCCAAATTACATTTTCATCCAGCGTAGATTCCGCAATAGTAAAAACGGTGCAATGATTTTCTGCCCCTGAGTTGTCTTTTGACAATCCACCAGAGTCTTCCTGATTTTGTTTGGCTGGATTATTTGTAGTAAGGTCACCGGAGATTTTCACCCAGGTATCACCCATGTCATCCGACTTATGAACAAATTGACTTCCCATGTAAAAACGATCGGGGTTATTTGTGCTAATGGCCATAGGCGCATTCCAGTTGAATCTCAACTTGGGATCGCCTTGAACAGCGAGCGGCTGTACGGTCTTGGTCTGTTTTCTGTCTATATCATATCGCCATACATTTTCAGCACCCTGCATTTCAGAGTAGATGATATTTTTGGTGGGATGTTTCAGTACCCTGAAACCATCTCCAAATCCTACGTTGTGCCAGTCGCGCGCTTCAATTCCACCGGGTGATCGAGAAGGCCCATACCATGAACCATTGTCCTGAAGTCCACCGTAAATATTGTAGGGTTCGTTGTTATCGAGGCTCAGGTGATAGAACTGTGAAACGGGTAGGTTGGCTACAATTTCCATGGTAGCAGCTCCATCCCAGGTACGATACATACCACCATCGGTAGCCACATACATCCTGTCAGAATTTTTTATATCAAAAACAATATCATGAATATCGGGATGCATGCGTCCCAGGTCTTTGAATGTCTTACCTCCATCACGACTAATAGACCCAAATAATCCAGCCTTCACTACCACGTCTGGATTTCGAGGATCGATTACAATCCTGGAAAAATAAAAAGGCCTTACCACCAGACCGAAATCGTTGTTGAGGTGTTTCCAGTTGGCGCCTGCATCATCACTGCGATACAAGCCTTTGTTCTCATCTTTCTCGGATTCTATCACTGAATACAGGATATTGGAATTGGAAGGTGCTACTGCAAAAGCAATCCTGCCAAGCTTACCAGCAGGAAAACCATTGTGGATCTTGTTCCAATTTTTTCCTCCATCTGTAGATTTATAAAGTGCACTGTTGTTTCCTCCAGAACTAAACGACCAGGCTGTGCGTCTAAACTCCCACATGCTTGCATAAAGTATGTTGGGATCTTTAGGATCCATGATTACATCAGAACAACCAGTAGTTGGGTTGACGTAAAGAATTTTGCTCCACGTAGCACCTCCATCTGTAGATTTGTAAACGCCCCTCTCCTCGCTATCGCCCCAAAGTGCTCCCAATACACCTACATACATCTCTTGTGTATTGTTAGGATTGATTTCGATACTACTGATTCGTTCGGATTTTTCAAATCCATTTTTTTTCCAGGTATTTCCACCATCTATAGATTTATAGAGTCCATCCCCTACAGACACGCTGTTTCGGGTCCACACTTCACCAGTGCCAACCCAGATTACATTATCTGGATTTTTAGGATCCAATTTGATTTTGCCAATGGACTGGGCATGTTCATCAAAGATGGGAGAAAAGGAAGCTCCTCCGTTATTTGATTTCCACACACCACCTCCGGCTGCACCAGCATATATGATTCTGTCGTTGGTTGGATGGTTTTCAATGTCAATGAACCTGCCACTCATGATAGCAGGACCAATTTGACGTGCCTGCAAGTCACCAAATAATTCCTTTCCGGACAATACAATATCCTGAGCATAGGAAGTTGACTGGCAATACATCAATGCCAGTAGCACATATATTTTTCGCATTTTTTCTAAAGGTTAATTGCTTGGAAACTTAAAATCAGCATCTGAAACTGCAGGGTTTACCTCAATTTTTTCAATAATAATCGGCTGAGAAGGTCCTCCCTTAATTCCCTGTGTCATGGAGTAAGGGAAATAAAGTCCTGCTACCTCTTTATAGTCACTCATCTTAGTCTGCGACATTTGACCTTTGTAAGGTCCTTCCTTTATTTCTGATTCCTGTCCAATAGGAACAGATGATTCTACTTCGAAAAACCAGTATAAAACATCTTCAACACTTACACCATCCACAGTGCGTGGTTCACGCGTAAGTTTCAGTTTGTATGTTTCTGCACCATCAAAGGTTTCTTTTCCTGCAAGGTCTACCTTGTAACCTTTCTTTTTATAATCGAAAAATGAGTCAGGAAAATCATTGGCATCCAGCTTGGCATTGGCTGTACTCTCCTCATCGGCTTTCTCCGCTTTCATGGTTTGAAAATTAGTATTCCATAAGTTGGTACCATCAAACACACCTTGTTTGATTTCCTGTCCTTGTATTGAAATTTTTGTATACTGTCTGCCATCTTTCATTTGCACTATTTCCAATGGAATCTCTATACCACCTTGATTGACTTTTGCATGTATCTTTAAGCCTTTAAGATTTTTCCAAGCATCGATACCTCCTGTGTTTTCGAAGTAGGAATTTAGAATATCATCTACATTCTGAGCATTAGCGATTGTCGCCAAGCCCAACAAAAATGCAATAATGGTTAATCTAACGTTTTTCATAATTTGGGTTGAATTGGGTTGAGTTAAGTAAAAAATTTATTAGGAAGACACCACCTAGGTGTTCGGTTATATCAAAATTGAACAGTTACGTAATGACAAACGACTTTAAGACGTCTTCACCTGATAGTTAGTTACTACCTTTGATGGATTTATTACAAAATAAACAAGAATTTTGAAGGGATCAATTTGATGTGTTAAAATCTTAAATTAATTGTGCCAATAGGCTTTTAAAAAATCCCATTCTCACTTTTTCAGTCTCCATTCGGCTTTGCTCATAGAAAACCTCCAAATCCTTCAACTCCCCTTTGTCCAGCCACACACCATGACCTTTTATACATGAATCTATCATAATCATGGAGGCAAAGCCATATTCTCTTCTTTCTAACTCCTGTTGGCATACCGGACAATTTCTCAATGGCACTGTTTTTTCCTTGGCCAGCAATATAGACTTGCCTATGTGATCTGGTAATTGTTTAAGTTCTTCTTTGTAGTCGTTAAGCTGAATGTCCTGTATTTTTTCCAATTCACCTTTATCCAGCCATACCCCTTCGCAAGTTGGACATTGGTCCAACTCTATTGATTCTTCATAAATAATTTTAACTAATGGAGAATGATCAACCGGACAATTCATATACTATGCATTTATATTTTAACGCAGTTAATTTAATGAAAATTAGATTGCGCCAAACATAAAGGTCCTAATTATAAGTAAAGGAAGTTCAGACACCGATAAAACTAAGGCTAGTTTTTCTGAAGTGCTTCAAGCATCTGGTTGACATCAAAAGCGTCACTACCGGAAGTACTATAGTTAATACCAACACGCAAAGCTTTTAGACCTGAAATTCCCTGCAAGTCTTCCACATCCAGCAACTCCGTGGAGCCTTTGATGAAATAACCTTTGCGTTCCAGGAATTTAATGTGTTGCAAATAAGTAAGCTTATCCTGTTCACTGCTATAAATAATGGCAATTTTACCAGGAGTAGTTATTCGCTCTTTACTGCCTTTTATGTTGGCTTTATCAATTCGTTTTTTTACTATTTCATAGCGCGCATTGTAGGCGCCTTCCACATCGAAGCGCTTTTCGTCCATCCTGAAGTGAACAGCAAGTGGCGTATTGAATACCAATATCAAAGAAGCGATATCGATGTCTGAGTCGAGCTCAGCCTTGATGGTCTGGAACTTTCGCTCAAGATCACACGTCACCATCAGTTGCCAGAGCTGAAGGTTGTTTAAATAAACCGGATTAAATTCCAATTTATTTGAAATGGATTGTCCTATATAAATATTGTACTCAATACCATCTGTTTTGTACCTCTCGAAGTAATGGGGAAACATGCGCTGTGCCTCCATTTGTCTTTCATCAAGCGTGGAGGCCAAAGACTGATTAATAACATTTACACTTTGGTCATACTTCTTGCGCAACTCATATATAGAATTTAACTCTGGATGTAATAACTCCTTGTACTTATCTACCTGTTTTGCCAGCTCATTGTCATTTGTTTTTAGTTGTTCGAAAACAGGATGTATCTCTGTTTCCAAAAAACCGATTAGTGTGGTTTCGCTGCCAGAGTGCAGCTCTTTATCCAGTTCTTCAAGAAAGGTTTCTACTCTGGTACTGAGTTGCTCATAAATCGGCATCCTGGTTTTCTTGGTAGCCCAATGCAAAACATCATTGACAAGCAAAAGTTGCTTTATCAAATCGGCCCTTACAGCCTGATTTCTTTTCTCGGATGAGCCCTTGATGTCTAACTGACCATATAAGGGATAAACATTTCTAAAAACAATATCGCTGAACACGGGTTGCTCATTGTTCAATTTGCGCTCAATGAACTTGTTGGCTTCTTCCTCAAAGCGCCATTTTACGGATGGATGAATGGTGGTGCACTCTTGTTGTATAATGGCTTCCCTTCTATTCTGATCTTCTCTTTTGAAACGACTGATGGCCATGGCCAGTATGGGCATCACCGCATCTAACTTTTGGAGCGAGGCTCCATTTAAGTCATATTTGTTATTGGAGCCCAATTCCAAAAAACCCAGAAACTCTTTACCGTTATTGATGGGAGCAATGATGTAGCTCTTCAAAGACGCATTTCGCAACGCTTTCGATAATCCGCTTTTTGAAAGATCATCGAATCGGTCTACATCTGCCACAATGAGCGGTTTTCGCTGATCAATTAAAAGGTCATAAGAGTAACCACACAAATTATCGTTACACTTTAATTTTTCCTTTTTACCCAACATCAAACTACCCATACCTTCTTTGCGATGTGAAAAGAATGTATTGTCATCCATTGAAAGGAAACCAATACGCAACTCCTTTAACCCAAAAAGACTTTGCAAGCCTTCGATAATACTTTCAGTAGCATTATCAGCGTTGCTTAAAAGATTAGCAGTGATACGGGACAATGAATGATCGATGGTAACATCCATTAGGTTGGTTACACCAATCCCCCTCATGATCCAGCTATCAGGTGGAAATTTCTTTTTCCACAAATCGATATTATCAAAATTATCGAGAAGCTCCAGATAGTCTTCAAGGGTGATGTCTATTGCTTTGTCCGTGGGAATCATTTCCAGCAAGTCTCCATTCATGGCCATACGGTAAGTGCGCACCGTATTCAATTTTTTATTTGGAATGTCCACCAATGTAGGCATGCCCATAGGAAATGCATACTTGTAATATCCTCCTAAAATTGCTGCACAACCATAGATGTACAGTTGATCTTCAGTATAATCGTTCAATTCAAAACTGAAGTCCATTTCAGAGGCCTCCAGTATGTTTTTAAATCGGGAGCTTGTATAAAATGGTTTGAATTCAAAGGGGGGCATAATTCCCTTAATCTCATTGGTGAGTAACACTTCTGGAAAGAGCACTCTACACAAGCGCTGAATGATTTCCAATTGAGGATTAAAATCATCGCTGTTGATGCCAGTTCTAAGTTCAGGATATGCTTCACATTCCTTTAATAGATTTTTAGCAAAAGTGGCCACATTAGGATCTGGATCTTTGGTTTGCATCTCCAAGGATTCAAATAGCTTATAGAAGCTAACCTGTGTAATGGCTGGAAAAGGTATCCTTTTGCCTTTGATGATCATGGGCTCTTAAATTATATGTCTTAACGCGAAACTGATGCGTTTTGGTTCAATGTTGCTGCCATAGCTTGGATAGAAGGACGCAATTGCAGGTTTTTTAGTCTAATAACTTTCGGAATTCTTCCAAAGCACTTGCATTTCCAATTACGGTCACCATATCTCCTATCAGCAAATGTGTGTCCCCATGAGGAATAAAAATTTCATTTTCCCTTCTCAAGACAACCAGAGAACCAGACTTAGGAAAAGGAACGTCTTTTACATAGAGCCTGTCTATGGCTTTATTTCTCACAGGTATTTCTTCCACGATATACCCACCAAAGCTATCAGTTAAAGCATGCGTAGTAGTAGGTCGCATTATTTCATTTTCAATTCTGGTGGCTATGATTTCATGTACATTGACCACTTGTATATCATTCAGATCTCTGTGATCATAATATAGCTCTGGCTTGGAGGTTATTGTGATCACTTTGCTATGATCCAGTTGTACTCTCAATATTTCCGCAATGAGGATGTTCTTTTTTTCCGATTCCGTGAGCACAACAAATGTATCCACTGGTCTGACTTTTAAAAAGCGATAGGTGTCGGGATCTTGATCATTGGCATGCAACACTTCTATGCCTATGTCGTTGAGTTTGTGCCAACGATCTCCTTTCGACTCTATCACCAGGTAAGAAATACCATGCAAGTCCAATCGCTTGGCCAGCTCCAGCGCTGCTTCACTTCCTCCTACTATATAGATACTATAGAAGTGATCTACCTCACTACTTAACAATTTATAAAGCAATGGAGAAAGTATTCCAATCAAAATGGCAACTACCACAATGCCAGTATTGGTAGCCGGTGTAATTAACCCAAGTGTCATACCAATCTGCGCGGTAGCAATGGTGAGCCCCATACGTGCAGAAAGCAAAATGCCTGCTGATAAGGAACGCTTCCATCCGAATAATTTCACCATGATAAACGATGGAACCAATTGTATCAGATAGATGGCCGCTATGAGTGTAAGTATAAAGTTAAAACTTGTACCAAAGTCCTTCAAAGAAGCGATGTCGAGCTTTACACCTACCATAATAAAGAATATTGGTATGAAGAACCCATACCCCATACCATCCAGCTTAAAGAGAAGTGCAGACCTGTCTTTTGGCAGGAATATCGACAACAATGTTCCGGCAAAGAAAGCACCCAACACTGGTTCGGTATTTATTGAACTGGCAATAGCTACAAATAAAAGTAATACGGCTATTGAACCACGTATGCGTATTTGTGAAGCTGCATGTTCCAGTTTGTACAATAGTTTTTGAAAAAGGCT
>DDTF01000022.1:69706-96181 GCA_002345965.1 Flammeovirgaceae bacterium UBA2371
TAACCGGAATAAATAGCAATCAACACTATGGTCATGATAGTGGCAATGGCTCCTTCCAACAATATGATTTGCCCAAATTTCCGAGCGATCTCCCCATCATTTTTAATAATGGGAACAATAATGCTCAGTGCCACTGAAGGAAGAAGAATGACAAGGAAGGGTTGATCAATGCCAGAGAAAAAAGGAAGACCGTAAACCACTGCAATAGATAACAGCAAACTACCCAGGTAAATAAGTACAGCCACTAAAAAAGAATTGCTGATGATATCCACCATGTGCAATCGCCCTCGAGGGAACGAAGCAATGATCTTTTGAATGTCTATGGCAAGGCCACTAAGGAATATTAAAAAAAGAAATCCGGTATAGGAAAGAAAATTTAATGAAGGCTCATCACCCCCTACCAAACCAAAAACATAAGGCCCGATCAAAACACCCATGACAATTTCAACAATCACCGAGGGTACCTTAGAAATTTCAAGCCAAGAAAGTGCCATGGGTACAAACCATGCCACAACAAAAATGATAAAAAGCGGTAAATAACTTTCCACAGGTTTACGGTTATTGCGAAGTTACGACCTTCTGGATAACCACACATCAATTATGACAAGCTATCTTTTAAAAATTAACCTTCAATCTTATTGATTTTTTAGCTCGAGGTGGTTCACTATATTGTCTTATCAGATGGATGTAAAGAAATCGGAATATACTTCAGCGCTTACTACCGTACTTACTATGGTAGGAGTAGCAGTCGGTCTGGGTAACGTTTGGCGATTTCCCTACATGATGGGCAGCTATGGAGGCAGCGCATTTCTTGCTGTCTATCTTCTCTTTACATTTCTATTTGCCTTCCCTGCTTTAATGGCAGAGATGACTTTGGGAAGAATAAGTGGGAAAGGTACTTTGGACGCATTTCGCAAAGCGTTTGGCCTCAAAGTTGGATCCTGGATTGGCTATTTACTGCTGGCAGTTGTTACCATTGCGGGCTCCTATTATGCCGTGGTGATTGCCAACGTAGTCTACACAACCAGCTATTCCCTGCTGATAGGATTCAGTGACGAGAATACCCTTCATTTTTTCTCGCTCTTGTCCAATAATATACTTCAATATTCATTAACTATATTATTGATATTCTGTAGTTTATATATTATCCACAAAGGCCTGGTAAAGGGCATTGAATGGCTTAGCAAGATCATCATGCCCTTCTTTGTTTTGTCACTGCTCTACATGATCATTTACGCATTGACTTTACCTGGTGCCCTTGAAAAGTTTGTTCTTTTTCTCCAACCCGATCTAACCGTCTTGCATTCAACAGAAATATTTGCTGCTTTGGGACAGGCGTTTTTCTCCGTTGGTTTGGGAGGCACTTTTGTAATCGTTTACGCTGGCTTTATGAATAAAAAAGAGAGCATACCCAGAATGGCTATTTTTACTGGCCTCGGTGATGTAGGTGCTTCTTTATTGGTAAGCCTATTCCTTGTTCCCTCCATTCTCGTATTTGGTTTGGATATGACTTCGGGGCCAGGATTAATCTTCAATACCTTCCCACAATTGTTTGCAGCCATGCCTGGAGGCCGGCTGGTTGGATCCCTTTTTCTGATTGCCCTCTCGCTGGTGGCTTTTCTATCGCTTATTGCTGCCTATCAGGTTCCTTTTGTTAGCGTACAGTATGAAAAACCTCATTTCAGTCAAAAAAAAATATTGCTCATCATTGGTCTCATTCAGGCAGTGCTGGCATTGCCCAGTAGCCTTTACCCTGACTTGATTGGCACACTGGATTTGATCTTTGGCTCCGGCATGCAAGTACTTGGCTCTATGCTATGCATATTGGGTTTGACATGGGGACTTAGAAAGTCGGAAGTTATTGAGGGCATGTTTACCACCAGCAACAGCAATACTTTTAAAAGATGGACCTATTTTTGGATCAGGTGGGTGATCCCTATTGCCTTGGTGGCAGTGCTGCTGGGCTATATCTATGATTCAGTAGCCTAGCTATTTTTCCGTAACTTGTTTCTATTAAAACTTAAGGCGATGAAAGATTTTAAGAAAAAGGAGGACAACATTGAAATGAATGTTGTAGAAGATCACGATGGCATTGTCACCATACGTGGTGGAGGTGGGCAACGCGACTGGAATGGTATTCACTACAAGCAGGGCATGTCGCAAAAGAACGTGGGCTCTCAAAAATTATCCGTTAATATTGCTACTATTCCTCCAGGTGGTGTGGCTTATGCGCACATTCATGATGGGTTCGAAGTAATGTTGTACATACTCGAAGGCAATGTCCGTCATGAATTTGGAGACAAATTGAAAAAGACTCTGGAGAATACTGCAGGAGATTTCATTTACATTAAACCTGGAGTACCACACGAAGTTTTCAACATGAGTAACACGGAACCTGTAGTGGCTTTTGTCTCGCGCTCTGCTGCTAATGAATGGGATAACATTATTCCTTACGACAGAGAAAAGGGAATAGTAATCCGTTGAACTACTATTCCCTCTTTCATTAAATATCAAAATTGACTGGGTCCTTTTGCTGCCGGTAATGGTTTGCGAGGTAATTTGTCTGCACGTTGAGCGGTGTTGTACACAAAGGTAGCCACGATCACCGCCATCTGTTTTAAGTCGTCCATCATCAATCTTTCATAGGTATCTGCGTTGGTGTGATGCGTACGGGTGTTGTACTCCACCGGATCCTGAATGAATTGAAAACCAGGAATGCCCACCGCATCAAAAGCAAGGTGATCCGTTCCTCCGGTATCCTGAATGGTAACAGTAGTGTTGTCGATCATATCTGCAAATGGGGTAAACCACTTTTCAAAGATGGGTCGCACAGCATCATTGCCCTGCAGATAAATTCCTCTTATCCTGCCAGTACCATTATCAATGTTGTAGTAACCAGAAACTTTGCTGTGTTCTGCTTTTAGTTTCATATCTGCAGGATCTGCAAAATGATTTTTTACATAACCACGTGAACCATGCAGTCCTTGTTCCTCTCCTGACCACAAAGCAATACGGATGGTTCTTTTCGGCTTTAACCCAGTTGCTTGAAGAATACGAACTGCTTCCATCATAACAATACAACCTGCTGCATTATCAGTGGCACCTGTGCCTGCATGCCATGAATCAAGATGACCACCCAGCATTACCAATTCCGCCTTCAGGTCCTTGTCGGTGCCGGGGATTTCTCCAATTACATTGTAAGAACCCGTTTCATTATAGAAAGAAGTCTTTATATCTGCCTCTACTTTTACAGGCACTCCGTTTTCAATTAACCTTGCCATTAAATCTGCATGTTCCGGTACGGTTTCCAATTCAGCGATGGCTGGAGGAGCATCTGCACTATAGGAGGCTCCGTTACTTGTAAAATAGGTTCCGTGTTTTCCGTTTCTTCCACGAATTACCAACTGCGCCTTTTCATTAATTAAGAACTGATCCACTTTTCGACTAAAAGCCCTTCTGGCCATATATTGTGCGATCATCTCAGGTGTGTACCTGCTCGAAGCTCCAATGGGCTGCTTGGCCATCTTCTCCAATTCCTCATCGGTAATACGGGAAGCATCCGCTTCAAAAGTTGGGTTGGTGTTAGCTCCTGATTTTACCAATACAATTTTGCCGGCAATCTTACCTTCAAATTTTTTAAAGTCTTCTTCTTTTTCAATGGCCAACAGCGTGACTTCACCAGCAATCGGTCCGTTCGTTCCGCCTGTCCAGGCCTTTGGTGTGGCGCTGATCTGAAAATAGTATGGAGCTGTCATTGCAGCATAGCTTTTTTCTATCTGCCATCCTTTTCCGAAGTCACCCCACTTTTCAAGTGTTGCATTCTTCAGCCCCCATCCTGTCAGTTGCTGAACCGCCCAATCAGCTGCACGCTTATAGCCGGGTGAATTGGTCAATCGAGGGCCAGAGGCATCGGTAAGTCTAAATGCAATTTCTTCTACTTTGGAATTGTTGAGTCCCTCCTGCTTAATGCGATGGATGGCCTCGAGGTCTACCTCCTGGGCAAAACCAACGACACTAAGAAATAAGAACAAAAAGGTAAACGTCTTTTTCATATCTTTTGGATTATTTTTCCAATGTAGGGATTTCTTTCTTTTGTTGCTTATGATAATTGACAAGTGGACCGCCATTTCAATAAAGTTTATGATTAGACTATTTGTCACCGTGCTCTGTTTTTCTAGCCTCGCCAACTTTGCGCAACCCTTACAGAGTGGCCGCACCATCAAAGTATTATCATTCAACATCCTGCATGGCGCCACTACGCGTGGCGATTTCGACCTTGATGCCATAGCCAACGTAATCATAGAGGCAGATCCGGATTTTGTTGCCTTACAGGAAGTAGACTACAAAACCCGAAGAGCCAAAAATTACGATCTGGCTACAGAGCTGGGATGGCGTACTAAAATGGCTCCCCTTTTTGGCAGGGCCATGCCCTATGATGGCGGTGAGTATGGGGAAGGAGTTTTGTCTAAATACACCTTCTTGCAGACACGCAATGTTCCGCTTCCATATTCAACTGGCAATGAACCTCGTGCCGCACTGGAAGTCATCACTGTATTACCTTCCGGAGATACAATTGCTTTTATAGGCACCCACCTCGATCACCTCGAAGATGAAACAGACAGGGTAGCCCAGACAAAAAGAATCAACGAGGTCTTTTCCAGAAATCAATACCCAACTCTATTGGCAGGTGATTTAAATGCTGAACCAGGCAGTAACCCCATAGTCATCTTAGAAAAAATGTGGACACCTGCTTATGATAAGAACAATGTACAATTTACCTATCCATCTGATAAGCCTATCAAAAAGATCGACTATGTAATGTATTTTCCCCAGCATAAATGGAGGGTATTGAAGACGGAAGTAATTCAAGATATTATTGCATCCGACCATTGTGCTTACCTGGTAACAATAGAACTTCTTTAGACCTACCATTTGCAAGAGAAAAAATACTATATTTCATAAAGTTGTAACCTGGTATGATCACTATCCTTAAAGAGAAAAAGGAAAATGGCTATGAGTGGATAGACATTACCAACCCCGTCAAAGAAGAGCTCACAGAGGTATCCGCTAAATACGACTTGCACAAGGCACTTGTAGAAGACTCTCTACAACCGGAGCACTTACCCAAATTTGAAATGGTGGCTGATACGCAATTTATCATATTGAGGGTATACAGTAGCGCAGCAAAAAAAGAAGCCGATACCATTCAGGAGGTGACCGACAAAATTGCTGTGTTCTTCGGTGCCAATTTTCTCATTACCATACATAGGCGCGAATATCCATTTTTGGAAGAGATTAAAAACAGGTATGTCGATACGGGCAAGTGTGCAACGCCATTTCAACTTTTGTTCCGAATAATTCACGCTGCTATTACCAGTTACAATACTCCCATTGCTGAATTGGCCAAAGAATTAGACTTTTTTGAGCCCAAAATATTTCTGCAGGAGAAAACACCTTCATTGCTTAAGAATCTCTATTATATCAAACGCAAGGCCTCGGTGATGGACTTCATCTTTGATCTCACACGATCCATTCTTGAAAACCTGAAGGGAAAAATAGCCTCTACTCACTTCAACCAACTCAAGGACGAGATACTGCGGCTACAGACCAATACCAAACATGTAGTGGACAATGTGGCCAACTTATTGAATATCTACATCTCACTTTCTTCACAGCGTACCAATGAAGTAGTTAGGGTACTTACCGTATTTTCCGTCTTCTTTATGCCGTTAACATTCATCGTGGGTATCTATGGAATGAATTTCGATGTAATGCCTGAATTGCGCTGGTCATACGGGTACCTGTATGTGATCACCTTTATGGTGTTTGTTACGTTCCTCATTTATCTATGGTTTAAGAAAAAGGGTTGGTTATAAGTATGTCGTGAAATCAATAAAACAACTATTAAGTGGTGGTGATTTGCGCTCCATAGCCGGAAGCAATCAAGTAGTGAAGCTGGTGAAAAATCAATCCGACTTCGACCAACTTTTTAAACTGATGTTAAGTGAAGAACGACTTATCAAAGGACGCGCTGCTGACGCCATTGAAAAAATAACAATCCATAATCCCTCTTACCTTTCGAAGTATCACTCAGCAATCCTTGAATTGCTACACACCTCAAAAGACAAAGAACTTCAGTGGCATCTGGCCACACTATGTGCGAGAATTCAATGGAGCAATCAGGAGTTGAGTAAAGTATTCAAACAATTAACAAAATGGGCATTGGATAGCCAACAAAGCAAAATTGTAAGGGTGAACGCTATTCAAGCTTTGCATGATCTGGCTCTTACCTTTCCTTTCAAGAAAAACAACTACCAATCGTTGATCGCTGATCTGGCCTCTGATCAATCTCCCTCAATTCGGGCACGAATCAGAAAAATAAATCAATAGAAACGCCTGACCATCTATTAAAAAATACTTGTAGTGGGCCATTTCAGCACCATCATCACCATGGCCATGAATGGTGCTGCTACAGCGATAAAACCCCACACATGCCAGGACTTAAGTAGTTGATCATATTTCGCCCATTCTGCATCGCTAAGCGCAGTTGAATTGGATAGGGTTACAATGCGCTTTTGCAAAGGAGCCAATTTCCATCCAAACACTATACCTGAAATGGAGAACAACAGCAGGGACCAGAAAATCCAACCTGTCCTTAATAATGGTAACTCACCTTCAATGGCTGCCCAAATTCCACCCGCTACAATCACTAATACTCCGGGCACAGTAAAGTATCGATCCGATAAAATGATGCCACCCATGGTATGGTGAATAATGGAAAGGTTGCGTGTCTTGTTGGCAATGTGCATCCAAAACAAACCGGTAAATATGTTCCCCATGAAAACAACTACCGCTATGACATGAACCAGCTTGACTAACAAATAGACATTCATATATCAATATACCATTAAATGAATTACGAATTTCGCTTTCCCCTAAACCCAAGCACTAGCAAGACGAGCGTCAAAGCAACAAAATAGCCCGTGGTACTCACACTTTTAATCACCGTGAAATAATTGGTGAGTGCTGCCCTACCTGACGACACATCAGGGAAGCTATTCAACATCGAAATGATTCCGAAATTTTCTGCGTAGTCAGCAGCACCAGCAACAAGGGGCAGCCAGCAAAGGTATATCCATTGCGTATCCAGCTTAGATAACTTCTCCAGGAAATAAGCCAGCAGCAGGCAATAACTTATTGCAAATAGTAACGGATAAATCATATCCGCAGGAAGCTGGTTGTAAAGGTATGCACTGCGGCCTTCCTCGCCCAGGGTTTCAAAAAGTTGAACAACATATTCCGGACGATAACCTGTTGGCATCATGTCCAACAATGGCAGACCCTCGGAGTATGTCATTACTTTTGGGATAGTGACCAGCAACATGAAGGCATATACCAGATTGGTAAGCACAAAAAACAGCAATACCTTTTTACCCGATAAATGTTTTGCAATTAAATTTCCTAATGACATCACTTATTAATTATGATTTTTTAGAAGGATATTTATCGCCTACCAGGTTGAGTTGAAGGTTGTGCTCAAGGTAGGCTTTTGCACTGTCTACTAAAGTAGTAAATCCACCTGTATTGTCTTTAACAGCCTGAATTAAATTCTCTCCCTGAAGATCAAATCCATGATTCTTTATCAGCAGATACGTTGTATTATCCGTCAACGCAGTGAATTCAAAATCCACGGTTGTAGCAGGATATCCCCATTGAATGGAAATCAGTTGGTTGGGTATAATCTTCTTTGTGAATACCTGAGCGGATGCGCCATACATTTCCCACATCCAGGTGACCGATTTCCCTTCTTCCAGCTTTCCACTTGACTTGGTAAACCAGAATTTGGTAGTGATTTCGGGATTGATGAAAGCTTCGAATACTATGGCTGCAGGTTTTCTGATTAACATACCCGCCTCTACAATTACTTTTTTGCTATCCATCGGTTTTAATTTAGAGTCATTCAACTGAATTTCTTTAATTAAATAACCTTAATTGCCTTTAACTGTAAGTTAGGCTCAGTTACTGTTAAAGACAACACTTTATCCTCAACCACCTCAAAGGATATTTCTACTGAAGACACGCCATTGTAACTGAATACGTTAGGAGATTTCTGAAACAGCGCACCTCCAAACTTGCCCAGTTTGCCCAAAGAAATCATTTTCCTCATATTCAGTTTTACACTAAAGCCATCTGTTTCCCCCTCACCATATTTATAATCTCCAAGGTACTTTTCTTTTTCCGCATCCGACATTTCAATGTGAGGTTCCTGGATATCCGCCCCTCCCAGTTTTTCAAGATAAGAAATAAGTTTGTTGCTATTTGACTTTTGCTTTTCAGTTAATTCTTTTGATCGCAAGCCTGCTTTCACATGCTGTAATAAACTTATTCCATGAGGACCAGGCAAACTTTGTATACCAGGCATTTCTTCTATCATGTATTTCACAGCTTCATAATTGCCATACATGGCAAAAGTAAAAATGTCCGGTCGTGCACCTTTGCTAATGAGAAAGTCCGCAATGTCTCTTCTCCCGGTATGTGATGCAGCTCCGATAGCAGTTTCCCAATCTCCAAAGGCCCAGTCCCAGGTGGCGCGTGCCAACTCAGGACGTTTGCTGACCATTTCTTTTACTTTTTCCAAATCAAAGTGTGAAGCACCAACCACCTCAGCCACCAGCTCATCATCTATAGATGGGTATCGATGAAACAGCATGGGGTCTTTCATTTGTGTAGCGCCACGGGCATATACTATGCTGGGTATAGAAACCGTCATGAGACCAAATACCGAACTTTTAATAAGTGCACGTCTGGATACTTTATGATTTTTCATGACATGTTATTTAATTGATTAAAATTACCTTTTGTTACTTTGTTGCAATCGGTTTACCGTTCCTGCTCCATTCACTCCATGAACCAACGTATAGTTTTGGAATCTCCAATCCTGCATATGCAATAGACAGAAGTGTGTGGCAAGCTGTCACCCCCGAACCGCAATGCACAGCCACCTTTTCAGCATTCACATTTTCAAATAGCTTGCCGTACTTCTCCTTTAGCTTTTCTGGTGACAAAAATAATCCATCATGATCCAGGTTATCTGCAAATGGTACGTTGATCGCCCCTGGAATATGTCCGGCAATTAAATCGATCGGTTCAAATTCGCCATTGTAACGCCCCGGTTCGCGTACGTCTATAACCATGTGGTCATTATCATTTGCCATTTTTTCAACTTCTTCCATGAATGCAGTGGGCATGAGCCATTTGCCTATGGGATAGGGTTTAGATTTTGAAATCAATTCGACCTTCGAACTCATCGGGAAGTTTATTTTTTCTGCCGCCTGTACTCCCCCATTGAGCACCTGCACTTTATCGTGACCAGCCGCCTTTAACATCCACCAAAAGCGAGCCGCTGCATTGGCACCACTTTTATCGTCATATACCACCACATGACTTTGAGGTGATACACCCAGATCCGACAAAGTTTTTGAAAAATGATCTGGTGTTGGCAAAGGATGCCTTCCGCCAATCGATAAGTCAGGTAGGATATTTGCAAGCTGTGTGTTCAAATCTACCCATACCGCACTTTCCAGATGTTTCGCTTCGTAGTTTAATCTTGCATTGGGCCCACTAGTGGCATCTACAATTACCAAATCCTCCTTTGGATAAATATCCAATAATTCCTTTGCCTGAATAATAGGTGTCACCATCTCCTTCATATATGCTTAATTCCTTTTTGAACGAGTAAATTACCTTCAAGGTTGGGATACTACAACTTTTTAGTCAAAGGATCTATTCCTTGTTAAAACACCACTCACCATACCAGCTTGGCGACACCCGTATTATCTTAGATTGAGCGTATCCAAGTCTCTGTTAAAATCCAAAAAATAAACAGACTTTAAAAAACCACTCATGCGAGAATGTATTTATATTATGAATTATGTTCGATCTTTGTTAACAATGGATAACCTCATGAAACTTTTTGTTTACCTGGTTGTGATCGTCTCTGTGTACGGCTGCAATTTCAAAGATGCAAAAACCCCTGCATCTGAAAATCCAATACCCCCTGTGGCATGGCATACTGTAGACACCATCGATGTAGCTGCCTTTAATCAGGATATTGTAGTTGGCAAACCTACCCTGGATGTGGGCGTATACTTTCCATCCAATTTTGATTCCGCTTTTAAAAAGGTTACCCTGGCGAGAATGATGGAAAGTATTCGTGCTGCCAAAGAAATTTACAAGCCAACTGGCGTTCAGCTTCATCTGCTGTGGGTGAAGACAGGCGAACTTGATCCTAAATACTTTTCCATTCAAGCCAATGAAGTTCCCGGTATACCAGAAACAGAATATACCAACATGTATGTGCACATGCGCAGGCATCCGGCTTTGCTCACCGAACATGCCAGGGAAGCGTTCACCAGTATAGTGGAGCCCGATAAACACAATTCAAGAACTGTTTACCTGATTGCACTTCAGGATGTTTTTTATCCCTTCCTCGAAGTTTCGGAGGGACGCAACTGGACCATGAAAACCGTTAGAACAGGTGGATTGTCTTTCCCGACTTATTCTTATGTGAATAGCCTGCCAGAAAACCTCAGAGGAATTATTACAATAACGAATTTATCAAGACCGGATCGCTATCGATTAACGGTGGCGCATGAGATTGGCCACAAAGTGATGAATGTAAGTCATGAATACAAAAACACTAACCCCGGCCATGAAGTATATGCTCCTGGTGGTTTGATGTTATATGGTGATGGAGAGGATATTCCTTCAGGTGCGGATGGAAGATGGCACCTGGAAAGGCTCCACTTGTCTCCTTTCTTATATCAACTCCAACCAGACGGAACTAAAGTTTGGAATCAGGATTATCAAGAAGGTGGACACTATTACGATCCTCTCTATGGTGATAAAGTGATTCGATTTGGTGGCAAAGCAGAAATTGATGAAAACTGGTAATGTAGTCTAACTATCTTTATGATTATTCCGTATCAAACTCATCTTTGATCTCTCCTACTACCTCTTCTACTACATCTTCAAGTGTTATCATCCCTATGTTCTCACCTTTGCTATTTCTAACTATGGCGAGGTGATTGTGCCGTGCACTGAAGTCTTTTAACAAAGCCGTGAGTGTCATATCATTTTGTACAAAAAGTAACGGCCTCACAAACTTACCCAACCCGGTAGCCAACAATTCTTCTTTTTGCAAAGCAATCTCCTTGAGATTGAGATAACCTACCAAGTCTTGTGGAGAATCAGATTTGCTCACCGGATATCTTGTGTGTAAGTGTTTTTCTGCGATACTGAAGTAGGCGTCATATTGAATTGATTCTGGAAGAAAAACCACTTTGGAAATAGGCAGCATAATTTCTTCCACTGTACGTTTCTTTAAACTTGAAGTTTTTACAATAATTTTCTCCTGATGCGTGTCGATAACATTTTCTAATTGCGCTACCTGTGCAATGGTCTGGATGTCATCCAAAGAATAGCTGGTCTTTTTCTTTTTATTACCCGTTATCTTATTGGAAAAAAATTCAGTTACAACAAGGATGGGATAGAGAAACTTAAGTACAATAGTCAACGGTCTGGCCAGTATTTTTGCCAGGCTATCGGCATAGGTAACACCTACTACTTTAGGTAAAATTTCTGTGCCAAATAAAACCACAATGGTAAACAGTGATGAGTAAAGCCACATCCATTCGTTACCATAAAGTTCAGAAAAGGCGCTTCCAGCAAAAGTGGCTCCACCTGTGTTGGCAATGGTATTCAAAATTAATATTGCCGCAATTGGACGATTGATATTTGATTTGAGTTTACTTAAAATAATTGCATAGGCCTGGCCCTTGCTTCTGTCCGTTTCCAGCTTCACGTTATTTACACTGAGCAACGTAGCCTCCGACATTGAACAAATAAATGAAACAACCAGCACAGTAATTGTGCTTAATATAAATAGTGTCATACCATGGATGTTAGTAGAAACGGTCAGGAAGGCAAATCGCTTATTTACACTTACAACCAATTGCAATTATAGCAAAGCGGATAATTACTTGTGCAGGATGACAAGCATTTATTCAATACTGGAAGTATGTTTACTATTTCACCACAAAATCTACTTCCGCAGTCAATTCATTCTCTGGTTTGTTTTTATCCCATACGCGAATTTTCATAAGATAGGTTTGTCCTGACACCATCGGGTCACCCACTGTAACTGTACCGCGCACAATGGAAGCATCACTGGTAGAATAACCATTACTTCCGGCAAACAAATCTGCCTCATCGATGATTGCTACTCCCTGCTTATCGAGTACCTGCATCATCAATCCGGGATAGGCTTTATCATCCTTTAACTCATAGTTGGAAAGACCCTGCACTACAATGGAGATCTCGGAATTGAGCTCAACTTCATTGTTGCTCATCACATTGTTGTCAGCATCAGCCAACAAAACCTCATCTACAGAAAAGCCATTATAATTATAGGACAATCCGGTACCCAAATCCTTATGGGTACCAGCACTGAAGCTGCATGAGGTGAGCATAAGTCCGACAAGCAGCAAGGCAATAGCATTTTTCATAGGGGTAAAATTTGAGGATGATATTACGC
Source organism: Flammeovirgaceae bacterium UBA2371 (assembly GCA_002345965.1). Taxonomy (GTDB): domain Bacteria; phylum Bacteroidota; class Bacteroidia; order Cytophagales; family Cyclobacteriaceae; genus ELB16-189. The sequence goes on from DDTF01000022.1 coordinate 82,302, forward strand.
ATAATTCCTGTGAAAAAGTGCTATAGATGCAGCCTTTAATTTTAAGACTTTCCTTGCATACCCATACACATTACTTGAATCATTTGTCGTTTTCACCGCCTACGTTCCACTAAAAGGGGTACCGAAAAGGCCAACCGCTAATTCAACCCAAATGAGAAGGAGTATGGCCAAGACAACGGCAATGATGGCGATCCGGTAGGTACTTTTGGGCACTTTCCTTAATACCCATTCACATACCAAGCCTGCACCAAATAGCAGAGCCGCAGCAATTATAAAATCTCCCAATTTCCAGTTGACTTCATCAGTAAACTGCATAGCGATCAAGGGAACAAACAATAGTAGCACTACTGAGAGCACTATGGCGATAAGTCTTTTATTGGCTAGTGTCATCGTATGTTGGAGGGTAAAAATGGCTTAAATAATACATTTAAAAGTACTTTTAATATAAAAGTAGAAATTCAATTTAACTTCTGCAAGCGCATAAGGCTAAAAATTGGAATGATCTAGAATCCGTGTTTATTGATGGCTTTCGGCCAAGTCAGTTAGGGTCTTCATGGCTTTTTGTGCGTCCTTTTTATCTACAAAAATATGGTCATGATAATAGCCAGCTATCACGTTACAACTTATATGGTGCTTTGTCAATTCTGCTGAAAAGGCTGCCGTAAAACCTACCGCTTCCAATGCGCTGTGAACCGTTAAGGTAATCCAGGATGCTACATAATCGTATTTGAGTTGCAGCTCCTCTGCTTTACTTTTTTCAAGTACAATCGTAATACCTTCCTTCTCTTTGAACTCGCAAATCGTAATTGAGCGATCAATTCCAGTGCTATCCATTACAGACACAAACACGTATTCCCCTTGATTCAATGTTGGTCTCATTGTTTTGAGTAGTTGAACACGATTGATTTCTCCCGCCATAGGCATCTTTTATATTTGATTATACTTTCAATATACCTCGAAATCCCCTAGCTGCATAATACGACTCCGCACCGTTATGATAAACAAACACTTGATTAAAACGAAAATCACCAAATAGGGCACCGCCCAATTTCCTGATGGCATCAGGAGTTTTTAACCAACTTGATGTTTTCATGTCAAAATTTCCTAGCCTTTGCAAATTCCGATATTGTTGTTCTGTTAAAATCTCTATCCCCATGGCAATAGCCACATCCATCGCGTTGTTCTTTGGTTTATTGGCTTTCCTTGCTATCCATGCTTCCCTGTCGTAGCAAAGACTTCTACGGCCTATCGGACTCTCTTCCGCACAATCGTAAAAAATATATTCACCTGTTTTTTTGTCATGCCCTACCACATCGGGCTCACCTCCTGTTATTTCCATTTCATGGAGCGACCACAATTTATCTTTTTGACCTTCAAGTCTGGTATTTATCTTTAGCCATTCGATGCCCTTATGACGAACTTTGTTCTTTTCAAATCGGTCTTTCAATACAACAAGTAGTTCCTGTTGTTGTTTTGTCGACAAATCCTTTGTACCCTTCTTTGCCATAGGAGAATTGGTGTATTAACCGTTAATTGATTTTAAATGTGTTAAAATCATTAGCACTTACCTTTCGTTGTAACCTTTACCCTCTAAAATATCTGGAATACATTTTTCCACCCTGGCCATACGTGTCTTCGATTGTTTGGCTTGAGAAAAGTGAAGCAGATATCCTCTTTGTCTGCCTGGTGTCAAGGTCTCGAAGGCAGCTTTCAACTCAGGGTATTCTTTTAAAACCTTCTTGAATTCCTCTGGTACGGCATAAGCAGAAGTCTTTTTAAGTTTTACTTTCAATCCGGCTTTCTCTATTTCTATGGCTGCCTTCACATAGTCTTTCACTATAGCCTTCATCTTTACAATTTCAGGTAAACTGGTAAACCGAATCTGACGGGCAGCCTGTACATTGTCTGTTTGTTGAATGAGGATATTATGCTCGTCTTTCATCAATGCTCCTTTGTGAAACAAAAGGGCGCAGTATTCTTTAAACCCGTGGATCAGTACAATATTACTACCATTAAAGGTATAACAAGGCTTACCCCACTTCAATTCTTCATTCAACCCACACGCTAAAATGATTGTTCTTAACTGGGCATACTCTTTCTTCCACTTGCCCGGTTCCTTAAAGAAATTTTCAATGCTGGTAATCATATGCGCTATTTGCTTTTAATAAAGTACCTCCTCCATTTATTGTTTCAGCTGGAAAGATTCGAAAAATCTATCCATACTTTTATTCAAGTCCTTTCTTGTTTCAGTAATGGTCATGAGTATGAAGTATTTATTTCTTACTAGTACCAGTCTCGAAGTTACTACCGCAGCGCCCTCATTTATATTAATCCTCACTGCTCTTGCTGCATACCCATCAATATCTATTACGGTTTCTTCAAGAAGTCTACCATGAATATTGGTTACCATACCGTTTATTGAGCTCTTAAAAAAGTCATCTGTATCTATGGACTCATTGATTATTGAGTCGGGGTATTCTGAGTAATTGACCATGTATATAAGGTTGTCATTAATGCTGTCAGTTGATAAATCAAGCTGAAATACATTCATTTTGATTTTACCCAGCACAGTATTGACCACTTGAGGATTGCTGGTAGGTTGTCCGGGAAATTCAATGATGAATCCAAATTCTTCATTATCCAACTTTATCCAGTCAGCAGATTCCTGACCATAGGTTTCAAAGTAGAACCATAGGCAAAAGAATACCAGAAGGAGTTTTTTATTGTTGATTTTAAGTATTCCAGTCAATGATACCATGTATGTTATAGATTACACCCTGGTAAATATATAGGTACCAGGTCTTTTTTCTTTATAAAATTTAATATTCAGGGATATAGTGGTGGGTTTTACCGAGACAGCGGGCAACTCAGTCAGATACTTTGAATACTATCCAACTTATTTATAGTTTCCAGACGCTTCCTCAAAATGATAGCTTTTAATCCCTGTCTGTGAGCACGCCCAATAACTGCTCGGCAGTGAGGTATTGAAAATACCTTGCTTGGGCTTCAAAATGCTCGTCTAGAATGACCATGGCAGGTAATGAAAAGGGTTTTCCTTTGCGGCTTGCCATCAACAAGGCTATCTGGTGCACTGAATTCACTTTCCTGGCGCGTTCATTGACATATTTCTTTCCGCCAAACATAACAGTGTCAGTGGATTCAATGTCCATACGCACGGCATAGTAGTCATCATTGAGTAGCTCTACTACCCTACTGTCGCGAAAAGCCAGGCGGTCCATCCTGCGGCAGTACTTGCACCAGTCTGCATAAAAATCCACGAATACCTTTTTTGGTTGCTTTTGCAGTGCTTCTTCCAGCTGTTCGAAGTTGATCCAGTTCACCTGCTCCTGGGCCTTTGTTTCGGTTGTAAAAAAAAGTATAGCAGCCAGCGCTATGGTTTTCCTCAAACTCATCTTTCGTTATAAGGACTTTAGTCTCAGGCCCACCAAAAAAGTACGGGGCAAGCCGGGGCCATAAACAAAATTACTGTCCCTGTTTTTACCAACATCAAAATCCCGCTGATAGGCATTGAAAAGGTTTTTAACCCCACCAAATACCTCCAGGCCGGCTTTGCTTTTGGCCAGACTGAAAGTATGTCCGACCCGCAATCCTACTTCCGTAAACGTGGGCGAGGTTATGTATTCGTCTGTGAACTGGCCTGTGCCCTCACCTCCGAAGTGGGCCAGCTGCATGTTCCCGGTGTACACTATATTGGTACTGAAATTCCATTTTTTGGTAGGTGTGTAAGTAAGCGTACCATAGCCGTAGTGGTTGGGTGTTCTCAAAAATTCCCGCTTGGCCTCCAGGCCATTGATGTTTTCTACGGGCTCGTCAAACAAGCTGGACTGCACCGTGAATCCCGCATCGATTTGAAAAACATAGTCAAAATTGGCTCTGGCTTCCAGTGTCACTCCCTTTACGGTAGCACCCTTGCCATTGCGTTTTTCAAACCGCTGACCAAAAGCATCTTCTCCCAGCGGAAACTGAAAAAAAGCATTATTGAGGTAAGTATAAAATCCCTCTAAGGTAAAACCTGCGATGAAATGTTCTGTGGCCTTGTCATAGTTAATTGATGCAGTAAAACTATTGGAGCGTTCTTCCATCAAGTCATCGGCAAGCGAAATGCGTGACACCCCTCCGCCCGCAAAAGCAATATGCATGTCGGTATCAAATGCTTGTGGCGCACGAAAGCCAGTACCCCACCCCACCCTGAATTGTGTGGTGCCCTTCAGCTTATACAAAAGTGAAAGCCGTGGACTAAAGATAGCATGGTCGACCAGGTTGTGTTTATCCAGGCGGAAGCCTGATAAAAAATTCAGTTGCGGTGTAATGTCCCAATCGTTTTGAACAAATACGCCCAAATCTGAAGTAGACTGGTCGATCATATAGTTATAAGAGTCGATGCGGTCCAGTACATCGTCATAAACAAATTCAGAGCCTACAGTAAGCACTGCACTGCCCCCCAGAAACTGATCCAGTCGGTTGTTCAATTGCACACCGCCCTGGTGGGTAACCACGTTGGAGGTGCCGTAAGGCGGATCGATGAGGAACTGTTCCAACTCCGTGCCACCATCAGGCTGTATGCCGGTGTAATGATCGCGAGTAGTACGCTGCCCACCATAATAAAGGATCAGCGAGTTTTTCTTTTCGTTAAAAAACGTCTGGTAGTCGATGCTGCCCATCCACACATGGTGGGTGCGCTCTTCCGATTGAAGGGTAAGGTAAGCGGGTAGGTCTACCATTTCTCCCCCATAACGGTATTCGTTAATGTTGCTTAGGCTCACCTCCAACTTTTGATTATCGGTCGGTAGCCAAAAGAAGTTGGTGCCGAAAGAATTGTTTTTTAACAGTGGCAACTCGGAAAAGTTGTCGCCATTGGCATCATAGGCACTTCTGTTCCGATGGTTGATAAATACAGATGCTCCTGCATTTTGTTGCGGATTAACAACTGTGGCGTTGCCGGCTACGATGTTGTCGTTTGCCCTGCCGTTCACACTTTGATAGGTATGTGAAAAATTGTAACCATTCTCTTCAGGAATTTTGGTGATCACGTTGACAGTACCTCCGATGGCACTTGAGCCATACAGTGCCGAAACACCACCGCGCACCACTTCAATTTTTTCGATCATGTTCACAGGAATCTGCTCCATGCCATAAAGTCCTGTAAGTGGACTAAAGATGGGCCGTCCGTTGATGAGTATTTGGGAATATCCTCCTTGTAGGCCGTTTATACGCAACTGGGTATAATTGCAGGTCTGGCAATCGGTTTCCACACGTAAGCCTGGCTGAAAGCGCAAGCCTTCTGAGAGACTGGCGGCCACCACTTGATCCAACTCTTCGCTGTTCACAAGGTTCACAATCACAGGCGAATCCGTCTTTCGTTTTTCGGTACGCGTACCCGTTACCACTACTTCATTCAAATGAAAATTATCTTCCTGAAGGTTAAGTTTTAATACCAGGGTTTCCCCTGCTGTTACTTTAACCTTCTGGTTGTAGGTAAGAAAGCCAATGGATCTAACCTCAAGGGTTCTTTCTCCTGCTGGTACATGTTCTATAATAAATTGCCCGTTGGCATCCGCGGAGGTGCCATTGTTGGTGCCTACCACCTGAATGGTGGCGTACGGCAACCCTTCTCCTTGCGGATTGTATACGGTTCCCTTTATGCGACCGTATTGCGCCAGTGCAACAACACTTATTAACAGGATCCCGCAGGTAAGGATGTATCGCACCATTTGGTATTTAGGGGTATCAAAATCTAACTTCAGTAGCACAAAATTAATAAGTTAGAGTCTTCTAACAAATCCTTTTGGAACAATTTTCTATTTTAGACCCTGAAAAGGAATAAAATGGCTTCACAGACAGAAGAAAACTATTTAAAGACGTTGTACGCGCTGGCAAATCAGAAAGGAGAAGTGACCATTTCCGAACTCAGTGCATCCTTGAAGGTGAGTAATCCCACCGTAAACAGCATGGTTAAAAACCTCAAGAAACAAGGACTGGTGAAATACGAGAAATACAAACCCATAACGCTGACTGCCAAAGGTGAAAAGGCTGCCGCCCTTATCATCCGCAAACATCGATTAACCGAAATGTACCTGGTCGAAAAAATGGGCTTTGGCTGGGAGCAAGTACATGAAATAGCCGAACAGGTAGAACACATCGATTCACCAGCCTTCTTTGAACGTATGGACGAACTGATGGGCCGACCTCCTATTGATCCACACGGCTCGCCCATTCCTGACAAGGACGGTAAGATTGCACAAGAACAATTTGAGCCTTTGAGTAATTACAAACCCGGTACGTCACTTAAACTGGCAGCGCTGTCACACTCGTCAGCGGAATTCCTGAAGTTTCTGAACAGCAGGGAACTGAGTCTGGGCACTCATCTGAAGATTAAGTCTGTGGAACCATTTGATGGAAGCATGGTAGTAGCCTATAAAGGTCATCCTGCCGAAACCTTCACCCGCACAGTTTGCGAAAAGTTGCTGGTAGAGCCTCAGTAATTTTAGACAATGCTTTGCCGGTTGTGAGAAATCAGGCGCCAGGAAATACCGGTAAGCAGCACGGTCATAAAAATTCTGAACACAATGGCCTTGACCGTTTTCTCTTCGTACGGAAGTTGGTAGGCAATGTGTACTACCAAACCGCTAAGCGCAAGCAACAATAAAACAGTGGCAATAGCCAATAGTGTAGTGGTCCAACGCTTTTGCTCAAAAAATCCAAAAGATGAACTGATGTAAATAATACCACAGATGAAATTGACAATCACCACATGCCACACAAAATTACCTTCCATGGCACGAATACCAAAGAGATCAAAAATAACAGAAGCACTCATAAAGAGCGTGACTCCTCCAAACAGGGCAGCTAAGAGAGCAGATAAGGATAATATGGTTTTGGAAACAACGGGTTTCATTGGCAGAATTTTGATGCCAATCTGATAAGTTACGGTCATAATATTAATGACCAGCTGCATCTCTAAAGATGACTTTAATCATTATATCTAATTATTCCCTTGTAGCCCCAGGTGAATGGTTTTACCTTAACTTTATTACATCTTTAGCTACAATTGAAACACATCACTCGTACCGTTTGGGTTTTATCCTGGGTCAGCTTGTTTACCGACACTGCCAGCGAAATGCTCTACCCTGTGATGCCCTTGTATTTAAAGACGATAGGTTTTTCCGTTTTTCTAATCGGCATACTGGAAGGCGTAGCAGAGGCGGCAACGGGTTTGAGCAAAGGTTATTTTGGGCAACGCTCCGATCTCTCCGGTAAGCGGACCCCTTTTGTACAACTGGGTTATGCGCTTAGTGCCATTTCCAAACCGATGATGGCTGTGTTCGTATATCCACTCTGGCTGTTTTTTGCCCGCACACTCGATCGGCTGGGTAAAGGCATTCGCACGGGCGCCAGAGATGCCATTCTTTCCGATGAAGCGACACCCGCTACCAAAGGAAAAATATTTGGACTTCATCGCTCCATGGATACTCTAGGAGCAGTACTTGGACCGCTTTTGGCTCTCCTTTATTTATATTTTTATCCGGAGGACTACAGGACCCTTTTCTTTGCAGCATTTATCCCGGGTATGCTGGCAGTGCTTGTATCATTGCTCTTAAAAACCAAAAGTGTTAGCAAGAAAACTCCTACAACCTCCTTTTTCTCATTTCTACAATATTGGAAAATAGCACCTTCTGCTTATCGCAAAGTTGTGATCGGCCTATTGGCTTTTGCATTGTTTAACAGTTCTGATGTGTTTCTGTTGCTCAAAGCCAAAGAAGCTGGGTTAAGCGATACGATGGTTATAGGTGTATACATTTTTTATAACCTGATTTATGCTTTGTTTGCTTTTCCGCTGGGTATACTTGCCGATAAGATAGGACTCAAGCGCATGTATGTATTTGGTCTTGCTGTGTTTTCTATTGTCTATTTTGGAATGAGTTGGGCACAGGGTGTTGTCCCCATTTTGTTATTGTTCTTATTGTATGGAGTCTACTCTGCGGCTACTGAGGGAATTTCCAAAGCATGGATCACTAATATCACTGAAAGCCGGGACACCGCAACAGCTATTGGCACCTATGCAGGTTTCCAGAGCATATGTATGCTGCTGGCCAGTTCACTGGCAGGATTCATCTGGTATCGGTTCGGTGCCAGCACCACCTTTCTTGTAACGGGTATCATCACTACACTCGTGATGATCTACTTCCTAGTGGTAGTAACAACCACACCTCAGAATAAATAAACCTTTTGTGCTTGCTCCTGTTAGGAAGTTAAACATTTTAAGTTTTAACCTTACATGAAGCAATTCTTGATCATAGGCGCCTCGTCAGGCATCGGAAAACAATTGACTGAACAACTACTGTCTGAAGGACATCGGGTATTTGGCACCTATAGAAATACCAAGGTAGATTCGACTCATGCCAACGTCTCCTATCATTATCTGGATGTGATGGAAGATTCATTATCACTGGATTTTTTACCTTCACAACTAGATGGCTTGGTGTATTGCCCTGGAAGTATTAACCTCAAACCCTTTGCCCGCATCCAACCCCAGGAGTATATAACTGATTATGAACTCAATGTAGTGGGGGCGGTAAAAGTATTGCAGGCCGTATTGCCATTGCTAAAGAAAAGTAAAAACCCGGCCGTTGTCTTTTTCTCAACTGTTGCCGTGCAAGTGGGCTTTCAGTTTCACTCGCAGGTGGCCGCTTCCAAAGGAGCATTGGAAGGACTAACCCGTGCGCTCGCAGCTGAACTGGCCCCTACCATCAGGGTCAATTGCATTGCCCCCTCACTAACAGATACTCCCCTGGCAGCCAAACTGCTAAGCAGTGAAGAGAAAAAACAAGCGAATGCCAAGAACCATCCCCTGCAAAAGATTGGCTCACCTATAGATTTGGCCGAGATGGCTGCCTTTCTGCTTTCAGAAAAATCCAAATGGATTACCAGCCAAATCATTCATGTAGACGGTGGCATGTCGAAAATTAAAAGTTAAATTAACACAACACACCATGTTTAATCTGTTCAAAAAAAAGTCGGAGTTGGAAGTACTTCAGGAAAAATATCAAAAGCTAATGGCCGATGCCTACAAACTTTCGCACTCCAATCGTACCGCTAGTGATCAAAAGCAAGCCGAGGCAGAAGTTATCCGACTCCAAATAGAGAAACTGACATCAGGTTAGAATCTTTATTTTTGACATTAATCTCCCAAAACATACATGTTCATTTAGGATAAAGTAAAATAGTTGGGCTGAATCCATGAAATGTTTAATTTACATGGTATCAAAAAAGTGAATATGGACAAAGTGGTTTTCATTGTTGAAGATGACCCTATCCAACAAAAGGTGTTGCAAAGGCATTTTGAAAATATGGTCGGTGACTTCAAGGTGCGCACTTTTAGTAACCCAGAAGAAATATTAGAGCATCTCCATGACAAACCATTCGCAATTGTGCTCGATCATTACTTTGATGGAGGTAATGAAAAAACAGGCTTGGAATATCTTAAAGTCATTAAGAAAAAGTCTGGCATCCCAGTGATCTATTACACTTCTTCTGACGACTCGGAGTTGCCGCAAAAGGTGAAGAAGCTAGGTGCCGTGGCTTTCATACACAAAGATTTATCCTCATTTGTGAGACTTCGAACTACTTTAGACCAACTGGAAGCAGAACGAGCAGAACGAGAAAAGAAAGGTTTTTTAAAGCGATTTTTTAAACTATAGTTTTGATCAGACCAAAGGATCATGTTCGTGAGAAAGAAAGACTAAAAGAGTTAGATTCCTTTGCCATCCTTGACACCTTACCGGAAGAGGACTTTGACAGTCTTACTACCATCGCAGCTTCTATTTGTGGCACTCCTATTTCTTTAATCAGCTTATTGGATGGTGAACGTCAGTGGTTTAAATCTCACCATGGACTGGATGTTGATCATACTCCCAAAGAACTTGCCTTTTGTGCTCATGCCATCAATGCACCAGAAAATGTTTTTGAAATAGAAGATGCCCGGAAAGATGAGCGCTTTCATGACAATCCCCTTGTAACCGGAAACCCTCATGTGATCTTTTATGCCGGGGTACCTTTGGTTACTGAAAAAGGGTTGCCATTAGGTACCCTGTGTGTAATTGATGATAAGCCCCGGAAGCTGGAGTCTCATCAGGTTAAATCACTCAACGCATTGTCTAAGCAGGTAATGCGCCTGTTTGAACTCCGCAAAAAGAAATTGACGCTGGAGAAAACACTTAAGGATTTAGAAGAAAGCAATCAAAACCTGGAGAGGTTCGCAACATTGGCCGCCCACGATCTCAAATCTCCCTTGAACAACATCTCTATGCTGGCCGATCTTTTCTTAGATGACTATGGAAAGAAAATAGATGAAGAAGGCAATCATATGCTTGATATGATTAAAACTTCCTCAGTCAAACTAAAAAAGCTGATCGAGGGTTTACTGGCGTACAGCAAGAGTGATTCCTACTTCAAAGAAAACAAAAATGCCGTCATTCTTAGTGCTTTGATTGATGACATCAGTGACCTCCATCACACAACTGCAGATATCACCATAGAATTAAAATCTGAACTGACAGCAATACAGGTCAACAGAACTATTCTATACCATGTGTTGCTGAACCTGATTTCCAATGCCATCAAATACAACGACAAGGACAAAATCATTGTCAAAATAGAAGCTTATGAAACAAAAAGCCATTATGTTTTTTCTGTGAATGACAATGGACCTGGCATAGCCCCTCAATTCAAAAATAAAATATTTGAATTGTTCAGTATCATGAATCCCAAAGACAGGTTTGGGCAAACGGGGAGCGGTATTGGGCTGGCTACCGTAAAAAAACTGATAGAAAACTCAGGCGGCTTCATTCAGGTAGATTCAGAAATTGGTAACGGATCTACATTTAGGTTTTCGCTGGAAAAATAGACTGCTACGATTTTAATCCAAACGCCAGCTTAATTCCTTCCACAGCCATGCCCGTGCCGATGATAGCAAGAATCAATCCCATGATCTTGCCAATCACTTTGATTAAACTGTTACCCATCTTCTTCACAATGGTGTCGCTCAGGTTGAACGCTACAAACGTCATATAGGTAATCAGGGCAAAAATAGCAATGATGATTCCGATTTGTAAGTAGTCGGCTTCGGCTGCATAGTTCATAGCAGTAACAATTGTACCTGGCCCTGCCAATATAGGAATGGCCAAAGGTGAAATAGCGATACCATCATCCGTTGTTCTTTCAGACACATCCTTTTGTTCCTTTTTATTCGACTGCAGCATTTTAAAACCCACATAAAAAATAAGTAGGCCACCAGCCAGTTTAAAAGTGGGAATGGTAATGTCAAAGATTTCGAAAATGTATTTACCAAGAAGTACAAAGAAAAAAACAATGAAAAAGGCTGTAATGGTTGCAGTCTTGGCAATTTCCCTTTGCGTTTTCTTGTCTTTTCCTTCCATCATCCCAATGAAGATGGGAATATTGGCAATGGGATTCATAATGGCGAAAAAACCCGTAAATACGGTTAAAGAGAAAGTAAATAAAGAATCTATCATTGGAACACGCGGGTGAAATTATCCATGGCAATAAAGTAATCCTTTCTTACACTGACAAAGGGTATTCTATATTTAATAACTTTCGCAAAAGCAATTGATATGGAAGATGTGAAGCGCCCCTGGGAGAAGCTGATCAGCCTGATGAAGGGCAATCAGGCAGAGCAGTTGAATGAATACCTCAAGTCGATGAAGACGGAAGACATTGTACTTTCCATCAGTCGCCTGGACAAGGAAAAACAACTTCAACTACTCACCTTGTTGTCCCCTGAAGATGCGGCCGAATTGCTGGAAGACATTCCTGAATATCACGCTGCCGATATTATGGAGGACATGGAGGCCGACAAGGCAGCGGCCATCTTCAACGAACTGGACAGTGATAACCAGGCAGACTTGCTTACAGAGATGGAGGAAGAGGAAGCCGAGGCCATCTTATCGCAAATGGAACCGGAAGAGGCAGAAAGCGCTCGAAGGCTCATTAAGTACGACCCAGATACTGCCGGTGGTATGATGATCACTGAATTCTTATCATTTGACGAACATCATACTGTGGGCCATGTGGTGCGTGAACTCAGGGAAAATGCACACGAGTACGAAGGATATAACCTGCAATACATTTATGTCACGAGGCAAGGTCGCCTGGAAGGCGTACTCCAGATGCGTGACCTGCTGCTCTCCACCACTGAAACTCATCTTGATAAAATTGTTCACCCTGATGTGATTTCTGTGAAAGATACAGCAACATTGCGCGAGCTGATCAACTTTGTCAATGACTACGACTTTTATGGTGCCCCTGTCACTAACGATGAGGGTGTGTTGGTGGGTGTTGTACTTCGCAGAGACATTCTGGATGCCAAATCAGAAAAAGCCAATATCGAATTGCTGGAGACACAGGGTATCGTTGGTGGAGAAGAGTTGCGCACCATGCCTGTACTCTTAAGATCCAGGCGAAGGCTGTCATGGCTCAGTGTAAACATACTGTTGAATATACTGGCGGCCAGTGTTATCGCATTCCATCAGGATGTACTTAGTTCAGTGATCGCATTGGCTGTATTTCTGCCCATTATCTCTGATATGAGTGGTTGCTCTGGTAATCAGGCGGTGGCAGTTAGTTTACGTGAATTGTCACTCGGTGTAATTCGCCCTTTTGAGGTGGTACGCGTTTGGTTACAGGAGTTTTCTGTAGGTATACTTAATGGGCTTGTCCTCGGTGTACTCATAGGGTTGGTGGCATTTCTATGGAAAGGAAGCCTGGTACTCAGTTTTATTGTAGGTGGAGCACTCATGCTCAACACCATTGTAGCTGTATCTATTGGTGGTACAATACCTCTTATACTTCGCAGATTCGGAACAGATCCAGCCCTTGCGTCAGGACCTATTCTTACCACCATCACCGATATGTTTGGTTTTTTCCTAACACTTACTTTTGCCAGCCTGGCATTGTCACAGTTTGGAGGCATTTAGAATCTTGGATAAACAACAATCCTGTCAAAGCGAAACAGCAATCATTCCCAGCAGCCCCACCAACGTCAGATAATACAGCATAGGGATAATCGTCTTTCTTAGTACAATGCCTTCATTACCCAGATAGCCCACTGTGGCTGAGGCGGCAACCACATTATGTATGGCAATCATATTGCCGGCTGCCGCACCTACGGCCTGCAAGGCTACAATTAGCGCTGTTGGCATCATCAATCTTTCGGCCACACCAAATTGGAAGAAACTAAACATCAAATTGCTCACGGTATTGCTTCCGGCAATAAAAGCACCCAATGCACCAATAGAAGGTGCAAAAAACGGATATACCTGGCCTACATGCACGGCCACCCATTCGGCCATTACAATAGGCATTCCTTCAATGCCTTTCAGGTTAATACCAGAGTTGATGTAGATCCGCACCATTGGCACAGCAAACAGCAGCACAAAGCCAGCACCAAAGATCATCCTACTGCTTTCTGTGAACGCTGCCTTTACCTGACTCCCCTCCATGCGATGAAAGAATAGGGTAATCAAACACACAATGAATAAAACAGTGGCCGGCAGATACAACGGTGCACTAGATGCCGAAATCGATGTACCCAAAATCTCATTCCATTGAATGGTGATGGAAGAAAGCCAACTTTTAAAGGGAAGTTGTGAAAGTCGGCTTATTACGAGAAGGCTCACCACCATTACATATGGACCCCATGATCGGGCCAGGCTAAGGTCAGTTTTGGCACTCAATTCAGCTGCCGGATCCAATTTGCCCATCCAGTGAACTGGCCAATCATTGCGCTGGGGAAAAGACCAGGTTTTGGATGGTTGCAACCATCCTTTTTTTGCAACCCACAC
>DDTF01000028.1:0-39633 GCA_002345965.1 Flammeovirgaceae bacterium UBA2371
GAATAACAATAAATTTATTTTATATTTATGACATAATCTAAATGCTTATAATTATGTCAAAAACAAACAACTTCATATTTACTGGTCTCAAGATTGTTGCCTGGATCATCTTCGTTGGCTTATGCATTGAAGCCGGAGGTCTGATTGTAAATTTCTTTTTCAGTCTGTACAAGCCTGAATTTGTCCAAAATCTGTATCAAAAACTGGATTTAAGCGAAATGTATCAACGAAGTAAGTGGACTTTTTTCAGCATGTATAGTTTTGTCTTGATCATCTCGATTCTGAAAGCAATTTTATTTTATGTAGTCGTCATACTGGTCACCAAAATTGATCTGCTAAAACCTTTCAACAGCTTTGTTTCAGTTCAGATTTCAAAAATTAGCTACTATACGCTAGCAATCGGACTTTTAAGTTTTCTGGCCCGGCAGACAGCCAAAAATTTACAACATCGTGATTATGCCATAGACACATTAAACCAGTATTGGGCAGACAGTCAAGCCTTTATTTTAATGGCTGCAGTAATCTATGTTATTGCAACTATTTTTTCAAAGGGAGTTGAAATGCAAAATGAAAACGACTTAACTGTTTAAGCTATGCCAATCATTGTAAACTTAGATGTGGTTATGGCGAAACGGAAAATTTCGCTGAACGAACTTTCGGAAAGAGTCGGACTGACATTATCTAACCTTTCTATTCTAAAAACAGGAAAAGCAAAAGCAATACGCTTTAACACTTTAGAAGCCATTTGTAAGGCATTGGACTGCCAACCAGGCGACCTTTTGGAATATGTTATTGACAGTGATGGAACAGCAAAGCAGTAGTTTGCAATGGTTACTTTGATAATGGCACATAAACATTACCTGCAGACTCCACATCAGCTATATGTGAGTAAATGCCTACTGTAGCAAGGGATATCAACACTTGAACCTAAAAGCAAAAAGCGTTAGATTGGGATTGTGACTTTGATGACGCGTTGCGTGCACATCTTAGTTGATAACGAATCTAAAAAATGACTAAAATGGAAAAATCACACATTTATCCGGGAGCCAACAGCATTAATTGCTATTTGAATATTAAAAACTGTAATGAAGCAATTGAATTTTACAAAAAAGCTTTTGGAGCACAGGAAAAACTTCGCTTGCTCATGCCTGATGGTAAGATTGCTCATGCTGAAATTGAAATTGAAGGTTCATTGGTAATGATGGGAGAAGAGAACCCTGAATGGGGAACTCGTAGTCCCATTAGTTTGGGCGGTAGTCCAATAACACTTTCCATATATGTAAAAAATGTAGATGAGGCATTCAAACGTGCATTGGATGCTGGAGCTAAGGAAGTCATGCCAGTAAAAAATCAATTCTATGGTGACAAAACAGGTCAGGTTTTGGATCCCTTTGGATTTAAATGGCATTTAGCAACTCATATTGAAGATGTGGATCAGAAAGAAATGCAAAGCAGGATGGATCAATTATTTACAGGAAAGTAAACTTAGGAGGTAGGAGATGAGTTTCTTACTGATTCTATTTCGGTGTAGTCTGATATCTGTAGACAAATGATTGATGCCATTGTGAATAGAAAATATTAACAGGATGGAATAAAAGAGTGTAAATACAGAGAACTATGAGATACAATAGAAGACTAGCCATTCTGACATTTATATTTCATTTAACTTTTACAATTCATGCCCAGCACCAAATAAGTGCGATTATGGAAGGTTTTCCTTCTGTTATGGATAAGCCCAATAAGCAAGATCACCCCAACGCTAAAGTATTAGGACCTGGTTTCTTTAACCATTTGCCACCGCTAAGGGAACAGTACTCATCAGTTGTGAATCAGTTTGTGGGTACCCATGACGGTAATCTCTATACCCGAGGTTTAAATAGTGAAACATACACATGGTCTCTTCCTCCAGAAGAGGGATTGTATTGGCATATAGACAATGTATTATGGTCTCCTAATGGACAATACATTGTGGCGAAACAAATTGATGATCGTGGCGTACCTGAAATATTACTTACTGATGATGCTGAAGTTAGCACACCTAAAAAATACAGCAGAGCAGGCCAAAGCATACCCAAACACATTTTTTATATCATAGAACAAAAGACGGGTCATCAATTAAAAATTGAACTGCAACAGGGGCTGCCCTATGTTCACGTGTTGGAGTGGAATAAAAAAGGGGATAGAATATTTATCGTTGCAGCAGACCGGTTGATGAAAGTAGTGCATCTACAAAGCGTAGATGTCAAAACCGGAAAAGTCACTACCATTCTCACAGAAAGGGCCAGTACCTATGTATTGGGATTAGAACTATTGCAGGGATATTCTAGCGCATTACAAAACAATAATCTGGCGGTGTTTCTTGATGATAAATTCACGTGGTGGAGTGAACGGAGTGGGTACAAGCAAATCTACCTTTACGACTATAAAGGAAATCTACTAAGACCCTTAACCAGTTTTACCGAAAATGGTATTGTAGAATACATCGACCACATTGATAAAGAAGGAGGATGGATCTACTTTCTGGCACATTCCAATTCGGCCAGACCTTATGACCTCCAGCTGTTTAAAACGAACCTAAATAAGCCGGAAATTATCAAAGTAATAGATACTCCCGGGCTGATGGAGCTACAAGTACCCAATGATAGCGACACGCTTTGGGTGCTGCGTTCTCAACTTCCCCGAACGTTGCAAATAGACAGGTACTCTTCCCAGGGAAAATATTATGATACCGCTTGGAGGGGAAATTTTTCCGATATAAGCGAAGACCATTTTAATTATGAGTATGTGACTTCAAAAGCTGCTGATAATAAAACTGAACTTCAAGCCCTTATTCTAAAGCCCACGCAGTTTGATTCTACCAAAAAATATCCGGTTGTAGAATACATTTATGGGGGCAACTTCCTCAATGTAGTTGCACATCATTTGCTTGAGCCTCAATTGTGGGAAATGAATGAATTGGCACAGGCAGGTTTCATTGCTGTGTTTATCGATGGGAGAGGAACCCCCGGACGTGGAAAAAAATTTAGAGACTTCAGTTATGGAAAATTTGGTCAGGTAGAGCTGGAGGACCACATTGCAGTACTAAAGAAGCTTGCTCAGGATAGATCCTATATGAATCTTGAACAACTAGGAGTTATAGGGCACAGTTGGGGGGGATATTTTGCACTTCGCGCATTGCTTGATGCGCCTGACTTTTATAAGGCAGGTCACATTAATGCGCCCGCATTGGAACCCAGTGAATTTAGGGTAGCTATTGAACCCTTCATGGGTTGCTTCCCACAAGACTGTCCTGAATTATATAAAAAATCCAGTGTTTTGACTAAACTAGGTAAACTAAAGGCTCCCTTGATGATCGTTCATGGAACCAATGACGATGATGTGCCTATTGATGATTCTTACAAGCTTGTAAGTTTATTAGATCAACGCAATTACCAAAATTATGAATTTGTGAGCTATAAGGGGATTGATCATGTCGTGATGAGAAATCCTGAATGGTTGCCGAGTATGATAAGTTTTTTTAAAAAGCATATGAAGTGACCCATATGTGAAGGTAACAGGCTTAAAGCCTGGCAGAAAGCTTAATATTTATGAACGTTAATGATAATTAGTGATGAAAATTTTAAAAAGGATTTTTAAGGTTAGCATAGTGCTCATTGGATTGATAATCATAATTGCCCTGATCCTGCTTGGGGTTGATGCACAGAAAACAAACTATTTGAAACTCAGTAAGAAGGATCCTACAAATAAAGGTTCCTATGTGATTAAAAATGTAAATATTATCCCTATGAATACAGATACCATTTTAGTAGACAAAATGGTGTACATCAAAGAAGGGATCATTGAAAAGATTGCTGATAATATTGAGGTGAGTGGCGTTGAAGTGCTTGACGCAGAAAACAAATACCTGGCTCCAGGCCTGATAGACATGCACGTTCATACATGGGATAGATATGAACTTGGTCTCTATCTATCCAATGGCGTTACGGCAGTACGAAATTTGTGGGGAATGCCAATGCATTTAAGAATGAAAGAAGCCGTCAATAATGACGTGATTGTATCACCTGCCTTCTTTACTACAGGTCCTAAACTAACAGGCCCTGAGTTTATTGGTGACGACAATTTGCAGTTAACCAGTTCCAATGAAGCGAAGGAGAAAGTGATTGCCTACAAAGAAAGGGGCTACGACTTTATTAAAACCTATTACGGTTTAACCGAAGAGCTATTCGATGCCATTATAGAACAAGCCAGGGTTTCAAAAATGGATATTGTTGCCCATCCTTCACAAAAAGTACCTTACACCTATCATTTAAATCCTCAAATAAAATCCATTGAACATGTAGAGGACGTTGTTCAGCAACCACTGAACTATAAGTTGGACACTTTAAAACTAAACGAGGTAGTTGATGATTTTGCAAAATCAAAGCACAACTTTTTTTGCCCGACATTGACAGTTTATTACAACATTTTTCAGATGCTTGTTGATGATAATATTTTAGAGTCTGAGCAACTGCAATTCATGAATCCACTGATCAAAATGGTTGACAGTAAGGCTCAGTTTGACAGGTGGCACAACACCAAGTTGAGAGATGCTACTATTGTTGAGGCAGTAAAAGCACAACATGATTTTCATTTGATCATCGTTAAAAAACTTCATGATGCAGGTGTTCCTATTATTTGTGGTACCGATGCAGGAATTGGTATAACTATTCCAGGGTTCTCAATTCATCAGGAACTTGCCTTTTATAAAGAAGCCGGACTTTCCAATTATGAAGTACTTAAAACCGCCACCGTGAATGCGTCAAAAACGCATACTGTTATGAATAACATGGGAACCATTGAAGAAGGTAAAGTGGCAAATCTGATTGTAGTGGAATCCAATCCACTTCTGGAATTGTCCACACTGCAAAATCCCTCAATTGTTTTTGTAAAGGGGCAAATGCTCAATAGAGCGCATCTCGATTCTTTCAAAGAAAAGGCCATGAATCGTAAAAACTTAATGGCCTCTGCTTTCAGGTATGCTGAAAATTTGATAATTGAAAAATAGGGTACCTTGACCATAGACTGGGCAAGCATTGTTTATCACCAATCACACCTGGTTAACTCAAAGGAATTTCCAATGAAAACCTTATTTTTATACTGCATTTAAATTCAGGCTATTAAATAGCTATTACTATGAGTAAAAACACAATCATTGCTGTCTTTATTATCATTTCATTGTCCAGCACCATATACGCCATTTATCAGCAAAAGGAAGCGAAGCGGCTGGAATCTATGGCTGTAGCCAATGCAGAAATGGCACGTCAAGCTATGGCCGAAGCTGACGCCCAAAGAATAGAAGCGGAAAAACAAAGTATGATTGCGATGGAAGCCATGACCAAAATAGAAATGCAATTGAAATTAGCTTTGGAGAAATGTAAGTAGGTGTTTGAAGTCACTTCCATTAATCATTGGAATTCATTTTACATGCACATGGAGAATTTGAGTAAGTGGATGGTTGGGGAACTTCGATTGTAGAAAATTATTGACAAAGCCATTTTAAAAATGATTCAATTCAAAGTTACGCTCATGCAGGCGTTAATATTTTTGATAATACGATTCATGTGAAATTCCCAAGAGATTGTGTAGTGTTTTTGAGGGGCTGGCTCAGAATACAGTGAATTCAGGTTTTGCGACCTGACGAAAAACAACCTTTCTTGTGCGACCTAAAAGCCCATCAAATGAAAAGGGCAGATTACCAAAGTGCACCTCGCTCTTGTGCAGTGGAGAGTAAGCAGTAGTGTAGATGGCAGTATAGACCGGGTGCTGTTCAAAAATTACGAAATAGAGAGTTCGCATTAGGAAAGGCAAAAAAATCTGTTAATTTGGATGTAATTCCCAATGTTTTGGGCAGACTATTCAATCAACCAAAGATAGATGTCAGGATCAGTTGCGCCAGGTCTAGGTATATTTATTAAAGTCTTTATTGTTATATCGATATTCCTTGGGATAGCCTATTTAGCAGTGCTACTAAGACTATCATTATATGATAGCCGCTCCGTATTCTGGAGAATTGTATTCGGAGCAATGACGCCTGGTATAATCATTATAAGCCTTATCTTTTCAAATGTAACAGGTAATAAAACCGTCAATTTATTATCCGTTCTATTACTTTTCCTTATTAATTTGATATATCTATTCGCACCCTTCAATACTCATTTGGCCATGTTAATGTATAATGGTGACAAAAAAATCATTGTCACCATGTTAAGAGTATTAATTTCCATTTCAACATCATTATTTATTTTAGCGGGATTGGCCGGTGTGACGTATTGGATACTAAAGATTTTGAAATTGTAAAATAACTTACTCGAGATATAGTGAAGTCTTCTAAACCTTTGTTGGTGTTCTTGACCAGCAATGAGCTGTTTAAAATTGCGTGATACACAGGGAGATTGATAGACGCCATCGCACCCTTCATCGCTTCAGTTCATAATGACGGTATTGGCGTCACTCAAGACTCAAGACTAATTTTAAGCGTAAAGCACCACCTTCTGTTCAGCAACCTTGTCGCTGGAGATATACTCGTCATAGGTCATCAGCTTGTCGATGTTCCCATTGGGGGTAAGCTCTACAATACGAGTAGCAATGGTTTGTGTAAACGTATGATCATGAGAGGTGAACAACACGGTGCCCGGGAAATCTTGTAAAGCATTGTTAAACGCTTGAATGGATTCCAGGTCAAGGTGGTTGGTAGGCTCATCCAAAATCAATAGGTTGGCTCCTTGCAACATCACACGCGAAACCATGCAGCGTACTTTTTCTCCTCCAGAGAGTACATTACATTTTTTAAATACTTCTTCACCTGAAAACAACATCTTGCCTAAGAAGCCACGGATGTATACTTCATCTTTATCCTCTTCAGAGTACTGGCGCAACCAGTCAATCAGGTTGTCGTCAGATTGGAAATACTTTTCATTGTCGTTGGGCAGGTAAGCAGAGGTGATGGTCTGACCAAATTTATAACTTCCAGATTGTGCCTGTGCTTCTCCTGCAAGAATTCTAAAAAGTGTAGTGATGGCCAAACTGTCTTTGCTGAGGAAAGCAATCTTGTCGCCTTTGTTTACATACAAGTCAAGGTTTTTAAACAAGGTGCGTCCATCTTCTGCTTGTGCCGTAAGTCCTTCAATGTGTAATATCTGATCGCCAGCTGTGCGTTTCTGCTGGAAAATTATGGCAGGATATCTTCGGTTGGAAGGTTGGATGTCATCGATGCTGATTTTCTCCAGCAACTTCCTGCGACTGGTAGCTTGTCTTGATTTGGAAGCGTTGGCACTAAAGCGTGCAATGAACTCCTGAAGTTCTTTCTTCTTTTCCTCTGCTTTTTTGTTGGAGCTGGCTCGTTGCGTTAACGCCAATTGGCTCGACTCGTACCAGAAAGAATAGTTACCTGTATAAAGTTTAATGGCTTTGAAATCGATGTCTACAATGTGGGTACATACTGTATCCAGAAAGTGACGATCGTGGGATACCACAATCACTGTATTTTTAAATTCCAGCAGGAAATCCTCCAGCCAGCTTATCGTATGAATGTCAAGGTCGTTGGTGGGCTCATCCAGGATCAGAATATCGGGGTTACCAAAGATGGCTTGTGCCAGTAACACACGCACTTTTTGATTACCGCTTAAGTCTTTCATCAGGTTGAAGTGTACACTTTCATCGATGCCCAACCCACTCAAAAGGGCAGCTGCATCAGACTGAGCGTTCCAGCCATCCATTTCTGCAAACTCTGCTTCCAGCTCGGAGGCCCGTACACCATCCGCTTCTGAGAAGTCGGGCTTCTCATAAATGGCGTCTTTCTCCTTCATTATGCTCCATAACTTGGTGTGCCCCATGATAACGGTATCCAATACGGGCACTTCGTCAAATTCAAAGTGATTCTGACGCAATACAGCCATCCTTTTGCCTGGGTCAATGCTTACATGTCCTGCATTCGGATCGATGTCTCCAGCAAGAATTTTGAGGAAGGTGGACTTACCCGCTCCGTTGGCACCAATCACACCATAGCAGTTTCCGCCTACAAATTTGATGTTGACCTGGTCGAAAAGGACTCTCTTGCCGAATTGAAGCGTGAGGTTACTGGTTGCAATCATACACTTTTGAAAATGAAGCCGCAAAGGTAAGCATTATCGTGCGCTTTAAACACAGGAACCTCCAAATTGATCTTAGGGATGCCTTTGACTGGAATGGAAGCAGATTTGGATAATTAGCCCTTCCTTCCTTCTTTGCATCAAATACGTGCAGGATGGAGACACTTGATATCTTGGTGGATATCCGAAAAATAGTCAGGTCAATCAATCTGGAATCCAAGCGGGTGCAGAAGGAGTTTGGCATCAGCATTCCTCAATTGCTATGTCTTGGTCACATCGAAAGGGCAGAAGGGAAGGCCACTACCCATGGCGAGCTGATGAAGCTGCTAAGCCTCAACTCCAGCACCGTTACAGGTATCATCAATAGGCTTGAAAAGCGGGAATGTGTCAAAAGACTTCCAAAATCAGGCGATAAGCGGATAACTTACATTGGTATTACGCCCAAAGGCAGTGAGGTGGTTATGAAATCTCCTGACATCCTCCATGACCAATTGGTGGCCAAAATCAAGGGATTGCCACCAGCTACGCAACAAAAAATCAAAGAGTCACTCACCATCATCGTTCAGGCCATGGAAATTGAGGACATGGAAGCAGCGCCACTGATTGCACTCAATGAGCCTATAGAGCCCTTAAAACCGTCATCTGAGGTATAGTTTCAAATAAAACCTTGAATTTAGCCTAAATAGCCCTAAATTTGCATATGTTCTATAGAACATAAATTGGATTCAAGGCATAACCGCCTTTCCGAGTATAAGAATTAGAATTGTTTTAAGTACACCCAATTAGTCATGAATTATTCAACAGATGAAATCTCGCTGATGAAAGATGCGAGTAAAGTAGCTGATTTGCCCAACAAAATTACCAACGTGGAGTCTATGGACGCCATAGCTGAAATGGACATTCCGGATCCCAACAAAAAGATGGTTTCTGCGCGGGATCTCAACCATAGGAACTTTAAGAAGGGACCCTTTTGGCAGAAAATTCCTGCCTTCAGGGACATCACAGAAGAGCAGTTTCTGGATACCAAATGGCAGAACAAGAATACCATACACAAGATTACCCACCTGGAAGAGTTTCTGAAAGACGTTACATCAGAAGCATTCATCAAGGATGCTGTAAAAGGCATGGATGAAGCGCCCATGAACTTGCGCTTGTCACCTTATATTTTAAGTCTGGTGGACTGGAACGATCCCTACAATGACCCATTGCGCATACAGTTCATTCCATTGGGGGCTTCCAGAGAGCCAGATCATCCCAGACTTACGCTCGACTCCTTAAGTGAGCAGGATGACTCCCCAGTTTCTGGTTTGGTACATCGTTATTTTGACAAAGCGTTGTTCCTTCCATTGGATGTTTGCCCTGTCTATTGCCGCTTTTGTACACGCAGTTATGCCATTGGCAGCGACACGGATTCTGTTGAGAAAGTCAGTTTCAAACCTGTGCCTGACAATTGGAACAAAGCATTTGCCTACATCGCATCGCGTCCAGAGATTGAAGACATTGTAATATCAGGTGGTGATGCCTATATGTTGGTGCCTACACGCCTTCGTCAAATAGGAGAGATGTTGCTGAATATCCCTCACATCAGGAGAATACGTTTTGCCACAAAAGGTCCCGCAGTAATGCCCATGAAAATATTGACCGATACCCCATGGACAGAAGCATTGATAGAAATGGTAGATCTGGGAAGGACAATGGGCAAGGAAGTAGTATTGCATACCCACTTCAACAGCGCCAATGAAATCACGGACATTACCAAACAAGCCATGGACTTACTTTTCAAAAGAGGAGTAACTGTGCGCAATCAGAGTGTAATGATCAGGGGCGTGAATGACTCAGCAGAAGAAATGATCCATTTGGTACGGAAGCTGTCTTATATGAATGTGCAGCCTTACTACGTTTACCAACATGATATGGTTAAAGGAACGGAGGAGATGAGAACCAGTGTGGCGCAAACGCAGGAGATCGAACGTGCCGTGCGCGGTGTTACTGCTGGTTTCAACACTCCACTATTTGTAACGGATGCACCCGGTGGTGGTGGTAAGCGTGATGTACACAGCTATGACTATTATGACAGGGTAACGGGTATCAGTGTTTACAGAAGCCCTAGTGTTGACGACTCCAAAGTTTATCTTTATTTTGATCCCATTAGTTCATTGCCGCCAGAAGGTCGAAAAATGTGGGAAGATGAATCTGTGCATGAGGACCTTATTCAAAATGCCATCAAGGCATCAGGATATGGCGATTTGACGATGGCCATTTAAAAAAGTAGCGCTTGCATTGGCTTGACTATCTCATCTTCGCCTTGTACTTCCTTGGAGTGCTGGGCGTGGGTATTTATTTCTTCTTTAAGAACGAAACCCACGAAGATTATTTCGTGGGTGGAAGATCGATTTCCTCTTTCCATGTGGGGCTTTCTATCGTGGCAACAGATGTAGGTGGTGGATTTTCCATAGGCTTGGGAGGATTGGGTTTTGTAATGGGTATTTCTGGAAGCTGGCTGTTGTTTACCGGATTGGTAGGCGCCTGGCTGGCCGCAATATTTACGGTACCTAAATTGAAAAAGTTAGACATAGCATATGGTTATTTGACTTATCCTGATTTCCTGAAGGCAATCTATGGGAGCAAGGTGGCCATGTTTGCGGCAGTCATTTCCGGTATTGGTTATCTTGGATTTACAGGGGGACAAATATTGGCAGGAGCCAAGCTGGCAGCAGGCAGTGTGTTCGCTGACATCACTGCGTTTGATCCATTGTCGTTTTCTCTTTTTGTCATGGCCGCTGTTATTCTTTTGTACACGGTACTGGGTGGAATCAAGGCAGTGATCTACACCGATACTGTTCAATGGATTGTTTTGTTGTCGGGACTGATGTTTTTGGGATTTCCTTTTGCCTATTATAAACTGGGTGGATGGGAAGTGATCAGCAAGGCTTTGCCAGCTTCTCACTTTAGTCTCACCAATGTATCGGCAGTTACATTAATCAACTGGTCTTTTACCATTATACCTATATGGTTTATTGCCATGACATTGTACCAGCGAGTTTATGCAAGTCCGAATGTAAAAGAGGCCAAGCGTGCTTTTTTTATTGCGGGTGTATTTGAATATCCCTTCATGGCATTTGTAGGAGTGGGGTTAGGTATGCTGGCACGCGTTGCATATCCGGAAAGCGATTCGGAGATGGCGTTGCCATTGATGTTGAATCATGTGTTGCCAATTGGTGTAGCTGGCTTTTTGCTTGCATCCTATTTTTCAGCGGTGATGTCTACGGCCGACAGTTGTTTGATTGCCTCTTCGGGAAACTTCACCAACGATATCATTGTGAGGTTGTTCAAAAGAAAATTATCTGACAAGGCCATCATTCGTCTTTCGCAGGTAATCACTTTGTTGGTTGGAGTTTTAGCATTGTTGCTGGCCAGTACTTTTCAATCTGTATTGGACATCGTGTTGCAGGCATATGGCTTTATGGTGTCAGGATTATTAGTGCCAACCTTAGTGGCCTACTTTTCTCTTAAAAGAGACGCAACTGCTGCTACTGTGAGTATGATCGGAGGAGGCGGTTTTACACTGGCATGCATTTTTGCGAAAGTGAATTTACCATTAGGTTTAGATCCTACAGTTTATGGACTAATCCTATCGGCAATATTGTATTATGTGGTTTATAACCTGAAGAAAAATGTTTGATAAAATTGAAAAAATGAAAGGGTCTGTCATTCAACACGGACCGAATAATGACAGGGTATATCTGATGAAGCTGGCCGAAAAGGACACGCCTGAAATTATTGACAAGCTGCATGACCTTTCGCTGGTTAAAAATTATACCAAGATTTTTGCCAAAGTGCCTGCCAAGTTGGTAGATGAATTTATGGACAATGACTTCAAAGAAGAGGCCAGTATTCCCAAATTTTATAAAGGTAAGGAAACGGCTCACTTTGTATCTCGCTTTATGGATGCGACACGTTCATTTCTATCTGCTGCCAAAAAACTACACATCAGAAAAAACATAGAGGTGGCGCTCACCAAAAAGAACAAGAATTCCCTGTCCAAACCCGATATGGAATTCAGACCGCTGGAGCATCAAGATGCGTCCCAGTTGGTTTCTCTGTATGAACAAACATTTAAAGTATATCCGTTTCCCATTTTTGATGAACAATACATCAAAGACACCATGGACGAAAACATCGAGTACTTCGGAGCATTTGACAACGATCAGCTGGTAGCCGCCTCTTCCGCTGAAAAGGACATCGAAAATAAAAATGCGGAGATGACCGACTTTGCTACACTACAGGATTACCGAGGCAAGAATCTTTCATACTTTTTGCTGAAAGAAATGGAGAAGGAGATGGAAGCCCAGAATTATCAAACTTTGTTTACCATAGCACGTTCCGAATCGATAGGAATGAACGCTACCTTTGCACGACAGGATTATGAGTTTGGCGGTACATTGGTAAACAATACCTTAATAGGTGAGGACATTGAAAGTATGAATGTGTGGTATAAGAACCTATAGTCAATCAACAATTGACAAGGATTACCAACTTATTAAAAGTTGAGCTAACTGACGTAACACAAATACTTTATCAACTTAAATGTTGTCAACCCTCAATTGCTTTACTTTTCAATAATAGCAGCAACACCCATACCTCCGGCAGTACATACGGATACTAAACCACGACCTTTTCCTTTTTGATGAAGCAGTTTGGCCATGGTGCCCACTACACGGGCTCCGGTAGCGCCAAAAGGATGTCCCAACGCAACGCTGCCACCTTTTACATTCATCTTGCTTCTGTCGATGGACCCAAGCGCCTTCGCTAATCCTAATTCCTTTTTACAATAATCTTCACTTTCCCATGCTTTCAAAGTGCATAACACCTGTCCTGCGAAGGCTTCATGTATTTCGTAATAGTCGAAATCCTGTAAGGTAAGGTTGTTGCGTTGTAACAATCGTGCAACAGCCAAAGTAGGCGCCATCAGCAATCCGGCACCATTTACGAAATCTACTGCGGCCGCTTCGCAATCAGCAAAATAAGCTTGTATGGGCAGGTTGTTCTTTGAAGCATATTCTTCTGAAGTAAGTAATACCGCTGCAGCACCATCCGTAAATATCGTGCTGTTGCCAGCCGTAAGGGTACCTGCAGGCGATTTATCAAAAGCAGGTTTTAGTTTGGCCAACTTCTCCATGTTGGTGTCTGCTCTAACAATGGTATCGCGTGTCGCTCCCTTAAAGGGAACAAGCATATCGTTGTAAAATCCTTCTTCATACGCTTTCACTGCGTTCATATGACTTTCGTAGGACAACTGATCTTGTTCTTGTCGGCCTATCTTCCATTCCTTCACCATCAACTCTGTGTGTTGACCCATCGTCATGCCGGTACGAGGTTCAAACACAGCGGGGTAGTTGGGCTTCAGGTCTTTGAGATTGATTTTAAGAAAGCGGGCAATTCTTTGTGAAATCGATTTGGCTCCGTTGATGTCGATCAGTTTCCAGGCTAGTTTTCGCTGCAGCATGATAGGCAAATCACTATTAGTGTCGCTGCCACCACCTACACCAGAATCAATTTGACCGGTCGATATTTTTAGAGCTATCAGGTTGATGGTTTCAAGACTCGTTCCGCATGCACGCTGCAAATTAAAGGCAGGTGTGTTGGGGTGAAGGGTCGTGCCCAGTACCACCTCACGGGAATAGTTCCATTCAAACGAACTTTGCATCACAGCACCGAAAGCAACATCTCCTAACAATTTGCCAGACAAGGAATATTTTTCTACCATTCCTTGTAGGGTAGCAGTTAGCATCTCCTGATTGGAAGTGCGGCTGTATTGCTGAAATGATTTCACGAAGGGAATTCTCAGTCCGCCAACAATGGCGACACGGTGGTTCACATTGCGCATGCAGTATCTTTTACGTTAAAAAACCTATTCCAAATAAAATCAATTTAGTCAGGAATTGGTTCATTGTCGTTTAAAAGTTAAGGCAAAAATGATAACTTTCGTTATGTCGCAGCAGGCAAAGTCATCGACTATTACCATTTCCGAAAGAACGGGTTCCGTTTCAGCATTGGCTTTGGTTCCTAAAAACGCTGCTGCACTGCTGGTGTTGGCACATGGGGCAGGAGCGGGAATGGCGCACATTTTTATGGAAACTATGGCCATGGAGTTGGCTTCGGTTGGCATAGCCACCCTTCGTTATAACTTTCCTTATATGGAAAAGGGAAGTAAGCGCCCCGATCCACCTGCTGTTGCTGAAAAAACGGTTGCCATGGTGTTGGAATATGCTCACCAAACCTATCCAAAGCTGCCTTTGTTTGCAGGCGGTAAATCCTTCGGGGGAAGAATGACTTCTCAACGAGTAGCAAAAGAATGTCCAGCGTTTTTAAATGGTATTGTGTTCTTTGGATTTCCACTTCACGCCATTGGAAATCCTGGTATCGAGCGGGCAGGTCACCTGAAGGATGTAAAGGTGCCTATGCTTTTTTTGCAGGGAAGTAAAGACAAACTGGCTGACATTGAGTTGATGAAAAATGTAGTAAAGAAACTGAAGCATTCTCAACTTGTTCAGTTTGATGGAGCTGATCATTCATTTAAAGTATCCAAGCAAGACATCTTACCCGATTTGGCAGCATCGGCAGCAGCCTGGATGAAGAAAGGTGCTTCTCTGTAAAGACTAACCTTATAATGCGTTTAGTAAATGTTTTTCCTTAATGTAAATCCTTTACTGCTGTACCTGTGATCTTCACTTTTCCTCCAAAAGGCAATGCAGCAGCCTGATAGATGGTTCTGGCAGGTCTTTTGTTCTCCGGAAATAATGCCATGTATAATTGATTGATTGGCGCAAGATCTTTTAAGTCGTTGAAAGCAATATCAATAAACACAATATCCTCTTTTTCAAAGCCAGCATTTTTGATGGCAGCAAAGAAATTGGCAAACGCCAGTTTACCTTCTTCTTCGATGGTTCCTGCTACATACGCACCCTCTTTATTTACAGACAATTGCCCACTAACAAAGCACATGTTATTTACCACTACAGCGTGACTGA
The DNA here is from genome assembly GCA_002345965.1 of Flammeovirgaceae bacterium UBA2371. Lineage (GTDB taxonomy): Bacteria > Bacteroidota > Bacteroidia > Cytophagales > Cyclobacteriaceae > ELB16-189. The sequence goes on from DDTF01000028.1 coordinate 15,158, forward strand.
TCGGATTGGACCAATTGGGGAGCCCTTCTCCTTTAGTAATGTATTTTTTAGCACTCATAGATTAGATGATATAAAATCAGTCTAGAGAAATGCTTGCATGATGTTTCCAACAGCCAGACCTAGGTAATTTCCAACCGCATAACCCAGTAACCCCACGGCAATTCCTGGCAAAATCTTATCCGTATATCCTCTGGCACTGGCCAACGCCAGCGCGCTGGAAGATCCTCCAACGTTGGCTTGTGAGGCTACCGCAAGGGTACCTGCGTCAATGCGCAGGAGGTAGCCCACACCAAACAGAAAGATACCGTGAATGGCGATAGTACCCATGGCAAAGTAAAATACTGCGGGACCTACCGCTACAATATTGGCTACTACTGATTTGGCGCCATTACTGGCAAGAAAAAGTAACAACAGATAATTGCCCAACATGGCACCACCAGCAATATTTTTTATGTAGGGAATTTGAGCAGTGAGCAACACAAAAGTGGTCAACCATAAAATTTCGGGGAGAAACGGTAACAGGCGACCCAATGCTTCCGATATCCAGATGGTACCAAATACAACGGTGACCAAAACGGCAACATGTATGATCTTCATTGATCCATCGCTACGGTACAATGATTTTTCTATCGTATAACTGTTGTCTTTAGGCATGGGAGTATCTGCACTTATTTCATCTGAGCTATTTCTTGTCAACAAAACAGGAGCCGCAAGACAAACTACCAGCCAAATGGCGGTGATGATCACGTCCGCAGCAATGCCTGCAGTAAATAAATCAGAACTGGTATTAAATGCCCTACCCAATGCTGCAAAATTCATTCCGCCTCCAACGTATGTGCCAGTAAATTGTCCCGCCAGTTTGTAGGCTTCATTGCCAATTTGATTCGCTAAAATCATGCTCATGGTCATGGCGCCAAGGGCAGAGCCTACAGCACCTAGCAAGAATGCCTTCAACATGGTGGGGCCTGCTGCTTTGATGGACTTAATGTCAACACTAAGGAGAATAAGCACAATAGATGCACTTACTCCCTGTGTCATGAGAAAATCGTAGGCAACAGAATCACCCGGCAGGAAACCTGAATTGGATAAGGCAATACCGATAAGAATGGCGATGGCGCCTGCACCCAGTTTCTTAAAAGTCTTAAACCGTTTTTCCAACCAAAGCGATACGATCACTGAGAAGGCCAGCACAAAGAAAATAGCAACCGTATTTGTAACCATAGTACAGTAGGATCAGTTGATGCAAAAGGATAAATTGATAAAAATTATGGCATTATCAAAGCACAATATGTTAAGCAATGGATGTAATTCAGGAACTAAGGAAAAAGATCTCGGCTGAAAATCTTTGGAGCAGGGATTTTAAGATCAAAAGAAACGAATACCTGCTGCGAGAAGGGGAGATAGAAAAGTATATTTATTTTATTGAAGAGGGGTCAATTCGTGCGTACGTAAGCAATGAGGAAGAAGAATACATTATTCGGTTTGGATACAAGAACTCCATCATTACTGCATTGGATTCCTTTTTTTCGGGCAAGCCTTCAAGGCTCAATCTGCAGGCTATAAAGCAGTGTAGGATTCGGGCGGTTAGAAAAGAGGATTTCAACGCGCTCATTCAAAAGAGTCCTGAAAATACCAGGCTTTACCAGTTTGTATTGGAACAATTGATTGTTCAACAAATGGAACGCGAAATGGACATTCTAACGGTGCTGCCGGTTGATCGGTACAAAAGGGTTCAGGAAAGAAGCCCTCATTTATTTCAGGAGATACCCAACAAACATATTGCTTCCTATTTGAGAATGACCCCTGAGACATTGAGCAGATTGAAGAAATCTTGATTTCAATCAATGGATATTTATAGGGGGCGATCCATTTTTGTATAAAAAAACAATGATGACACGCAGCGAACTAATTAATGATTTGAAGCACCGTACAGAGGCGATAATCAAGGAGATAACTCCTTTCAAGGCACTTTCTGAAGAAGTGCTCAACCATAGAAATTCACCCTCCAGTTGGAGTATTTTGGAGTGTCTGGAGCACCTGAATTTCTATGGTGACTTCTATTTGCCTGAAATTGATGCGAGAATTAAGCAATCACAAACTACTGTAAATGAGGAGTTTAACACCGGTTGGCTGGGTAATTACTTTGCCGTAAGTATGCTACCCGGTGAAAATGGAAAACTCAACAAAATGAAAACCTTTAAGGTGATGAACCCTATTCATAAGAAGTTGTCGGTGAATACCATTGACAAATTTTTGGCCCAGCAGCAGCAAATGCTAGAGTTGCTGGAGAGGGCAAAAAGGATGGATCTGGGAAAGGTAAAAACTTCCATCAGCATCAGTAAATGGATCAAACTCAAATTAGGCGATACCCTGCGTGTAGTGGTTTACCACAACCAACGCCACGTAAAGCAAGCTGCCAATGTGTTAAAGGCTTTACAGCCTCAATAACATTTTTTATGATTGGAGAGATTATTTCATTTGAATTTGCGTTATTGGTACTGATAGTTGTCGCTATCGGCATTTTGTTTAACGTTCTGAATTTACTTGAACAACAACAGCATGCTTATGTTCCACTAAAAGAAAGGAGGTACCATGTCTAGTCCCAAGAAAATTTTATCAAATTCTATTACACTAATTTCCACAGGTGTGGAGAGCTGAGAAGTAGATTTGTGCCTCGTGACATTTTAGTGTATTGATAAAATTGAATGAGGATTTTAAAACCTGATGGTTTTAATACCCGACCAGTATCTAGGTCGGGTATTTTTTTTAGAAGATATTGATGTGATAGACATCACTTTCATTGCGACTGATATTACGGATTTCAAATCCACCTGGCTGGGTAATTTCTTCTATCAGATCAAATTGAGTGCACGACTTAGGGAGTGATCCGAAAATCAACAGAAAATTATGTGTGCATCCTTTTGGCACCAGTGACCATTGGGGGGCAATCGTAATATTTTCTGCATGCAACAACTGAGTTTTGGCACTGGAGTGATGGTCGATTAAATAAGTCGTTCTCCAAATTCTTACCAGCAGATCATCACCCGGGTTTGCACACTTGCAATGCACATAAATACATCCTTCCTCCAGCGTACTTGGCATTATTGAAGCCAATAATTCGGTGTCCACCTCCGGTTTAACTTTTGCCGGGGCTTCTTTCGTTGGATTGGTTTTATCAACAAGCACGGTATTAGTCTTACACTTTTTTAGGAGGGAGATCAAATGCTTTTGATTCGTGATCGAAGTTGCCTTTGTGTGAACCATCACAGAATGGTTTGTTATTGGACCTTCCACAGCGACACAAAGATAATACAGTTCTGCCTTGAAGTCCATAGGCGTTTCCCTGCATGTCCACTATTTCAAAATCGCCTTCTAATTTGAGGGAGCCGTTGCTGTTTACTGTTATTTTGGTTGCCATAGTTATGTTTAAATTGCTAATTGGTTACAAATAGAGTGCTGTCAATGCCTGGAATTACCTTCAGGGCATTTTTATAATAGATTTTTTGCAATACCGTGTCCGGCAAATCCAATCCGTACATTTTCCAGTGTGCGTGTCGTTTTCGATAATAATCAAAATATTCATCAGCTGTTTCAAGCACACGAAAATAGGTATAGTATTCCTCTTTTTTATAGGTGTCTTTTCCCATCATCACGCGGTCCTGATATTTTATCAGCCAGCTACGTGCGGTGCGAGGTTGTCTTCCCAGTTCTGCAATTACTGCACCGATCTCAGTGTACATGTTGGGAAGCTCATCCATTAGTTTACCTAATTGTTCAAGATCGTTGCCATACCATCCAAGATGGGCGTTGATAAATTTTGTATTCGGGTGTCTGCGAAACACATTGTGCTGTTCATTCATCACTTCATCAAAAGAAGGATTCTTGGCTGGATCCTTGTATCGACTTGGATATTGTTTCAACTCCAGCCAGCGCTCATTGTATTTATCTTTGGGGCTCCAAAAGGCGTTGGGTTCTCCCGTATGGATCAAAACAGGGATACCGAGCTCGCCACACTTGGCCCATATCGGGTCAAGACGGGGGTCATCTACAGCAATTCGATTGCCTTCATTGTCTTTCTCAGTTAACCCGAGGTTTTTATAGACTTTTAGTCCGTTGATACCCAGCTTCCTGGCTTCCTCCATTAATTGTAATGTATTGTCAGGCCATCCTTCATCATCCAGTTCTTCAAAATTGATATTGAGAAATAGGATAAACCTACTGCTGTACTTCTCGTTTACATTATCCAATGCCCATTCCAGGTATTTGCCTCTGAATCCGCTGAGGTTTACCATTACCTTCATGTTCAGCTCATCCATCTCAGCTACCAGTTTATCCAGGTTTTGAATGGGCATGGTAAATTGATGGTTGTGTACATCGATGAACGGATACTTCGCTTGGGTAGGTTTATGCTCAGGTACCTTTAAGGTGGAGACAGGGGAGTACTCTTCCACATCCATTACATTTGATCTGTATTGGATTTTACCTATGATCCAGTAAGTAAGCCCTAAAAAAAGAAGAAACAGTGGAAACGCAATCCACCATTTCTTTTTTAAAAATGTAAGCACAAGTTATTATTGAATGGTAATGGGAACACTTACTTTGGTTTTGTCCCAAATGAAATTCATTTTGGCACCAATAGAATCACTATCAAAGGTGATGGTGAATTGTTCTGTTTCAGAAGCACTTTGTACGGGCACCTTCACTTTCACTACATCCAAATCATAATCTGGTTCGCTAACACCAAAGAATACACCCAATTCGTTGTTCAAGGATACTTCCCATTGGTTGGCTCCCGGTACGGCATACATGCGATAGGTACCTGCATCAACTGGTGCACCTGCAAAATTGACTGCCTGGCTGAAGGTGACTTCCGTGGCTGCATTGGCTCCCAATCTCCAGTATTTGCCATAGGGCACCAATGCCTCCTGACTTTCTTCACCAAAGATGAGTCTTCCTTTTTTGTAAGGTCTGCTATAGGTTACTTTCATTTTCAGATCACCATGATTTCCTTCAACTGTATCAGGTGGGCTGGCAGGTGCAGCGATAAAGAGGCCGTAGATGGTCCATCCTACAAATATGATGATGATGGCACCAACGCCAATAAATATTTTTCTTTTCATAAGTGAAATTGTTAAGATTGATAGGTATTAGAGCCACTAAGATACGGATATTATTGCAACAATGGAGAGTGAAAGCAATCAGTCGTGTAAAAGAATTCCATTGTTAATTCGATGAACTTGGATTAATTTAGAAAGCATTAACTCCATCATTATGAAGAACATTCCCACTTATTTGATTTTCCTTATTTTATTTTTCTTCCAATTGCATGTGTCGGTTGCTCAAACCTTCGCTTTGGAAGACATCAAGACCTATCCTTTTCCAACAGCGCTAACAACAGCCCCTCTAGGCAACAAGATCGCATGGGCTTTTGATGAGCAGGGTAAACGGAATATTTATGTGGCAGACGGTCCTGAATTTGAGGCCCGAAAACTCACCAACTATACCAAAGACGATGGCCAGGAGCTAACTGGCGTTTCCATTGCTGCAGACGGAAAGTGGGTTGTTTATGTGAGGGGCGGAGATCACGGCTCTAACTGGGGAGACCTCGAACCTGTTAACCCAGCATTTGATCCGATGCCCAACAAAGTAAGTGTTTGGGCAATTCCTTTTGCTGGTGGTGAACCTAAATTGTATGGAGAGGGAGATGCACCACTTATCTCTCCGAAAAGCGACAAAGTAGTATATCTCTACAAAGGGCAAGTATGGATCACTTCAATTGATGGTAGTGACAAGCCTTCCAGTTTGTTTACCACACGAGGTTCAGTAGGATCACTGCAATGGTCACCAGACGGTAGCAAGCTAGCCTTTGTTGCCGACAGAGATGATCATGAGCTAATAGGTATTTATTCTTTTAATAATAATACCATCAGTTGGATGGCGCCTTCTTTTTCTAAAGACAGTTCACCACGTTGGTCACGTGATGGAAGCAAAATTGCTTTTGTAAGAACACCGGGTGATGGAGGTATTCCCAAACCGTTGTTGACCAGACAGCACCGGCCCTGGTCGATATGGGTAGGCGATGTAGCTTCTGGTGTGGCGAAACAAATATGGGAATCGCCCAAAACATTGGCAGGATCACGCCCTACAACACATGGAGGCACCAATTTACATTGGGGTGCAGGCGACCGCATTGCCTTCCTGGCTTATCACGATGGATGGCCCCATTTGTATTCCATTTCTTCCAATGGTGGTCAACCCACCCAGCTAACAAAAGGAAATTTCATGTGTGAATACATCAGCATAACTACAGATGGAAAATGGTTGATGGCTAGCGCCAATACAGGAACGAGCCCATTGGATATTGATCGGAGACATATCATTAGAGTGCCTATTGATAAACCACAGATGGAAGTGCTGACACCTGGAGACGGTTTAGAGTGGGCACCTCATGCAACAGGAGATGGATCGAATATCGTTTTGATCAGCGCTACAGCACAGCGCCCCCCTTTGCCAGCGGTTATGAAATTTAGCAAAGGCACTCCACAACTTATTGCACAGAAAAATATACCTCAGCAATTTCCTCAGAACAGTTTGATCGTGCCCAAACAAATTACATTTCAATCCCCGGATGGTTTCACCATTCATGGTCAGTTGTTTGAACCCAAAGGTGGCAGTGCCAAAAAGCCCGCATTAATTTATGTGCACGGTGGACCACCTCGCCAGATGCTATTGGGATGGCACTATTCTGATTATTATTCCAATGCTTATAGCATCAATCAATACCTGGCCAATCTTGGTTTTGTGGTAATTACTGTCAACTACCGATTGGGTATTGGTTATGGTTATGAATTTCATCAACCAGAAAAAGCAGGAAGTGCCGGGGCCTCAGAATACATTGATGTAAAGGCTGCCGGTGAATGGCTGGCTAAGCAATCCAATGTAGATTCTAACCGAATTGGAATTTATGGCGGTTCGTATGGAGGATTCCTCACTGCCATGGCATTGGGCAGAGATTCTAAGTTGTTTGCAGCGGGCGTGGACATTCATGGGGTTCATGATCGCACGGTAAGAAGAACACGCAACATGCTTATGCCCGACAGCTATGAGCGTGCACCCGATGCCGAAGAGGCATTGAAAGTAGCGTGGGAATCATCACCCGTGTCGTCTGTTCCTACCTGGACCTCTCCGGTGCTCATCATTCATGCAGATGACGATCGCAATGTGCGTGTTTCTGAAAGCACGGATTTGGTGCAGCGACTGCAAGAAAAAGGGGTGCCCATGGAAACGTTGATGATTGTAGATGATACGCACCATTGGATGAAGTGGTCCAATGCAGTGAAAGTAGGAAATGCAACAGCCGATTTTTTTAAGAGACAATTCATGAAGAAGTGATAATGAATAAATTCATTTTGCTATTCACTGTTCTGTGTTTTTTAAATGCTTGTGCTAAAAAAGAACCAGCAAAAGAAGTGACCATTTCTTTAGATGAAATTTCAATACGTTATGCAAGGGATCTATCCAACAAGGCCATTGCAGAAAAAGACACCATGGCCATTGATAAGGTATGGATGGATAATTTTTTTATCCTTTCTTCCGGAGATGAAATGGTTGAGGGCAAGGCAAAGAACAGGAAACTATTTGTGGATACTTTTCAATCAAGACCAGATGCAGTCTATGTACGCACACCAGATCAGATCCATGTATATAATGCATGGAACATGGCTTCAGAAATGGGTACATGGGAGGGAAGCTGGACAGGAAGTGAAGGTAAGGTTGAAGTTGGTGGAACGTATTACGCCAAGTGGCACAAAGTAAAAAGTCAGTGGCTGTTGCGTGCTGAAATTTTCACAGCTACCTATTGTCGTGGAGGCTCATTTTGCGCTTCACAACCTATAAACAATCAACGATGAAGGAAGAGTCGCACTGGAACAAAATTGCGGATAAGTATGAGGAGGAAGTCTTAAACGCTTTTGAGTCCGACAAGGAAAAAAAGCTGGCAAGGTATTTTAGGAAGCACGCCAATAAAAAACACACTGCCATAGATTTTGGCTGTGGCATTGGCAATGGCTTTCATTACTTGTCACCCAATTTTAAATCGGTGCTGGCACTGGATATATCGCAAAAGTGCATTGACATTGCGAAAGAAAAACCGTTTACCAACATCACCTTCGAAAGAATGGATTTGACAGATCCAAACTTAAAGCTTGAGCCGGTTGATTTCGTGCTGTGTAGCAATGTTGCCATTTTTGCGGAAGTTGAAAAAAACTATGACATCCTTAGGAACGTCAGGAATAGTTTGAAGAAAAATGGAAATGCAGTATTTGTAGTGCCTTCTCTTGAGTCCATCTTATTTTATGCGTGGCGATTAGTGGATTGGTACAAAAGGGAAGGGGTGGGGTTGAGTGAGATTCCCAAATCTGAGCTCGACTACTTCAGTGATGACAAGCGCGATATCATTCAAGGGATAGCAACAATTGACGGAAGGCGTACCAAACATTATACGCATTCAGAGATTCAAGTCATCTTTGAAGAAACAGGGCTGGAGATTATGGATATCGTACGACTTGAATACGACTGGAAAACAGAATTCAACAAACCTCCCAAATGGATGAAAGCACCCTATCCATGGGATTGGATGATTGAATGTAAAAGACCATAAACAGGTTGACTATTGCTGCAGAATCGTAAACTCGGTTCTTCTGTTTAATCTTCTTCCTTCCTGAGAGTCGTTGGGTGCTACAGGACGACCTTCCCCATAGCCTACTGCCTTGATCCTCTTTGAATCAATACCCAGTTTTTCGAGGTATGATTTTACTGCATTGGCCCTGCGCTGGCTCAGCAACTGATTGTAATCATCAGGTCCCAGCGAATCGGTATGACCTCCAATCTCTACCAGCATGTTAGGAGACCTTTCCATCATATTGATGAAATCCTGAATCCCATTGAATGACAAAGGTTCATCACTGTCGTGCGCAAAGTAAATGTCTATCAACGTGGGTACGTTGGTAGGAAGTTTTTGTAAACGAATCGTATCATTGAATGTCATCACTGTTGAAGTGATGCCACCCAGATAGATAGAAGTTGTTTGTGGTGCATATCCAATACTGTTGATTTCCATTTTGTACACCACAGGTGTTTGGCTGTCATTTTTTAGCGTTGCCGTGTAGGTTCCCTTTTCAGGATTCTCCATCACATAGTTAGTACCATCTGAACTTCTTAAAAATATTTGCGCATTAATCAGCTCCCTGTTGAGTGCATCCTGAACGGCAATGGCTACTCTTGCCTCACTGTTTGCTTTTTCATCTTGGTCAGGGGCATTCGTCTTTGTGGTGGCTGCAACAGTGTTGGAGGTTTTAAGGGAGGCACTTTCGGCAAACAGATCGGCATAATTATCCTGTTTGATTTGGATAGGCTTCCAGTTTTTCATGTTTACTTTGTAGATATCCTGTTCTCCAATATTTTCCTTTCTCACGGATGAGATGTAAGCGATGGTTTCATCGGCATTGAGTACAAAGTAGATGTCGTTTTCTGGTGAATTGATAGGGTAGCCAAGGTTAACAGGTATGTCCCATGTACCGGTGACGGTATCGAGTCGGGATCGATACAAATCCATATCGCCCATGCCCGCATGACCATTAGAGCTAAAGTAGAGGTGTTTTCCATTGGCCGAGATAAACACTCCGTCCTCATCCATTTCTGTATTGATCAGTGGACCCAGATTTTTGATATTTTCCCATCTACCTCCACGGCCTAACTGTGCACTGTAAATATCGGTACCTCCGTAGCCTCCAGGGCGATTGCTGGTAAAGAATACTGTTTTGTTGTCGCTGGATAGTGAGGCAGAGTTTTCAAGGTATTCGGAGTTGAGCCCTTCCATCGGTTTGGGTGCTGACCATTCGAATGTTTTTCCTTTTCGCGAAACAAACAAATCACCACCGTTGCTATCGTGGTAGAGAATCATCTCCTGTCCATCTGGTGAAATGGCTACGCTGGAGTTGTGGTAGTTGGTGTTGAGGGGTCCACGCATGTTTTTGGATTCCTGCCATTCTCCATTTACCAGTTCGGTATAATAGATATCTTCATAGTAGACAAGGTCAGCTGCAACTGTGGCATTGAAATTACCCTCAGGCCTGCGTGAGGTAAACACCAGTAGATTTTCTTTGGCATTGATAGTGGGAGCATAATCCGGATATTCTGAGTTTATTTTATCGCTAAGGTGCGTGATGTCCACGTCCACTGGATTTTCCACATAGATAACCGCATTTCTACACTCAAATATTCTCCGATTGACTTCATTGATTTTATTGGATTTTTCCAGTCGCAAGGATCTCGCCAATATCCTGTTGTAGCGATCATAGAAAAGAATGGCACTATCAAACTTATAATTATGATGGTAGGCCTGGCCCAGAAAATAAAGCAAATCTTCATTTACTTCAGGATCCAATTCCCATGCTTTTCTGAAATAGGGAAGCGACCTCTCCTTATTAACAGTGAGCATGATGGACTGACCTGCCATAAAATGTGCTTTGGCACTTTTAGGATTCATTTGTGTGGACAAAACAAAGAGTTCCTTGGCCTGAGCGCGGTGGGTATAATCAAAGACTTCCATTCCGAGGTTATAATATTCCTCAGAAAGCGCCAGTGAATCAGTTTGTGCAGAAGTGTTAAAAACTATCGATAACAGAGCCAGAACTCCAATAAAATGCCTTGTAAAAGCCGCCATAGAACTAATTTTTACCAAATTTAGCAGAATATCGGGTTTTTGAATCGATTGAGGCAAAGAAGGTGCAAATGCGGGCTTCTCAGACCATAAAATAGGTGTCGGGTTAACTATTCTTTTAGTTTTGTAATTGTCGGCTGATCAACATAATTAACAGGATAACAGCCATATCTTGAAACCTGAAATTCATTCCCTCAATGGTAGAGCCCCCTTATGTACATCGTGATGTTAACTGGTGCGACTTTAACGCCAGGGTTTTGTCTGAAGCCAAAGACAACTCGGTGCCTTTGCTGGATAGGATCAAATTCATGGCTATTTTTTCTTCCAACCTGGACGAATTTTTCAGGATAAAAGTAGCGGCTCTCCGTAAACTGAATGAGCTTAAAGCACCTAAAGCCACCAAATGGCTGGGCTACAGCCCCAAGGAAGTATTGCAGGAGATTCACACAAAGGTTAACCAGCAGCAGAACGAGTTTGGGCGTATTTGGTCCGAAGAGATTTTACCCTCTTTAATGGAGCACAAGATCCATGTCTATCAAACAGAAAAGGTATTACCCTATCACTTACCTGAGATCATTAATTATTTCAGAGTACAGGTACAGGGCTACCTTCATCTGCTGATTAAAAGACATGACAAAGGGGTAACGCTGAAGAACAGGGGAATATACCTTGTGGTGCCTCTAATTCGGGAGAGTGACAAAAAGGAATTACTGGGTTATGTGAATATTCCTACAAAACAGTTAAATCGATTTATTGAACTGACTCCTGTAGATGGGATTAGTTATGTGATCAGCCTCGATGATATCATGCGTATCAACCTTTCGTCTCTGTTTAGTGGATACAAGGTGATAGGCAAAGCGTATAGCATAAAGCTCAACAGAGATGAAGATTACGAAATAGAGGATGAGTTCACAGGAAACCTGGTAGATAAAATCACGGAGAAGATCAATAAGCGAATGGAAGGTGATCCTGTTCGGTTTCTTTATGATGGCAATATACCTAAGGCACTCCTGACACGAATTAAAAGTTGCTGCAGTATTCCAGATTCGGGGATAGTTGTTGGAGGCCGATATCATAACCTCAATGATTTCTTTCAACTGACAGAATTGCTGAGTAAGAAACTGGTAGGAGAGCGACTTGGTCCGATGCCACACCTTGAATTGGAGAGATCATCCTCCGTGCTAAAAGCCATAGAAGATCGTGACTATATGTTGCACTTTCCATATCATCGATATGACTACGTGCTTCGTTTTTTTAATGAAGCAGCCATAGACCCAACTGTAAAAGAGATCAAGGTGACCCTCTACCGCATTTCAAAAAAGTCGCAGATTGCTCAGGCATTAATAAGTGCAGCTCAAAATGGTAAAAGGGTGACTGTGTTTGTTGAGGTGAAGGCGCGCTACGATGAACTCAATAATCTGCAATGGGCAAAGGAAATGTCGAAAGCAGGGGTAACTATCATATATAGTTTGCCGGGGGTAAAGGTACACGCCAAAGTAGCACTTGTAGTGAAACAAAAGGATGGGAAAAAAATCAGGTATGCTTATCTGGCCACAGGCAACTTTAATGAGAAGACGGCTTTGGTGTATGCCGATCATGGGCTGCTAACTACCCACACTGCAATTACCAAAGAACTGGAAGGTCTGTTTGGATATTTAAAGAACAACTCAAGGAAGGTAAAATTCAAACATTTACTTGTTGCAGGATTTAATATGAAACAACGACTGTTGGCCTTAATTGATAATGAGATCGCATCTAAAAGAAAAGGCAAAGAAGCATTTGTTATCATTAAGGTAAATGGCATGGATGAAAGGGAAATGATTGAAAAATTGTACGAAGCATCAAATGCCGGAGTAAGAATTCAATTGATCGTAAGAGCCGGTTGCTCATTGGTTCCGGGTGTTAAGGGATTTAGCGAGCATATAAGTGCACATCGCCTTGTAGACATGTGCCTGGAACATGCCCGCGTTTATTGGTTTTGCAATGGTGGAGAAGACCAGATTTACTTGTCTTCAGCGGATTGGATGAACCGCAATCTAAACAGAAGAATTGAAGTAGGATTTCCTGTTCTTGAAAAGGAGCTAAAAGAAGAGATAAAAAAGGTAGTCAGGATTCAACTAAATGACAATATCAAATTGACACCCATTGCTACAGAGTTGCATCCTACTAAATCAAATGATACTGTATCCTCCAGAGCACAATTGGCCATTCATCAATGGATAGTTGAGAAGGAACAGCAACTAGCAATGGTACATAATTAAATTAACATGAAACGACTAAAAGCAGCTTTCACCAACAAAGAAGGTCAGGCACTTTCTGCCAAACTTGAACTTCCAGCCAATGGTCAACCTCATAACTATGCTGTATTCGCGCATTGCTTTACCTGCAGTAAAAACCTGAATGCCATACGCAATGTGGTGAACAACATGACCGAAGCTGGATTTGGTGTTCTTAGTTTTGATTTCACCGGGTTGGGTGACAGTCAGGGCGACTTTGCTGACACTAATTTTTCTTCCAACGTGGATGACATCGTGGCGGCAGCGGATTTTCTAAAAGAGAATTATCAGGCTCCTTCACTTCTTATTGGACATTCTTTGGGAGGCGCAGCAGTGTTGTTTGCTGCGGACAAAATTAAAAGTGTAAGGGCTGTAGCCACCATTGGAGCTCCTTCCAACCCTGAGCATGTTCAACATCTGATCGCATCTGATATTGAATCCATAGAAAAAAATGGTGTGGCAGAAGTGAATATTGGTGGACGCAGTTTCACCATTAAAAAACAATTTGTTGATGATCTTAAAAAGCACACACTCGCAGCATTGTTGAAGTCCATGCGCAAGTCGCTGCTCATATTGCACTCTCCGCAGGATACTACCGTGGGAATTGAAAATGCGGCCGCCATCTACACAGCAGCCCATCATCCCAAAAGTTTTATCTCATTGGATGGCGCAGATCATTTGATGGGCAACAAGCTGGATTCTTTGTATGCTGGTAAAATGATTGCCTCCTGGGCCGAACGCTATTTGCATATCGGGGAAACAGATAAGTTACTTACCGATGCCCAAACAGTAGTGAGTATAAAGGACAAGACCAATAAGTTTCTGACTCAAATTCAGTCCGGGAAACATTCGCTGCTGGCAGATGAACCTGCAGATGTAGGTGGGGAGGACCTTGGACCATCACCTTATCAGCTGCTTACCTCCGCGTTGGGTGCATGTACTGCTATGACCATGCGCATGTATGCTGACCGAAAAGGTTGGGAGATTAATGAAATCAAGGTGCATCTCAACCATGAAAAGAAACACAGTGAAGATTGTGCAGACTGTGAAAAGCCTACCAGTAAGATTGATCACTTTGAACGGATTATAGAAATTGACAGCCAGCTGGACGAAACTCAACGTCAACGGTTGCTGGAGATTGCCAACAAGTGTCCGGTACACCGGACTTTGGAAGGTGAGGTGAAGGTGGAGACAAAACTGGTTTGATTTTTAAATTGACCTTTGACTTCTCTGGCAGCTATACGCCTCCGTGGTCAATTATCAACTGTAAAGACGCAGAGAAGTTAAAGGTCAATTGATTACTAAAATCCCCCGGGTAGAATAATGGATCCAATGAACAAATTGTCCAACCCACGCCAGTAGGCGCGAAAGGTTGGATCATTGGCAAACAAGATCAAATGTCCATCACCATGTGGAATGTCTGCCAGGTACATTTTTCCCGCCAGATCCTTTTGTGTGTTTTCCCAAAGGTGTCCCGAGATGTGACCGTCAGGAGCAAATGAAATCACATTGGTTCCTCTCTTGCTGGGAGTGAAATGATAGTTGCCACGGAATTGAACGCCAATTTGTGACTTCATACCCAGTCCAAGATAATAATCGTTGTTGACGTTGGCTTTGAACATTGACCCTGGAATATTTTCAATGGGATTACCGGTGTCATTGTTTTGCTTGGTTACCAGTTCAACGTCTGAAAGCCCTACATCTTTCCGTGTGGTAAATGCTGCACCACCTTGTAGTCCGATGAAAGTTCCGCCATTTTTAATCCAGGTACTCAATGCTTCTACACCTTCCTTTCCCAGTAGTTTTTCATATCCAGCAGGGTTGCCATCAGGAAATAGGATCACATTATAGTCATACAGATTTACATCATTGAACATGTTGGTACGCACCGCGGTGAATTCAATTCCAAATCGTTGTGTCAGCACACTGTAAACACAGCCAAAGGTAACTGCTTGTGTTGGCTCCTGAGTCATTACCATGATGCGAGGCTTTTCCAGGTTGATCACATATTTGGATCCCAGCGTTATTCCATTATCTCCCCATGCAGTGTTAAGTGCCTGTACTTCCGTTCCATATTCCTTCGCCATCTTTTCAATGGTCTCATGAAGTGTATCCGGATTTCTGTTGACCCTTACCAGGTAGGTTCCCTTGTCGAGGTTGATTCCATTAACTTGTGTGGGCAAAAGTGTAATGGCTACTTTGAAGTCAGCTTGAAGCAGTTTGGCTGCCAGACGTGTACCTGCATTTTGACTTTGACTGAAAGCGTAGGCGTAGTTGGCTTTTCCTCCGTTGACCTTACCTGATTTTGTTACTTCCGTTACCTTTTCCATGTTGGAAACCGAGATTTCATCTTCAGTGAAAGAGGCTTCTACGCCATACTGCACGGGCAACGCCCAGGAAGTGACATCATAAAATCCATGACCTTCTTTTTTGGTGTCAAGACCTAATTTACTGTCGCGCAATCTTCTGGCTTCTACTTCTCGCAGAAAGGCATCTTCCATCTTTGTGTCCGCTTCGAAGAGCGTTTTAAGAAAACGCTTTTTGGGCTGTCGCATGGGAATGACATAACTACCAGTCGGAAATGTTTTGGCTTTGAAATTTCTGTCAAAATAGGTTTGTGATTTTTTAGCAGATACTGGTGATTTTGTTTTGTAAACCTCTATGTGATGTTTCAACAGCAAATCAATTAGATCTTTGGTCCGTCCATCATCATTTTGTTCATGAATAATGTAGGTTTTGTATGGTTCAGACGAAGCCTCGTCCATTCCACTTTTGAAAAAATTATAAAAATCCATAAGGATACCCTTTCTGTTATCGGCCAATACCTCCAGAGTTGCGATGTCTGCTGTAAAATGTTTGTGAATGGCATTGCGCAAAGTGGCGATTGACCCATCAGGTCTTCTCCATGCATATCCTTTTTTTCCTCCACCACTGGTTTCGTAGGTAGCAGCGATGGCACCATTGAAGGCAGGGTAGGAATCCCAGTAGCCGGGAAAGTACAGATCATAATTTTCTGCTTTTGCATAAGTCCAACCGTATTGATCAAAAGCTTTTGAAGTATTTCTGCCAATGGTGGTTGACCATTTGCGCAATGATTCCGGGTAATTGTTGTTCATTGGCAAAGCGAAAGGTCCCATATAAAATTCATTGGGTTCTCCGTGGTTGTCGATCCATACTTGTGGATTCCAGTGATGCAAAGCTTTGGAAGCCGCTTGTGTTTCAGGCTGTGTCAATGCGAAAGCATCCCGGTTGAGGTCAATTAAATAATGATTGCCATCCGAACTGATGAACCATTCTGCCTGATGTTCAGAGGCGTTGGGATCGGCTGTACCATTTCCTATTGTACTGGATTTCATCCATGACACGAAGGGTTGGTGGCTATCCGGATTAAGGGCAGGATTGATGATGACCACCATGTTGTTGATGATTTTCATCGTGAGCGGATCGGTGCCTGCAGTCAGCTGGTAGGCCACCTGAAGGCTGGCTTCAAAGGCAGAGGTCTCGTTGCCATCGGTGCCGTAATTCATCCATCCAATAGGCACAGTATTTTCAGCAATCTGGGTGGCTTGTGCCACTGAAGTAGTTCGAGGGTCCGTTAATTTTTGAATTGTACTTCTTATTCCTTCCAGCTTTTGAATGTTCTCGGGACTGCTAATGGCAATCAACCAAAGTTTTCTTCGCTCTATGGATTCCCCATACTGAATTACTTTCACCCTTTTGGATGACGCTTCCAGACGATGGATATAATCCACCATCTGCAGGTTATCGGTCAGGTAATCTCCAATTTCATAGCCCAAAACAGATTGGGGTGTAGGCACATTGGCATCATAAGTACCGTTGGGAAGCCATTGGTATTGGCCAAAGGAAAAAGAAGATGTTATTATCAGGAGGGGTAGTAATAGTTTTGTCATAGGTTCAGGGTTCAAAAAGGAAATTAGCCAAAGCTAATTTGTTTTGAAAGTGGAACTGGAGGGGCGGTAATAGGTTAAGAAGACAGGTGGA
The DNA here is from genome assembly GCA_002345965.1 of Flammeovirgaceae bacterium UBA2371. Classification (GTDB taxonomy): domain Bacteria; phylum Bacteroidota; class Bacteroidia; order Cytophagales; family Cyclobacteriaceae; genus ELB16-189. The sequence goes on from DDTF01000028.1 coordinate 32,156, forward strand.
CTTCAATAAGGCAAACCCAATGCGCGCTGTGATTTCATCGCTTTCAGGTACCATTCGTATTCATCCAAAAATCGCTTGCTGGACTTATTGATATAATCTTCTATGGGTTCACCCTCATCGGTAAAAGCTTGCCCTACTTTTGGAATGGGCTGCATAGTTGGAATACTGGGCGTGCCCAACTCAGCAAGTATCACACGTACATGTACCGCAGACCTCACTCCGCCAAACCTACCTGCAGAATAAGAAACAATGGCACTGGGTTTGAAAAAATATTCTTTTTGAAAATGATCGAGCATGTTCTTTAAGGCAGGAGGGATGCTGTGATTGTATTCTCCGGTTACCACTACAAACCCATCGGCATCTCTCAGTTGTGATGCAATTTTCTCCATCATCTCCGGAGCATCGTTGTTTTTGAATTCCTTATACATTTTGTCCAGCAACGGCAGCGGTGATTCCAGTGCGTCTATAAAATGCACTTGATGGCCACGCTCTTTAAGTTGTTTTTCAAAGTAACGCGCTGCTTTGATTCCTTGTCGCTTGCTGCGTACTGATCCATAAAGTAAAGCGGTAGTCATAATTTTTGGTTTGGTGCATAATTGATCCTATAGAGTAAACAACTATACTTGCAATGAATTCCCCAAATCGTCATTAATTATGCAAATGGAGAGTATAGATTGGATACAGGTGGCTGGTCACACTGGCGCACTATTGAGTAGCATCACTTTTGTGCCACAGGTATATAAAGTGTGGGTAAGCAAGAGCGTAAGGGATTTAAGCCTTGCCATGATGGTGATTGTGTTCACCTCTACCATTATTTGGCTGGTATATGGCATTGCATTAAACCTTTGGCCAGTAATCCTTGCCAATGGATTTATATGCCTGCTCAGCATAATACTGATTTACTTCAAACTAACCTTCAAACAAGGTTAGACAGCATACACTCAAGCCGCTTTTCCAGAATTTATTCAATACGCTGTATTGGCCAGTGCTTAATTCTTAAATAAACTAAAGTTAGAATCTGTCACCGCCTTCTTGAAAGCCTCCCATTCATTGCTAAAGAAAGCATCTACCTCATCCATCACCGGCTTGATGTTTCTCTCTGTAACGGCCAACGCTCTTTTTTGTGTTTCAGTAACAGGGTAGGTGGTGTCCTGTAAAAATCTTCTGCTGGTCGACAATTGTTCTGTTACCAGATTAGGATCATCACTGAAGCCCTGAATGTCTTCTCTCGGATTAATCCTAAGTATCAGCTGATTGATTTTGGATTTCACAGAGTCAGCATTTTGCTTCAGGGAATTGTTGACTGCGCTCTTCTCCATTGATTTTAACTGGTTCAATATCAAGTCTGCTGTTTCTTTGGCGTCCTTCAACCGATCTGTTTTTGCGGTGGCGTTTTCTGCCAGTGCATTGAACTTATCAATCAACGCAGCTTTTTCTGTCATCTCACTTAGTGTCATGGAGATGTTGGGATCCAGCTTTACTTCTACTTGTGTTGAATCTTTGTAATTGTTGTAAGCGATCACCACTTTATAATTGCCGGGCGTTACGCTTCGGCCTCCTCGTTCGGCTGCATCAGGTTTGGGTTTGTTGCTGTCGGGCATGCGTGTTCCTTTCACATCCAACTCCCACCAGATGCGGTTAAAACCTTTCTTGGGTTGTTGTTTGAGGGTGCGTATCAATTGATTGTAATTGTCGTACACCATGATGGATGCTTTTGCTGAATCCTTTTCATTGGTAACTTTTTTCAAATCCTTGACGAAGTAGGTGAGCATGGCTCCGGGTTTTCTGTTCTCCCCTTCATACAATCCGTCCCCCGTACTGCGATAGCCACCGGCTTCTCCCTGATTGATCAGGTAGGCGGTGGGTGCTTCAATTACTTTTATGTTCTTTGTTAAGGTGGTAGTGTACCCACTCCTGGCCAACTCACGCAAAGGGCGGATGTCGTCCAAAATCCACACGGCCCTGCCGAATGTGCCCAGCACCAGGTCCGCCTCTCTCTCTTGTATCTGCATGTCCATAGTAGATACAGTAGGATATCCGCTGGTCCACTTGGTCCATGTTTTCGCATCATCGATTGACACATAAAGTCCGTATTCAGTGCCAAGGAACAACAGGTTGGGAACTACCGGATCCTGAATCATGGAAAGGGTATATCCATAAACGTTTTGATCTATGCGCGTCCAGGTTTTACCCATGTCTTTGGTGCGATACAAATACGGATTCCAGTCGTTTTGTCTGTAGTTGTTGATCACCACAAATGCTTCGTTGACATTGTAGGTGGAAGCTCTGATTTGAGCAATCCATGCATTTTTGGGTGCACCGGGCATCTTGCTTATCAAATTTGTCCAGGTTTGACCGCCATTGGTTGTCAATTGCACGTTGCCATCATCGGTGCCTACCCACATTACTCCTTTTTGCAACGGGCTTGGCGCAATGGATAATATGGTAGTATGATTTTCAGCACCACTGTTGTCTAAGGATAAACCTCCTGTGGTGGCCTGCTTTTGTTTTTCCTTGTCGTTGGTGGTCAGGTCCGGAGATATTTTTTCCCAGGTAGCTCCACGGTCGGTAGATTTCATTACGTATTGAGTGCCAACGTAAATAGTAGTTTTGTCGATGGGATCGATGGCAAGTGCTGCATTCCAGTTGAAGCGCAATTCTTCACCACTGGCAAGAAAAGGTTTGATGGATTGTCGACTGCCCGTTTTTAAATCGTAACGAGAGATATTTCCTCCCTGAGATAAACTATAACCATAACGGTCTTCGCTCATCGGGTCAGGGGCCACATCAAAACCATCGCCACCACCTACACGATCCCAGTGCATGTTGCGGATGCCGTACCTTCTCCATACCTGGCTGGGGCCGCGCCATGAGCCATTGTCTTGCAATCCACCGTACACATTGTAGGGCAGTTGATTGTCTACGTTGATGTGATAGAATTGTGCCAGCGGCATGTTCTCTACAAAGCTCCATGTCTTGCCGCGATCGCGGGAGATTACCGCGCCACCATCATTGCCACAGATGAGAAAGCTCGGATCCTGTGGGTGTACGTACCACGCATGGTTGTCTACGTGTACCAATCCCGGATCAATCAGCCGCTCAAAGGTTTTTCCTCCATCGTTGCTAACATCCACATAAGTGTGCAGGTTGTAGATTCTGTTTTCGTTTTGCGGATCCACGAAGAGGTCGGCATAATAGAAGGGACGACCACCAATGTTCTTGGTGGACACCAGGTTCCAGTGCTCTCCGCCATCTTCCGATTTATACAGGCCTGTTTTCTTGGCTTCCACCAACGCGTACACGATGTTGGGGCTGCTGGGGGCAATGGCCAAACCTATTCTTCCCAGATCACCTTTTGGCAATCCGTTTGTCTCTGTTTTCTTCTTCCATGTTTCTCCTGCATCATAAGAGATGTACAAACCTGATCCCGGCCCACCGGAGTTGAAATACCATGGCCACCTTCTGTGTTCCCACATGGCAGCAATAATTTTGTTGGGATTAGAGGGGTCAACCACCATGTCGCCTATACCGCTCTTTGCATCTACATACAAGGTCTTTCTCCAGGTTTTTCCTCCATCAGTGGTTTTGTAGACACCGCGATCCTGCTGCTCTCCCCACGGTGAACCGATGGCACCTACGTATACAATATCAGGATTGTCGCGGTGGATGATCACGCGGTGAATGTTTCTGGTGCCTTCCAGTCCCATGTGCATCCACGATTGGCCACCATCAATACTTTTGTAGATACCGTTACCGCTGTTGAGACTGTTGCGCGGATTGCCTTCTCCAGTGCCGATCCATATCTCTGCCGGATTCTTTTGATTGACGGCTACGGCTCCAACAGAAGCAGCCTTCTCATTTTCAAAGATGGGCTTAAAGCTGGTACCTCCATTTTCTGATTTCCACAACCCACCGGATGCCGTACCAATAAAGATAATGTCAGGATTGGTCTCTACCACATCGATGGCGGTGACGCGGCCACTCATACCAGCAGGGCCAATGTTGCGGGGTTTAATATCCTTGAACAAGGACATGTCCAGCTGCTGGGCAAACAGCGAACTTGTAACTAATAAACCTGCGAGAAGGGAGATAATGGTTCTAAACATAACGGTAGGATTTTAACGTACGCTAATTAGATAATTTTCGTCTGTAGCGCAAGGAAGAATATTATGGGAGGCGAGCCTGCTAGGACTTTAGCCAACGTTCGTATTGATAGCGCTTATTCGCCTGGTTGTCTTCTCGCTTGGTGGCTGCCAAATGGATGGCATCTCTTTGTTTTACCCGATAGCCCATCAGGTGCAGAAAGTCTTTGGCCATGAATCTGGCAATGCGCTTGTTTACCCAGAGTGTCTTTTTTTTGTCATCATGCCAGCTGAAGCCCGGCAGCAGGGCCAGCAGCGCATCCAGTCTTATTTTGCGCACGAGGGCTGAGGCTTTCAGATAAAAATATGGAATGTGCTTAATGATAAAATACCCGTCATTGCCCTGCGGTTGATACAAAGGCATAAAAATCTTACCTTTTTCTGGTGCGACCAACGGTTGATGGTTGGACAATGCGAGGAGCTGACCTTTGGAGATGGACTGAAAGCTCTTGAAGCCATTGTTCATGATGAAATGTTCACCATACCCGATTTCATGCCGATGTGTAATTTCATACACTTGTTTTTCTGGTTGTGTTTCAGTGAGGACATGGGTTGCTAAAGATTGGTACAGTGTCTTTGAAATCACTTCCGTGATCTGCAGTGATTTGTAGATGAAGGCCACATGCTTTTCAATCGAAGCAACTTCATCGTGTTGTCCAGCTTCAAAGCCAATGGAGACATATCCCATTTGATTGATGTAGCTGAGTATAGGGCCATCCAGGTATTCTTCGATACCCAGTATTACCGGTACGGAATAGCGGAGCGAAAACTTTCTGTTCAGCAACGTGTCGTTGATGGTAATAAAGGGGATGCTGTCGCTGGAGGTGGTGTGAAGATCGAAAAAATAAAAAGGTCCTTTGCTGGTGGAAGTAATCTTTTTCAGTATTTCCAAAATCATCGTCTGTTCCCGGTGTTCTGTGGAGTTGACAGCAACCCGTGAAATAAATCCTTTGCTCACGTACGCACGCGTCCAGATGCGGTTGAGGTCGTAGTCGATGTAGCGAACGCCTTTTTTTAACGCAGGTAAGTTACCTGCGATGGCGATGACTTTGCCTTTCAAAGAATGACCGTTGGCAGAGAGGGTGTCCATCACTTTTTTCAAAGCAAATACGCCAGAGGGTTCATTACCATGAATGCCCGCAAAAAAAATGAGCGTGGGGCCAGAACCATCACCCTTCAGTTCTCCGATAATTCTGTTTATCGTTATCGTTTGTGTTAATGCTTTGCTGAATACTTCTGTCATTGAAGGCGTGTAACTATGTCGTTGCGGGTAATGATGCCTACTAATTGGCCATGGCCAATCACGGGCAGACACCCTATTTTTTTGTTGAGCATGATCTCAGCGGCTTCTTCCACCATTAGATCCGGGTGGGTCGTAATCACTTCCCGAATCATGATGTCCTTTACCTCTGTTAATCCGTCCTTTTGACTATCGAAGTCCACTGCATTTTTGTGGGTGAGTATTCCTACCAGCCTTTTCTCCGAGTCGGTGACGGGCACATGATGGATGTTCTTCCACTTCATAATGTGAAACACCAGGTCGGCAAGATCATTAGGGTGCACCGTAAAGATGTGGGTCGACATGACTTCATGCACTTTCTTGTTGAAATGATCCGGGTACTTTGCTGGCGGTACTTTCAGTTCTTCCCATTCGTGTACGGGTTTTTGGTTTTGCTGATGGCCATGCATCACTTCGGTAAGCGCCTTCAGGGCATCGTCTTTTTTCAATTTCTTTTTAAGATTGCGATAGGCTTTTACCGTCCACGAAGCACCTGTGTTCCGGGTTGTTCTCAACTCAATGATTTGCAGGTAATGGCTGATGTCCTTTTCGTTTACTTTGGCTTTGCGCAACCCGGCATAGGCGAGGGGAAGCAATTCCTTTCGCACCAAATCAGTTGTGGATATAGATTGTCCCATCCACTGCAGCTGCGACTCTTTGCCACTGCGAGCTGCTTTATAGAAGTTTTCCTTCGCTTCCAAAAAATCCATGTGATCTTCTATGCGATCGTATTTCTCCGGACGACCCAGCATCAGTCCGATCCAGAATGCGAAGTTGGCAATTTCATCTTCTATGGAAGGTCCCGCGGGAAGGTAACGATTCTCTATTCTCAGGTGGGCCTTGTCCTTGTCGGTGCCATAGCAGGGACGGTTCCAGCGATAGACAGTGCCGTTGTGTACGCGCATGGCACGTAGTGTTGGGATTTTCCCATCGGCCAAATCCTGCAGGGCATCGTCATGGGCTTCGCCCATTAATAAGATACGATGACGGGCAATGTCGTCTTTAAAGATATTGACAATTGAATCACGCAACCACTCCGTACCAAATGCCACGCGGCCTTCCTGGTCGGACAGCAAGTAAGAAGCCTGCCGCGTGTCTACACTTTGCTGAAACAAGGCGATGCGTGTTTCACTCCACAGCTCGCGGCCCAGCAACATGGGGCTATTGGCACAAATGGAAAGCACAGGACCTGCAATGGCCTGCGCCCAATTGTAGCTGGCTACCATGTCATCGGGATCTACCTGCAAGTGCATTTGGAAGCTGGTGTTACAGGCTTCGAAGAGGATGGAGTCGTGAAGGACACTCAGCTCGTCCACTCCACGCAAGTGCAAATTGAAATCAGTACCCCGAAGGTTACACATGATTTCGTTGAGTTGATAATAGCGATCTATAGGGGTGAGGTATTTGAGGTCCAGCTCCTGTTTTCTGATGGTGGGCAATATGCCTGCCAATACAATCTGACTATCGTAGCGACTGGCTGCTGCCCGCGCTTTCTCCAGCAAAGCCGATAACTGTTGATGGCACTGCGTAAAACAATCACCTGTAACTTCCAGTGGATCCAGGTTGATTTCCAGGTTGTAACGGGCAAGCTCTGTGGTGAAGTGTGGATCGTTGATTTCTTTCAGTACTTCCAGCGCTGTGGTGGCCGGACTGAAATCAGGTTTTACAAGGCAGAACTCCTGTTCGGCACCCATGCGTGTAATGCCTTTTTCGAACAGACGATTTTCAATCATCAACTCCAATGCATCAATGTCTTTGAGCAGGTAACTGATGAATTGTGCACGATTGGCGTCTTCTATTTTCTTAACCTTGAAATCTCCCATAGGCAGTATCAATAACCAACTTTCAAACTAGTGGCTTTGAGGGATTTTCAGTATGACGTGGGTCAGGTTGGCGACTGACTTTTAGCCAACAACTATGCTATTAGCGAATTACTGCTCATGGATAACAATAGGAGCGCTCAGGCAACTGTCGGGAATCTTGAAGGCGTCAACCAGCGGAACGGCTTCCTGTCTGATTTCCCAGCATAGCTTGTTGATGAGCTTGCGAATGGCTTT
>DDTF01000028.1:39704-73491 GCA_002345965.1 Flammeovirgaceae bacterium UBA2371
CTTGTCCTTGGTGCGCTCCACCTGTGCGACAAATTGCTCTAAGATGATGCGCTCGATGTAAGCGTGCCCCACATTCACCAGGTGATACTGCGTTTGATTGAAGGCATCAAAGGAATCCATACCACTGTCGAGGTGTTTCTTCAGCCGCCTGGCAGCCGAAGTGAGTATGTCTCTTTCTCTGTACTTGAATGCGCTCAACTGAAACTCCGGGTCGAGCAGGTGGTCTTCATCGGTATTGCGGATAGTGAGCGGATTCATTTCCGTAATGGAAGTCTTGGCTTGCGCCCCCACGTAATTCAGGATGCCAAAGAAGTCGATGTTACTGAATTCCTGCTTGAATTCCGTGAGCCTGCTTTTGGCTACCAATTGCAACAGCACATGGTTGTCGCCTTCGAAGGTAGTGTAGATGTCGGTGTCATTTTTCAGGTCATCAATACGGTTTTCACTCAGGTATCCCTTACCTCCACAGGCCTCTCGGCATTCCTGCAGGGTATGGGTAGTGTTCCACGTGGCAAAAGCCTTCATACCAGCCGCCAGCGCTTCAATTTCCTGCATGTCTTCTTCTGTTCTGTTGATAAAGCGGTCGGTCAGGTATTGCAGTGAAAAGTGCAATGCATACACATTCGCCAGCAATGGCATGAGCCTGCGCTGGTGGGTTCTGTAGTTGAGAATAGGCACTTCAGGTGCATTTTCGGGCCCAAACTGTCTGCGCTTGTCTCCATATTTAATGGCAATGGTCAATCCGGACTTGGAGGCGCTGTTGCCGGATCTTGGTATACCAATCCGGCCGCCCACCAATGTTCCCAACATGGTGAAGAACCTGCGGTTGTCGCTGGCGATGGGACTGGTGAACTGACCGTCTTCGTCAACGGCTGCGAACCGATCCAACATGTCTTCTTTGGGAATGCGTACATTGTTAAAGTAGATCACCCCATTGTCCACACCGTTGAGTCCCATTTTTCTGCCACAGTCTTTTATGGTTACGCCTGTAGTGAGGTTACCCTGCTTGTCTCGCAAGGGCACTACAAAAGCACTCACACCATAATCCTTGCCGTCAATGATCAGCTTGGCAAAAACGGTGGCTGCTTGTCCGTGCAGTGCTGCATTGCCGATGTATTCCTTACGCGCCTCTTCGCTCGGTGTATGGATCACGAAGGATCCATCTTTGTGATCGTAGATGGCAGTGGTAAGTATACCTTTTACGTTGGAGCCGTGTCCGGTCTCTGTCATGGCAAAGCAGCCGGGCAGTTCCAGCGTGCCGATGTCCTTCAGGTATTTCTTATGATGTTTTTCAGTGCCCAGGAAGTAAACGCTCATTCCCCAGAGGCCAAACTGCACTCCAAACTTGATCACCATGCTCAGGTCGTGGTAGCTGAGGGCCTCCATGATGGAAAAGTAGTTGGCCATACTGCCACCGCCACCGTACTCCTTGGGAAAACCCATGGCACCGAAGCCCTGTTGTGCCAGCAGCTGGCACCATTCCAGTACTTTTTCCCTGCGTTCGTTCAGGTTATCGGTATAAGTGTATTCAAAGGCGGGGTCAGCAAGCACGGTTTTTACTCTGTTCAATATTTCTGCCTGCGGGCCATCCAAAAGCCGGGCCATGGCATCCACGCTGAAAGATGCTTTGGTCTCCTGCTGATCGGTGATGGTTTTGCGTTTTGCGGCATGGAAGATGAAGGCCGACTCGCTGCTGATTACGCCCAGCACACTTTCAATTTCCTTTAAAGATGTTTTTGCTTCTTCGTTCAATCCGTTTTTGGACTGGTGCAGCTGAGCCAGGGCCAACCCGATGTCTACCAATCCCTGCTTCTTGTCGGCACTTGCCTGATCTGCCACTTTTTGTATTTCTGTGAGCCAGCTTTTGAGTTCATCGGGTGTAGGTGGGGTAGCGGGGTTGAGCTGTGCCAGCAGAAACTCCCTTTCTTCTGCAGTAAGCCATTTTTGACTTTTGACCAGCTGCTGAATCGATTTGACCTCGCTGGGAGTGAGCACTGCATCGGCCCATACTACATAATAGATGGGGAGGAAAACGTAGAGGGAAGGATTGTTGGCGAGTATCGGACTAGAGAGCATGGTCAATCGTTGTTGGTGGTTAGTTTACTTCTTACATCTGGCTATTTACGTCTTGCATCTGCCTGTATCTATAAAAATACGAAGGAATACTGGAAAATGGGCGATTTAGAGAGGGAAGAGGCTCCATTCGTCCACCTGCAGTGGAATACACCCGAGCAGTGGTTGGTTTTGCTTGCGCTTGGTGATGCAATTAGTTGTTTGGGTGAGATAGGGGTTGGTGTTATCACCGATCCGAAAGATCTCTTAGAATAATTTTTAAATTGCCTGTCGATCAACATTGATGAAACACAGTTTACTTGTTCTGCTTTTAATCTCCACTGTTATGACTGCTCATGCGCAACCCACTGAATTTTATGTACCTGTAGGTGTTGGTTATCCTGTTCAATTGCTGGACTACAAACATGAGAATGGCCGTATATCCGCTGTGATAGAGGTTACGCCCTCCGTTTGGGAAACTATCGATATGGTGATGTTGTTTAACCTTACCTGGAACAACCGCAATGAGGGTTCAGTGAGCGGAGAAAAACCATTGGAGATTACCATGATGTTCAGCAAGGAGTTGTATAAGGAAATGAAAGCATCAGGAACATTGTTGACAGAATCCTCTTCGTTTTTAGCGGCTGGCAAAGACCATCCTATGAAGAGTACTACCAATTGGTACATCACCACAGTGACGGAAGAAGTTGATTTACCTGATCACCATAAAGCGATGGGCACAGTACGCCAAGGCTTTACCACCAAGTGGAAAGAGGAATACCAATGAGCCACTCTCCGGTGCTCTTCCGCTGTTAAAAGATGAGTAGAATTTACGCATGATGAGAATCACCGGTTTCGATGATGGGTATCATTACTAATTGGGGGGTAGTAAAATATCTTGCTGAAGATTAATTCACAGCATAATATTTTAAACCAATGAAGAACAAAACAGTAATTATAACGGGAGGGTCATCTGGCATCGGCAAAGCCACAGCCGAATTGTTTGCCAAAGAAGGTGCAAATGTTGTTGTCTCCGACATCAATGAATCGGATGGCGCTAAAGTGGTAAAGGCGATAGTTGAAAAAGGTGGCAAAGCTTCATTTTTTAAAACTGACGTTGGCAAACCTGAACAAATGGAGGCGTTGGTCAATTTTGCAGTCAAAACCTATGGACAATTGGATGTGGCCGTCAACAATGCAGGTATAGGCGGAGAAATAAACCCCATCGCTGATATGAGCGTAGAAGGGTGGCAACACATCATCAACATCAACCTGAACAGTCTTTTTTTTGGGATGAAGTATCAAATACAGGCCATGCTGAAAAACGGCAGTGGCAGCATCGTTAATATTTCCTCTATTTTAGGTTCAGTGGGTTTTGCAGGTTCTGCCGGCTATACCGCTGCCAAACACGGAGTGGTAGGACTTACCCAAACAGCAGCACTGGAATACTCTGCTCAAAAGATCAGGGTGAATGCCGTAGGCCCCGGGTTCATTGAGACCCCATTGCTGGATGCCTTGGATGCTGAAATGAAAAAACAATTGGTTGCTCTTCATCCAATAGGCCGCCTTGGTAAAAGTGAAGAAGTGGCTGAACTTATTTACTGGTTGGCCAGTGAAAATGCCTCCTTTGTTACTGGAAGTTACTATCCAGTGGATGGCGGGTACCTGGCCCGATAGTATGCAGTTCATGAATATTAAAAGTAAGGACACTGTGTTGTCCTTACTTTTTAATTTATGCACAATGAAAAATAACAGCGAAGTAGTTCCTGTTAAATATTCCCAATAATAATTTTATCTTTGCGCCAGTTACGCGCACCCCGGATGGAGACGATCAATTGTTGTTTCCTAATGATAACAAACGTTACCGCACCGTCTTGCCATTTGCTCTTCGTGTAACTTCAAAGTAAAGGCACAGGTACGTTGATGAAAGAGAATCAATTCACTCCGAAGTTATTTTCATTGCTGAAGGGTGGGATCAAAAAAGAACAATTACTCAAAGACTTAATAGCCGGACTGATAGTGGGCATTGTGGCACTGCCACTGGCTATTGCATTTGCTATCGCTTCAGGGGTCTCACCTGACAAGGGACTGATCACAGCCATCATAGCTGGTCTTATCATCTCGGTATTAGGAGGCAGCAGGGTGCAGATAGGCGGGCCCACCGGTGCATTCATTGTGATCGTTTATGCCATCGTTCAGGAGCACGGTGTAAACGGACTTACCATTGCTACGTTTATGGCAGGGTTCATTCTGATCGCCATGGGATTGGCTCGCTTTGGCAATCTTTTGAAATATATTCCTTATCCGCTGATTGTGGGTTTCACCAGCGGAATAGCCGTGATAATATTTTCTTCTCAGATCAAAGACTTTTTTGGATTGGCCATTGATAAAGTACCCGCAGACTTTATCGAAAAGTGGGAGGTGTATGCCCTGCACTTTGATGAGATCAACTGGATGGCCTTTGCCATTGCGTTGGGCACCGTTGTGATTGCGCTCAACTTTCACCGGGTTACCACCAAAATCCCCGGATCGATCATAGCCATCCTACTGAGTACGCTCCTTGTACAGTGGTTCCAACTTCCGGTCACTACCATCGAAACTACATTTGGAGAAATTCCCAATAAGCTTTCGATGCCCACCATTCCACACATCGATATGGCCACCGTTAAGGCTTTGATACAACCGGCATTGGCCATTGCTTTTCTGGGAGGCATCGAGTCGTTGTTGTCGGCTGTAGTGGCTGATGGTATGATGGGCGGCCGTCATCGCTCCAATGCAGAGTTGGTGGCGCAGGGGGTAGCCAATTGTGCTTCTGCCATGTTTGGAGGGATTCCGGCTACCGGGGCCGTAGCACGTACTGCTACCAATGTAAAGAACGGAGGACGTACTCCCATAGCCGGCATCACCCACGCGGTAGTGCTGCTGCTGATCATGCTGCTGCTGGCACCTTATGCCAAACTCATTCCCATGGCTGCCCTGGCAGGCATATTGGTGGTAGTGGCGTACCACATGAGTGAGTGGAGGCAATTTAAATCCTTGTTGAAGGGAAACAAATCCGATGTGCTCATCCTGTTGGTCACCTTTTTTCTCACTATCGTTTTTGATTTGGTAATAGCCATTGAGGTAGGCATCGTGCTTTCCAGTTTTGTGCTCATGAAGCGGATGAGTGATTCGATGAGCATTGAAAAGGCAGATGAGGTGCAGCAAAATGGAGACAGTTTGTTCGAAGATGAGTTGCCTGCCTTACCCAAAGGGGTAGCCATCTATGAAATCAATGGCGCGTTGTTTTTTGGCGTGGCGCAAGTGTTTCAGGATACCATCAATAACCTGCAAAACAAACCCAAGGTNNTTGAAAGAAGTAATCAAGCAGTTCAAGGCGCAAAAGGTGACCATCATCCTGTCGGGTGTCAACAAGCGGGTAATGGAAGACTTGGAAAAAGCTGATATTGACCAGGTGCTGGAGAAAGGCAACCTGCTGGACAATATTGCTGGCTCTCTGAAGCGTGCCACTGAGGTGCTGGCTTCAAAATAGATTAGCCTTCCCGCCACTCTTCCCAATCCTGTTTTCAGATGTGGATTTAATGGCTATTTTAGTTTTTGGAATAAACCTTAAACCATGAAGAGCATTGTAAAGTATTTAGTCGCGTTGTTGCTGGTGACGCAAACCGCATTGGCACAGCAAACTGAAACCGTCAGTAAAATAGTTGCCGAGGGCACAGACAATTCACAGCTTGAAAACCTGGCGCACCAGTTGATGGACGTGATTGGTCCTCGTCTGGTAGGCACACCACAGATGAAAGCGGCTAACGACTGGGCAGTGAATACCTACAAGGCGTGGGGCATTGAAGCGAAGAACGAGGCCTGGGGAACATGGCGCGGATGGGAGCGAGGCATCACGCACATTGATCTGGTTGCTCCCCGCGTGGTAACGCTGCACGGTACGCAGCTGGCATGGAGTCCTCCCACACCCAAGAACGGAACAACAGCTGAGACGATTGTAATACCCACCATTAAGGATTCCACCGCTTTTAAAAACTGGTTGCCCAATGTGAAAGGAAAATTTGTGTTGGTGTCGATGCCGGAGCCTACCGGCAGACCAGATTACAACTGGAAGGAATTCGCCACAGAAGCTTCTTTTGAGAAAATGAAAAAGCTCAGAGAGGAGCAGACTGCGCTATGGGATAAGAACATGAACAATACCGGAACAGGCCGCGACCTCAACAAGGTACTTGAGAAAGCAGGAGCAGTAGGTATCGTGCAGTCGCGCTGGAGCAAGGCATTTGGTGCCAATAAGATTTTCAGCGCCAACACGGACAAGATTCCCGTGGTGGATGTGTCGCTGGAAGACTATGGACTTTTGTACCGCATGACAGAGAAGGGAGATAAACCCGTCATCAAAGTATTGGCACAATCCAAAGACCTGGGCGTAGTACCCACTTTCAATACCATTGCCACTATTCCTGGTAAGGAGCTCCCCAACGAGTACATTGTGCTCTCTGCGCATTTCGATTCATGGGACGGAGGTACAGGAGCCACCGACAACGGCACGGGTACGCTCACCATGATGGAAGCTGCCAGAATTCTGAAGAAGGTTTACCCTAATCCGAAAAGAACCATTATCATTGGACACTGGGGCAGTGAAGAGCAGGGACTCAACGGGTCGCGCGCATTTGTGGAAGATCATCCTGAAGTGGTAAAAGGACTTCAGGCCTTGTTCAATCAGGACAACGGAACAGGGAGGGTTGTCAATATTTCTGGTCAGGGCTTTCTGCATGCTTACGATTACCTGGGTCGCTGGTTAGCAGCTGTACCGGAAGACATTTCCAAACACATTGAAACCAACTTCCCTGGCACTCCGGGTGGAGGAGGCTCCGATTACGCTTCCTTTGTGGCGGTAGGAGCACCTGCCTTTTCACTGAGTTCGCTGAACTGGAGCTACGGTACGTATACCTGGCATACCAACCTGGATACCTACGACAAAATTGTATTTGATGATGTGCGCAGCAATGCCATCCTCACGGCAATATTGGCGTACATGGCCAGTGAAGATCCCGAAAAAACTTCGAGGGAGAAATCGGTATTACCAATCAATAAAAGAACAGGGAAGCAAGCTACGTGGCCGGAACCCCGCAGTCCTAATCGCAAGGGAGGGCAACAGTAATCGGATCAGGATTCTTCAGAGATAAATAAGGACTTGTCTTTTAAAAACGCAGTGGTCCAGATGAGGATCAGCGGTACCAGCGGGTTGATGACGGAGCCCGCATGGGATAACTCTGTAGCCAAAGCCCCGGAAAAGTAGGAGGTGAGTAGGATAAAGCCTAACCGGAACGTCTGCGGGAACACAAAAAGCAACGTGAACATGATTTCCATGATGCCCAGGTAAGGTACATATTCACCTACACCCAGTGCTGTCATGGTTTTGATCACCGTTTCCACCTGGGCAAGTTTCAGCAAACCACTGATCACGATAAGCAACGCAGTAAGTAAAATTAAAGCTGATACTATGTTTTTGCGGGTTTTCATGGTGAATAACCAGATTGATGAATATACTAAATTTGAACTGGTACTGCTAACCCTTTAGGGATTATTTACACCCCAATGTGAATAGCTGCAAGGGTACATTTGTTGCAAATATTTTGTATTCAGTAAAACCCAATATATTTGTCCGAATAGGACAGATATGGTTAGCAGATTAAAACACATTACTAAAATCGGGGTAGAACAAATGGGTGATCTTGCCAACAGCTTGAGCGACCCTGATGTATTGCGACTTGAAAATCTCGATACGGATTTAAGACCCCCACCAAGTGCATTGGAGTATACTGCCAAAGCGGTGATGGACGATAATGCCAACAGCTATTTGCCTTTCTTTGGGTTGGATGAAACACGCAAGGCGGCCACATCGCTGGTAGCGCGCATGTCGGGCAATGCCTATGATTGGAAAACGGAGTGTCTCATCTCTGCAGGTGGATTGTCTGGCATCTTGAATGTGCTGTTGGCAACACTGGAAGAGGGAGATGAAGTGTTGATGACAAACCCTACCTATGTGGGTTTGATCAACAGGGTGAGACTGGCAGGGGGTGTGCCCCAGTTTGTTTCTTTGCTTCCGAAGCAGGAAGGCTGGCGCCTGGATGTAGAAGCGTTGAAGGCAATGGATACTTCCAAAATCAAACTGGCGCTTATCATGAGTCCTTCCATGCCCACCGGTTGTGTACTCAATGTGGAGGAATGGCAAGCCATTGCGGATGTGTGTAAGAGAGCGGATTGCTGGTTGCTGTATGACTCAGCCATGGAGCGCATTTTGTTTGACAACCTGAAGGTGATACACCCTGCTTCACTGCCGGGTATGCGGGATCGAGTAATCACAGTAGGGGCGGCATCCAAAGAATATCGGATGATAGGCTGGCGCGTAGGATGGATTGTGGGGCCTGCGCCCATTATGGCTGACGTTGCCAGGGTAAGTATTTCCAATGTAGTCTGTCAAACCGGAATTGCCATGGGAGCGGTGGCTGTGGCCATCAATGAGGTGAATGATGGTGTGAAAGCTTCAACAAAAATATGGGAGGAAAGGCGCAATCTGATTCTGGAAGAACTCAAGGATTACAAAGTGATCAAGCCACAGGGAGGATGGTCGTTACTTGTAGATGTATCTGAATTGGGCATCGATGGACCAACGGCATCAAAGCTGTTGCTGGAGAAAGGTAAAATTGCTGCTACTGCCATGGTGAACTGGGGTTCTGAAATCACCGCTAAGTACGTGCGACTTGTTTATGCCAATGAACCCGTTGAAAGATTAAAGGGAATAAAGAAACGATTTGACGATGCACTACGGACAAAAGATGCATAAATTATGGATACTTAATTATTGAATGGCAACGGAAAAAGACTTTGTAACATTTGTGGTGGACCAGATCAAGGGTGCGGGGCAGATCAAAATCAAGCATATGTTTGGCGAATATGGCCTCTTTGCCGATGGCAAAATGTTTGCGTTGATCTGTGACAATAAATTGTTTGTAAAGCCTACGGAAGGAGGAAGGGCTTTTATCAAAAATATAGTTGAAGCTCCGCCTTATCCGGGTGCCAAAATGAGCTTGTTGATTGAGGACAAAATTGAAGACCGTTCGTGGTTGACCGAACTGGTGCGCATTACCTTGAAAGAACTCCCTATACCTAAAGCCAGGAAAAAAAAGAAGTAGAAAGGATATCAGGTGTTTCCACCCGATATCCAAATAGAAATTACTTTTTGCCTATCACCATCCCAATTACTCCACTGGTAATACCAAACATGACAGCTGTGATAAGGGGATCTACCAAAGTTGCAGTCAGGTTCATAATATTGGTAGTGCCATACATAAGCAGGTCGTATCCAAATCCCAGTATCAATCCAATGGTGGCCCCCGCCTGAAGACCGCTACTGAAGGAGTTAACAGAATCCCATTTGCTGAAAATGTAAACCAGCAGGTAGGCTTGAAATACATTGCCCAACGTTAATGCCCACCAGATCATATCGGTTTCGGATCGGTTTACACCCGTTGCTGATCCCGAATTGGAGGTGAAGAAATCCATGAGCAGCATGCCATAAAGTAGCCATCCCAACAGAAATAGCGTGACAAAACCGGCAAGCGTTGCCATGATGCGTTTTTTTGCGTCCATAATGAGTATAGGTTTGGTTAAGTGTAGTTGAAGATAAGCAATTAATGGTATTTTATAAATAGTGTGTTATCTTAGGGTAAACGCGAAAAAGAATGATAGACGGACGCAACAGAACCAATATTCAGATTGGTGGTGAGGTAGAAATTGTTCAAAAGCAGGATCAGACTTCCGGCAAATTGACCAGAGGTTTGGTTAAGAAGATCCTTACCAAATCGCCCGATCATCCGCATGGTATCAAGGTGATGCTGGAATCAGGCGAAGTAGGAAGGGTAAAAGATGTGTTGGATTAAGTTATTCTCAAAACCTGTAATCTACTGAGCAATAATAATTTCTTCCGGGTCTTGGGATGCCTCCCCAGTCGAGGTGTTCGCGATAATAACGGTTCCCGATGTTTTCTACGCCCACGTTAATGCTCCATTTTCCTTTTTCTGTGGGCAACTGATAGCCGCTGCGAAAATTGAAGATGGAATAAGCTGGAGTTTTCTGTTCTCCAAAACTACTGCTTACATGGTTTTGTGACAATGCCCCTTCCCATTCCAGCTGTGTGCTGAACACATTCTTTTTGAACCTCAAGGTACTTACATTCTTAAAGGCTGGGATAAAAGGCAATGGGTCACCCGCGAATGTTTCTGCTCTTGTGCCTTTGAAGTTGGAGATCAGCTGTATGTATTTCATTGGCGCTACCAGAGCGGCCAGCTCCAACCCCCAGAACTGCGCGTGAGAGATGTTCTCATATACCTTTACGCCACTTGCTCCCGGGGTCATGGCATCGAGTTGCGCATCTACATAGGCCAGTATGTAATCAGGATTGTATTGATAAAACAGGGTGCCATTCAGTTCCAGCCAGGAGTTGAAGAATTCAATTCCAAAATCAGAAGTTAAACTCTTCTCAATGTTAAGATGAGGATTTCCTAAGTAATCATGGATATCCTGCCTGTTGAATAAGTAGAACCCATACAGCTCTGCATTGGTGGGAAGGCGCTCACCATAACCTCCATGTAAGGTAACGACAAAATTATTGAATAAAGGTTTTCTTGCTGTTGCGTTAAACGACTTGATTAATTTTTGGGTAGATGAACTGAAGGTAGGGTAAAAAACTTCAAGTTGATCTTTTCCAAAGCCTTCTTTAATGGTTGTGTTGGCTGCATCGAGTCTTGCGTTGATATTCATCTTGACACGACCTGGAAGTCGGATGTCATCTGCAACGTACACACCGGCCACAGTGCGATAGGAGTCGGGCCATGTTTGCATGTACATGCTTGAGCCGTCACCAGGGTACATGACCATTTCGGCCAGCAGCTGATTATGGTAAAGGTCAGATCTTACCTGCAGCGTGTGGTTGTTCAGCCTTTTGATCTTAGCTTCTGCATAGGCACCATAGGTGGTGCTCCATCCTGGCATATCCATGTGCATCAGTACCTCGCGTTGAGAATCATCCATTTGATGGTAAACTTCATTGGCGTAAACCTTTGCGTCAAAGTTGGTCAGCCAACCGGCATTGGTATGTCTGCTGAAAGAAAGTGAATACATCGTGGCGCGTGCTTTGCCAACATCCATGGGCAGGGCGGGAAAGCCGATGTTTCTTCCTTCATCAATCAGGAAGTTCGCTTTCAGGGTATCTTTATTCATGCGCCACTTTCCTGCAAAGGAGAAATTGGTTTTTTCAAACTGTGAGTAGTCAACGATTTGTCCGTTTCCGTCCTTGTAGTTTTGATTCTGTCGGTAGATGAGGCTGGCGCGGTAGGCGCTGTTGGCCTGTGAAAAATTGATATCGGTGTAATAGTTGGTGCCGTTGGAGATGGATTGATAGCCAGCTCCCGCACTGCCTTTTATTTTATTTTTTTGAAACGAGGGTTCTGCCAGGCGCAGGTTCAGGCTGCCACCGATAGTACTGCCCATGGAAGTACCATTGGTACCCAGCGATGCATCAATGCTTTGAAGATTTTGGGGTTCAACATAAATGGTTACCGGATCCATCTTGTCGGTGCAGGCGCTGAACATCCGCATGCCGTCAATGGTGACGTTGATTTGACCTCCGGACATACCTCGTATTACAGGCTCCTGTCCATAGGCACTTCTTCTAATCAGGTATACTCCATTCATTCGCGACAGGATGTCTTCTGTGTTGGCTGATTGGTTGGCACGATAGAAATTTTGGAGTGTATCCGACTCTGTTTGAACCGAGTGGATGATCACTTCGGATAACAGTAGCGTTTGCAGTGAGTCTTGCGCTTTTACCAATGTGAAAGAAAGTACAAGAAGGAATAGTGAGGATATTTTTTTCATAGGTCAAATAGGGTTGGCCGGGACCAGCCTTTTACAGCCAATCCCGGGAAACCAACCTTTAATCGTTAATCAATGTCCAGATCGAAATACATGGCTTTGCCCAGCTCGCCTTTGGAGAGGTTAAGATGAATTCGCCATTCGCCTGTCATGGTGAAGTTTACTTTTCCAGCATAATGGCCATTGGCGGTATGCGTTGGGGATACATTGTTGGGTGATCCATGATCCATGGAAGGCATCTCCGGTTCCATGCCAATCGTGAAGTCAGTTACCCCAGGGAAGGCATCCATACTTTGCTTGGTATGGATCATTACTTCAATATCATTTACGCCCACTTTGGGTTTATTTGGAAAGAAGTACGACACAAAATACTTCATGCCTGCCTCCGTGGTAAATGATTGCATCCTGGTTTTTTCCGGAGTGGTTACGCTCATGTCCAGCTCGGCAAAGTCTTCTACGTTTTTGATCTGATTGCGAACCTTCACTTTTAGTTTCCAGCTTCCCACATCAGGTCCTGAAGGCATAATAAAATTAACGCCTCCAATAAAAAGGGAGTTGACCGCTTGTTCTGAACCGGGATTGTCCACAGGTGCACTGTGGTTCATGCCGGAAACCATGCTCATCATGGGCATGAACTGAACCAGGGATTCATTAATGGTTTCGCCAGTAGTGGCATCAGTTAATTTGGCGTACAATCGATTGTAACCGACAAATAGTTGTTCTTCATCTGTCCACACTTCCACTTTTGTATTGGCATTGACAGCAACACCCTCGGCAATTTTAGTAAGTCCTTCTGTTGGGTTTATCTGAATTTCATCCTCGCTGCAGGAAAAAGACAATAGTATAGTCATTATGATTCCGGTTGAAATCAATCTTAATTTCATAGTATTAGTTATTAAATGATTGGAGATATCACATATGTATAAGCCGGTCAGTACAAGAGCGGCAATGTGATGTTAACAGGGGGGATGAAAGATTTCGCCAGAAGGGTTTTCAGGCAAGCTAACGAGATATCCTGAAAAGGCGATGGCCTCAGTGCCAAACCTTGATGTTTCAGGGTTGTTAAATTGAACGAACCCAATGGGATATTCGCTAAGATTTATTTTTAGTGAGGGAGTGCTTTCAGGCGTTTGTTCCGCAGGCGCAGCGGCTACCCGCTTTAATTTTTGCATTAGAATACATTTTCCATTGCACGCCATTTCTGGTTTGTCCTTATTGATGCACAGTACTTTAGCAAAGAAATCCTGATTGGCGTAGTACTCCACGAGGGGGTGAATAGGTCGTAACAAGGCTATGCCATAGAGCAAAATGAAAAACCAGCCAAATGTTATTTTCTTCACACTGCAAATATAGGCTGCGCCTGGTTTTTGAAAAGATGATTTAGGTCATGAGGGCTATTTTTTTTTTGAACCCCGGGATTAAAGTGAATTCTTTATTTGTGTTGTTTTGTTCGGTACAAATCAACGCAGTTATTCTTTGTTGACGATTAGTTTTTGCTGGGTGTAGTCCAGGGTTACCATCTTTATTACTTGCCCCTTGTCGACAGTGATAATGATCTCTTTTTCGAATCGTGAATTGTAGCTGAAGTGTTCGTATTGCGTCATGTTTCCGGCCGGGACGCGAAGTTTGCCTGAAAACCAATTGGCCAATACACCATCCTGCTTCATTTTTGGAAATATTTTTTTTATGGATGTTTTGATCAGTTTTTTACCAAAAAAAAGGGTAGGGCTGAACATATCGCCTTCAACTTCTTTGAGCAGCAACTGATCATTCTGGATGGCCCAAGAAGCAATATAACCCCGCGTGCAAGTGTCAAAAGAATTGAACTCAGGCTTTTTCTTTCTGCTTTTCTCCCAGTAGGTTTCAAGTGGATTGGTGTACAGATCCATCCATTGGGAATTGATCAATATGGTATCAGGAAGTTGTGCTGCCATAACTTGGGTTTTATGTTTTGCCAACTAACGCAATACGAATGAATGAATTTAAATATTCTGGTTTAACAAGGTAAGCAGGTCTCTGTTGATGAACTTGTTTGGAGTTGAGCCGCTGTTTATGGCGATTTATGAACGGGTAGATCAATTGATATCAGTACCTCGCAGCATTGTGGTTTTGATATACCACCGAATTCATTAACTTTTGGATAAGCCAAAACGATGAACCTACCTATGAAGATCACTAACCTCAACCATCTCTTGTTCCTTCTTATAATTTTAGGGATAGCTGCCTGTCAGCCTGCAGCACCTAAGGAAGAAGTAAAAGAGGATGCCGCAACGATAAAAGCCAGGATGCTTGCCCGGGCGGACTCGCTGGAATTGGATACACCCTATGAAGCACCTCCTGGGGATCCATTGTCGCACCATACCTCCGGTTATGCCAAAGTGGTTTGCTCGGCTGTCTTCATTACAGGTCTTGATGCAGAATTTGCTGCTGCCCATGTGGGTGGATTTTCAAGCCCTTTTGAAGAACGTGCCAAAGTAGGAAAACCTGTTGTTGACTATGAAAAGAAGACGGTTTCCATCACCTTACCCGATGGCGTCACCCGTACTGCGATTTACCTGGGAGATCAAAGTCAGGGTTGTGTCACCTTGCCGATTGGTGAAAGCAAAGTATTTTATCAACCCAAAAAAATCACCCGCAACCTGCCTGACGCCAACAAGACTGCCTGGCCCATGGGAGATGTACTGGCCAATGATCCTATGCCTGCCGAGTTGAACATGGACAAAGTGCAGCAAGCGGTGGATGCTGCCTTTGAAGGCGATGGCAAGACCGCTGCCTTTGTGGTGACCTATAAGGGCCGCATCATCGGTGAGCGCTATGGAGAGGGAATTACCAAGGATACACCACTGGAGAGCTGGTCGATGGGAAAGAGTCTTACCGCCACCATGGTGGGCATACTGATCCATCAGGGTGTTTACACTTTGGATCAACCCGCACCCATACCCCAGTGGCAGGAACCTGGAGATGAGCGCGCAAAAATTAGAATCAGTGATATACTACATATGTCCAGTGGCTTGCGGTTTCGCGCTCCCCAGGATCCGGATTTCGATCCTTCCCTGGGTTATCCAGACCATTTGTATGTTTATACCGGTAGCATCAATTCTTTTGAGTATGCAGCCACCAGACCACAGCAGTGGTTGCCCAATACAGTAGGTCGTTATCGCAATTCAGATCCCGTGCTAGGAAATTACCTGGTACGATTGGGCGTTGAAGGCAGGGGTGGAGATTACCATGAATTTCCTCAACGTGCATTGTTTGATAAAATTGGTGTACGTACCATGATCATGGAAGCTGATCCTTATGGGAATTTCTTAACGCAAGGTTATGAGTTTGCCTCCGGACGCGACTGGGCAAGGTTGGGTAATTTATACCTTCAGGATGGGGTTTGGAATGGAGAAAGAATTTTGCCGGAAGGTTTCGTAAACTTTGTAAGCACGCTGGCAGAACCCTGGGTGAAAGATGGCAGACCCATCTATGGAGGTTTTTTCTGGATCAACGGTGATGGAGGAAGACCTATACCTAAGAATGCTTATATGATGCTGGGTGCCGGTGGCCAGTCTACCACCATTATTCCTTCCCACGATCTGGTGGTTGTTAGATTGGGACACTACACAGGTGCACGAGCAGGAGGAGATGCCTTGGATAAGGCGTATGCGCTTTTGATGGAAGCAGTACCCGAAAAATCAATGTGATCAATTAGAAAAAAGAATACCTCAGTAGGTTAGGTGGATAGGCACGCCAACAATACTGAGGTATTTTAAGTTGTTCTATTTTTTCTCCTGATAGTTACGGAAGGAATAAGCGAATCCAATAGTAAGACCTTGACTTAATTGAACACCTGTATCCTGGTCATAATCGTAGAGTAAAATTCCGCCCACACCCACGTTGATAAAATCATTCACTTTTGCGGTGAGGTTAAGGTCTAATCGGTGATCTATCTTATTTGCTTCCAAAGTTTCGTAGTTGGCAAAGAGCACATACCTCCATTTGAGGTTGATATTTTCTGCAATGTCTTTGTTGAAGTCGGCTTGCAACTGAAATGCCAGCCACTCCCAGCGGGTGTTGTCGGGAGGTGTTACGCCATAGGGTGTGGGACCAACAGATGTAATGAAACGAGCAGGGTCATTGACGATGGTCAAACGAGGGGCGAAGGGAGCTATCCTTACTTTGAAGTAGTCAACAGGATGATATTCGACACCCCATGCAGAGGTTACGAACGCGGGGGCAAACAAATCTGAAATTATATCTTTTGTGCCGTCATTATTGTACAAATAACCTTCTGTAAATTGAGTGGCAAAACTCAGTGAAGAAAACAAGCCCCATTTTTCACTTAGGTCACGACCATATTTTGTGTCGAGATAAATCCGATCCGCTGTTTTGCGATACCCCTGTCCCTGGTTGTTGACAAATCCAAAGGCCAGGTCAATTTGATTGTCCCATGATACTTTATCCTTTTTGTAATTGGCTTTGTAATTGAATAATGTATTTAATCCTATTGAGTTGACACCCCCTGCTTTCCAGTTGGAAGAGAAGGATGCCTGATTGAGGTTGATGCCAAAGTTCACCCCCTTTTTCCAGTGCGTGGTTGAGTCAATTTTTACAACTTGACCGTGAGTAAGTAATGCAGTACCAATAAGAAATGTAGTCCAGATGAATTTCATGAGATGAATAGTAGTGAGATTTCTTCCTGTTAAGTTATGATGGAGCAACAAAGATAGCAGAAAATCCTTACTTGTATTTCAGGATTTTGCTGCTATACTTCGACCAACTGTAATTTGAGTTTTAGTAAGTTATTTTGGGCGCCATGCCTTTTGCCTGCTTTACGAAAGCTTCCACTTTTGAAAGCGAAGGCAATTGTCTAACCAGTTTTTGTTTGGCATTGACCTCCATCATTTTTTCGTGAAGGTTCTGAGGAGAACGCATTTTAAGTTCTTTCACCGTATCCACACCTGCTTTTTCGAGTAGTTGCGAATATTCACTTCCAACACCTTTTATTCTGTAAAGATCAGCCATGTTGGCCCATTTCAATATTGTGCTTTCGCTTATGTTGGCGTCAGTGGCCACTTTTTTTCTTCCACTTTTGGTTGCACAATGCTTCAGCAGACCTGAAACAGAGCGAATGCCTGCAGCTTGTAATTTTTTTGCGTAAGAAGGTCCGATGCCTTCGATGTCTGATAGTTTCTTGTTAGCCATTTTACTTTTTATTTATGATTTGAATTATAATACGAATTTGAACATGTTGCCCAGCGACTTGATCTTGCTCAGCGGGTCACCTTTTCCTACTAATTTCAATAGGCTAGCTTCACCACCTTCTGAAACCTGATTGCTCACTCGAGACATCACAAAAGGAATGATAAATGTAGATACCGACTTTGCTACTGTGTCGGATACACCCAGTTTGGTAATCATTTTGGTTCCATAGTCTGCAACCATTGTCTTAACCAATGAGCTTTGATCCAAAGGAGACTTTCCATTGAATAAGCTGGTTAGTCCTGCCAGATTGCCTCCTGAAATTTGTCCTTGCAATTGACCCTGCACAGTTTCTTTGGCCAATTTAATGGCACCGTTGGTTTTCGATTCTGGAAGTCCGAGAGAAACGAGTTTGCTTCCCAGTTCTCCCTTTACGCTGTTTATTATTTGGTCTATCATATTAGTTGGTGTTTATACCGTTTTTAGTTGTGGTTGCTTAAATGATGATCAAATGTAGCCCAAAGGAGTGCGGAAACGGGGATTCTTCGTTGTATCAGGGTCAGTGCTCGATGAATGGGGAATGTGACTCGATTAAAAAACGGACGTTGAAAGCTACTCTTCTATGGTTTTTCGCCCTTTATGTTTTTTGAAGTACATCCTTACTCCTCGCTCAAGCAGTAAAAGGAGCAACGCCAGGCAAAGGTTCATCATTGTTTTGTACAATGGCACACTTCCAATGAATTCGGGCGTAATCGGTTCGAGCCAGTTTTGAAGATAATCAAACACGATGAAAAGGCACATGAATACCATGATGCGCGCCAATGATCTTTTGGCAACGGGATTTCGAATAAGAAGCAAGGTTGTTCCAAAGAGCACAACTATACCGGTGATCTGCAGAATGTAAAACCACCACGAATTCCAATAGGGCTTTTGGATAATGAACGAATAGGTAAGTGGTGGATCCACCCATGCACGTAAATCATTGGTGGCTTGTGCGTGAAAGATGTATTTTCCGGGTTCGAGTGAAGTATAGGTGACGGATGGATTACTGCTGGGTGGCGACCATTCTTTTTCCAGTTTTTCCAGATAGTATCTGTAATATACCTGACCACCAAAATTGGTATCAATGGCTTTAAAGTCGAAGGTCAAATGATTTTGATCGTGATCGAGAACGACAGACGGATATAAGGCATTGATTATTTCACTGGCAGTTGGAGCAGGGGGTGTGTAGGGTTTAAATGAAATACTGATACCCGTCAGATAAGTGTTTAAGATGACAGGCATTTCAACTTTAGCGGTATTGAAAAAGGTAATGCCATTGTCATTAATCAATAGCAAATTGTTTTTTGAGTCAATGTATAGGGGAGCAGCGTAACCCCCTTTCTCCGAAAGTCCATCGTGCTGATCATAATACCTGGATTTTCCTGAAACCAAATCCAGATAACCAATGTCTTTTCTCATAGACATCCATAAACGGTTGTTATTGACCAGGATGCTCTTAATAAAGGGTGATCCGGATTCGATCGCTGGACCTACATGTGTAAATTGATCGTTTTCAAATTTGAAATATCCCTGCCCGTCTGTTGCGATCCATACTATACCCTTGTGTTCTGTAATGGCATTGATGTCATGACTGGGAAAGACGTCTTCTTGAGATAAACGATGCAAGACCCCATTGCCATCCAGCATGGCCAACCCGGCACCTAAGCTTCCAAACCAGACGTTGCCTTTCGCGTCTGCACAAATAGCAAAAATATCGTTGTGTATAAAACCGGATTTAGTGGTAAAGTGGTGCAATATTTCTCCTTGCTGGTTGACATGAATAACTCCATCTCCCATAGTGGCAATCCACATGCTGCGATCAGGGGCAACTTCAAACAACCGTGCACGCGTATTTTTTAAACTTTCTAAACTGCGAATTGAATTTTTATCCGGGTAGTAGATTTGTACACCTTTATTGTAGGTGCCCACCCATACTGCATTATTTAGAAAACGAACACTTGTTACTGGGTCTCTGGAAAAAGCCGGAATTGGAATAAATGGTCGCCTGGTATTTTCAGCAGTAGGATCAAATTGAAACAAACCCAGG
Organism: Flammeovirgaceae bacterium UBA2371; assembly: GCA_002345965.1. GTDB lineage: Bacteria > Bacteroidota > Bacteroidia > Cytophagales > Cyclobacteriaceae > ELB16-189. The sequence continues at coordinate 58,969 of DDTF01000028.1, forward strand.
TCTGTACCAACAAAATAACGATCGTCATCTCCGGCAACTCCATAGAGTTTTGAAATACCAGTACCCTGTGTGCTGAAATGCTTAAACCTGGATTCAAATATTTTGATGAGACCATTGCTGAGCGATCCTACCCATATTGTTCCAGGTCGTTCAATGTAGATGGTATTTACAGAAAAGATAGGGTAGCCGGTGGTCTCATCAAAATGTTCTGTCTTTTTCACAATGGAGTCATTTTCCAATGTTAAATGCACGAGTCCTTTTTGATAAGTACCCAACCACAAGGACTCAGAATTTTCATGAACGATGTCACTTACGTTGGTACCGACTAATGCGGGCGTAAATACATGTTGTGTTACTTTTGTGAAAGTACCGGTCCGCAGGAGAAAGAGCCCATTGCCGGATGTGCCAGCCCAAAATTGAAGGGAATCGTTTTTAAAGGTTTCAAGACTTGTGATGTCTTCATACATCAGTTCTTTTGGAGCATCGTTGAAAACCAGCCGTTGGTTGTCTATTTGAAAAGTATATATACCCTCAGAGGTGGCTGTGATCAATTGATTTCCAACTATCTTGATCTGGTTGACTATTTTTCCCTGCAACTCTGCGGGAAACAGGAATGCAGGTGTTTTCATGTCATCCCGCCATGTTATCAAACCACTAGAACGTGTTGCTGCAAAAAGTATCCCGCCATTGGTTTCGGCAATAGAAACTATTTCACTGTTTAATGTATCTCCAATTATCGTTTCAAAAAATGCACCATTGTAGGATGAAATGCTTCCTTGAAAATGCCCAAATAGGAGCCGTCCACTCTTGCTTAATAATGAGGTGGTGATGAAGTTACTGGGCAGACCATCTCTTTGGGTAAACACTTTTGTAACCTCTCCATCAAAGCGCGCCAATCCATTGCCGGTGCTAATCCAGATGAACCCCCTTTTGTCTTTAACTATACCATAGACAAAATTTTGCGGCAGACCATTCTCTTCTGTCAGTTGACTGAAGTGGGTATCTTGTCCATATGCCAGACCAATGCACAAAAGAAAGATAACAATGAGTGGTAATCGCTGCATGTCAGTTCTGACCTGTAGAAGATTTTAAGGTTACTTTGAGATCGTACTTGTATTTGGGAGGTCCGCCAATAGGAACTGCGAAAAAGGCAATGGCCTCATCGTATTGGTTGGTGATATAAATACTCATTGCATTTTCTCCCTGATTTTGTTTTTGAATCTGTATGTCCAGTGTGGTATTTTTTTCATTTTCTTTCATGATGTGCTTGCTTTGTGCCCACTCGTTGTCACCAGACACACTTCCTTCATGTCGGTTTTTGGCTACTGAATACAGCAGTATTGATCCGTCTTTGTCAAAATCGAAATTGTTTTGAGTTACTGAAACCACAGAGCGATCGATAAAAGGATAAATGTGGGAGACGCCTCTCGCCTTGGGCAACTTAAAGGTGTACTCGTAAGCAAATGCGTTGGCGCCTTCAATGCTTCTGTTCATGTTAGGCTGCTCGCTAAAAAAACACCGGTATTGGTTGCCATCGTCACCCTGCAGACCTTCGATGATAAGTTTAAAGATATAACCGTTCAGGGCATCTGATTGCTCACCTTGTAAAGGATTAAAGGGCCCAAAGGTATACCAGTTGGCATCGTAGATTGACTCTGAACCAAATATTTTAGAGGCCAACAGACTGCCACTGTTGTACTTGCCCGTTGGGTTGATCTTTTGTGCATCTTTATTTGAAAAGGCTTCGTTGCCACCATACACCGCAAACTTTACCTTGGTGTTGGCACTTCCATGTATTTCATCATGAGTGCCGCCTGTGTCCGGGTCATAGACCCGAATATAAACCGGAGATTTATAATTATAGGGAACACTAAAGAATAGAATCTGAACATGATCATCATCACCACGGGAGAGAGGTGCCTGTGCACCATAAGTAATTAAGTAATCTATATTTTCTACTTCATTGGGAACACGTTGTGCGTAGAGCATCCCATTGTAAAACAGCAAAGCCAGTATCGTTAATTGTAGCTTCATTGGGTTGGCTTTATAAATACGCCCATCAGTGTGCAGCCTGTTTGGTTTTTCCTTTCTTCACCATCACCTATCATGCCGATTTCTATAAGATGAAAGCCATCTTTTACGAATGTATGCCGTGCTGTTGAGCCGCAATAATATTCGCCTTCAATTCTCCAGAAAATTTGGTTGGCCTTAAATCCTGGAAATTCGGATGCGTTATAAGTAAAGTTTGCAACCATTTGGGTTAGGGTATCAACTTGATATTTGACAGGTGCCAACAGCGTCACCGTGGTAGAAAGTTCATTGCGAATGACCATTTTGGTTTTTGCATCCAACAGATCCAGTGAGATAAAGTAAGATCCGTAATCTTGATAGCAATATTCAGTCAGCAAGCCCTCTTTAGTATGACCATCTCCAAAGTTCCATGAGTAAATAAACTCTTTTCCTTCTTTATCAAGTGAGTGGCTCACATCCAGTTGCAGGCACTTGGTACCTCGGTTGGCTCCAAGGCATGCCTGGTTGTTTTCAAAAAACTGCTTAGACGTACAGTCACTATGTTGGGCATGCGATGCCCTGTGCAGAAATAGGCAGACAGCGAGTGTAAGTATGATTTTAATTTTCATTGCGTGGATCAAAATTAAATTCTGCTCTGCGGTTCAGTTGATGCGCAATTTCATCGCAATCGGCCTTGTCATAGCAATCGTTAATAAGGTTCTCTTCACCTGATACTGTAATATGAAATTGACTTAGATCGATTCCGGTATGCTCCAGATACTTTTGAATTGACTTTCCCCTTCTGGCTGCCAGTTTTTTATTGTAAGCAGGGGAGCCACGGCTATCAGTGTGCACTACTACTTCTACCTTGGCGAATGGATAGGTTGCCATCAGCATTGCCATTTTATCCAGCTCTGCGCTGGCATCATTGCGAATGAGGTCACTGTTAAAATCGAAGTAAATAGTTTTAATCAAGGTGAACTGGCTATTGTCATAGTTGGCCAGCTTTATTTCATTTTTAATCCAGGATTCCAGTATGTCAGTTCTGAAACCCGCGGGGATTCTTATGGCCAGTCCCAGGCTGCGATTTTCCAAGAGGGAGTCTCCTTTATTGGCAAAACTATAAAGCTTGCCGTTTTGCTCAGCAAAGAGCATAGGAATGCTTCCTTGTTTCTCAATTGCAGTAAACCGGGTTCCTTTATTTGAAGCAATATCGACTTGAGCCCTTAGAGGGAAAGATAAAGCAACGCATAAGAGTAGGATAGGATGTTTCACAAAACATAAAGATATAAATTAATACATGCGCCACGGGTATTGATAAACCAAAAACTTTGCGCAGTAAAGGCAGATTTTCGCGATCAATGAGAATTCCTTAAAAGCCTTACGTTTGAAGCATACCATTGAGTGCATGAGCGCTTTTAAGAGAGAATTGTTCAGAGCGTATTGAGTTTTTTCATAAGACTTTCGCGGTAGGAATTACCAACAGGAATTATTTTCTTTTCGATAAGTAGGTTGCTCTGGTCTATATTTTTGATTTTTGAAATATTGACGATGTAGGAGCGGTGGACACGTAAAAAAAGGCTACTGGGCAATTTATCCTCAACTGATTTCATGGTATTGTAAGTGGTATAGACTTTTTCCGCGGTAGTCACTTTGACATAGTCGCCAAAAGCTTCTACATATAAAATTGTATTGAACTCAATGCCAACCAGCAACGAGTCTACTTTTACAAAGATCCGATCACTGGCCGTAGATGAAGACCTGGATTTAACCTTTTCCTTGATCTTTAAAACAGCATTGAGAAATTTACTATATTCTTTGATGGGTTTAACTAAGTAGGCAACCACGTCAAAGTCGTAGGCTTCAACGGCATATTCTTCTTTGCTGCTGATCACAACAACATAAGGCTTAACAGTGAGGGACTTTAACAATTCAAGACCATTTAAACCTGGCATCTCCATGTCCAGAAGCAACAGGTCAGTTTCATTGTCTGCCAGCCATTGTATTGCTTTAAATGGATCCGTAAAGGCATCCTGGAGTTGAAGGAAGCCTGCGCGTTCTACAAGGCCCTTCATAACTTCCATAGAAACTTTGTCGTCTTCAACTATTACACACCTTAGTGTTGATTCCATATTTTTTTGTGAAGGTTAAAAATAGCTAATTTCGTTCATCCATGATGATATCCTTTCGAAGAATCACTTTTTTGCTATTGCTTGCCCCGGTAGGTGTATTTCAAAGCTTAAAATGCAATGCTCAGAATGTATTTCTCATCCAGTCCTATAAGGATTCTTTAAAAACCGCATCTCATCCTATTGACCAGGTTTATTTATTGAATAGAATTGGTTTCGAATATCGATATGCTTTTCCTGACAGTACATTGTATTACTGTAGCAATGCGGAAGTAAGAGCAAAGATCAGCGACTATAAGATTGGCAGGATAGAAGCATTGAATTATCAGGCCATCGCCAATGCCTACCTGGGCAATATCGATTCAGCCATAAGTCAACACAAAGAGGCCATACAACTTTGTACGCTAAAAGGTGATTCCCTTTTGTTGGCACATAGTCGTAATTATTTAGGGCGACTGCACCTGAAGACCGGAGATTTGGCAGAAGCCTTTGATAACTTCGCCAACGCAAGAGTTATTTTTGAACGAAGGAATGACAAACTGGGGATATCAGAAATCTACCTGAGTCTGTCTGATTTATTCAAATCTCAGCATGATTATGGTAATGGACTGGAACTGGCCTCAAAGGCGCTCGCACTTAAAAAGGAGGTAGATGACCGAAACGGAATCATTGCTGCACACAATGTATTGGCAGAAATTTATCGGTTGACGGGTGACCTATCAAATGCAGAAAACAATTATAGAGAAGCGGAGTCACTTGCCAGCGATGTGGAAGATGAGGCAGATTTGGCCCTGATAAAACTAGGTCTGGGCGAACTCTACCTGGAAAGTGGCAGCTTAGCCAAAGCTGAGAGTGAAGCCTTCAGGGCCGACAATATCATCACCCGATTGTCGAATCCCAGTTGGCTGAGCCGGTCCACTTTGTTGCTGGGAGAGATATTTCTAAAGAAAAAGAATTACCCACAGGCAGAAGCTTATTTATTAAAAACCTTGGAGGTGTCCTCCCGGCTAAAACAATTGACGATCAACATGAGGGGCAATTTTTATCTGGCGCGGTTGTACGAATTTAAAGGTAATGATGTGATGGCATCTACGTATGAGGCAAAATACAGGCAACTCAATGACTCAATTAGAAATAATGAATTGGCGCTGCAAGCTGAAAAATTCAATTTTCAGTTGGACATAGAAAGACGTGATAGGGAAAATGAGTTGTTAAAGGCTACGGAACAGAAGAATGAAGCTACTATCAAGTTTCAACGTGCTGTCAATTTTGGAGCACTTTTGGTGATTTCACTGGTTATTTTTTTTAGTTATTTTTTATGGCAAAGTACGAGAGCCAGAAAAAGAGTGAATCAAAAACTATCGGAGCAAAATCAGCAGTTGATCAATCTCAATGAAGAGAAAGATGCATTGATGGGCATAGTGGCCCATGACTTGAAAACACCGTTGTCCAACATCAAAAGTATTTTGGGTATGCTACCCGGCTTAGGTAGCCTCACGCCCAGGCAAATTGAATTCACTAATCTAATCGATACTTCTACCAAAGAGGGACTTAGTCTGATCGATGAACTATTGGATGCGCATGAGGTGGAGTCGCAACGAAAAGCCAATTGGAATGAGGTTTCCATCAAGGAGATGATTGAAGATAGAGTTAACCACTTTCACTCCATTGCAGCCGGCAAATCCATCTCAATTAAATGGGATGTGAAAGAAAATGTGAACTTTAGAACAGACAGTGACTGGCTTACAAGAATCTTGGACAACCTTATTTCAAACGCCATTAAATTTTCGCCACATCAGAAGGAAATAAACATTGCGGCAGGCAAAAACGAGGAAGAGCTCTGGATTACTATCAAGGATCAAGGACCAGGCTTTTCTGAAACAGATAAAGCAAAAGTATTTCAAAAGTTTAAAAAGCTCAGTGCAAGACCTACTGGTGGTGAATCTTCCAATGGACTTGGTTTATCCATTGTAAAAACATTAGTGGAGCGATTGAATGGAACCATTGCGCTTTTGAGTGAAAAGGGAGAAGGCAGTGAGTTCATCATACGGCTTCCGCTGGTGCAAGGTAGTTAATCGATATGCGCTGCCAATGTACCCACCAACTCTTGTCCATCAATAGGTTTTAATAAGAAATCATTTGCGCCAGCGGCTTCAGCGTCAGGCCGGAGAAAGATGACATTGGATATTGCTACAATAGGAGTGGCGTTACCCTTTTGTCTGAGATTGGTGATGGCTTCAACGCCATTCATAACTGGCATATGCAAGTCCATGAGGATGATATCCATGGATTGACCTTCAATTTGAGCAATGGCATCGGCACCGTTGTCTGCGGTGAAGATGATCATACCATATGTCTTGAGATAAGCGCTGAATGCAGCCTGAAGCACTTTGTTATCATCAACGATAAGCACTCGAATTCCAAGTAATTTTTTGTTTTTAGCACTTGAAGTAATCTTGGTAAATGCTGTTGTTGTTTTCGGTGCTACTGTATTTAATAGCAACGCAGTTTGATCATTGATCTCCTGAAATATTTGATCATAATTCTTCTGGTTGGTGCCTTGAAGGAGGTCTGTCTCCCAATCGCCAAGTTTTACTTGAATGTCATCTCTTCCAATATAGGTGTAAGCGGGTCTTACTTTATGTACAAGAGCGCGCGCTGTTTGGAAGTCTTCCTGCTTAAGTGCTTGCTTGATTTTAATTAATGCAGCAGGGACCTCCTCGCCAAAGTACTGTTTTATGGCTTTGATTCGTTCTTCATTTTGTCCAATAATAGACTCTAAAAAGATTTTATTCTCCTTTGGCTTTCTCAAATCATGGCGAGAAAGAATGGCCTGGAGTTGACGTTCATCAAATGGCTTTTTTATAAAACCGCTTACATCTTGAGACCGAAGTCTGGGCATTATTTTTTCTTCGGAAGTTGCAGAAAGTACATAAACAGGTATGGAATGATTGGCATTCGCCAAGCTACGTATTGACTGGATCACTTCGTCTGCATTCTGGTCAAGATGGTAATCAAGCAAAAGCAGTTGGTAAGTGTCGTTATTTAAATATTGGATTAATGCCTCACCGGTGGTAGCAGTTGTTACTTCATAGCTAAAATTTTCGAGTACTGCTTTCAATACTTGCTGGGTTACCAGGTTGTCTTCTCCTACAAGTATTTTTTGTCTCATTAATAATTCGAATAAGGTGTTAAGGGTTGCCTGTTACGACAACCCTTTTTAAAATGAAAAATTACTTTTTTAACAAATCACGGATCTCCATCAATAGTTTAATGTCAGCAGAAGGTTCTGCAGGTTTGGCAGGAGCTGCTTCCTCTTTTTTCTTGGCGTTGTTAATACCTCTAATTAGTAAAAACAATGCAAAAGCGGTGAGAATGAATATAAAAGTAGCTTGAATAAAGTTGCCATAGGTGATTTTTGCATCACCTATGATATACGCAAGACCAGAAAAATCTATTCCACCTGTGACCATCCCAATGATAGGCATGATAATATCACCTACCAGTGATTTAACAATGGCACCAAAAGCCCCACCTATTACCACACCGACAGCAAGGTCGATTACGTTACCTCTTACGGCAAATTCTTTAAATTCCTTGAGCATGATTTTTTTTGTTTAGGATTAATGTATTGCAAATATAATTCAGGGGAGTCTTTTAACCGTTGTTCTTAGGCATATGGATGCAATCACTCGGTGAAGTTATTGTTTGGCACGACTAAAATGAAAAACTATACCGTTAAAATCCTCCAGCAGTCAAAGAGACAATTCAGTTGGAATATGCCATATATCTGCTTTATCTTGTCTGTTCAATTAGAAGCTATGAAAGTGTTATGGCACTATCTCTTGGTTGGCACATTTGCATTGGGAGCCTGCACAAGTCAACAAAACAACAATGACCCGCTTCTTAATGCATCGCATGCAGAATGGGAGAAAAACGCACCACCCATAAGTTGGATAAACGTTAAAACTACCAAAGGGGAGTTTACCATTGAACTGCACCGTGATTGGGCACCACGAGGAGTAGATCGGTTTTACAATTTGGTAAGGCTTGGATTTTATGATGATTCAAGGTTTTACAGGGTGCGAAAGGACTTTATTGTTCAATTCGGTATTGCAGGTAAACCTTCAATTGCTCAGACTTGGGAAAATGTGGAATTGACAGATGATCCCGTGAAAGAAAGTAACAAGAGAGGATTTATCTCATTTGCCATGACTGGCCCGGATACGCGCACCACCCAGGTGTACATTAACCTGAAAGACAATGAGCAGTTGGATGCACAGGGATTTGCTCCCATAGGCTATGTAAAGGAAGGAATGGAGGTGGTGGACGCTATTTACAGTGAGTATGATGAGGCGGCCGGAGGAGGAATGCGGGGTGGTAGACAACAGAAATTATTTGAATTGGGTAATGCCTACCTTGATAAAGAATTTCCAAACCTGGATCATTTGATTGAAGCTGAAATAATAAAACCATGAGCCAAAGAATAATATTGATGTTGTTTTTAATGTTGGCAGGAGTAGCTAACGCTGTTGCACAAAATTATCCCGCACCAGTGGAAGGCGACTATGTTGTCAAAAATTTTCAATTCTCTGAAGGAGGGTCATTGCCAGAGATGAATCTGCATTATACTACCATTGGAAAGCCTAAAAGGGATAAGTCAGGAAAAGTAACTAACGCAGTGCTGATTACGCATGGTACAACAGGATATGGGCAGGGTTTTTTGAGCGAGCGTTTTGCAGGTAACCTATTCGGACCAGGTCAACTCTTGGATGCAACTCAATACTATATCATTTTGCCAGATGGTATAGGTCATGGCAAATCAAGCAGGCCCAGTGACGGTCTGCGCATGAAATTTCCAGAATATACTTATGATGACATGGTGAGGGCACAATACATGCTGCTTACCGAGCATTTGGGAGTCAACCATTTACGACTGGCTATGGGTACTTCGATGGGAGGAATGCATACATGGGTATGGGGTTATATGTATCCGGATTTTATGGATGCACTGATGCCATTAGCCAGCATGCCCATTGAAATAGCTGGACGAAATAGAATGATTCGTAAAATGATTATTGACGCCATCAAAACTGATCCGCAGTGGAATGGAGGAGAGTACACTTCGCAGCCACTTGGTCTAACCAATGCAGTGCATGCCCTCATTTTTATGGTAAGCAGTCCATTGCAATGGCAAAAGGCTGCGCCTACCAGGGAAGAAGCGGAAAAGTTTTTACAGAAAAGAATTGAAAGTTATGTGGCGGGATTGGATGCCAACGATATGATTTACCAATTTGATGCATCACGGCTTTATAACCCCTCGCCACACCTAAGTAAAATCAAGGCACCACTTTTTGCTATCAACTCTGCCGATGATCAGGTAAATCCTCCTGAGTTGGGGATAATGGAAGAAGAAATTAAAAAAGTTAAAAAAGGGCGTTATATACTACTGCCAATCACTGATCAGACCAGCGGACATGGTACGCATTCCAACCCAACAATATGGGGCAAATACCTGGAGGAACTGTTGAAGATTTCGGCCACTCAGTAATACTAGGGGATTTTATGTCCACCTATCCAAACGGATTCAATGGTTCGGGTATTCTGAATGTGCTGTAAGGGGTCTGCACCAAGTATTTGCAGGTCTGCCGCTTTGCCCACTTCGAGTGTGCCCAACTGCGACTGCTGTTTGTTGTACACTGCATGTCCAGTGGCAGCTGTGATTGCTTGAAGAGGTGTGAGTCCGGCATCAACCATTTGTTCGAGTTCTAAATGCTCGAAATACCCCTGAAACCTTCCAGGAGGTCCTGCATCAGTACCCATGGCAATCCGTACTCCTGCATCAGACAAAAGCTTCAGGTTATACTTAGCGACAAAGAAAGCCCCTTTGTAAATGTTGGTGGCCAGGCTCGTTCTAACCAGTTGCTTTCGCACCGGATCTTTGAGTTGTTGGATAACGGCAGTATCTGCATGCTTTAGGAAAAAGGGATCCTGAAAAAATTCGGGTGTGTCTTCATAAACAAAGGTGGAAACTTCACGCATCAGCGTAGGACAGTACACTGCGTCATTTTCCTTCATCAGTCGGATGAACTCCTCATCCACTTTCTGATCTCGTACACTGTGCCCAATAAATTTTACACCAGAACGTAAGAGTGCTTTGGCATCTTCCAGATAAAAGATATGTGCCACTACCTGTAGATTGTGCTTGCTCGCTTGCTCGATAATAGCCTGATATATTTCTGGTTTCATCTTTTCAGCAGTTCCCAGGTTATCATCCACTCTGATTTTAATGTAGTCAACATTCATGGCCGCGTTTTTATCTACATTGGTGCGTGCTTCTTCAGGTGTACTTCCGGTGATTACTTCGCCTGCAACATAAAGTCGGCTTCTGTTCAGTAGGATTGTATCCTGCTCGTCTCGGATCGCTACCGATTCTTTACCATCGCCACCAAGACTATACACAGTGGTGATACCGTAGGCCGCATTTAACTTTAAGTCGCGCGCTACATTGGCAGCTGAATACACAGCACTTAAACCTTCTGTGCCTCCAATGTGGCCATGTGCATTGATGATGCCCGGCATGATGGTCTTGCCTGCTACCTTAATCTGTGATGCGTTATCAGGAATGGTGATGGTAGATTGGGTGCCTATTGCCGTGATTTTACCTTTTTCAAAAATGATTACTGCATCCTTGATGGGGGCCTTGCCCGTCCCATCAATGAGGGTGGCACCTACCAAAGCAATCGCATCCTTTTTTTTCGTACTGCAGGTTGTCACAAATAAAAGTAGCAGAAGCAAGGGTATAAAACGTAAATTCATTCGCATGAGATCAAGTTAGTTTCGAATTTATACCTTAATAATCAAACCGCAACGAGTTTTATGCTATTGCTAGTTTACCCTAAATAGATTATCTTTAAGAAGAGCGATGAGAATCATTTAACCACAAATCACATTCCGACATGAATTTTAAGCCCAATTTCAAAACAAAAGAGGACACAAAAGGCGATCAACCCAAATATGAGTTGGTAACGAAATACATGGTGGCGGTGAGTGATTTGGTGACTTTTACCCCAGATCAAAGTATTCAGGAGGCAATAGACATTATTATTGACAAAAGAATTTCTGGTGCTCCAGTTTTGGACAGCACAGGAAAACTGGTGGGAATGCTTTCTGAAAAAGATTGCTTGAAAATAATCGTTGATCAGGCTTATCATAACCTGCCTATAGAATCGCGCAAAGTCTCTGATTATATGACCGCAGAAGTGAAAACAGTGCCACCCGACAGTGATGTGGTTTCTGCAGCCAATCAATTCCTTCATTCTCCCATCCGAAGAATGCCTGTGGTGGACAATGGCGTGCTCAAAGGACAGATTAGCAGAAGAGATATCTTACGAGCAGCTAAAAACTTCAAGGCCACTACGTGGTAAAATACCCAAATAGTTATAATTAATTGCATTTGCCTGCACCAGTTACCTGTCAATGGTTAGCAGGATTAAGCGTAAATATTATTTTTACAGGATGTAGCCGGTTCTATGACCGGCTTTAATTTTGTAATTATTATGAAAAAGGTTGTTGTTTTCTCCATCATTTTACTTTGTGGTCATTGGGGCCTGGCACAAACTTACTATGAGGTAAGAATGGGGAAAATTGATTTGCGTGACTGGAAGGTGAGTGAGAGAAATGTAATTTCATTGGATGGTGAATGGCTGTTTAGTTGGGAAAAGTTGCAGACATGGGATGAAATAAAAAGGAGTAAAACATTTGTCAAGTTTTCTACCCCCTGGAATGAGCAAGAAATTGAGGGAAAATATTATTCACCTAATGGGTACGCTACCTATGCAGTGGAAATAATCCTTCCACCTGATCTGAAAGAAATATCACTGGATGTACCAGCAGTATTTAACAGTTACGCACTATGGGCCAATGGTCAGTTGGTTTGCACCAATGGTAAAGTAGGTGCCTCTGTTGAGGACAGTAAGCCACAATGGAAACCTCAGAGTGTTCTCATAAAGCTCGACAGCAATGTGGTTCATCTTGTAATGCATATTACCAATTTCCAAAACACCCGGGGAGGGGCTTCTCAGTTTATAAAGTTAGCGGCAGGCGATCAACTGATTGTGCACAGAGCCAATGACAAACAAATTGTTACATTAATTTTTTATTTTTTCCTCTTTGCTGGAGTGGTGGGACTCATCGTCTACTTAGTAATCCGACAAATTAACATCTTCTATTTTTCAATGCTGGCCTTTGCCTTGGCATTGCGTTTTATATTTTCTGACATCTACCTGTACTATGATTTGTTGCCAATGAACGTATCATGGCCTATGGCAGTAAGGATTGAATACATGACTATACCTCTGATTATTATTACAGGAGGTCTTTTTATGAGCGGAAAGTATCCTAATGAATTTAAGAAAGGCTTTCGAGTGTTTTACCTTGCTATTAATTCTCTTTTTATTGCATTGATAGTGTTGATAGGCTCTTCATTTTTATCGCAACTACTTTCTGTTATCCAGGTGATTACCATTAGTTTTTTGGGATATGCTATCTATGCCATTATCAATGCACTATTGGATGAAAGGGTAGGCGCCTGGACTTCGGCATTAGGGTTGTTCATTTTTGCTTTGGTAGGCATTTACAATATCGTTATTTTCATTTTTGGTATTGAATTGAGCCGCTTGGTCATATATTCTGGATATTCAGTTGCCTTGTTGCTAAGTGCTACTTCATTGTTCTATCGCACACCTGGACAAATTAGTACTGAGAAAAATCAAATACTGCGTTATTCTGATTTTTATACCGAACAGGAGCAAAAGTAGCCTTACAGCCTTAGCTGAGCCTTGAACTTTTGCTGTATTACAGTGTTATTACTTAAAAAATTGATCGTATGAAGTTTTCATTTACCACCTTCACTGTAGTAGCTGCATTCATATTGCTCATCGGATGTGGTGCCAATACCAAACCTCATGATGAGCCAGTTCAGGATACAGATGTACGCAAAGTGAACTTAGTTGCTCCTACGGGTAAGGCCATTGCTGCATTTGCAGAAGGGTGCTTTTGGTGTTCTGAACATATTTTTGAAGCGGTTATTGGTGTCGACTCTGCTGTTTCCGGTTATGCTGGTGGCAAAACAAAAAATCCCACCTACGAAAGAGTAAATACAGAGACTACTGGACATGCTGAAACAGTGCTGGTGTATTACGATCCTTCTATTGTGAGCTATGAAGAATTGACCAATGTATTTTTTACTTCTCATGATCCAACCACCAAAGACAGACAAGGGCCTGATCGTGGATCTTCCTATCGCTCTATTTTATTTTACTCCACCCCCCAGGAACTCGACATTGCAGTGAAAGCAAAGGAGCGATACAACAAGTCAGGAATGTTTAAAAATCCGATTGTCTCAGAGATCATGCCATTGAAAGAATTCTATCGTGCTGAAGGATATCACCAGGATTATATTGAACACAACCCTGGTAGCCCTTATGTAATTGGAGTGTCAATTCCACGGTATGAGCTATTCAGGAAAACTTATAAGGGTAAGTTGAAACAAGATTAAGTTTGTAGAATTTATTAAAGCGGACTCTGTATTAATACAGAGTCCACTTTGTTTTACTACTTGCGATAATCCAAAGCTGGTTTTCTATTACCGAGCAATGCTTCGTATTTAAAGTCCGGACCTCTGCGTTGTTCAAATTCTTTCCTTGCCTCTTCCAATAATTTAGGATTACTCATCAGATCAATGGCAGTAAGCGCCATCGTTTTGGCGGCCACCATCATGCCTTTGTATCCAATGGGTGTGCCTCCTGATGCTACTGCCTGCCAACTGTGAGCAGGTGTGCCTGGCACCCAGGTGGCAGCGCGCATGGCTACCAAAGGAACATTCCAGCTGACATCCCCTGTATCTGCAGAAGCTTTTCCATCTTCATGCTCCATGGGTTGAATTTTTCCTGCTTCCGAGATGGGAGGTGTATTGCCTGGTAAAGTTTTCTGTAATTTTTCTGCAAAAGCAATGTCTTCAGCAGTGTATTGTACACCACCTACTTTGGTGAGATTGGCGTGCATCACTCTGGAGAGGGATTCACTGGGGAGGCGATCATAAGTGCCACCAATGATTTCCAACTCCATTTTTGTTTCTGTACCAATGGCTGCACCTTCGGCACACTTGACCACCCGGTTCCACATGGATCTTACTTCTTCCCGGTTTTGATGGCGGATGACATAGTACACTTCTGCATTGGCAGGCACGATGTTGGGCGCATCTCCACCCTTGGTGATCACATAGTGAATTCTGCTTCCCTCTGTTGTGTGCTCGCGCATCATGTTCACCATGTCGTTCATGGCTTCCACTCCATCTAACGCAGAACGTCCGCGTTCAGGGGCT
>DDTF01000063.1:0-1398 GCA_002345965.1 Flammeovirgaceae bacterium UBA2371
GAAATCTGAGAGGCAGTTGCATCCAAACGATACAAACCTGTATTCAAACCATCAGAAATAATACCAGTACCGGTAACCCTGTTACGAGAGAAATCACGCTGGTTGGCGTTACCACCAAAGATACCTCTGAAGGCCAGGTCTGAATTGATGTCTTTCTGAATAGTTACAATCAAGTTGTAGTCCTGCTCTGTGTTGGTCAACACATCATTCCATACGTGACCTAATGGCTCCTGAATACCACCACTTCTCACGATATCTTTTCTGTTGTCAGTGTAAGTGTTTATACCACCCTTGATCATCACCTGCAACCACTCATTGATGTCATAGCCTGCAGTAAATGAACCATAGGCTCTGTTTACATCTGAAGAATACTTGTTGTATTTGGCAATCCAGCGTGGGTTATCAAGTGCTCTGTAGAACAGGTTAGAGCCATCCACAGGATTCTCAAAAGGATATCCGTTCAGGTTGAAGTTACGTGGCAAATAGAACAAACGGGCATAGATAGAACCCGCACCCGCGAAGTCTCCGTTAACACCACCAAAGTAATCACTAAATGCACTCGCCCCAGATGGAGGAGAAAACTGTGTAGTGTTTACGTAGTTCACGTTACCAGCAATAAATACCCCATTGTCCAGCTGACCATTACCACCAAAGCTAAGAGAAGTACGGGTAGCTCCTGAATTCGGAATCATACCTGTCTGATCCATACGGGAAACACTGGCGTTCAAATTCACTTTCTCTGAACCATTGGAGATGGTAAAAGAGTTCTCTTGAGTTTTTCCTTTTTCAAAGAAACCTCCGATGATATCATGAGGTACAATGGGTACAGCAATAGGCTGACCATCTGCATCTCTGAACTGTGTCAATGAAGGGTAACGGGCAGCCATAGGATGAGGCGCTGTTCCTTCAGGGTAAGGCAGGCCTTTGTTAGGTCCACCTGCATAAGTACCATAAGTTTTGGTATAGTTAGTCCCAAATTGAGCATTAATCCTGTCTACTTCTGTAGCAAAAGGTGCTCCCCAGTTTCCAATGAAACCACCGTTGTACACCTGGTTCGATCCCTGAGTGTAAACGTCCTGGTAATCAGGAATACCGGAAATCTCCTCTACGTTGAAAGAAGAAGTAACGTTGATCTCCATACCTTTCTTGGTTCCTTTGCTGGCTGCCTTGGTAGTGATAATCACCACACCATTGGTAGCACGTGATCCGTACAACGCTGCCGCTGCAGCACCCTTTAGGATGGATACACTGGCAATGTTATTTGGATCAAGGTCAAATGCACGGTTTGAAATCATGGTATTTTGAGCACTGTTCTCACCTCCAGAGCCTTGACCAGTTTCAGAAGAGTTAACAGAGTTGTCGAAAGGAATACCATCTACAACAAACAAAGGCTGTGTA
>DDTF01000063.1:1421-17258 GCA_002345965.1 Flammeovirgaceae bacterium UBA2371
AGGTTGGCAGCATCTACTGATGCAACTGAGTAACCCAAAGCCTTCTTTTCACGTTCAATACCCACAGCGGTCACGACAACCTCAGTAAGTTGCTGAACATCCAGTCCCATTTGAACGTCTATGATAGAGCGTTCGCCAATGGCGATTTCCTGGGTTTGCAGACCAATAAATGAGAATACCAACGTACCGCCTGCTGACGGCACATTCAACCGGTAGTTACCGTCAACATCGGTAACTGTACCGTTTGTAGTTCCTTTCAGAACCACGTTCACTCCAGGTAATGTCGAGCCATCTTCCGAGGCCGTGATCTTACCTGAAACCACTCGATCTTGCGCCCATGCACTGAGCACAAAAACGAATGAGAAGCATAATAGTAAAAACTTCTTCATAGGTTTTAGTTTAGTTAATTGATTAAATTATTCAAGTGGTATGTTTGCATACCAGTTGACTTTCTCAAATTTCCCTGAAACATCACCTTAACTTACTAAACCAATTGAGAGTATTTTTTAAGAAAAAGCTTCTTACCGAAGTAAGTTTGCGTTAATCCTATAACCCATTTCAAAATAATTACCCCGTTGTTAGGTACTTATTATTCAAAAAATAAATTATTAGACGTGCAACCACAATTTAGATTAGCACGTTAAAAAGAAGATTGTGTTAGGATAAACTGGGGGAGGCTTTTAGATAAATCTCTCCTTCTGTGCGATGGCAATCGCTTCTGATTTTGAATTTACTTGTAACTTTTTATAGATATTTCTGATGTGGACCTTGGAGGTTTCCTTGGAAATGCTCAGCTCCTCTGCAATTTGAGAATAAGTCATTCCGCGGGAAATCATTTGTAATACCTGAATTTCTCTATGACTCAGTGGAGAATTGACATTGACATGAAACTGATCCACTACCAATCTAGCAACACTGCTACTCATCGGAGACCCACCAGACAAGACATCATCAATGGCTTGTATCAATTCCACGTAATTGAAGTCTTTTATCAAATAACCGGAAGCACCAGCTTTAAATGCTTCTAAAATTAAATTGTTATCGTTGTGAACAGAGATGACAACAATCTCGACCTGCGAGAACTTCTCCTTTATAAGCGCTGTAGCTTCTACCCCATTCTTACCGGGCAGCTCGATATCCATCAGTATAACGTCCGGAAGGTTTTTGGAAATTTTAGTGATGGCTTCTTCGTAGCTGTCATATAGCCCGGTGACATTGTATTTATTTGAGCTTTTAATAATAAAATCAAAACCATCACGAAGTTCTCTATTGTCTTCTATGATAACGACTTTCCTTTTCCCAAGAGAAGAAAGGTTGACTTTACTATTATTCATGTGCGAATTTTAAATTAATCGTTATTAATACTTAATACCCCAATCTGACTACTTATTAATCCTATAAAATCAATTCCTAAGGCCATTTTTGTAAAATCAACTAAGATGGGGAACTATATAATAACTCAATTTGGTGTACTTACTAATGATTAATATTTACCATTCATCCGTTGCCTTACTATCTAAAAGTATCATACGAAACTTCTTGTATTAGGTTCTGCTCGAAGCCCTCCAAAAGCAAAAATCCTAGGTTTAAATAGTTACTTCAAGCGAATGCAAGGCGAAGTAAATAAAGATCACCAAGATCCACAACTAAAGATCGATGAACGGTAATTTTTCATCAACGAATGCATCAAATTAACATATTCCCTACGTGGAAACTCCCTATTAATAATTATAGTATTACTATTAAAATGAATAGTTAACTCATCACTATTGTTGACTAATAATATTTTAACTTAGACCCGAGTAATTATTACCCACAGCGCGGATCTAATTCCATATCGCCTTTTAGTTTAAGCCCCTTATACCTAAATTTGTAGTATCACTGACGGTCAGCCACTTAAATAGCTTTCCTTCCTTGTATTTCACATTTTTTAACAAATTTTATTAAAATGACTATTACAAAAGACGCTGTAGTATCCATCCATTACACCCTTCGGGACGACAACGGGAACGTGCTTGATTCAAGCTCTGGCAGAGATCCATTGCAATATTTACACGGCCGGGGAAATCTAATTATCGGAATGGAAGAAGGATTGGAGGGGAAATCACATGGCGATCAACTGGAATTAAAGATTGCCCCTGAAAAAGGATATGGCGAAAAAAACGATAAACTGGTTCAAAAAGTACCTCGTTCAGCTTTTGGAGATCAAAAGGTAGATGCAGGGATGCAATTTAATACCCAAAACGGCCAGGTGGTTACTGTGACTGAAGTTGGATTGGAACATGTAACTGTTGACGGTAATCATCCTCTCGCTGGCGTTCCATTAAACTTTGAAGTGGAAATAGTGGCTGTTAGAGAAGCCACAAAGGATGAAATTGAGCATGGTCATGTCCACGGTCCGGGTGGACACGCGCATTAATCAACGTCCTTATCTTATTCTGATAATTTTTCCATTCTTAACGTAAGGCGTTCCTCTAATTTGAACGGTGAGTTTGTATATAAAAAACCCACCATTCAAATTGGAGTTACCCAAATCCTCCCAGTATAGTTGATTATATCCTACATGCATGTTTTGCCCTTCATTGGAATAGGACTTAATGAGCTCCCCATTCAATCCTATAATTTTTAGGCTAAAGGCCTCAGGTGCCTGATCACCAGAAACTGTAAACCCAAAAAAGACATCACTGACAAAAGGATTGGGATAAGGTTCGTTGAATGTGATCAAGGTATTGGGATTTACATTAAATAAAACTTCATAGGGTTCAACCGCTTCATTTCCGCTTGCGTCTGATACCTCTATTCTAAGTGTATATTCTCCTTCCAATGTTAACGTGGGGTTGAATTCTATTTTAAAATCAGTATTAACCGTAGCCGGAAACCAATCCATTTCTTCACTACTGAAATAAATAGGAGCAAATTCGCAGTTGCCTTCGCAAGGTGATTTTAATAACATGCGAATTCCTATTGTATCCTGTTTCAACACGAATTGATTTTCATCCCATATTCTGGCAATAATTTGTGGCTTATTGCCTACAAAATCTCCATTTTGAATATATCTGCCATCAATAGTGACATCCAGCACAGGGACAATTTCGTCCCTCTTTACGCTTAAATAGTTAAGCAATTCCAACACGTTATTCTCATAGTATTGTTCAGGTTGAATTCGATCATTAACAAAAACCTTAACATCATTCAATCCCGCTTTTGCTCTGGTATCTATGTTAAAACTGAAATGAGTGGTGTCCCCAGGAGAAGGAGCTTTAATTACCAAATTCTTTTTTTCAGCTAGCCTTTTCAGTTTATTGAATGTTTCAAATTTTACTTGAAGTGAATCTGAGAAAAACTTATTTGAAATATTTAAGAATGAATAATCAACCGTTTCTATTTCTCCTTCATGCACTTCGATGAATTGCTCCGAATTCTTGAAAAGTAAAATACCCTCTACAACTGGCTCATAATTGACTACCCAATGACTAAGCTGCACCGGAGTTTGGTCTATTTCATCCTTGCTATGCAGTACCAAACGCAACCACTGGTAATCACTGGCACTTATCGTTGATAAATCCAATGGACCTGCAATTCCAGAAAATAATAACGTTTCTTCACCAAGGATATCAATTCCAATTAAATCGAAGCTATACTCATCAGAAGGAGTGGCTTTTAGAACTTTTGACGTAAAACTTGTCCAGCTATAGGCTGGTCCTACTAGGGTTGACTTCATCGACCCACTGGTATATTTACCGGTTAACGCTTCATTGATTTGTAATTCTTGTTCACTAGCTGGTGTAGTTGAAGATATTATTACACTGGCTGTGCCCGGTGTAGCTCCTTTTTTGCCAAAAATAACAACGGGTTCACCCGCTTGAAGTGACGATATCTGTGAGGCACCTATTCCTAATTCCTCTAATTTGGTAATAACGTTGGCTGACCAGGAAGCATAGTTGGCATTGCCCATAGAAAAAATAACAACCGAATCACTTAGGTTGATGTTTTCTATCATTTGCAGTATGTCGTCACCGTTGCCAGTCTCCATTTCAGTCAAAGTAAAACTATTGATCACCTGAGGCTCTCGACCACAAGTTCTTGGGTCTTGGAAAATAAAGGGAATCCCTGCATAGGGTACTAGTGTAGTTTTATCAAATGCCACAAAATTAATGGTATTGTTTCTGCAAGGCTGACCTTGTGTAGCCAAATTATATTCTACACTGTTTATTTTGAATGAAGTGGTAGCAGGCGAAGGATGATTGGCTCCAAAATTATTCACGTAAATTGTAGCAGAAGTTTCCTCAAATTTTAATTTTCTTATTTCAGGATCTCTTACCAGACCAACGGTTCCATTTTCTGAGTATTGGGGAAAATGAAGCTGGCCCCATCCTTCAGCGCCATTCATTATGTAGTTAAATGAACTTGTAGCCCATTCCTCGTTTTCGCCAGTCTGGGGATCAGTTAATCTGGTTCGCCAATAATAGGCAAGCGAATCCTTGTTTAACAATTCCACTGACCACTCCAAAAGTACTTTTCCACCAATTGTTGCTTGCTTCAGGAAGGGACTATCAAATGAATTGATAGTATCCAATTGCACATTATAATTTCTAAAAGCAGTAAGCAGGTTTGTGTTTTGCCACTTGAGCGTAACACTATTCTGATTTACAATTTCAAAAGGACGAGGAATTAAATTCTTCGTTCCGCTAAGTGGAATGAAAAGCGCTAACTGTGCTTTGTTATTGTCTTCGTTGAGCTCCTCAATTTTATTTTCAAAATCGAGTTCAACCATAAATTGATTACTTCCAAACCCACTTATCCCCTGTTCTCTTTTGATTAAGAAAGAAAGTGTATCAAGCGATTTTGGAGAATTGAAAACTGAATCGTAAGTGATGAAGGATTGATCGTTGAATGTACGGGTTACCCTGACCTGCAGTGCCGCTTTGCTCACAGATCCAAAATTTCTACTGATAATCTTTATAGCAAATGAATCGGTGAGTGCAGTAACCGGATTGCCATCAAAAGACTCAAGGAATAATGAATTGTCATTGATTTCGTAATCTGGTTTTAAGGCACCAAATAACTTTATGGCAGGATCGCCCAGCATGACCATCTGCTGAACCTGCGTTGTTGTTGATATCCCAGGTGAGTTGATTTCAAGATACCTTCGCGCTACTTCCTTCTGTATGTCACCAATTCCGGTTCGTATAAATGTCGAGTCACCAAATCCCACTTCATAAAACAGTTGGGTATAGGATCTAAGCGTATTTACAAAACCAAAAGAACTGTGCGCAATGAAACTTCGCGCACCTTTGTTGGCCGCCAGTACCCAGTCCTCACCAAACACGGTACCATTAGAAAAAAAAGCACCTGCATTGCAGCCATTGATCAGAAAAGCTGGGTACTTCGCAGGATTGTTATAGCCGAGTACTGGGTCAGTGGCAAACCCTATATCAATATCAATAGTACTTGGGGAGGAGTGTCCAAAAAAAGTAATCAGGTTTACTCCTTTATTCACCTCTTCCGACACATTAATAAGTTCAACAGGATTAGGTTCTTGCTTATTAATGGTAGTCACCTTTGCACCATAATACGGTCCTTTGGCCACATCTCCGAAGTTGTTCATGTATTGTTTAAAGGTAGTCAGCTCATTGGGCTGAATTCCTCCACTTAAATGCAAAACATCCTTTCTCCACAATTCATCAAAAGCCAGGGCGTCTGTTTCCTTTACTTTATTGAGGTATGCTGCAACTTGAGCGGGAGTACTGGCTGTAATTCTACCGGTAGGCACTGCTGGCTCAAAGGTCGTTCCATTCAAACCAGCGGTAAAGGCCATGTCTGATCCAGGCATTCCTGCAGATGGAACCAGGTCTTTGAGGTCATTAGGACCTACTGTTTTTCTAAAAAATCCTTGCGAAACATCAAGTCCTTTACCTATTAAAAACAGATATGCTGGTGATCCATTGTTGACCATAAATTTCATGAACTCATAAATAGCTGCGGCAGAGCTTTCCCCATAATTAAATTGATTGTACAGCTGATCCATTGTTACAACCAGAGTATCATAGCTCCCTCCTGCTTCTGAGGCCCGGTAAGCTCCGTAGGCTTTTACTGGATCTGCATATCCCAATGCTGGCTTCATCAACGCCTTGTTGGAAATAATAATATAGTTGTGAGCAACTGGTAATATTTGCCTAAAGCCTACCCGCTTAATAACAGGTGTTGAAAAGTTATTTTTTACAAAAAGCTTTCTGCTTGCGGCTGTATTGGGAACGACTGCACTTGTATTCGGGCCCGCAGGAGTAGTGCCGATGATTTGTATTGTTGATGGATCAGAAATATCCCATATCGACAATCCCGTTGCAGGATTAGTTATTTCAATGTAAGACTTATTGGAGGGATTTTCCTTAAGCTGAAACCACTTTGCGTTTTGAGAAGCCATATTAAAATCTTGTGGATGGATCACCTTTACATAGGACACACTCAGCCAATCTCTGATACCCGCTATTCCTAATGCTTTCACGCGAATTACCAATTGTCCTCCTGCACTGATATCACTCCATTCAAGCGGTAAATTTATTTTTCTGGTTTGGAAATTAAGAAAGTTCTCAGTTGTCAGAAGTCTTAATGATCCTGAAGAAGGACCAACATAAACTTCTGCCAAGTGGGTGAGCGCATCTCTACCCACCAACAACATCTCAAGCTGAGGGTTTACTGTAGGCATCACCCCTCCAGTTAAATTATTAACTACAAGATCCAGTTGACCCGTACACTGTGCATTCCCAACACATATAGTTGTTCCTGTCCACCCTTCTCCCTCATCAAACTTTGTGTTTTGAAGGACGTTGCTGACTGTGTAGCCAGGGCAATACTCATTGGTATAAACAATTAATCGCTCATTGAAATGGTAAGTATCCTTGGGTATAGGTGGAACGTTGACTTCAGAAAAAGTAGACATCCTTTTGCCTTGAACCAAAGCCTGACTCCATGTTAGAAAATAAGCTGAAGTATCACTGTAAAGATTATAATAGGGATGAGGCTGAAGGTTGGAGGCAGTATATAGCTTATTGTCATTTGTTCCATCATTTCGTCTGCCATAGAATTCGATGTAATCATTGGTGTTAAATTGAGCATCAGCCTGCCCCTGAACAATGATTGCCTGCTCTACACCCCTGTGATAAAGTTGGATTCGCCTCGGATCGATGGTACCAACTGGAAAGCCAGCATTTTGAAGATCACTAAAGGTAAGTCTGTAAGCACCATCAGCAGCAACTGTAACTTTATAGTATTCCTTTCCAAAATCAACCCAATCATTGGCCAATTGTGCGCGCGCACCTGTGTACATGCCCACTATCAATAGAATAGAAAGAAAAAAAGAGAATCTATACATCAGCAGGATACCAACTCATTTCAATGATTAAAGGCAAATTCTGTAAAAATAGTTACTAACACCCAGTTAAATACCATTTAAAAACCCAAAGTAACAGCTCGAAAAGTAACGGGACCTTCCATGATCCTCACACATGAATACTGAAAAGTGAAAAACGTTTCAAACCGAGTTTTAGCCTTGTAGCATCTAAGAGAATTAAAAATATTTTCTTCAAAAAGGCTCCTTTTTGAGCCAAAAAAGCCCATTTTAAAAATAATTGCTAAGGTACTTGGCCATACATAGTACTTTTCCGTATATAGTAATAGATTCACTTAAAATAGGATGTATGAACCTGGAAAACACACAAGTTCAGATGAGGAAGGGGATATTGGAATTTTGCATCCTTCATATCATATCTAGAGGAGAAGTATACGCTTCCGACATGTTGGAAGAGTTGACTGCCGCCAAAATGATAGTAGTTGAAGGAACGCTGTATCCATTACTTACCCGTTTGAAGAATGCTGGATTATTGGAATATAAATGGGTCGAGTCAAAATCCGGCCCTCCAAGAAAATATTACACATTAACATCACAAGGAAAAAAATTCCTTGATGGGCTTTCCGACACTTGGAAAGACCTTGTACTTTCAACTCAGAAGATCACTAATAATTCAATAGCCTAACATGAAAAAGAATATTAGCATCAATATAAGTGGAATCATCTTTCACATAGAAGAAGACGGATATGACATCCTTCGCAAATACCTTGATTCCATCAACGCCTATTTCTCTTCATTCGAAGACAATAGTGAGATTCTCGCTGACATCGAAAGTCGTATCGCTGAGCTATTTCTTTCCAAATTAAGTGAAGGTAAGCAGGTGATCACCAAAGACGATGTTAATTCCTTAATTAACACGATGGGTAGCGTCAGTGATTTTAAAGCTGCTGAAGAGCAAGGAAGTGATGGCCCTGAAGTGACAACTTCTTATCGCAACAGGTCAGAATCAAATAACAAGGCATCAGGATCCAAAAAGTTATACCGTGATCAAAAAAGAAAAATTCTGGGTGGTGTTTGTGCAGGTCTTGCCCACTACTTTAACATAGATCCTGTATGGCCTCGACTATTGTTTGCACTACTTGTACTGGGTAGCTACGGAGGGCTCTTGCTGGCCTATATCTTACTGTGGATCTTACTCCCGGTTTCCAACGAGCTGGAAGAGGATGCGAATTTTAAAAAAATGTTCCGTGATTCTGAAAAAAAGGTAATTGGTGGTGTGGCTTCCGGTGTTGCTGTTTTCTTTGGAATAGACATTACAATAGTTCGCGTTCTGTTTGTAGTCTTCACCTTTTTTGGAGGATTGGGATTACTTGTTTACATCATTCTGTGGATAGCGTTGCCAGAAGCAAAATCTATTACTGAAAGGATGCAAATGCAGGGAGAGCCTGTAACATTATCCAACATTGAAAGCACTGTAAAAAAAAATTTAAACGAAAAGGAGTCTGAAGAAGAAAGTCTGCTTGCCCGTATTATACTATTCCCATTTCGACTTATCGCACTAATCATTAACGGGCTTGTTAAAATTTTAGGGCCTGTCTTTTCAATGGGGGTTGAGATCATAAGAGTAGGCGCAGGTCTACTGATTACGATGCTGGGAATTATTCTACTCTTCAGTTTATTCGTTTCGGGAGGCGCCCTGTTTGGTATCTTCTCAATGAGCGATGCGCCTACCCTCTGGTGGAACGCGAATATCTCAGGATTGGGATTACCAATGGAGGCGATTCGTAATACCTTCCCTACGTGGGTTATGTTCACTGCCTTCCTGGCTTCTATTATTCCAGCACTTTTCATAGCACTATTAGGCATCTCAGTTATTGTTAAACGCATTGTTTTCAAACCAATAGTTGGTTGGAGTTTGTTTGTCATCTTTTTCATTTGTCTGGCTATTTTGAGTTTTAAAATTCCGCAAACGATATATGCATTCAGAGAGGAAGGAACCCATCTTGAAGAACAAGTTTATCCTATTGACGGAAAAATGTTAATGTTCAAGATAAAGGATGTGGGGCTGGAAGATTATGACGTTGCCTCGCTGCGTTTCATTGGCCACGAAAACGATAATTTGAAGATTGTAAAAAAATTTGAAGCGCAGGGACAAAATCGTAAAACAGCTATTGAAAATGCGCAAATGGTAACCTATCAAATCAGTAAGAACGATAGCATTTATACTTTCGATTCCAACGTCACATTTAAAAAGGATGTACCATTTCGCGCACAGAGAATTGATATAGACGTTTACGTCCCGTTCAACCAGCCATTTGTTGTTGATCAATACTTGTGGGATATCGTGGACAACTATGGCAAACACTACAACAAAGACAAGCAATCAAATAATACTTTTAAAATGACTGCCTCGGGATTGGAATGTATAAGTTGTCCTCAAGATCAGTCAAGTAATAATAAGTACATTCAAAATAACCTGAGTGATTTCGAATCAGTGGAAATAAGCGGAATCTTTGATGTTCGCATTGAGCAATCAGATGATTATTCCGTTGAAATTGAAGGCTCTGATCAACAAAAGGAAAATTATGATGTATTCACTCAAAACAGAACATTGGTTATCGACTATGAAAATAAAAGCATTAGATACTTTTGGAAGGATGACCTTTACGAAAGAGACAAAATTATAATTACCATCAGGATGCCCCATTTGCGGGAATTGGACGCTAAAGGAGCAGGTAAATTGAGATTCAGGAATTTTGATGAAAGTGATGTTGAAATTAAGCTAAGTGGCGCCATTGAAGCAGATGGTAGGCTGGAAGCGAACAACTTAGATTTAGATATTTCAGGAGCCTCTTCACTTGACCTTGATGGAGCTGGTGCTTTTATGGAGGCCAGCATCACCGGGGCATCCACCCTACGCGCATACGCTTACAAAGTTGACCGAGCGATCATTGAAGCACATGGTGCCTCTTCTGCTAAAGTTACGGTGAATGAAACTTTAGAAATTAATAAGAGCTTTGCGAGTAACGTTTCACATCGAGGAAATGCTGTAGTAACTAACAATAAATAATCTTCATACAAATAAAAGGGGAGTAATTCCCCTTTTATTTTACTAAAAGAATGCGCTCCTTTACTTAGATAAAAGAAAGTAATGGATGTTCGTATAAAATTCCTTGGTGCCGCCAAAAGTGTAACTGGTTCTAAATACCTGTTAGAAATTAACAGGAAAAGAATCCTGGTAGACTGCGGTATGTTTCAGGGGGCAAAAGAACTACGTTTAAGAAACTGGAGTTCTCTTCCAATTGATCCCACTAAGATTGACCTGGTTATAATCACTCATGCCCATATTGATCACACTGGATATCTTCCAAGGTTGGTAAAAGATGGTTATGGAGGAAAAATCATTTGTACGCATGCCACTGAAGACCTTATGCAAATTCTTTTGCTGGATGCAGGTAAACTGCAGGAGGAGGAAGCACAATTTGCACTCAAGCATGGATATTCAAGACATAGTAAGCCAGAACCCCTATTTGGAACGGAAGATGCAAAAAAAGTGCTTGACATGGTTGACTCTTACCCTTTAGGAAAATCAATACAATTAACAGATGGAGTGAGCGCTGTGTTCCATAATGCGGGACATATCTTAGGTGCAGCCATGATTGAAATAACTCTAAATGGTGCGGAGCAACAAAAGAAAATAGTTTTCTCTGGCGATTTGGGTAGAAATGAAGATCCCCTCATGTACCCCCCTACTCACCTCAAGAAAGCGGATATCTTATTAGTGGAATCTACTTACGGAGACAGACTGAATCCAATGGAGAAAGTTGAAAATGACCTGGCAGATGCCATTAATTATACTTACGACAGAAGAGGGTGTGTAATCATGCCTGCATTCGCTGTGGGCAGAACACAAAACCTTTTATTTTATCTTCATCAATTAATGTCTGCGGGGAAAATTCCACAGATCCCAATTTTTATTGATAGCCCAATGGCTATCAGTGTGACCAACTTATATGAGAAGCATGGAAGCACACATAAGCTTGTCGTTGAGAACAAGAATAATAAACTGATAAGTGTTTTTGATTCGCCCAACATTCATTTCTGCAACACTCCGGATAGTTCCAGAGAACTTAATGACAGAAAAGATCCTGCCATAATTGTATCAGCAAGTGGTATGTGTACAGGCGGCCGAATCCTTCATCACCTTTATCATCGCCTTCCCAATAAGCAGGATACTATTTTGTTTGCAGGTTATCAGGCCGAAGGAACAAGAGGAAGGGATATTTTAGATGGTAGTCCTTCAGTTCGTATTTTTGGTATAGAAGTGCCAGTGAAATGTGCAGTTAAAGAAATTCATGGACTATCGGCCCATGCGGATCAACTCGAGTTGATGCAATGGTTAGCCAGCTTCGAGTCCTCTCCTAAAATGACTTTTATTACTCATGGAGAAGAGAAGGCTGCCATGGCTCTCAAACACAAAATTGAAAATGAATTGAGTTGGAATTGCTTTATTCCTGAATACCTGGAATCTGTGGAATTATTTTCATCAATTTGAAAAAGACTGTTTTAGCATTTCTTTGCTGGAGTTGTTGTGTCAGTGCTTTTGCTCAAAAGATTAATTTGAAAGGTCAGCTGTATTGGGTTGCCCCTGAGAGCAATCCAACACAACAGACTATAGAATATAATGGACTGCCTCTTGAAATTTTTGTGCATCCAATTACTTCTCTTGCAGAAGTAGATGTGAGTGAGAGTGTAATTACTAAAATCTATACACCCGTCATTAGTCGGTTTTTTAGTAAGTGGAATGGGTCATTTAAGACCAAATTGCCTCCGGGTGAATATTCAGTTTTTGTCAGGTATCAAAATGGATTTTATGGCAACCTTCAGGATATAACAGGAAACCTTAGTCCAGTGATCATCAAGAATAAAAATGCCTGGATAACAATAACAATCAATTATCCCTATCCATAATACCAGTACAGTTGGCTTTGTGATTCATAAAGGAATATGGTAAATTAGATCATGAGGGGATTTGCAATCCTTCTTTTAGTCCTTAATTTTTCCTGCGTTGCCACGCAACCGCAGCAAGGTATTAAAGGGCAGGTTTTCTGGATTTCTGGCAATCAATTGCCAGGACCAGACGCTGTTAAATCGGCACACTATGGTGTTCAGAGAGAAGTTCATATCTATGAACTTACCACATTGCAGGACGTCACAATGAGTTCCGATGGGTTTTTTACTGACATCAAGACGCGACATATCACCACAATTACTACAAAGGCAGATGGTTCTTTTATGATAAAACTTCCTTCTGGAGATTACTCAGTTTTTGTAAAGGAGGCCGCTGGGCTTTATGCCAATCTCTTCAACAAAAACAACGCCATCAACCCAGTGGCTGTAAAAGACGGCCAATACACCTGGTTGCCAATTTCAATAGATTATGAGGCAGCCTATTAATTAATTTTGGTATGGTGCAACCCCTGAGTCCAATTCCGCATCTAGCTACTGAAACAATTTAAATGGGATTTCAAATTTACCGGGCTAAGGAAACCGAATGGATTGAAGGGTGCAAAAGGCAGGATTCAAATGCCCAAAAGCACCTGTATGAGCAATACTCCAGTAAAATGTATGCGCTTTGTTGTCGCTACATCCCATCTAAAATGGAAGCAGAAGACGTATTGGTTACTTCATTTACAAAGCTCTTCGAACGAATTGACCAGTTTAAAGGTGAAGGTAGTTTTGAAGGCTGGATGCGGAGAATAGTGGTAAACGAATCACTATCCTACTTAAGGAGAAATAAGAACATGTATCTGGATACAGAAATAGAGGCGGTAGACCGAAGTCCAGATTATGCTCAATTAGAAAATCACCTGGAGGCTGAGGATTTATTGAAAATGGTAAATGATTTGCCCACCGGTTATAGAATGGTTTTCAACCTTTATGCAATTGATGGCTATTCGCATAAAGAAATTGCTGAACAACTAGAGATCAGTGAGAATACCTCAAAATCTCAGTTAAGTAGAGCACGGGCACTGTTACAGAAAAAATTGATAGAGTTGGAGAAAGAAGCGTTGACAAAAAAAACAAATGGTTATGAATAACCCGATAGACAAATTACTAAAAAATAAACTCGAAGGACTTGCTATTGATCCCAGCCCAGAAGCATGGTCAAAAGTAGCCGCGAGTTTACCAAAAAAAAATAAAATCTGGCTCAGGGTAGCAGCTTCCTTATTAATGGCGGGTCTTGGTTTTGTTTTTTGGCTTTACGTGAATAATAACACAGGCACCCAACAAATCGCTCCAATTGCTGGCATGCAAACTACAGAAGAGGTGACAGGTAACACCAGGACAGATATTGAGAAGACCCCTATAGCTGAAACAGAACAACAAAGTCAAAATACAAAGGCAACAGCGCCAACTCCTTTGATAGCAAAAACTCAACCTGTGGCCAGGATTAAAGAAAAGGAAGAGTGCACTGATAATGCATCAGCAGCACAAAATGAACCTGATGTACTGAAAGCAGAATTAACACATTCAATCGCTTTGGTTGATCTTGATATAAATAAAGAGACACCTGAGATCACCACTGCTCAAGTTGAAAGCAAGCCAATTGTTATCGTATACGAATTAGCAGAAGTGAATATTAAAACAGAGGATGATGAAGCATTGATTCCGCTATTACCAAAGAAAACAGGACTTAAAAAAGTACTTGACGTAGCGAATGAAATGAGAACTGGTGAAAGTCCTCTCAATGGTTTGCGTCAGGTGAAAGATGAGATCCTTGCATTTAATTTTAGAAAAGAAGATAAAAACAGTAATAAATAATTTTGAAAATGAGAAAGAGAATGATCGTGTTGCTAATGTTTGTAGTGGGAATGGGTCAACTTGCCTTCGCGCAATCCACCCCGGCAGATACTGTAGTAATCAAAATCGGAGAATCCAGTAAAGTGATTTTTGCTATACATAAGAACGATTTACAAACCATAAAGTATTATGACTTTCAGGCGCTTATGAATGATATGATTACTAAGCTTGAAAATAATGACGGAACCAACGTCAGTACTCCTCCAAGCAACTACTTGAAAGATCAGGACAGAGTAGTCAGTACCGATAAACAAGATGAAGTCACTTATGAGTGGCCTAAGGATACGGAGAGCGATGAGAGGGATGATGATGACGATGAGTGGATAACCTATGAAGGCAATAACTCTTCTCGCAATGGAGAGCGTCAGGTAATCAGAACCTACCGTGGAAAGAGAACAACACACTCACTTAATTTCGATATAGGCACTAACAATTTACTGAAGGACGGTAAGTTCCCTGATAGTGGAAACGATTTATATACAGTAAAACCTTTTGGTTCATGGTATGTGGGTATTAACTCAATTCAAAGAACACGACTTGCCAATAAATTTTTTCTTGAATGGGGAGTGGGTGTAAGCTGGTACAACTTCAAGTTTGAAAATCAGCAAACGATCATGTCAAAAGACAATGTTGGAGTTAACTTTGCCATCGACACTCGAGATCTGGATTTTAAAAAGAGCAAGCTCACAGCTTCTTATATTAACGCTTCCTTTGTACCAGTAATTGATTTTGGTGGCAACAGAAGAAAGCCGATGGTGTTTGATAGTCGCAACGCCAATTCGTTTCGTATCGGAGTAGGACCTTATGTTGGATATCGAATTGATAGTTATACCAAACAGGTTTTCGAAGAGAGTGGCGATAAAAAAAGAAACAGGAATCACGACAGTTTTTACCTGGATAACATACGCTATGGTGGCCGACTGCAAATAGGGTTTCAGGATGTAGATCTTTTTTTCAACTATGACATGAACGAATTGTTCACTTCAGGAAAAGGCCCAGCGCTAAATGCATTCAGCTTTGGTGTGACCTTCTAAAAAAACTTAACTATAAAGGGAGTCGCTTTAAAAGATTAGAGCGACTCTCTTTTGTATAAAATCATTTCCTTCTCATCTCCTTTCAACTTCAATTCAACACACATTTTTTTAGGTGTAGGCCATTGAAATGCCATCCACAAAAGAATGCCCAGGAAAAACACACTGAATATTTCACTACCAGTATATAGAAGTCCCAAACCTATTGCTGATGAAACAAAAGCACCAGAACCTATACGTATGAGTGACAAATAATAGTATTGATCCATCTTGTTTCCAAGCCCCATCTTACTTGAAAGTACCTTCATCTTCTTTTTGATTACCAAGTGAACGATCGTTAGGAAAAACGTTGCAAAGGCAAAAACAACAATCTGCAGCATCAATATTGTATTACGCTCTTGAACAAGGATGTTAATTTTTCCTGCTTGCATATTCATATAGAGATAAATAAATACGCCAAGTGGAATGAGCGTAAGCAAATAACAAATGTTATACAGTTTGTAAAAATATTCCTTGATTGAGCTGAATTTCATAAAGACACAACTTTTATCAAATTTAATTAATTATCTTAGGGTGTAGATTGATATGGAAGC
>DDTF01000043.1:0-11310 GCA_002345965.1 Flammeovirgaceae bacterium UBA2371
GAATATTTAAAATTTAAAACTTATCATTTAAAATTAAGTACAGCATGGAGCCGCTGAGTAGCAGTTATAACCATTTGGCTGATCATTTGTTAAATAAGTGTGAATCAAAACCAAATGAAAAAATCAATCCTAATTATTGCTGGAATACTTGTGTTATTATTAGCAGCTATTCTAATTCCTTATATGATGATGGGCAACACGCCAGAACAACCGTATAAAGAAGTCAGGAAAGTAGGGAATATTGAAATACGATATTATCCCAAAGCGTGGATGGCTACCGTCACCAGCAAGGAAGTCTCCTATAAGAAGAGCAGCAACAACAATTTCAGAAAACTAGCCTCTTATATTTTTGGTGGTAATGAAGGTGAAAAAGAAATAGCCATGACGGCACCCGTTCATATGAATTTTGAGGAGTCTCAATCTGAAATGAGTTTTGTGATGCCGGAAGGATATGACATGAAAAACTTACCAGTCCCGTTGAACAACGAAATTCAGCTGCATGAGTCTGATGCAGAATACGTGGCCGTTCTCCGTTTTGGAGGCTATGCATCCGATGATAAAATTGCCAAAAAGAAACAGGAATTATTCACGGAACTTGAATCCCTGGGCATTAATCACAGCAACAATATCCGCTACCTGGGCTACAATGCACCATGGGATATTATCTTTCGCAGAAATGAAGTGGTAGCGGCCATCAGCAAGGAAGATGCTTTAAAGGAGGGATAAGATTAATTTCAAATTTGAAATTATGTACAGCAGTCGCCCAACCCGCTCCCTCCCGATGGCTATAGGGATTTGCTTGCTCCTTTAGCATTGCGGCAGCAACGATTGAGGTGCTCGTTAACTTTATTAATCTAAATTTTTGCCCATTTATATTATTTTAATATAATATTATACCCGATGTGTAGTTAATTAATCGGTAAAATTACCCAATTTTGGGAAAAATGTATTAATTAGTGGGAAAAAGTACCCCATCAAAGGTCCAGGAAATCATTTTTGCTTCTTCTGAAAAGAAAGCGTCAAGACGTATTACCGGGTTATTAAAAAAGAAGTTAATTCAAAAAATTGCTCCTCGCATCTATACCTCCAACCTGGAGGAGGACCCAGCTGTGATCATCAAAAGAAATTGGTATCGGATTCTGGCCAACCAATTTCCAGAAGCTTTATTAAGTCATCGAAGTGCACTGGAATTTAAGCCAACACCAAAGGGACACATCTTTCTAACCTATACCTATACTTCCAACGTTTCCATTCCAGGACTTACCATCCACTTGTTAAAAGGTCCAAAACCAATTGATGGTGATGCTCCTTTTTTTGAAAATCTTTTTGCCTCTCAAGAAGCAAGAGCATTTTTGGAAAACCTTCAGGAGACAAGAAAACAGGGTGAGGAATCTAAAACCTTGCCCATTTCAGTAATTGAAGAAAAGTTAGAGACTATCATAAGAGCCAGAGGTGAGCAAGCATTGAATGCGCTGCGAGATAAAGCCAGGGCCATCTCTCAAGGCTTGGAGATGCAGAAGGAATTTAAAAAACTGGATCAGGTGATCAGCTCTTTATTAGCAACAGGGAAATCAAAAAACTTAACTTCTTCAATTGCAGTAGCGCGCTCACTTGGTGAACCAGTTGATCCTTCCCGAATCAAATTATTTGAGAGTTTATATGAAGAATTAGCCGGCAAAGTATTTCCTGAACACAAAGCATCCGGCTCACCAAACAACTATAAGGCATTTGCATTTTTTGAAGGCTATTTTTCAAACTACATTGAAGGAACCGAGTTTACGGTCAATGAAGCAAAGGAGATCGTGCGTACGGCAACTCCATTGCCGGCCCGTGACGAAGACTCGCATGATATACTCGGAACCTACAGAATAGTTTCAGATAAAAAAGAAATGGCCTTATGTCCATCCTCTGCAGATGAACTTTTCGACTTGATGCGAAATCGCCATGCTGTACTGTTACAATCCCGTAAATCAAAAAAGCCCGGTGAGTTCAAAGACAGAAATAACAGGGCAGGTAATACTGAATTTGTAGACTGGACTTTGGTCAATGGAACTTTAAAGAAAGGAATTGAATGGTATTTCTTGTTGAAGGATCCATTTGCAAAAGCTGTATACATGATGTTTTTAGTCAGCGAAGTGCATCCCTTTCTGGATGGAAACGGCAGGATAGCGAGAGTGATGATGAATGCAGAACTCTCTTCAAAAGGCTACGTTAAAATTATTATTCCAACTGTATTTCGTGAAGATTACATGGGAGCATTGCGCAAGTTAACACGTCAGCAAATCGCAGATCCTTTCATCAGAATGATGCTGAGAGCGTATGACTTCAGCTCAACCTTAAAACAAGAAAATTTGGATGAAATGGAGCAATACTTAATATCCTGTGACGCCTTTAAAGAACCAAAAGAAGGAAAGCTAAAATTTTAGCCATTGTTGGTGTTCAAAAGCCCCGAGCCTTCGCTTGCTCCTTCAGCATTACGGCAACAACGATTACAGGTACTCTAACACTAAACGAGTTGGAATAGGATGAGATAGTGTGCTGGCAGGAGGGGTGAATATTTAAAATTTAAAATTTAAAACTTAAAATTAAGTACAGCGCGTGAACCACCCACCCCCGGCCGCACAACACGCGCGCCAGTTGCGGAGGGAATTTTAAATTTAAAATTAAGTACAGCGTGAGATTCTTCGCCCTTACCCTCTCCCGATGGCTATCGGGACCAGCGCACGGTGGCTTCCGCCAATAGGCGGATAGGCAGAATGGCGGCAATACTTATTGCCGATACATAAATACCAAACAAGTTTTTAAAAGTATGAGATAGTGCGCAGGCCAGGCAAAATAGCGGGGGTGCGCAGGCAAGAGGGTGGAAGCTTTATTTTGCCTAGCGTTTTTGCCTACTTTTTGGGCAATGCAAAAAGTAGGAGCCCGCCCGGCTTGAGGGCAGAAGAATTTTATACAACACACGTATTATAGGAGGGTACATGAATTCCGCAAGTCACGCGTGAACCACCCACCCCCGGCCGCACAACACGCGCGCCAGTTGCGGGAGATAGTGCATGGGCAGGAGGAATGAATATTTAAAATTTAAAACTTATCATTTAAAATGATCAAAACTGTCTACGTTTAAATTACTCCTCATAATCGTTATATTTATCGAATAGCGTCTAACCCCTCCGTACCATGCCTTTTTGTAAATACTTACTGCTCACACTTTGTGTAATTACCATGAGTTGCTCCAAACCATCCACCACCTATGATGTGGTGATCAAGGGTGGAAGAGTAATGGACCCCTCTTCGTCAACGGATAAAATCATGAATGTGGGCATTTTGGATGGACAAATTGCCGCCCTGTCGGAAGAGGAAATGAGTGGCACTACCACCATCGATGCTACCGGGTTGGTGGTCGCTCCCGGGTTTATCGACTTGCACGAGCACGGCATGACCGATGAAACGTATGGCATAATGGTTCGTGATGGTGTTACTACTGCATTTGAGTTGGAAGTAGGTACAGACAGCGTAGCCAAATGGTATGCAGCGCGAGAAGGGGGGCGTTATGTTAACTATGGTGTAAGTGCCGGTCATATTCGCGTGCGCATGAATGTACTTGGCGATCAAGGCGCTTTTTTACCCAGTGACAAAGCCATTACGGATAAGGCTACCCCCGAACAAATTGCGGCTATGCAAAGTCTGCTGGCCAAGGGTTTAAAAGAGGGGGCGGTGGGCGTTGGTTTTGGGATGGCCTATACACCCGGAGCAACAGTGGAAGAATTTGAAGCCATGCTGACCATCGCGAAGCAAAACAAGGCCACTTCATTTATTCATGCACGAGGCGGACTTGACGGAATCAAAGAAGCCATTACCTCAGCCACAGCTATTGGTACACCCTTGCACATCGTACACATTAATTCCAGTGGTGGCGCGCAAACAAGTGAAGCCCTGCAATTGATACAGGAGGCCCGAGACCAGGGTCATGACATCACAACAGAGGCTTATCCCTACGAGGCGGGCATGACACGCATAGAATCGGCACTATTTGATGGTTGGGAGCAGTGGAGCGATGAACAAATTGCCATTCATCAATGGCCTGAAACAGGCGAATTCCTTAATCGCGAATCGTTTGCCAGGTATAGGGCGCAAGGCGGAGGTATTATCATTCACAGCAGAACAGAAGCCATGACGATGACTGCCATCGCCAGTCCTTTAAGTATGATTGCCAGCGATGGATTTTTGGCAGATGGCAAAGGTCATCCACGCACTTCAGGTACCTATTCTAAAGTTTTGGGCAAATACGTACGTGAATTAAAAGTGATGACACTCATGGAAGCCCTGGCCAAGATGACCCTGCAACCTGCACAACGTCTGGAAACCTATGCGCCACAGATGGCAAAGAAAGGACGACTACAAGTAGGAGCAGATGCGGACATTACCCTGTTTAATGCAGATGAAGTCATCGATCAGTCAACATACATGGAGCCCACCCTGGCGCCAAAAGGAATTCCTTACGTTTTGGTAGGAGGGAAGATTGTGATACAGGAGGGCCAATTGAACGAGGCCGTAAGACCTGGTGTAGCGATTAGAAATTGAACTCACCTCTAATGCAAGCGTACATGCGAGATAGTTTGATGAGATTGTTAAAGTCAAGAGACTCTTCCTGTCTGCGACTTCGTTAGAGTTGTAGTAATTTTATGCCATGCAAGAGGTAGTCCATGTGAATGATCAGCTGAGCAGTAACGATTTATTTGAGGCCTTTAAGCTTCAATTAGCAAAGGATTTTCAGCAGAGTAATTTTGAAGCAGATTTTATCAAAGATCTTAAACCAGACTATACCTATATTCTTGAAAAAATAGTACATGAACTTCAACGGTCCGAAAAAAGAGCGGACGCTGATCTATTACAATTGCTTTATCGCATAGACATCAGTGAATCGCAATTGCAGCGCTATCTCCGTAGGAACACTAACAAGAATTATTTGATGACAATAGCAGAGCTGATTATTAAGCGCGTGTTGCAAAAAGTAGTGACAAGGCATTTTTATAAAAGGAGTGAAAACCCTTAGCCTATCGATGCCATCAATACAAAACTAGGGCCCTTATCAAGCTTAAGTCTCCGCCAATGGGCGGACAGTTTGACTTAAGCTTACAAGTAGAGCAAGTTTATAACTTGCCAGTGTACTTCAAGTTATCCTTAGTTTCTGATGGCTGCCTGCCTGCCGGGTCAGGCAGACACGAACCATGGATAGAGCATTCGGCAGATATACGACAGGTAGGTAAGAACATTGGATATGGATATGTCAAGGCGAATCATCAAGCAGCAGCACTTCAAGGCACAAACTCTCAACATACTTAATCACAACCCCAATTATTTCCTTGTATCCCCCTATATTTTTTACAAACTTCAACTGGAAGTTGATATAAATGAAACAGGAATTCCCCTCGAATCCCTTCATTCGTGATGATAAGGAATGCAAAAATTTGAAAAATGGACGAAGACGTATGAGCAGCTTGTAAAAGCCGATCAGCAACAACCCTTGCCATCCAAAGAACTGGAAAGGCTTGCCCTCTCGGCATACCTCACGGGCAGGGATGACGAAAGTTTTCAATCGTGGGAGCGTGCCCATGAAAGCTACCTGGCCGGAGAGCAAACAGCGCAGGCAGTACGTTGTGCCTTCTGGCTGGGACTCATGCTGGTGAACGCTGGGCAGGTGGCAAGAAGCAGCGGGTGGTTCGCCAGGGGCGAGAGGCTCCTCAACGAAAAACAAATACCTGAATGTGCCGAGCAAGGATTGCTGTTGATTCCATCGGCCTTGGGAGTGCTCGCTGCCGGTGACTCGGAAAAAGCTTTGCAACTTTTTGTACAAGCGACCCGCATAGGAG
This sequence comes from Flammeovirgaceae bacterium UBA2371, assembly GCA_002345965.1. Lineage (GTDB taxonomy): Bacteria > Bacteroidota > Bacteroidia > Cytophagales > Cyclobacteriaceae > ELB16-189. Next base: position 5,871 of record DDTF01000043.1, read on the forward strand.
AGCATTTTAATGATGCGGATCTGATGGCGCTGGGTCGCCTGGGTCAAGGACAAGCATTGATCCAACAAGGGAAGGTGGCCGAAGGCATTAAATGGTTGGATGAAATGATGATTACCGTTGCCTCCGAAAAAGTTTTTCCAATTGCCAGAGGAATTATTTACTGTGCAGTCATCGAAACCTGTCGCAAGGTTTGGGATCTGGGCAGGGCTCAGGAATGGACCTCTACTTTGACACGATGGTGTGAGGCACACCCGGAGATCGTCCCATTCAGGGGACAGTGTTTGGTGCGCAGGGCTGAGATCATCCAGTTTCACGGGGAGTGGCACAAGGCCCTCGAGGAAACCAATGATGCATGCGCCTTGTTGTCGCGACCTCCTGGTGAACCTGCAGCAGGAGAAGCCTACTATCGTAAAGCCGAGCTGCACCGCTTGCTGGGAGCAAATGAAGCGGCAGAGGACGGTTACCGGGAAGCAGCCAAGTGGGGTAAAAAACCACAACCTGGTCTCGCGTTATTGCGCCTGGCACAGGGACAGGATGATGCGGCTGAAACATCTATAAGGAATACCTTACTTGAAGCGAAAAACCCTGCCAAACGAGCTGAGCTACTGCCAGCGGTCGTCACCATTATGATCGCGGTGAAGCAAAACAAAGAAGCTGCCGAAGCTGCCAACGAACTAAGCCGTATCGCCACACAATTCGATACACCTTACCTGCATGCGATAGCCGATTACTGCCAGGGTGCCGTTTTGCTTGCGGAAGGGAAATCGCAGCAAGCACTGGAACATTTGCAAAAAGCGTTGAAACTGTGGGAAGCCCTGCAGCTGCCGTACGAATCTGCGCACACCCGTGAACTGATAGGGCAGGTGTACCGGGTCATGAAAGACAAAGACAATTCGGAAGTAGAGCTGGCAGCGGCCCAGTGGGTTTTTGAACAGCTCAAAGCCATGCCTGACCTGGAGCGAATCAGTGCATTGTTGAAATCAAAACCCCATCACCCAAGCCATGGCCTCACATTGCGTGAGATACAGGTGTTGTACAGGGTGGCAAAAGGAAAAACCAATAAATACATTGCGGGCGAATTGTTTATCAGTGAGCGGACGGTAGATCGTCATGTGAGCAATATTTTCAACAAACTCAATGTGTCGTCACGGGCAGAAGCGACTGCATTCGCGCTGCTGCATAAAATTTTGGATGACGCACAGTGATGATCACACGTAGTCCGGAATTCACTTTATACATGCAGTATATTTTTCGATAATAGGTAGAACTACCCATGGTCGCGGAATGTAAAATTGGGTAATCCTACCGATGCGATGGCCCACCTCACCACCCTAGTTTTGTCTTGTACTTTTCAGGGAAACAAAACTATAAATGGTGATGAGGGAAATTTCAACAGTTCGCCACGCATGGGATGATATCGCTGTCAATTTCGACAGGTACGTTACGCCTACGGCCAACTGGGATTTAGCCAAAACCGCTCTCCGGCTGGCAGGCTTGAAACCCGGCATGGAGTTTTTGGATGTAGCATCCGGAAGCGGGGCGTTGAGTTTGCCCGCAGCACGCCTTGGCGCTAAGGTCCTGGCCGTGGACATTTCCCCGGTAATGATTGAGCGACTGAAGGCACGGGCAGCCGAAGAAGGACTTTCCAATCTAAAAGGTTGTGCCATGGATGGCCACCAGCTGGAGCTGCCAGATAATGCATTCGATATGGCTGGATCACAGTTTGGCGTGATGCTCTTCCCCGACTTCATGCGCGGACTTCAGGAAATGATAAGAATAACCCGACCTGGGGGTAAAGTATTTCTGGTGACTTTCGGTCCTGTGGAGAAAGTAGAGTTTCTGGGGCTTTTTGTACAAGCCATTAAAGCGGTGGTGCCAGACTTTAACGGCATTTCTTCAGATGCACCACCGCTTCCCTTTCAGGTATCGGGTGAGGGAGTCCTGCAGCAGAAGATGGAAGCAGCCGGACTCCACAAGGTGCAGGTGATGCCCGTTGTCCATAAACTTTCTTTTAATACCGGAACAGAAATGTGGAACTGGGTGACGAGCAGCAATCCCATAGCGCTGCAAATGATTTCCGGTTTAAATGACGATCAGAAAAATCAAGTAGTACAAAGTCTTGACGCACACATTCGCAATCGCTCCAATGAGGAGGGTAGTGCAGTTTTGCAGGTGGCGGTGAATGTGGGCATAGGGGAGAAAATAAAATAGCACATAACTAAAATTCAATACCATGAAAAATCTACTTACCCTTTCAATGATCTTGCTGGCTGGCCTACAGGCTTATCCTCAGAAAGATTCCAGGGATCAGAAGCGTTTACCAATTATTGACATGCACATGCACACGGGCCTGCCTGAAGAAGTGCCTGAAGGCATTCCAGCTTTCTGTCGTCCGGAACCGTGCCAGGGTGATGGTAGCGCAACGGTTAATACCCAGGAACTGATGAAGAAGACGGTGGCGGCCATGGATCGCTACAACATTGTAAAAGGATTTCTCAGCGGAGTCGACAGGGCTGCGGTACAGGAGTGGGCAAAGGCAACACCGGGACGCTTCATCACTTCACCTTTTATTGTTAAACCCGAAGCCTCCGACCTGGAGCAGCTAAATGTAGAATACAAAGCCGGACGTTTTGGTGGCATGGGTGAAATAGGAAGTCAGCTCATAGGCATTCCTCCCAACGATCCTTCGCTCAAACCCTATTTCAAGTTGGCGGAAGAGCTCGATCTGCCGGTGCTCATTCACACTTTGGGAATTGGTCCATACCTGCCTCACTTCAGCAGCACCAATGGCAGTCCCTTATTGCTGGAGGAAGTACTGGTAAGCCATCCCAAGCTTAGAATTTTTGTAGAGAATGCAGGTTTTCCGTATCGCGATGAAATGATTGCGATGATGTACCAGTATCCTCAGCTTTACGCGGATGTCTCCACGATATCATGGGTGATACCGCGCACCGCGTTCTACGATTATTTGGAGGCGTTTGTTCGTGCTGGCCTGGGCAAGCGAATCATGTTTGGTTCTGACCAAATGGTGTGGCCCGAAAAAATTGGAGCGGCCGTTGAGGCGATTGAGCAGGCACCGTTTCTAACGGCCGAACAAAAGCGTGACATCTTTTACAACAATGCAGCTCGGTTCCTGCGCCTCGATGAATTACAACGGGATCAAAAGAAACTCAAGACACAGCGTCCCCAGTAGGGCCACTAGTTAAGAATTTGAGGTTTCAAATTATGAGGTGTATTGTATAGTAGTAATGCGGTAGAATTATTTCTGATACTCAATTTTGGTAATGCGCCAAACGAATTGTGCCGTAGCGGTGTTTACGATGGCCTCATCACCCACTTCCTTTTTCAACAACGCATGGGCCATGGGCGAGTCCATCGAGATGTAATCTTTTGAACCAATCAATTCTTCACTACCAACGATGCGTAGCCGTTTCTTCAGACCCTTGTTGTTTTCAATTTCTACCCAGGCGCCAAACATCACTTTACCTTCCTGAAAGGGTGAATAGTTTACCACTTTCAGGTTATCGATGCATTTGCGCAAATACAGAATGCGTTTGTCAATTTCGCGCAAGCGTTTTTTATTGTAATGATAATCTGCGTTTTCGGAACGATCGCCAAGGCTTGCCGCCCAGGTAACTTTTTGTGTAGTATCGGGTCGCTCAACACGCCACAAGTGATCCAACTCAGCTTTTAACTTTTCTAAACCTTCAGGGGTAATCAGCAGTGATTTCATCGTTTTTCCTTGAGCTTATTCCCACATGGGTTTTTAGCTTTCTGCTGCAAGAGAAATGAAATTGTCAACTTATCCAAGGACCTTACGAAGGTAATGTACATAATTTCAAATTTGAAATTTTAAATTTCAAATTATGTACAGCTTGAGATGCTCGCTCTTGCCCTCAACCTTTCACACGGTGGCTTTCGCCATTAGGCCGAGAGGCAGAATGACGGCAGCACCAATTACAGGAACTCAACCACTAACAGCGTTGGAATAGGATGAGATAGTGTGCTGGAAAATTCATAATTAATGCTCCAGATAAGTAAAGGTATAATAGTTTAGTATCTCCTCAATTAAGCGCTAACTTAGCGAGTAGGGTAAAGTAAAAATTGGTCCAATGAGAGCGGCTATTGTATTTTTTTTACTTGTTGGTTATCAGGATGCGCTTGCGCAAACATCCTTACCTGCAGAAAAGGAGAGCAGGAACTCCACCGGAGTGTGGTTGGGGTTCTATTCCAAATACCATTTTAGCGATCGTTGGGCTTATTATGGCGAATACCATATGAGACGCAGGAATGGCTTTGATGACATGGCTCAGGTTTATTTGAGGTTTGGCATCAACTACAAAGTAAAACAGTATCTGGATGTAACGGCTGGGTTTGTCAATCCCTATTATTGGGCTAAGGACACCAACGATCCCAACGTAGATAAGGTGGTGCCTCAATTCCGGTTGTGGCAGCAGGCAGTCCTCGCCACACCTTTTGACCACATCATGGTGTTCCATCAGTTTAGAACTGAACAACGATGGGCACGTGCCAATGAAATAGGGTCTCCCTTTGAATTGACACACAGGTTCCGCTATAAGCTTACTACCTATGTACCTCTGAACAAACCTGCCTTCGAACCACACACTTTGTTTCTGTCGTTCTACGAGGAAATATTTTTTCAAGCGGGTAAGTCAATCGTGTACAACCATTTTGAAGATAACCGTGTGTTTGCAGGCCTCGGATATAATTTAAATGAAGTATGGCAAGTGCAGGCAGGTTACATGTATACCTATCGTCATGATGGCGCGCCTTACAAATATGAGAACCGCCATATCTTTCGACTCAGCGTCTACCATCACCTTCACTGGCACCTGGACAAACACAAAATCATGGATGTGCCGGCACATTGAGAGAATTTGAAATTTAAAATTTCAAAATGATGCACCAATTCCGGCAAAGATGCTGGGTAATACAGGAAAGGAAACGCCCACATTTTACAGGTTAGGCGAAAGCCTATTTCAAGTCAAATGCCTTCTCCATTTCAGCTTTGGCATCCATTTTACTCTCGACAGGATAAAACTCATTGGCCGTAACGGAATAGTTATAAAAGGATTTCCAGTGTTCAGGTTGTTGTACGATTTGTTCAATGGCGTCTACGATGTAGTCCACTTCTTCTTCCGTCATGATCGGGTGGAGTGACAGGCGCACCCAGCCCGGTTTCTCAGAGAGATCGCCCAGGTCAATTTTTTCTGTGATGTGCTTCGACTGTTCTTTGGTAACGTGAAGCAGGTAGTGGCCGTAAGTACCGGCACAGGAACATCCACCGCGCACCTGTATGCCAAAGTGATCGCTGAGTGCCCGCACCAGTAAATTGTAATGAATTCCCTCTACATAAAATGAAAGCACTCCTATGCGTTTGGCCTTCAGATCGCCCATGATATGCAGGGTAGGGATTTTA
>DDTF01000043.1:11407-43213 GCA_002345965.1 Flammeovirgaceae bacterium UBA2371
TTCATAGTAGTGATGCTCTCCCCACGGATTGGTCCAGGTGACGGTGCCGCCACCAGGCTGATCCGGAATGCGATTGGTGTACAACGCTTTGTTGAAAATCAACACCCCTGTGCTTCCAGGCCCACCGAGAAATTTATGCGGACTAAAGAAGATGGCATCCAGGGCTGCGTCAGGATTGGCAGGGTGCATGTCAATATCTACGTAAGGAGCGGAGGCTGCAAAATCCACAAAGCAATACCCTCCATGGCGGTGCATGATCGCTGCCAGCTCGTGGTAAGGAGTGATGATGCCCGTTACATTGCTGCAGGCGGTAAAAGAGCCAATCTTTGTTTTGCGGTTGCTGTATTTCTGCAATTCTGTTTCCAGGTGAGCAGGTGCGATCAAAAGGTTGTCGCCAGGAGGGATCACCACTACATCCACTTCACATTCGAGCCAGGAAGTTTGGTTGGAGTGATGCTCCATGTGTGTAATGAAAACAACAGGTTTTTCTTCCTCGGGTAGTGAGTAGTAGGGCTTGGCTTTTTCAGGAATATGCAACCCCAGCATTCGTTGCAACTTGGCAAGCACTCCTGTCATGCCACTGGAAAAGGTGAGTAGGGCATCGTCAGCATTGGCGTTTACGTGCTTTCTGATAATGTCGTGCGCGATCTTGTAGGCATGGGTCATTGATTCTCCGGTGAGGCTAGACTCACTGTGCGTATTGCCCACCAGCGGTCCAAACTTGTGGGTGAGCGCGTCTTCAATGGGTTGGTACAATCGGCCGGAGGCAATCCAGTCGGCATAGATCAGTTTCTTTTTAGCAGCAGCGGTTTGCACGGTGATGTTGTGGCCGATGGTGTTGCTGGCGATGGCGGAAAAGTCGGTAGGGGCCGTTGCCATTTTTATGGATGCTAAAACCTCGCTCATGGTTCAGGTAATTTTATTTGAATTTAAGGTATTCTGCCCTCTTTTTAAAAGATCGATGTTGGGTTATGATACAACTGCATTGGGCTGCAGCGGCTGTACGTTTCCAGTTTATCCCCTTATGTGTGCCAGCGTCACACCTTGGTTTCGTGACCTTACGCACCTGATGATGGAAATATTTTTTAATGTTAATGCTAACAGTGTAAACAGGACAAATAAATGAGTAATTTGATTACCGGATAAGCAGGAGTACGCAGACTATCCGATTCAGGCAGGCCCACCATTTAGACAGCAAAAATACGATGCCCCTTTACATGGATATTCACACTGTTGATGCTGACACCTTTTCAGTCGAAGATGTTGTTAAAGCCCACATGGAAGACTTATCCATCCAAAGTAAATTTGGTGTCACTCAATTGAAATATTGGGTCAACGAGGAAGCTAAGACGCTTTTCTCTTTGATGGAAGGACCTGATAAGGAAGCGTGTCACCAGGTACACAAACAGTCACACGGGAATACTGCATGCAACATCATTGAAGTTTCTGATAACGAATACAATTTATTCATGGGGGTGGGTACGGAGGTCAATGACCTCGCTAAAACCCAATCTGGTCATCTGGACACCGGTTACCGAACCATATTACTTGCCAACATTGTGCCCATTACCGGAAACAGAGAACACTATTTCAGTGAGGTACGTCAACTGATAGAGAAGTTTAATGGTGTACTTGTTCTTGAACCTGGCAATGAACTGATGGTATCCTTCATTTATGCCTCGGAAGCAATTTTATGTGCCAATGCAATTCAAAAACTACTTGACTCCACCCAAGATAAAGTTGAATACAATTTAGCTATTGGCAGCGGTAGACCTGTTGACGAGCAAGGGGCTAATATGTTTGAAGAAACAAAAAAGAAAGTCCAATGCCTGTGTTCACTTGGGTTGTCAAAAAAAATGTACCTGGATGAGGAGACAAGAATCCTTATGGAAAAGGAATTTCGTGCCGCCAAGGTTGAACACACACGGTTTACCCTTGTCCATAAGGATGATTTCAAACTGGCATTGGCCCTATCAAAAATGTTGGCCAGAAATTTAACCCAACCAGATTTTAACAGCACACAATTAACCCATTCATTGGCCCTTAGTAAATCTCAGGCTTATAGAATTATAAAATCGTTAACGGGTATGGCCCAGAATAAACTCATTCATGAATCGAGACTTCAAAGGGCAATCAATCAAATGACACAAAGTAAGAAGACGATTGCAGAAATCGCCTATGAATCCGGATTCAACAGTCCAACTTATTTTTCCCGAGCCTTCAGGAAAAGATTTGAAATCTCCCCCAAGGATTTCGGCAGACGATAATTTCAGCACTTAGCCTGCCCTTGAATCAATTGTTTCAGGTATAGAATCAATTGTGAAGCATTGTTATGCCTTTGTGTTCCAAATTTGAATCATCAAGGAAGCAATTATTCTAACCACATTAAACATTAAAAATATGGGTATTAAAGCGGATAAAACCAATGAATTGAAGAAGGGATTTGAGGGACATGTCTTACTGCCCGATGAACCAGGGTATCACGAGGCAAGAGCCATTTGGAATGGGATGTTTGACAAAAAGCCTGCTATTATCACACGGTGTATCACTACGGTCGATGTAGTACGTGCCGTGAATTTTGGACGAGACAATAACCTGCTCATAGCGGTTAAGGGGGGTGGTCATAATTCAGCAGGAACTGCGGTGTGCGATGACGGTCTTATGATTGATTTATCGCTGATGCAAAAGGTGGATGTAAACGCAGCCAACCGCACGGTAAAAGTACAAGGTGGCTGTTTGCTGAGCACTGTAGATAAGGAAACGCAAAAGCATGGACTGGCCATTTCCGGTGGCATCGTATCCCATACCGGAGTTGGCGGACTTACACTTGGCGGTGGATTTGGATGGATCAGCAGAAAACATGGTCTTTCAGTGGACAATCTTATTTCAGCTGAAATAGTAACGGCAGAAGGAAAAATAGTAAATGCGAGTGTGACTGAAAATCCGGATCTCTTTTGGGCTATACGCGGAGGGGGAGGAAATTTTGGGATTGTAACCTCCTTTGAATTCAATGCGGCTAAAATTGGTAATGAAGTGCTATGTGGACCCATTGTAAAGAAATTCGAAAACATGAAAGCATACATCCAGTTTCATAAAGACTATATCCGAACGATGCCTGATGAAATGACCATATGGATGGTAATTCGTCATGCGCCACCGTTACCGTTTTTACCCAAAGACGTACACGGCAAGTTGGTAATTCTATTACCTTTTGTTTGGTTAGGCGATTATGAAACCGGGCAAAAACTGCTTCAACCTATTCGTGACTTTGGAGAGACGCTTGGTGATGGAAGCGGGATGCATCCCTGGGTTGGGTGGCAATCAGCATTCGATGGACTGGTAAGTCATGGAGCGCGCAATTACTGGAAATCCCACCACTTAAAAGATTTGTCTGATGAGTGCATTGACATTTTTCAATCGTATGCATTAAGTATGCCGACTGAAGAATGCGAGATCTTTATTCCTCACATGGAAGGTGCACCAAGCCGAATTGCACCCAATGCCACGGCTTTTCCCCATAGGAATACTCCGTTTGTACTCAATATTCATACACGGTGGCAAAAAGTTGAAGATGATGCAAAGGCAAAGCAATGGGCCGGTGATTTTCATAAAGCCACTGAACCTTTCAGTCAGGGTGTTTATGTCAACTTCTTAAGTGACGAGGGGGCAGACAGGGTTAAGCAAGCCTATACGGGTGAGGTGTGGGAAAAATTGGTGCGTTGCAAAAGAAAATGGGATCCGAAAAACCTGTTCAAAATGAATCAGAACATCAACCCCGGCTGATAAGTAAAAATAATCCAGACCAGAATCAAACCCCAAGTCGATCCAGTAGGGCGATCTTAGTTTATCCACTATCTTCACCTTATGAGCAATTACTTGTCTACCCTGCAGGCAGAGTTTGAACGCCATGCCAACCCCCAGCGTGCTGCCGAACAGAAGGCTTATATGAAAGATAACTTTGAGTTCTATGGTATCACGGCACCAAAACGACAAGAAATACAAAAACCTTTCTTGCTCAAGCAGCATTTGCCTCCCAAAAAAGAGCTGGAGAAGCTGGTTAAAAAACTATGGAGCAAGCCTCAAAGGGAGTATCAAATGTTTGGACAGGAACTGGTGAACAAGTACAGCAAACAATTGGAGAAAGAGGACATCGCCCTGCTGGAATACATGGTGACTCACCTATCGTGGTGGGATACCGTGGATTTTATTGCGGCCAATACCATGGGTGCTTATTTCCAACTGTATCCTGAGTTGCGCAAGAAGTACGTAAAGAAATGGCTGGCTTCAGAGCACATGTGGTTGCAGCGGTCAGCGCTACTGTTCCAGTTGAAATACAAAGAGCAGCTGGACAATGAATTGCTGGGTAATACCATCAGGCAACTTCTTGGATCCAAGGAGTTCTTTATCAATAAAGCCATCGGTTGGGCGCTAAGGCAATACAGCAAAACTAATCCAGCCTGGGTAAAACGTTTTGTGCGGGATACGCCCACCCTTGCCAACCTCAGCAAACGAGAAGCCTTGCGGCTGTTGAAGTAGTCTAGAAAACTTCTACTACCATTGAAAAGGAATCGTTTGTCCTGTTCCTCATCATAGGGATATCCCTGTCCAGTACCAGTTGCGGAGTCACTTCTTTGACAGTGAATGTTTGTCCCCCCAAAGCCGGGTTGTCGGGATTAAATGAGGCACCATCGCGATTACACTCAATGGACTGCGGAAAAAAGTAGATGCGATCGCCAGGTTTTAACTGTGTGTTGGCCATAATGTTTACCCTCGTATATCGGATAAACATGACGGAAATTTTTCCTCCATGTTGTGGCGTGAAGGCATTGGCGTCCCTGTTGGAGGGAAGTGCTGTTTTCTGAGGTGCAGCGGGAGGGTTGCCGGCTTGTGGTGTACTCACTTTTGGTGTGTTGGGTTGAGGTGACCTGGCGGCAGGTGTAGCAGTGGTGTTAAGTTGTTCCAGTTCCCACTGGGCACTCCACCATCCCGGTTCAACATCACCGGCTTCGAGTCTGCTGTTCTGATTGTGCAGTGCTACGTTTGGTTTCCATCTGTTGCGAATGCGATAAAAGGATGTACCGGGCACACCTTCGAGCTGCCATTGAGCGCTCCACCATCCCGGCTGAATGTCGCCAATGGCGAGTGGTCCTTGTTCCACGTGCAGGTAGGTGTTCTTCCACCTGTTTTTGATTTTATAAAAAGAGGTGCCTGCAACCGGTTCCAACACCCACTGTGCGCTGTGCCACCCCTGTTGAATACCACCTGATGCAGGAATGGGCTGCTCTACATGGATGTATTCATTGGGTTTCCAACGGTTTTTTAGTCTGATGAAATCTTGTGAAGCTGCTGTAAAAGCATAACCACAAAGGAGGAGCAATATCATTCTGGCTTTCATAGTAATGGGGTTTAGCGGGAAGAGCCGTTGAGAATAGATTCATATTACCAATGTTTTGACTGAATTACAACCTTCGGTAATAGGTCTGGCATTGATAGTGCTTGTGATGCGCCAAAATCAGGCCAAAAGAGTGGGAAGCAAATCAGAAATTTCCGTATGCAGAGGAAACCCTGATGCTGGAGGGAGATAAAAAAATAGTTTCAAAACCTGAACATGTCAGGTTTTGAAACTTGAAATTTGAATTAGCAGAATTCGTCAAACACCTGCACCAGGTGTTCGCCAATCATTTGTGCATTTCTTCCTTCAATGTGATGGCGCTCTACAAAGTGCACCAGTTCACCATCTTTGAAGAGGGCGATAGCAGGAGATGATGGAGGATAAGGAAGTGTATACTGACGTGCTTTGGCAACCGCTTCAATGTCGGCTCCGGCAAATACAGTAGTCAAATGATCTGGCTTCTTTTCGCTGTTTTGCACAGCCCATTTTACGCCAGGTCTTGCAGCGCCTGCTGCACATCCGCACACTGAGTTGATGACCAGCAAGGTAGTGCCTTTTTGATCTTTCAATTCACCATCTACTTCTTCAGGTGTTCTCAATTCTTTAAATCCTATTGTGGTCAAGTCGCTCCGCATAGGGGCAACCAATTCTTCTGGGTACATATTATTTAAATTTAAAATTCAAGGTTCAAAGTTTATAATCAGAAATTCACAATTCGATCAGGACCGAATTGTGAACAGTTAATTTACATAAATCCTAGTTCCAGTTTAGCTGCTTCACTCATCATGTCCTGAGAATAGGGAGGATCAAAGGTAAGTTCCACCTTTACATCATTCACGCCTTCGATGTCTTTGATCTTTTGTTCTACTTCACCGGGTATAACTTCTGCTGAAGGGCAGGAGGGAGAAGTAAGTGTCATCAACACATACACATTGTTGACAGGGTATACATTGATCTCATAAATTAATCCCAGCTCCAAAACGTCCACGGGAATTTCAGGGTCGTAAACTGTTTTAATGGCGGCAATTACTTTTTCGCGCAGTTCACCTCCTTGTGATTCCGATGTGGTGGCTACTGTATCTTTTTCCTGTTCACTCATGATTTTACTTCCATCTTGGTTTTGTATGCCAGTGCATACATCTTGATTTGTTTTGTCATGGCTGCAAAGCCATTGGAACGCTGGGTGCCAATGAAACGATCCATTCCTATTTTGCTCATAAAGGTAAGGTTTGCATCCAAAATCTGATCTGGCGTTTGTCCTGAAAATATCCTTACCAGTAAACTTACCAACCCTTTGGTAATGGCCGTATTGCTATCGGCATTGAAATACACCCTGCCATTGTCAAGCTTTGAAGTAAGCCATACCGTAGACTGGCATCCTTTCACAATGTTTTGTTCCGTCTTCTCTGCTTCCTCCATGGGGGGTAATTTCTGACCCAGCTCCATGATGTAAAGCACGGTCATCTCCTGGTCGCCATCCAAAAGGCTGAATTCATTAACGATCTCTTCTTGTATGTCGGTTATTGCCTTCAACGTTTATTGCTTTAAGAAATTCACCACACGCTTCAAACCTTCTACCAGGCTGTCAATTTCTTCTTTCGTATTGTAAACGGCAAAGGAGGCCCTTACAGTTCCTTCTATGCCGAATCTTTCCATTAGGGGTTGTGTACAATGGTGACCAGTTCTTACTGCGATGCCTCGTGCATCCAGCATCTGGCCTATGTCAAAATGGTGAATGCCTTCAATAATAAATGAAAGCACGCTCACTTTGTGGTGTGCGGTACCGATCAAGGTAATACCCGGAATGGTGCTGAGTTTGTCAGTAGCATAAGCCAGCAATTCGCTCTCATGCTGATGAATGTTTTCCTTACCCAGCTCATTCACAAAGGCAATCGCTTCATTGAAGGCGACTACATCGGCAATGTTGGGTGTGCCGGCTTCGAACTTATAGGGAAGATCATTGTAGGTTGTTTTGGTAAACGATACGTCTTTGATCATTTCGCCACCGCCCATGTAGGGAGGCATCTTCTCCAATAATTCTTTTTTTCCATAAAGCACGCCTACTCCGGTAGGTCCGTACATCTTGTGTGAGGAGATGCAGTAGAAGTCGGCATCCAGTGCCTTCACATCGATGGGCAAGTGGGCGGCAGATTGCGCACCATCGATCAATACCACTGCTCCCTGTGCATGTGCCAACTCAATGATTTCCTTAATAGGGTTGATCGTACCCAGGCTGTTGCTGGCATGGTTGGTCGCTACGATTTTGGTTTTGGAACTTAACAGCTGCTTATATTCCTTCAGGTCCAGTTCACCACGGTCATTGACAGGAATTACTTTTAGTACAGCCTCTTTTTCTTCGCACACCATTTGCCATGGCACAATGTTGCTGTGGTGTTCGAGTGTACCAATGATGATCTCGTCCCCTTTTTGTAAAAACGATCTTCCATAGGTGGCTGCCACCAGGTTGATGCTTTCGGTGACACCTCGGGTAAAAATTATTTCTTCCACATGCGCTGCACCGAGGAAATCTCTTACCGATTCGCGCGTAGCCTCATAAGCCTTGGTGGCTGTTTCTGCCAGTGTATGAATGCCCCTGTGGATGTTGGCATTGTACCCTTCGTAGTATTCCTTCAGTTTGGCGATTACCCTTTTAGGCTTCTGTGAGGTAGCGGCATTATCTAAATAAACCAGTGGCTTGCCATTCACCTGTTGATCAAGTACAGGAAACTCGCTTCTTATTTTTTGAATGTCCAGGTGAGTAATGGCAGAAACTTTCATTTCTAAAAACTTTTATGAAGTCGCTCCGATACTATACTGTCTATGTACTGTTTTAAGTTTTCATCCTTGATGGCCTCCAACACTTCTCCAGCAAATGCATAGAGCAACATGGCTTTGGCTGTTGCTTTAGGGATGCCTCGTGATTGCAAATAGAACAAGGCTTCATCATCCAGCTGACCCGTAGTACAGCCGTGTGAGCATTTTACATCGTCTGCCCAGATCTCCAGTTGTGGCTTGGTATTGATGGTGGCATCATCGCTAAGCAAAATATTTCTGTTGGACTGAAAGGCATTGGTTTTCTGCGCATGCGGGCGCACGAAAATTTTGCCATTGAACACACCTTTTGATTTTCCGTCCATCAAACCTTTGTATAATTCGTTGCTGAACGAGTTGGGTTGCTTGTGATCCACTACGGTATGATTATCCACTAATGTATCGCCATCAGTTAAATACAATCCATAGAAATGGGATTCACAACCTTCGCCATCGATGATGATGTTGAGGTTGTTTCGGATTAGCTTTCCATCCAGGCTAAACGTGTAGGTATCGGCCCTGCTTGATTTTTTTTGGTGTACGGTGGTATTGGATACATGTATCAAGTCGCCACTGTCGTTTTGTATTTTGCAATAGCTGAAAGATGCATTTTCATCTACCAGTATTTCTTCATTGATGGTGTTGAAGATGGTGTTCTTGCCCAGTGAGTCGGTTCTTTCAACGATACTGAATTCAGCGCTTTGTTCTACAACTACCATCAAGCGGGTATGAGAGGTTACCTTGCTTGCATTTGCATCGTGCAAATGGTAAATAAAGAGAGGCTTTTCTCCGCTTGTGTTTTTGGGTACGTGTATGAACAAACCGTCTTGCCACATGGCAGCGTTGAGCAATGCAAAAGGATCATTGTTATCCTTTATCTCATTGAGTTTTTCGCTGATTACTGAAGCATGGGTTGCCATCGCCTCCTGAAAAGGTTTGATAACCACTTTAGAACCTGCTGCCAGCTGGGAAAGTGCAGGGTTGTAAACGCCATTGACGAAAACAACACAGTTTTCCTGAAAGGCTTTGGGGATAAGTGCACTGACATCACTTACGGCAGGAGTGGGGCTGGTGTACAACTCTTCCGCTTTGAATTGTTTGGCAAGCAGTTTGGTGATGGGAGTGAATTTATACTCCTCACTCTTGCCTTCAGGCAATCCAAGCGATTGAAATGCGGCCAGCGCTTTTTTTCTTTGCTCCGAGTCTTGCTTGAATTTTGACAAATCAAACGAAGCGATCAGCTCCTGGGTAAAATTTTTCTTTTCTGTAGTAACACTCATACCTAGGCAACTTCCATTTCATCCTTGATCCAATCGTATCCTTTTTCTTCCAGCTCGAGGGCTAGCTCTTTGGTGCCTGACTTGACGATCTTTCCTTTGTACAGTACGTGCACATAATCAGGAACGATGTAATCCAACAAGCGTTGATAGTGGGTAACTACAATGGTGGCGTTGTCTTTGGTGCGAAGCTTATTCACCCCATTGGCAACTATCCTAAGTGCATCAATGTCGAGGCCGGAATCAGTTTCGTCAAGGATGGCCAATTTGGGTTCAAGCATGGCCATTTGAAAAATTTCATTGCGCTTCTTCTCACCTCCGGAAAAACCTTCGTTCAAGGAGCGGTTGAGCAGGGACTGATCGATTTCCACCAACTTGATTTTTTCCTTCATCATGGTAAGGAAAGAAACGGCATCGAGTGTGTCCTGTCCGCGGTATTCCCTGATTTTGTTGAGTGCTGTTTTCATGAAGTTCACCGTGCTCACCCCTGGTATTTCTACGGGATATTGGAACGCAAGAAAGATGCCCTCTCTTGCCCTGTCCTCGGGATTCATGTCGAGTAAATCTTTACCCAGAAATTCTACTTCACCTTGTGTTACTTCAAAGTCTTCGCGTCCTGCCAACACAGATGCCAGCGTACTCTTTCCAGAACCGTTGGGTCCCATGATGGCATGTACCTCTCCTGGTTTTACTTCCAGGTTGATACCATTCAGGATGGCTTTTTCTTCTACGCGTGCATGTAGGTTTTTTATCTTCAGCATTCTTCGTTTTGATTTATGATGTATAGTTCATGACTTGAGATTTTAAAAGTGAATTAGAAATCTCAAATCCAAAATCTCAATTATTATCCAACACTTCCTTCCAATGTCAGCGCCAATAGTTTTTGTGCTTCCACAGCAAATTCCATAGGAAGTTGTTTTAATACTTCTTTGGCATAGCCATTAACAATGAGTGCCACAGCTGCCTCTTCATCAATACCGCGTTGCTGGCAATAGAAGATCTGGTCTTCACCAATTTTGGAGGTAGTGGCCTCGTGCTCCACATGTGCGCTCTTGTTCTCTACATCGATGTAGGGAAAAGTATGTGCACCACACTGGTCGCCCATCAGCAGTGAATCACATTGCGAAAAGTTCCTGGCATTTTCGGCACGCTTCAAAATGTGTACCTGCCCACGATAGCTATTTTGTGATTTACCGGCAGAGATACCCTTAGACACAATACGCGAGCGGGTGTGCTTGCCTATGTGAATCATTTTGGTGCCGGTGTCTGCCTGCTGATAATTGTTGGTAACGGCTACTGAGTAAAACTCTCCGCTGCTATAGTCGCCCTTCAAGATGCAGGAAGGATATTTCCATGTGATTGAAGATCCTGTTTCTACCTGCGTCCATGATATTTTGGAATGGTCACCAGCGCAGATACCACGTTTGGTTACAAAGTTGTAGATACCCCCTTTGCCATTCTTATCACCGGGGTACCAGTTCTGCACGGTACTATATTTGATCTCTGCGCTCTTCATGGCATAGAGTTCCACCACTGCAGCATGCAACTGGTTTTCATCTCGCATGGGTGCAGTACATCCTTCCAGGTAGCTCACATAGGAAGCTTCTTCTGCTACAATAAGTGTACGTTCAAATTGGCCGGTATTGGCTGCGTTGATTCTAAAATAGGTGGAAAGCTCCATAGGACATTTCACGCCCTTGGGGATATAGCAGAAAGAACCATCGGTAAACACCGCAGAGTTCAGTGCTGCGTAATAATTGTCGTTGGGAGGGACCACTGAGCCGAGGTACTTCTTCACTAGCTCAGGATGTTCTCTTACTGCTTCACTAAAGGAGCAAAATATGATACCCAGTTCACCCAGCTTTTCTTTAAAGGTGGTAGCTACAGACACGCTATCGATCACCGCATCTACGGCTATGCCCGTTAATCGTTTTTGCTCGGTGAGGGATATGCCCAGTTTCTTAAAGGTGGCAATGAGTTCAGGATCTACTTCATCCAAACTTTTAGGTACTACCTTTTGCTTGGGGGCTGAATAGTAGATGATGTCTTGAAAATTGATTTCCGGATAATGGACATTGGGCCATTTGGGTTCTTTCATGGTGGTCCAGTGTCGGTAAGCTTTTAGTCTCCATTCCAGTAGCCATTCCGGCTCACTTTTTTTGGCCGAAATAAAGCGGATGATATCCTCATTCAACCCTTTGGGAGCCGAGTCGCTTTCAAGGTCGATGGTCCATCCGTGTTCGTATTCTTTGGAGGTAAACTCTTCCAGTACTTGGTTGTCTTTACTCATGCCGTCTATTTAGACTAAATTCAAATAATCACCCAAAATTACAACAAATATCCTCTTTTAAGGTTTCAAAAGAGCCATATTTTATTTATTCGGACAGCTTTAAGCTGCGGTTTAGACTCTCTTCCAGAGAGATAATGGTTTCTGTCCGATCTATGCCATCTACCTGCTGCATTTTGTCGTGGAGTACCTCTTTGAGGTGGTTGGTGTCGCGACAGTGAATTCTAAGAAACATGGAGTAGTTGCCTGTGGTGTAGTGCAGGCTGGTAATTTCGGGGATTGTCTTTAGCTTTTCCAATACAGAGTCGTATAACCCGCTCTTTTCCAGGTAGATGCCGATAAAGGCGGTAACGCCATAGCCAAGCTTGGCATAATTGACATGGAGGGTATTCTTCTCCACGATGCCTGCTTCTTCCATTTTATTCATCCTTACATGCACCGTACCCTGTGATACGTGCACCAATTTGGCCACCTCTGTATAGGGTTTTTTTGCGTCCTGCATGAGAATATCGAGGATTTTGAGATCCGTATTATCAATCACATAATTTTTGCTCATTTTAAGTAGTTAGATTTAAGGATATATCAGTAATACGCTAAAATATTATAAATAATGCATTTATTATGATTAAGTGTTGAATTATTTTAATTAAACCCATTCCTTTGTTGAAGTAAATAACAATTCGGGTTGAGGATTTGAGTGATCAAGGAAGCGACCCAAATAGTTCTTTAAAATTGTAGGGTGTTGATCCCGATAGCTATCGGGAGGCAGACAAGTACAATTTGATATNNGTTGTTCTTTAAAATTGTAGGGTGTTGAAATTGGCAGACAAGCCCTCCTGTCTCGGGGGTGGAGAGAAAAGGATAAACGCAGGATAATGGGTTGACCACTAAGAGGTTTTTCTTGTCCTGCAGCTAACTTCTCCGTGGAGGTTCGAACCCTCCCTCTACAGCTCTTCTAGGTTTTCCAGCGATGGTCCGATTTCGAGGTTTTCTCTTGAAATTAGGGCCTGAAGCTGGGCAAAACGTTCTGGTTAAGTTGGTTAAGTAAAATACTAAAGACATTCAGGCATTTCCTCATTGCCCGGGTGATGAGCCTGCTGGCTTTTAAGCCAGCACTTTAGTATTTTTAATACGATGCAATTCAAGTTCATCCTTTTGCTGTTATTGCTTATAGGTTGTGAAATTTTCCCCACCTCGCCAGACCCCAATTTCTATAATCCGCCAGACAAAACTCCTGTATTTGAATTTGATTATGTGAATAGCGGCACCTTCCCCGGTTGGATTAGATTTCAAAATCATTGTACTGGCATCACTTCCTACAAATGGTATTTGGGAATAGTGGATGAAGCGGGTGTTGAGATCACTTCCTTCAGTTCAGCGCCAAAAGTGCGTTATCCTCAAAACGGCAACTATCGTGTCGTTGTAGAAGGAACAGCTGTAGATGGTACCCGGTTTGAGCGTTTACTACAGATCGAGGTTTCGAATTACTGATTGCTGATCACAATCATTTGACTTACTCATTTTTTTCGCCTAATTAGTTTCCTGATTTATTTTTTAACACATCGTCATGACTGATTTCCCCTGGTTCAAGAATTATCCTGAAGGCACACCTAAAGAGATAGGCCCTTATGAGTACAGCTCATTAATTGAAATGTTTGATCGCACTTGCGAAAAATATTCCGATCAAGTCGCCTTTGAGAATTTTGGCGTAAAGATGACCTTCAGGCAACTGAACGATCACGTCACTCATTTTGCAGCTTACTTGCAGGAGGAACTCGGATTGAAAAAGGGTGATCGCATAGCCATACAAATGCCCAACCTGCTGCAATTCCCGGTGGCATTTTTTGGTGCCATTAAAGCAGGCTTGATTGCTGTTAACACCAACCCTTTGTACACTCCGCCTGAAATGAAACATCAGTTTGTAGATGCAGGGGTATCTGCGGTAGTGATTGTATCCAACTTTGCCAAACAACTCGAAGCAATCAAGGATGAAATTCCTGCCAAACACATCATTGTCACCAACATGGGCGATCTGATGGGAACTGTAAAAGGAGGCATCATGGATTTTGTGGTGAAATATGTGAAGAAGATTGTTCCATCCTATCATATCCCAAATGCCATCTCATTCAAGTCTGCTTTAAAACGAGGCGCTCAGTTGAAATACACCCCACCACAGATGGACATCGAAGACATCGCTGTGTTGCAATATACCGGGGGTACCACAGGTATTTCAAAAGGAGCGCAGCTTTCTCATCGCAACCTCATTGCGCACAACCAGATGATCACCCATTGGTTTAAGTTGTACATGAGACCCGACCATGAGGACATCATGATCACAGCGATTCCCATGTACCATATCTTTGCACTTACAGTAAATGGATTGTTGATGTTCACTTCAGGGGTAAAAAACATTTTGATTACCAATCCCCGGGATATGCCTGGTTTTGTAAAAGAATTGAAGAAACATCAGTTTACCATTATTACAGGTGTGAATACTTTGTTTAATGGTTTGTTGAATAATCCTGATTTTAAAAGCGTCAACTTCTCCCGTTTGGCCGGAGCAGTAGGAGGTGGTATGGCAGTGCAGGATGCGGTAGCCATACGATGGCAAGAAGTGACTGGCAAACCATTGGTGGAAGGCTATGGCCTAAGTGAAACATCCCCAGTACTATGCTGTAATCCATTGAATGGAAAACACAGACGAGGTACAATAGGCATACCGGTACCTAGTACTGAAGTGGCCATCTTTGATGATGCCGGCAATCAGTTGCCACAAGGAGAAACAGGAGAGATATGTGCGCGTGGTCCTCAAGTGATGAGGGGATACTGGGAGAAAGACAAGGAGGGAGTGTTTTTTCCGGGAGATTGGTTTCGTACGGGTGACATTGGGTTTATGGATGCAGATGGCTTCTTTAAAATTGTGGATCGCAAGAAAGACATGATAAAAGTTTCGGGCTTCAATGTGTTTCCCAATGAAATTGAAAATGTGATTGCGGGAAATCCCAAGGTACTTGAAGTGGCTGCCATTGGCGTGCCTCACGAACGTTCTGGTGAAGCCATCAAGGTGTATGTAGTTAAAAAAGATCCGTCACTCACAGAGGAAGAATTGATTGAGTTTTGCCACACCAGTCTTACCAACTATAAGATTCCAAAATTTGTGGAATTTATATCGGAAGTACCAAAGTCTAATGTAGGTAAGATTTTGCGGAGGGTGCTAAAGGAAAAACACGAATCCGAAAACGCTTAGCTAAAGGTCGGATACTTGTACATTCATTGACAGCATTTGCTTAAAACAACACTTCCAGTCCGATGAATTTCTCCAGTATGATCAGTACTGAAAGAATACCCAACAGGGCAGGACAAATGTAAGTGATGGCAAAATTGATGTAGGTTCTGAGAAATGATCTTGCATAGGTTGCATTGCCATGACTAAGCTCGGCATCCATATTTTCTATTCTCCAGGTGCGTATCACGAAAATGCACATAAGGCAACCGCCAAGGGTAAGACTGATATCGCACATGTCGGAAATAAAAGTCAGGAAGTCTTGCCCTCTGTAGAAGAACAATTTGCTCAGCGCAGGCACCATGCCCTGACTCATCATGCTGGGAAGCCCCAGAACAAAGATCAACAACGCCAATATCCAGACCACGCGCTTGCGGGGTATTTTATGCTGGTCTACAAGGTAGGCGGCAGGCACCTCCAATAGCGAGATGGTAGAAGTAAGTGCAGCGAAACAAATCAGCAGAAAGAAGGAGCCACCCATAATGCGGCCCAATACGGGGCCCATTTCCTGAAATATTTGTGGCAGCACTATAAATATAAGTGGAGGTCCTGCGGTGGCCACGCCAGTAACCTGCAGTTTGTACTGAAGAAAATGAACCAGCGGAAATATCATCAGTCCACTGAAAAACGCTACAGAGGTATCGGCTATAGAAATGATGGCAGCGGAACCGGGAATATTTTGGTCTTTCTTCAAGTAGGAACCATAGGTAATCAAACAACCCATGCCCAACGAAAGCGAAAAGAAAGCCTGCTTCAGTCCGTCAAAAACAGTTTGTACGCGCAGTTCACTAAAATCTGGAACAAGGTAGAATTTAACACCTTCCATGGCATTGGGTAATGTGAGTGCATACACGATCAATCCCAATAGAATCAAGTAGAGCGCGGGCATCATTATCTTATTGGCCAGCTCTATTCCTTTCTGAATGCCTTGTCCAACGATGACAGCAGTAATCACCATAAACAGTAGTGAGAATATCAAATTTGACTTTGATATTCCTTCCGCGCTGTCCAGGCTGATGATGTCGTTGACAAATCCACCAAAGTAAGACGAGTAGTCGCTTTCCTGCAGCAGGTTGCCAAAGGATATATTCAGAAAATATCCAAATGCCCACCCTGCAACTACATTATAGAAAGAGAGTATGAATACGCCTGCCAATATGCCGAACAACCCCAGCATTCCCCAGCGTTTTCCACCCAGCTTTGTATAGGAACCGTATGCATCTCGTCCAGCGGATCGACCGATGGCGATCTCACCCACCATAATGGGGTAGCACAATAAAAAAATACAGATGAGATAGACCAATAAAAAGATGGCTCCCCCATTCTGACCTGCGAGGTAAGGAAACCTCCAAATATTACCAAGGCCAACGGCAGATCCTGCTGCAGCCAATATAAAACCGAGCTTACCTGAGAATCCGTCTCTATTAGCCATACGTCAATAAAATTGACGCCAAAAGTAGGAGTTAGGTAAACATGAAAATTAAAAAGCCAATAGATTATTTTTTTAATGCAATTCTTTACCAAAGAAAATATGAAATGTTAAATAAATAGTGTCAATTTTGTGTTTATATAGTCACATAGAGAAACTCATGCCGACTAAAGAAAAACTCACCACCCAGGAAAAGGCACTGCAAATTAATTTGCGGAGAGAAGTCTACGGCTCTTTTGCGGAAATCGGAGCAGGCCAGGAAGTAGCTGCCAACTTTTTTAAAGTAGGAGGAGCGTCAGGAACCGTTGCCAAAACAATGTCGGCCTACGACATGAAATTCAGTGATGCCATTTACGGTCGTTGCGATCGTTATGTTTGCGAAGACAGGCTTACGGGCATGCTGGATCATGAGTATCCATTGTTGCCTGAGAGACTTCCTCACCTGATTGGGAAAACACGGTTCTTTGCTTTTGCCGATACAGTAGAGGCCTTGAACTACGACAGAACCAATCAAGGGCAGGGATGGGTTGGTATCCGTTTTCAAAAAAGACCCGACAGCGAACCCAACGATTGTGTCATTCACATAAAGATGTATGACAATGATCCCCTTCAACAGCAATATGCCATAGGCATAGTAGGCGTAAATATGATTTATGCCTGTATGATGCTGGAGGATCCGGAAGAAATCATGATGTCGTTGATGGACGGCCTGAGCAGAAGGATAGAGGTGGACATGTTTCGTTTGTCTGGGCCAGACTTCGAAAAAGTGGACAACCGTTTGATGGCCATGAAATTGGTTAAGAATGGATTGACCCGGGCTGCGATGTTTGGACCTAATGGTGAAGTGATGCAGCCATCTGAAGCGTTGTATAAAAAGAATGTACTCGTATTGCGTGGTCGTTTCAGACCAGTGACACATGTGAACGTTGACATGCTATTGGCGGCAAGACGGTACTTCAAAAAAGAACCGGATGTAGAGAAGAAAAAAATGGTGGTGCTCACGGAGCTCACCCTGAATGACCTGTCTTCAGACGGCAGTATTGATGAGAAGGATTTTCTTTACCGGGCAGACACCATTTGTTCCCTGGGTCAGACCGTGCTGATATCCAATTACTTTGAATACTATCGCGTAGCAGAATACCTGTCTAAAACGACCAGGGGAAAAAAGATTGGAATCATTCTCGGCATCTACGCGCTTCAAAAAGTATTTGAAGAAAAGACTTACCAAAACTTACGAGGTGGAATACTGGAGAGTTTTGCGGCCTTGTTTGGCAACAACATCAAACTTTATATTTACCCTGCACTCAAGCGCGACAGCAATGAGTTGTTTACACTCAAGGATTTTGAGAAAGAGTTACCGGATAACCTGAAGGGACTTTTCAGGTACATGATGGATAACAACAAGCTGGAAGACATCGAGAATGCCAACACAGAAAATCTTCATATCATATCTGACAACGTGCTGGCCATGATTAGAAAGGGTGAGCACGGTTGGGAAAAATATGTTCCGCATAAGGTGGAAGAAGCCATTAAGGAGCATGGGCTTTTCGACTACCCTTATTCATTGGAATCCGACAAGATCGCTTCCTAACTCGACTTCTCTTCCTTCAATCTGGCAAAATAGGATGTTGCTTCCTTCATTACCTTGGGGGCCAGCACCAGTCCTGAAAGTACTGTGGGAATGGCCATGATGGCATAGGCAATGTCAATGATGTTCATTACGTCCTGCATGGTAGCAATTGCTCCGAATATTATAGTGGCCAGATAAAAGTAATTGTAATAGTTTCCGGCTTTTACCCCAGCAATAAACGACATCGCCTTGTTGCCGTAGTAGCTATAAGAGAACAGGGATGTGATGGCGAAGAAAAATCCACATATCAGTAATAGAAATCTTCCGGTTCCTCCAAGCGCACCTTCAAATGCATTGGCAGTAAGGGTTACTCCGTTGGCTTCAGATGTTTGCCATACGCCTGTAACCAAAATTGCGAAAGCCGTGAGGGTACAAACCACTATGGTGTCAATGGCGGGGCTTAGCATGGAAACGAGACCTTCACGAATTGGCTCCGTGCTTTTAGAAGCACCCAGTGCCATTGGTGCAGTTCCTATTCCTGCTTCGCTGGAGAAAGACGCCCTTCTCACACCGGAGATGATTAGTCCACCTAAAATACCACCCAAGGCAGGGTCACCGCGATAATTATCGGCAGCAAATGCATCTGTAAAAATCATTCCAAAGATGTGAGGTACTTCGGTGATGTTGGTAAAGAGAATGGCTATTACTGATCCAAAATAGATTACAATCATTAGTGGAACCATTCTTCCAGCCCAGGTGCCGATGCGTTCAATACCTCCAAGGATAACAATACCTGCCAAAATGGTGAGCGCAATTCCAATAATTAATTTTGCTGTACTGATTTCAAATCCAAACAAATGAAAAGGTGTAGTGCCCAGTGTACTTCGGTTAATGCCCAAGTCAATAATTACCTGGGTCAATTGATTGGCTTGAAAAATGGGAAGACATCCAACCATGGCGCAGATAGAAAAAACATACGCAAGTGGAAGCCATCCTTTACCCATCGCCTCGCGAATCACATACATAGGCCCGCCCTGAATAACTCCCGCAGAATCCTTTCCACGATACATCAAGGAGAGTGAACTGGTAAAGAAGTTGGTAGACATTCCGACAAAGGCAGTCACCCACATCCAGAACAAAGCGCCAGGTCCACCCAATGAAATTGCAGCAGCGACACCGGCAATGTTGCCCATGCCAACAGTAGAGGCCAATGCGGTAGACAAGGCCTGATAGGGATTGATTTGTCCTGGATCATTAGGGTTTACATACTTTCCCCGTAAGATGTCAATGGCATGCTTGAAATACTTGTACTGAACAAAACGAGAATAAAAAATGAAGAAGAGACCTCCGAATATCAATAAAAAAGAGATGGGCAAATAGATATCTGTGGCCAGTTGACTTATTCTTTCACTCATGCGCTAGCAGTTTAAGGTTATGCAAAATAGAAAATTAATTGAAACTGCTACTATGAACTACCAACTTGTCAATGAGTGGTCAACTTCCCCTGCGAAACAGCCATCCAATTGCACAATTGATACAGTAGTCTCGCGCCCACATTGGCATCCCATTCATCTTCACCAGGAGCCACTTCGTTGAGATCAAATCCAATGATCTTTTTTCCTGATTGCGCCAGCACTTTCAATAACAGGGTGATCTGATGGAATTCAAAACCTCCCGCTACGGGCGTGCCGGTATTGGGGCATAGTTTTGGATCCAGGCCATCGATGTCGAAACTGATGTAAACAAGTGGGGGGAGTTCGTTTACAATCTGTTTGCAAATACTGGCCCACGATTCGCCATTGTATTGGGCATGTTTGATGTCTTCATCAAAGAACACTTTAACTCTGCCCTTGGATCGGTTGATCACTTCTTGTTCTTCTTCACAATAATCGCGAATGCCCACCTGCACCAGTTTACGTACAGCGGGTAGCTTTAGGGCATTGTACATGATGGAGGCATGTGAGTAAGTAAATCCCTCGTACGACTTACGCAAATCTGCATGGGCATCAATCTGAAGTATACCAAATTCATGTTCATCGCTTAATGCCTGTATAAATCCGAGGGGTGTGCTGTGATCGCCACCCAGTAAGCCAACCATTTTACCCGATTTCAGGTGTTTCTTTATGGTGTTTCGGGTATAGATCACCATGCTTTCGCAAGCGCTGTTTACTTTTTCAAGCGCGACTGTGTCACCCGTGTCGTCACCTGCTTCCAATTTTTCGATGTGCTGTTCTGCAAGGGCGCGAAGGGCGTTGCTTTCGGTGAGAATATTTTCCGGGAAAGGCAGCATGGCGATTCCCAACTTCCAGGCGTCAGGAATGTTTTTTACAAAAAGATCAACTTGTGCGGAAGCATCGAGTATGGCCCTGGGACCAATGGCTGTTCCGCCTTTGTAAGATACAGTCACTTCCCATGGTACGGGTACAATCACTACCTCTGCATTTTCTTCATTGAAGGGCAGGCCAAACAATTGACCAGATACACCAGGGCTATTGGGATTAAATTGTGCGATTAATTCTTCTTTAGACATAACCATTTACTCTATAATAGAAGGGTGAATATAGTTTTCAAATGAGCCGCTGCCCTCGGTTACTTCAGCCCACTTCGAAATTTCGAATTGAATGCTGACAAGACCAGCTGTTGCCATAGATCCGATCTCGGCTTTTGTGAGCAGCTCGGCAAAATAGGAGATATACGGATTATGTCCTATTAGTAATATATTTTTGAATCCATCATCCAGGCCACAAGTGAGTTCAAGCAAGTTGCGCACAGATGCTTCATAGAGCGACTCTTCTACATGAATTTCAGTTTTTAGATTTAATATTCCGTGAACCAGTCGTGCGGTGGATTCTGCTCGTTTGGCGGCACTGGACACGATCAAATCGACATCATAATTATTTTTTTTTAAAAAATGTCCAATGGTAGCCGCTTCCTTCATTCCTGTACCTGTCAAATCACGGTCTTTATCGTGTTGACCACTCTGTCTCTCAGCGGATTGCGCGTGTCTCATGAGGTATAACCAACGTGCCATAAAACAAATCTAATCTTTTGATTGTTGGCCTCATACTGCAGGCTGGAAATCGCTTCCAAATTTGATTATTTAAAAAAATGCAGATATTTGAAAATTCAGAGCATATAAAAAGAGATGTCAAAAAACTTAGTTATAGTTGAGTCACCAGCGAAAGCAAAGACCATTGAAGGGTACCTGGGGAAAGATTTTAAGGTCACCTCCAGCATGGGTCACGTGCGTGATTTAACCAAAGGAAATAAGGCCATAGATATAGAGAATAACTATACACCTACTTATGAAATAAGTCCGGATAAGAAGGAAGTTATAAAGCAACTTAAGAAGCTGGCCAAGGAAGCAGAGATGATTTACCTGGCTAGTGATGATGACCGTGAAGGAGAAGCTATCTCATGGCACTTAAAAGAGGTACTGGATCTGAATGACAAAAACACAAGACGCATTGTCTTTACAGAGATTACCAAGAACGCTATTAATAATGCATTGAAATCACCGCGAGGCATTGATGTTGATTTGGTGAATGCACAGCAGGCAAGGAGGGTATTAGACAGATTAGTTGGATTTGAGTTGTCGCCTATCCTGTGGAAAAAAATTGGCACCGGACTTTCCGCAGGCCGTGTGCAATCAGTAGCCGTGCGACTGGTAGTTGAGCGCGAGAGAGATATTGAAAAGTTTGAAACCAAGTCAACCTTTAAAGTATCCGCTGTTTTTGATTTGGGAAAGGGGAAGCAACTAGTAGCCGATTTGGCTGAGAAGTTGCCTTCTGAAAAGGAAGCGCTTGAGTTTGTCACCTCCTGCAAAGGGGCAAAGTTCACCATTAATGATTTGCAGAAGAAGCCTGCCAAGAAAACACCAGCACCTCCTTTTACTACTTCTACATTACAACAAGAGGCAGGCAGGAAACTGAGTTTCTCGGTGATACAAACCATGATGGTGGCTCAAAAGCTTTATGAAGCGGGTAAGATCTCTTATATGAGAACGGATTCATTGAATCTGTCTCAGGATGCAATTCAGAGCGCCACACAACAAATTGAAAGCGCGTTTGGAAAAGATTTTGTGAAGACCAGACAGTTTAAAACGAAATCATCCGGAGCGCAGGAAGCCCATGAGGCCATACGACCAACCGATTTTTCTGTGTTGGATCCAAAAATGGATCGCAATGCAAAGCGCTTGTATGAATTGATTTGGAAAAGAGCCATCGCTTCACAGATGGCAGATGCAGAACTGGAGCGCACTACGGCTACAATTGGCATATCCACCAATCCGCGTACGTTAACAGCAACAGGTGAAGTGATCAAGTTCGAAGGATTCCTTAAAGTATACATGGAGTCGAAGGATGATGATGATGACGAAACGGACGAAGAGAGTGGAAAGATGTTGCCTCCCTTGAAAATAGGACAGGATTTGAAACTGGATGAAATGAAAGCCTCTGAAACTTTCAGCAGGCACCCACCCCGGTTTACTGAAGCCAGTCTTGTAAAGAAATTGGAAGAACTAGGAATAGGCAGACCCTCTACCTATGCGCCTACTATCACCACGGTTCAGAAAAGGGGCTATGTAGTGAAGGAGTCCAGAGAAGGGACTGAAAGAAATTATCAGGTAATCACCCTGCATAAGGACAAGGTGGAAACAAAAACGGCTCAGGAGATTACAGGAGCTGAAAAGAATAAATTGTTTCCTACCAACACCGCCATGATTGTCAATGATTTTTTGGTGGAACATTTTCCCAACATCACCAACTATTCATTTACAGCAGAGATTGAAGAAGATTTTGATGAGATAGCCAGTGGTAAATTGGGATGGCAGGAAATGATCGATCAGTTCTACAAGCCTTTTCATTCTACGGTAGAGAAGACAGAGAAAGTAGAGCGGTCATCCGTTTCGAATAAAGTAAAGGAGCTGGGGGTAGATCCAAAAACCGGATTGAATGTGTATGCTAAGCTGGGAAGGTATGGGGCGTATGTTCAGTTAGGAGAAAATCCTGATGATGACAGCGATTGGAAACCCAAGTTTGCCAGCCTTAGACCTGGGCAATTTATTGAGAATGTCACCCTGGAGGATGCCATGGTGCTATTTAAACTTCCTCGCGAATTAGGTGAATTTGAAGGATTGAAAGTGGTAGCCAATATTGGCAGGTTTGGTCCTTACGTGCTTCATAACAAGAAATTTGTTTCCATACCAAAAGATGAAGATCCTTATACCATCACTTTTGAAAAAGCGGTGGAGTTGATTGAAGCCAAACGGATTGCCGATGCAAACAAAACCATCAAAGTGTTTGAAGAAAATCCGGATATTCAGATTTTGAATGGTCGTTATGGCCCTTATATCAAAGCTGGAAAAAAGAACGTAAAAATACCTAAAGACAGAGAGCCAGCTGATCTTACCCTGGAGGAATGCATTACGCTTGCTGAAAATGCGCCTGAGAAAAAAGGTCGTTTTGCGCGCAAGAAAAAGCAATAACGGAATAGTGTAATATCCTTTTCATACAGCTTTCCTTATATTCGGGAAAAGACTTGTATGAGATTTACCACATTCTTCATTGCCGTATTGGCTTATCAGGCTGCTATTGGACAATCGCTGGAGCAATTTCTTAGCCATCCTATTAGTTCTGAACTTGCACAATCGCAGGACGGTGTCCTGCTTGCGTGGGTAGTCAATGACCATGGTCGCAGAAATATTTTTGTTCATGCCAATGGAGCTACCCGGCAGCTAACCAGCTACAAAGAAGATGACGGGCAGGAGTTGTCAGGGCTTTTATTTTCTGAGAAGGGAGATTTGCACGTTTACGTACGTGGGGGTGCCACCAATAGAAGGGGAGAAAATCCCAATCCAGCAAGCCAGCCAGAAGGGGCGGAACAAGCCATATGGTGTGTGAATGTTTCACCGGGTAGTGAACCCTTTCGCCTTGCCAGTGGAAACAGTCCTTCGTTACTAAAGGGCAAAAATCAAATTGTTTTTAATCGCGGAGGTCAGCTGTATTCCATTCCACTGGAAAAAGAAGTTTTTCTTGAGCAACTTTTCAAGGCGAGGGGAAGTAATGGTAATCACCAACTCTCACCGGACGGAACGAAAATTTTATTTGTAAGTGATCGGGGAGATCATGCGTTCATCGGAGTATACCATATCAACGAGAAGAAGATACAATGGATAGCTCCGGAGATTGGTCATGATGGGTATAGTGTCTGGTCGCCTGATGGAAAGTCCATCGCCTTTTTGCGCATGCCGGGCACACGCATAGGGGAATTACCCAACATCATTGGCGGGGTTAAGTTTTCTCTTTGGGTAGCCAATGCCACTACAGGTAAAGCCACTGCCATCTGGAACTCACCCGGTGACGATGGAGGGTTTTCACAAAATTACCCTTCTACACCGCTCTCCTGGTCAAAGTCCAATCGCCTACTTTTTTTCTCTGAGCACGAAGACTGGAATCATGTGTATGCCATCAACCCCGATGGCAGTGATTTGAGAGACATTACCCCGGGCATTGGTATGGTGGAAAGTTACTGTTACAATGCAGATCAAACTGCAATTTATTTTGATGGCAACCGTGAAGACATTGACAGACGACACATATGGATGTCGGATGTTAAAGTAGGCAAGCCGGTGGCGGTAACTTCCGGAGAAGGTATAGAAATGTATCCTGCCTGGGTAAATGGTGCGTTGTACTGTTTCAGGTCTACCTACAACACATCCAAAACACTGGTTCGCCACGATGCAAAGAAAAATACTTTTGAATCCTTGGATTTAAAAGTGGGCCCTGCGTTTTCTCCCAAGGGGTTTGTAAAACCTGAGCAGGTAATTATGAAGGCCCCAGATGGCACTACTGTTCATGGGCAGCTTTTTGTGGACCGAAATCAAAAAGGCAAAAGACCAGGCGTGGTGTTTATGCATGGCGGACCCATCCGGCAGATGTTATTGGGATTTCACTACAGTGAATATTACATCAATACGTATGCCTTCAATCAGTATTTGGCAAGTCAGGGTTACGCAGTATTATCCGTCAACTATAGAGATGGGATAGGATACGGTCGGGATTTTAGAAGAGCAAAAAATCAGGGACCCCGCGGAGCGAGTGAATACCAGGACGTGGTAGCTGCCGGTAATTATTTAAAAACATTACCCGAAGTGGATGCTTCCAAAATCGGGTTGTGGGGCGGTTCCTATGGCGGGTATCTGACAGCCATGGGGCTGGCAAGAAACCCTGAGTTGTTCAAAGCGGGAGTTGACCTTCACGGTGTTCATGATTGGGCTTTCAGGGCGCGTGAATTTTCTCCAGGAGGATGGTGGGGAATTGGTGAGGCAGACATGGCGCTGGCTTACACTTCTTCCCCTGTAAGTGATTTATCAAAATGGACGGCACCGGTGCTGTTCGTTCATGGTGATGATGATCGCAATGTTTTATTTCAGCAAACCATTGACCTGGCTGAGCAGCTAAGGGACAAAAAAGTAGACACAGAGATACTCGTTCTTCCTGATGAAGTGCATGGTTTTTTACGCTATCAAAGCTGGCAACAGGTATTTGATGCAGCTACGGATTTTTTTAACAGGAAATTGAAGAATAAATGAAAAGATTGGTTGTGCTTACCGGAGCAGGGGTGAGTGCTGAGAGTGGTATCCCCACTTTCCGCGATGCTGGAGGATTGTGGGAAGGGTATGATGTGATGGAAGTAGCCACTCCGGAGGGATGGGCAAAGAATCCAGCATTGGTGCTAGAGTTTTACAATCAAAGAAGAAAGAAAGCGCTGGAGGTATTTCCCAATCGAGGTCATGAGTTGTTGGCGGAGCTGGAAAATCATTTTGATGTTACCATTATTACGCAAAATGTGGACAATCTGCATGAGCGGGCTGGCTCCAGTCATGTAGTGCACTTGCATGGCAGCTTGTTTGAATCCCGGAGCAGTGTTGATGAACAAATGGTTTATCCCATTGAGGGCTGGGAGCTGAAGATGGGTGACGTTTGCGAGCTGGGCACTCAACTGAGACCCAACATTGTTTGGTTTGGAGAATTGGTTCATAAAATTGAAGATGCCATTGTGCACACGATGGAAGCAGATATATTTTTAATTGTGGGCACCTCTTTGCAGGTGTATCCTGCGGCCAGTTTAATTCAGTATACACCGCCTGGATCCAGAAGAATCATTGTAGATCCGAAAAGACCTGATCATTTTTTAGACCTCTCGCTGGAGTTTGTTGAAGCAGGAGCAGGTGTGGGGATGGAGCAGGTGAAAAAAATGCTTTTGGCTTAGGCGTGAAAGGCAACTCCAGTTTGTTTGGAAATTTCCATTAAGTCTTTGATCACTTCAGCGTTTAGCGGTATTCCCTCTTTGCGTCTTATTTTTTCTTGCTGGTGTTCAGGATCTCCCGGTATGAGCACGCCTTCTGTTCCTTCTGCAGGTTTTGTTTTGCGCAGCACCGCAATCCACTCGTCAATTCTTTTTTTGAAATCCTCCACTTCCATAAAACCGTCTATTTCCATGGCGCCAAAGAAGTGACCAATGCCTTTGCCCACACTTTTTGTCGGAATTTCCTGACGCAAGGCGAAGGGAGGCACAAATGGTCCCCAGTTGGCGCCACTCAATACAGCCGTGAGGATATCCACCATAGCGGCAAGCGCATATCCTTTATGGCCACCCATCTCTCGGATTGACCCAAGCGGTAGCAGTGCACCACCGTTGATCATGTCTTCGGGGTGGATGCTTGGGTTGCCTTGATTGTCATTGATCCAACCTTCAGGCACCTTGGTTTGATTGCGTCTTGCTATTTCTATTTTTCCAAATGCGGCAGCACTGGTGGCCAGGTCGATCACAATCGGAGGTTCTTTGTATCCGGGAAAAGCGATGGAAATGGGATTGGTGCCCAGCATTCGTTCTGCTCCCCATAATGGCGCCACCAGTTTGGTGGTGTTGGTCATGGCCCAACCGATCATGTCTCGCTTGAGTGCTTCCAGTGAATAATAACCGGCAATACCGAAATGGTTGGTATTGCATACAGCGATCCAACCGGACCCGTGTTGTGCTGCCTTGTCCATGGCCATTTCATTGGCATAGTGACCCACCACCAGGCCCAATCCGTTGTCACCATCTACTGTGGCTACGCTTTTTTTATCCCGCACTACCTTGAGGTTCGGCTTTGGATTGATCAAGCCTTCGGACAACAATCCGACATAGCTGTATAATCGAGCTACGCCATGGGAGTCGATGCCGCGCAAATCTGACAGTGCCAGTATTTTGGCAGCGATAGCAGCCTGTTCCCTGGGAATGCCAAAATGGACAAACACGCGGATGGTAAAATCAAGCAGGTATTCCGGTTCAAATTTTTGAGGGCCTTCCGCTTTCACCTATTTGTCTGCCTCCGCTTTTAGAAATTTGTAAAACTTATCTGTATTAAAATTGGTGGTGCCTACTTCTTTGGCCACCACGTTGCCTTTTTTAGAAATGACAAATGTGGTAGGAATAGAAGGTACGTTGAGTTGTTGGGTAAGATAACCGGAGGGCATGTATCCGGAAAACGTATAGTTCTTATCTTTTAAATAGCGTACCACTTTGGGCAGGTCATTGTCTTTGTCGAGGGAGAGCATCACGAATTGTACGTTCGGATCGTCTTTCATTTTGTCGTACAACTTCTGTATGGTAGGCATTTCTGCACGACACGGTCCACACCAGGTGGCCCACAGATTCAGAAAAATAACTTTGTCTTTAAACTGAGAAAATTCAACACGGTTTCCGTTGAGGTCCTTGATTGTAAAGTCATAGTCAAAAGCTATGGTTTCCTCGGGCAATTCCACTGAAGCATTCATGAGGCCGGTTTGAAGTATGGCGGATTGTGCCAAAAACGATATGCTACTAAGCAGCCCTGTAAAATGGAGCACGGCCACCACCACAACGGCACCGGCCCAAGGCTTTAAAAACTTCAAAATTTCTTTTATTCCCTTCATCTTTGGTCCGGTTGTTGAAAAGTAATTCCTTAAAATCTCATTATTTGCTTAATTTGGTACAATTTAATACATAAAATGGTTCGAATCTTACTCGCAATACTGTGCTTTAGTAGTTTTTCATCAATTGGTTTTGCTCAAAAGGTGAAGTATAAGGAGCTATTTGTATTGCTCAATGCAAAACAATACGAGCAGGCAGAACCCTTTTTGCGCAGGTACCTGGCTGAAAATGATGATAACCCCAATGCCTATCTTTTTATGGGGATGATTTTTCAAGAGAAGGCTGCCGGTAACGATGTGCTCAAGCATACTGACATCCTGATCAGCAACCTGGATTCAGCGGTTATCTTTTACGACAAGTCTTACAAGCAATTGGACGAGAAGGAGATCAAGCGCAATGATGAGTATTATCAGGCTTATAACAGGAGGGATCTCCGTACGGGTAAGTTTGGTGTAAAACTTTCAGACGTTCAATTTGACCTGGAGAAAAGAATGGAGGCACTAAGGGAGCGGAAACGCCTGGTGGCAGAACTACGCACTCATTATGACAAAGCTGAATCCAAATACGTAAGAAGTCAGCAACGTTTCACTGAAGTAAAAAATAAATACGGTAATGCGAAGACCATGTTTCTGCGTTCCAACGAAGAAACCATCAGCAGTTTGAAATTAATTGCCAGCGTTTTTGATTCCAGTGTGCAGGCATTCAAACAATATAAAGCGGTGTCGGAAAAGATTGGGAACACCGGTCACAACCAGGAATTGATTTTGAATGAAATCAAAAATATGGACAGTGACGGTATGACCAAAGCGGATTTCATGCAAGACAAACTGGAAATATGGGACTACAAGCGCTGGGCGGAAGGTGCGATGGAGGGTATTGAAAAAGAGATTGTTCCAATGCGTGATCATTTGATTTCTTACGACATTGAGCTCAACAAGCTTCGTGAAAAGTTGAAAAAAGACTCAGTTTCAGTAAGAAGTGATCTCACTAAGCTGGTGGACAAAATGCTTACTGTGCAACTTCGGAAATACGATCCCAATCCAATGCCTATGGATGTATTTGGGATGAAAATTGAAGAACTCGAATACTTATCTGAACTGATCACCAATAAGCGATTGCGGGATTCTGCCGATGTAAAGCTTCACGTTCGATTGACAGAAAGCGAGTTGAAGGAGGTAAGCCACCTCGACAGCGTAGCCACGAAACTGTCTGCACGCAATTTTGATGAAGATGCTGTGGATTACGATCATTTTGTTCGCAATGCTTATGGCACGTCTTCGGTTTTAAAAAGTCTGGTGAAGACCACCAAAGATTTTGCCGACAGGGAGAAGA
The DNA here is from genome assembly GCA_002345965.1 of Flammeovirgaceae bacterium UBA2371. Lineage (GTDB taxonomy): Bacteria > Bacteroidota > Bacteroidia > Cytophagales > Cyclobacteriaceae > ELB16-189. Next base: position 40,746 of record DDTF01000043.1, read on the forward strand.
AGCGAAAAGCAGAAGAACTTCAACGCCTTAAAGGTGCTATCAACTGGATGGTGACGCCCAAGGACTCTATCCCTTTGTTTATGGAGGTACCCGTTGGTAGTAAGTTCAAACCCCTGATATTGGTTGAAGAGAAATATACATTTGGATTTCAGTTTGCTGATACTACTGCGCTCGGGTATTTTAGTGCCATCAATCCGGCAAGAAAGGATGGATTATCAGTGACCTTCCCGGTAGACAACAAAGTGTTCACGCAGCGAAAACTTCCCGTAACAAAAGCCTTGTCTGCCTCTGATGAAAAGGGAGAGGTATTTTATGCTCTTTTTTATTCTACTGAAAAAGTGAATGAAAAATTTCCCGTGACCTTGGCCAAGATCTATCGCAAAGACGGCCTGGCCTGGAGCAGCAACTTTGCCTGTGAATTGTTGCCCAATGGACTTACATTTCATGTAGAATCCGGTGAAGTGGCCGTTAAGACCACCAATGCTGCCGGGGAGAGTAAAATGGTTTTTGTAGATCGCAACGGGAAGAAAAAAGAAGCACCCAAGTAGCCTAGTGAAAGAACAGATAGGCTACAAAAATACCTGCGATCACGCCTACAACATCAGCAATTAATCCTACGGTAAGTGCATATCTGGTTTTCCTGATGTTGACGGATCCAAAATACACCGCCAATATATAAAACGTAGTTTCGGTGCAGCCACGCAGTATGCTGGCCAGACGACCCGTGAAAGAGTCGGGGCCAAAAGTTTTAACCGTTTCCACCATCATGCCTTTGGCCGCGCCACCACTTAACGGTTTTAACAATGCTACAGGAAGTGCGTCCACGAAGTCGGTATTAAATCCTGCGGCTGCGAATGCCCAGCCAATGCCCCCGGTAACATAATCCAGTGTTCCTGAGCTTCTGAACATCCCGATGGCTACCAGTATGGCGATCAGGTAAGGAATGATTTTGATAGAAATTTCAAATCCCTCTTTCGCCCCTTCCACAAAGGTTTCGTACAGCGGTAACTTCCTGTACAATCCCAAGAGTAAGAAAGATATAATGATGGAGATAATGATGAAACTACTGATCAGATTAGACTGTACAGTTAGCTCTGCCTGCGGCAGCGAGATAAAATAGTAGACAGCCCCAATGATTAAGGCACTGAAACCCACCAGATAACTTAGAAAAACCCGATCAAACAGATTGATGCGCTGATAAATACTTACTGTAAACATGGCTGCCAGTGTAGATACGGAAGTAGCGATGAGGGTAGGGATAAAAATATCAGTAGGGTTGGCGGCACCTAAAATAGAGCGATCCAGTATGATGGCAATAGGGATGATGGTGAACCCGGACGTGTTCAGTGCCAGGAACATAATCTGTGCGTTGGTTGCCGTCTCTTTGTCCGGATTCAATTCCTGCATTTCCTTCATCGCTTTCAAACCCAGCGGGGTGGCGGCATTGTCGAGGCCCAGCATGTTGGCGCTGAAGTTCATGATGATGGAGCCGGTGGCCGGATGGTCGTTGGGTACGCCTGGGAAGAGCCGGGTGAAGAAGGGACCGAATGCTTTGGCAAGGATATGGACCACACCACTTTTTTCCCCGATTTTCATGATACCCAGCCATAGGGACATTACCCCTGTCAGGTAAAGAGATAGCTCAAAACCAGTTTTAGCCATGTCGAAGGTAGAGTTGAGCATGGCGGGAAAAACCTCAAAATCCTGGAAAAATATGAGTTTTAGGAGGGCCACTGCAAAGGCCAACAGGAAGAAGGTAACCCAGATATAGTTGAGGATCATACGGTGGCTATTTAGAGGGACAACTTAAGGAAGTTACTATTAATATACAGCCTGTATTAATTCTAATGGATTTGGTACCAATGTACCATTTACAGGATAATTTGTCTATTTTTCGTAATTTTCGTGTTGGCTTTACTAATTTTTTGAACTCATGAGGTACCTTTTGGTTCCTATTTTGGTGGTGATGGGTATTGTAGCGTATGCTCAGCCGGCCAATAATAATTTTGCCGGTGCCATTGACGTCACTGGCCTAATAGGGACTTGTTCTTCAGATGCACTTTATACCACAGTTGCGGCAACTGCTGATCTCAATGCCGGATCCTGCTGGAATACAGGCGGTGCACCCGTGCGTAACGTTTGGTTTCGTTTTGTGGCCCCAGGTGGCCAGGTCAATATTACAGTAGATGTAGGAGGAAGTAAGGGAACCCAGCAACGGACGCAATTGGCACTGTGGCAATCAGACGGCACCACTCCGGTTGCCTGCAACCGATATGTATTTAATGGAGACGATGTCTCCCTCGGGTCAGTTAGCCTATCCATGGGCGACACCTATTATATTTCTGTAGATGTACAGAGTGCAGGCTATGCTGGAACTTTTACCCTTTGCATGAGCAGTGTGGTAGATTACGATTATTATGAAGGAGCGATAGACGTTACAGGACTGATCAACTCCTGTTCTGCAGATG
>DDTF01000005.1:0-10218 GCA_002345965.1 Flammeovirgaceae bacterium UBA2371
ATTCATGATGTGGGTTGACAAATGACTCCCCCTCATTAAACGCGGAGTAGCTATTATCCAACACCCCTAATTCCAACTGATTTATCTTTTCAAGATTGCGATACAGATCATATCTGGCCTGAATTTTTCCATGCCTTGAAACAAGAAAAATAAACAGAATAATAACAGGAGGTAAGGCATACCAATAATTGGTATTTGAAAATGCCAGATAGATGATATAAAAAGAAAATAATGCAACCCCTGTTCTTGCCCAGGCAATCTTCTGGATTGATTTCTTTAGCGTTTCACATGTTTTGCCAAATTCACTTTTACGGGCAATGTAAAAATGATATAAGTCTGTCATGTTATCCTAGGCTTAAAAGTTCTTATAAAGAACGTTCGATGATCTTCATAAGTTGCCCCAGATACTGTTCATCCACTTTATCAAAGTCGTTGAGCTTATCACTATCCACATCCAACACCATCGCCACTTCGTTATTTTTAAAAGCAGGAAGAACAATTTCTGACTTGGAGGCTGAGCTACAAGCAATATGTCCGGGAAATTCATCCACGTTGGGAACAATTCTGGTCTTCTTTTCTTTCCATACTGTACCACAAACTCCTTTTCCAAGACGAATTCTCGTGCATGCAATAGGACCCTGGAATGGCCCCAAAACCAATTCATCTTCTTTTACAAGATAAAATCCAACCCAGAAAAAATTCATTGCCTCTTTAAGTGCAGCCGATATATTGGCCAGATTAGCAATCAGATCTTGTTCACTGCCTACCAGTGCTTCTATTTGTGGAAGCAGGGACTTATACCTTTCAGATTTGTCAGTGGTATCTGCTATTATTAAACTCTCTGCCATGCTTACTCTGATTGTTTTTGTGAGTTGTCTGTACTTTCCGGTTTTTCTTCATTGGCTTTTCCATTTATTGCAACCAAAGGAGCGTCTACCTTACTACTGAAAAGATGCTCTTCATTGGTGGCATCAGTGTCTTTGGGACTTGTTTCTGATGGCTGTTCACCCTCTTTAAAAAACCTTTTTTGTAAAATTAAAATGGAAGCTACTCCTATAAATATGGAGGAGTCAGCAATGTTAAAAACGGGACTAAAAAACAAAAAGTATTGGCCTCCAACCAAAGGCATCCAATCAGGCCATGTAAAATCAAATATGGGGAAAAACAGCATGTCGATTACCTGACCGTGAAACCATGGTGTGTAAGAACCAATGGGTTGGTTTCCTAATAGTACGCCATAAAATGTGCTGTCAATCACATTACCTACTGCTCCTCCAAGTATCAACGCCATGCTTAGCAAAAAACCAGGGTGTGCTTTTTTCACTGTCATGTGATAGAGGTAATAACCTATGCCAAACATTGCACCAATTCTAAAAATAGTGAGTGCCAATTTTCCAAACTCGTTGTTCCAACGAATTCCAAAAGCCATTCCGGGATTTAACAAGTAGTGTAACTTAAACCATTCGCCTATGACGTTGATTTCTTCATGTAAATACATGTGATTGTATACCAATAATTTACTGGTTTGATCCACCAAAATCACAGCCAGGGCTACTAGGAAATATTTAGTCACTTTCATTTAACGCTTATCTTCACTTTCAACATATAATCATCCATATCCACTTCTCTAGCATCAGCAACCTGATCCTTTAACTCCAGACTTAATGCTTGGGTTTCAGTACTTATATACTCGCTAAACTGAAACAAGGCATCCGTCACCGATTCCGCATTTCCATTTTGACCAGTCCCCTTCTCGACCTCTATTGAGATTTTGTCTAATACCTCCAACCCCATTTCTTTTCGAAGATTTTGAATGCGATTAACAAAATCCCGCGCTATTCCTTCACGCTTCAATTCATCGGTAATTGTTACGTCCAGTGCCACAGTAATTCCTGCTTCAGAGGCCACCGCCCACCCCGGAATATCTTCTGAGCTGATGATGACATCTTCCAGAACAAAATCGTAGCCACCTTTTGAAAGGCTGCCTTTTTCAACCGAAGCTATGTCCTCTTTGGAAAAAGTGGCAATCACCGCTGACACTTCTTTCATCTTAGGCCCATATTGTCTTCCGAGTTTAGCAAAGTTGGGCTTTACTTTTTTTACCAAAATACCAGAAGTATCATCTATGTACTCTATTGATTTTACATTTACTTCTGCCTTAATGATTTCCTCCACCTTTTTAACCCTTGCGGCAAACTGATCGTCCAATACAGGAAGCATTACTTTTTGAAGTGGGGTCCTTACTTTTATTTTACTTGTTTTTCTAATTGAGTGAACCAAGGAGCTGATGCGTTGAGCATACGCCATAGATTGTTCCAGCTCTTTATCAACTCTATCAAAATCCGGTTTTTTAAAATCAGTGAGATGGACGGAGATATGACGCAATGCTGTTTTGTTAGCGACTGCTTCAGTGCGAATATTGTCTGTCAGATTTTTGTACAACCATTCAGAAAAGAAAGGTGCGATAGGCGCCATCAACTGACCAACTACCATAATGCACTCATGTAGTGTTTCATAGGCTGCACGTTTACTTTCTGTCATCGCCATCTTATCTCCAGAGGTGGGCTGCCAAAATCTTTTCCTGTTGAGGCGTACATACCAGTTGGAGAGATGGTCGTTGACAAATTCCTGTATTGCCCGAGCTGCCTTGGTAGGCTCATAATCGTTATAGGCAGCTGTCACTTCTTCAATCAATGATTGCAGCTTGGACATGATCCATCGATCAAGCGGAGTTAGCGCTTCGGACGCTATCCTATTTTTTTCGTCTTTGACAAAACCATCAATATTGGCATATAGGGCAAAGAAAGAATAGGTATTGAGTAAAGTACCAAAGAACCTTCTCTTCACTTCAACAATTCCCTCTTCATCAAATTTCAGATTGTCCCAAGGTGGCGCATTCTCTATCATGTACCAACGCACCACGTCTGGCCCGTACTTTTGGATGATCTCAAATGGGTTCACTACATTGCCCTTGCTCTTGGACATTTTATTGCCGCTCTTATCGAGAACAAGTCCATTTGAAATCACATTTTTAAATGCAACGCTATCAAACAGCATAGACGCAATGGCGTGCAATGTAAAAAACCAACCGCGTGTTTGATCTACTCCTTCTGCTATAAAATCAGCAGGATAACTCTTTTCAAAAACATCTTTGTTTTCGAAGGGGTAGTGCAGTTGCGCATAGGGCATTGCACCACTATCAAACCAAACGTCTATAAGATCTGCCTCGCGGTACATAGGCTCGCCTGATGGACTTGCCAATACAATTTCATCCACATAAGGCCGGTGGAGGTCAAAGGAAGGATTCTTAAACGCAGGGTTTTGAATATTAAATTTTTCTGCATGAACAACCTCATTGGATAATTCTTCCAATGAGCCAATGCATTTCTCGTGTTTCCCGTCTTTGGTTCTCCAGATTGGAAGCGGTGTACCCCAATAGCGTGAACGTGATAGGTTCCAGTCGACCAAATTTTCCAGCCAGTTGCCAAAACGACCTGTACCTGTGGATGCAGGTTTCCAATTGATGGTTTTGTTCAACGCTACCATCCTGTCCTTCATGGCGGTAGTTCTAATAAACCATGAATCAAGCGGATAGTAAAGAACAGGCTTATCTGTTCTCCAGCAATGCGGATAAGTATGTTCGTACTTTTCTACTTTGAAAGCTTTGTTTTCCTCTTTTAGAATAATCGAAATGATTACATCCGTATTTTTATAATCCGGATGAGATTCATCTTCGTTGGTATAATTCTTAACATAAAAATCGTTTTCTGTTAGTGCCTTGTGGGTTTTAATATTGTACTTATTGACACCCTCCAAAAGCCTGGCTCCAATCTCTTTGATAAATTTTCCCTTGCGATCAACGGTAGGAAGCTCACTGCCATCCACATCCTGAATGGTCAGTGCCGGAATTCCATTTTGCTTTGCGACTTTAAAATCGTCAGCACCAAATGTCGGTGAAGTATGCACAACCCCCGTACCATCTTCTGTGGTTACAAAATCTCCGGCAACTACGTAAAAGGCCTTGTCTGCATCATAAAAAGGCTGAAGATAGGGCATGAGTTGCTCATACTGGATGCCAACCAAATCAGATCCATTGAACTCATTGGCGATTTCGTAGGGGATAACTTTATCACCACCATTGTAATCATCCAATTTAATCTCTCTGCCTTTTTCTGAGAAATAGCGGTTTACCAAATCTTTGGCAATGATTACACTTACAGGCTGGTGCGTGTATTGATTGAAGGTGTTGACTTGAACATAAACAATTTTCTCGCCTACGGCCAGGGCCGTGTTGGATGGAAGCGTCCATGGCGTTGTGGTCCACGCAAGGATAAATACGTCACCTTTATTTTTAGTGAAAAGTTTTTTTGACTTTTCGTTTTGTTTCACTTTAAACTGTGCAACAATGGAAGTATCCTTCACATCCTTGTAGCAACCAGGTAAATTCAATTCATGCGAACTTAAACCGGTGCCCGCAGCTGGTGAATAGGGTTGAATGCTATATCCCTTATACAGTAAGTCTTTCTCATGCAATTGCTTCAGCAACCACCATAAAGATTCTATGTAGTCTTTTTCGTAGGTGACATAGGGGCGCTCCAAATCCACCCAGTAGCCCATCTTCACAGTCAGGTCATCCCACTGATCCTTAAATTTCATTACCGTTTCGCGGCACTTCTTATTGTATTCTTCTACAGAAATTTTGGTGCCGATGTCATCCTTGGTAATCCCCAATTCCTTTTCAACCTGTAATTCAACAGGGAGGCCATGCGTATCCCACCCTCCTTTTCTTTTTACCTGATATCCCTCAAAAGTTTTAAATCGACAAAAAATGTCTTTTACGGTACGCGCCATTACGTGATGAATACCTGGGGTACCATTGGCGGAAGGAGGTCCCTCATAAAAAGTAAATGTGGGGTTTCCTTCTCTAATGCTTACCGATTCTTCAAATATTTTGTTGGTCTTCCAAAATTCCAGAACCTCCGAAGCAATCTTCGCAAACTCAAGTTCTTTGTATTCTTTATATCTCACGGACATCGCTACTTTATCTATCTGTCAACAAATTTCTAATTATTAATTGCGCTTGCATCACTCAGCCGCACTGTGCTTGTTGTGAATTTTGATCTTACTCAAATCCACCATATCATCCTCGGCTTTCGGATAAGCATCCGGATCAAAATCATCTATCAAGGCATGCTCTCCTTTCTTGTAACTCTTTCTGTCAAAGGTCATAATTAAAGACGGAAGTAAAACAAGGTTGGTTATCATGGAAATGAGCAGGGTGGTCGAAGTCAATACACCCAGCGCTATCGTGCCTCCAAATGAAGAAAATGTAAAAATGATAAAGCCTGCAAACAAAACGATAGAGGTGTAGATCATGCTTTTGCCTACTTCCAATATTGAATTACTTATTGCAACAGGCACAAAAAAGCTTCGGGCATGCAACTCCTGCCTGTACTTAGCCAGAAAGTGAATAGAGTAATCCACAGAGATACCAAACGTAATGCTAAAAATGAGTACGGTGCTTGGCTTCAGGGGAATGCCAAAGTATCCCATGATGGCCGCAGTGATCATCATAGGAATAAAATTGGGGATCAAGGAGATGACAATCATACGAAAACTGGCAAACAAGAGTCCCATGGTTATCGCAATCAATCCAAACGCCAGCAAAAGACTACCTCGTAAATTGGCGATAAGAAATTTGTTTCCTTTAATAAATAAAGGGGTTGTACCTGTTATCGTTGCTTTAATTTCTGTGTCAGCAAACACACTGTCAATCTTTGGTTGAATGACCTGATTGACCAATGAATCCATTTTGTCGGAACCTATGTCCGCAACCTGCATGGAAATGCGCATGGTTTGCATATCATCATCCACAAATGACTTGAACAGTCCAGAAGAATCGGACTGCCCTTTCATATAGCGCAAAATAAAATTGCGTTCACGATTGTCGGGGAGCGTATAGCGATCCGGGTTATTGTTATAAAAAGCCTGTTTAGCAGCTTTTACAAAGCTTACCAGTGATACCGGTTTAGATATATCCTTTTGACTGGCAAGGAACTGTTCGAACTCATCAATTTTCTTTAGGTTCTTTATATCGATCACTCCTCTTCGCTTGCCTGTATTCAGCACAATCTCCAAGGGCATTACTCCGCTGAAATTGGCTTCGAAGAAGGCCAAATCCTTTTTGACTATACTTTCCTCGGGCAGATCATCAACCATGTAGGATACCGAGTGCAATTTCGACATCCCAATAATAGCAAAGATCACTACCGCAATAGTTACGGAATAAATTACGAACCGGTGCCGGTGCACCATCAGGTCAACTGTATGCAGTACCTTGTCAAAAATCTTAACATCCAGGTGCTTCAGATGTTTGGCCGAAGGAGGAGGCATCCAAGAAAATACACCAGGAATCAAAATGAGACTCACGACAAAAGTAGCCATCACATTGATCCCAGCTACAATTCCAAACTCGCGTAAAATCGTAATATCGGCAGTTAGCAAGACGAGAAATCCGATTGCTGTAGTGAGGTTAGTCATGAAGGTGGCCAACCCCACTTTGCGTACCACACGGCTGATCGCCAAAACCTTATTGCCATGCATGGCAAACTCCGTGTGGTATTTATTCATCAGGTAAATGGCATTCGGTATGCCTATTACCACTATGATGGGAGGAATCATCCCACTTAACAAGGAGATTTTGAATCCAAACAATGCGATGGTACCCAACACCCATACTACAATAACTCCTATGATGATAAGAGGAAATATTACAGCCCTAAAGGAGCGGAAGAAAATCAGCAGGATAATGCCAGTAATGATTACGGAGAGAAGAAGGAATATTTTTAATTCCTGACCTACCTGACTGGTAATTACAGATCGCACAAAGGGAAGCCCAGCATAATGCAACTCGATACCGGTAGTCTCAGAAAAAACTTTTCCGGCAGCTGTAATCTGATCTGTAAGTCCAACTCTTTTGGAGGAGTTAAGAACATCCTTTTGGATGGAAATCAGGATGGCGATCGCTCCGTTCTTTTCATTTACAATCTGGCCGATATAGAATTTTTGTTTTTTAGCTTCTTGAATGAGGCTATCCAGTTGAGACTGACTGGTGATTTTTCCTGGGAACACATCGGTAAGCACAAAGCGTGTTTCGGCAGTATCTTTTTCAATTTGCTTGATCAAGGGAAGAGATATCACATCATTGACACCTGTCATCCCTTTTACCTCGGCACAGAATTGGCGCAAACGCTCAAAATTTTCGTATTGGTAAATGGAGCTGTCTTTTAGCCCAACAGCCACGATGTTGCCATCTTCTCCGAATTGTTTTCTGAATTCTGTAAAGAAGATTTGCTCCGGATCATTGGCAGGCACCGTTCCCCTGAAATCGTAACTCATTTCTGCATCTCGGGCATGGTATCCCATAAATACAGTTATCAGTCCGATTAGAATAACAAGCGGAAGGCGATATTTAATTATGAAGTGTGCGAGACGAGTCCACATTGAATCGAGCGCAAAATTTAATGAATCGGCAAAGCTAAGTATTTTTGCCTTGTTCTATAGCTTGAAAACGGATAAAAGGAGGTCAAAAGAGCCTGAATTTCAGGACATTTGCTTCGGATTAGCTCAAGGAGATCCCCTTGATTTTGCGATAGAGTGATATTGCATGCCGATCAGTCATACCTGAAACAAAATCGATGATGTTTCTGAGCATGTTGTAATGCGACTCCGGTGCACTTTCTATCCCTGTTTTTGTCTCAATGGGTAATAAGCGGTATAAATTTTCGTATTTCTTCGGCAAGCTGCGCTCAAGTCTGAATTTGCCCGCAAGGCTGAACTCTTCCAGTAGCCCTGGCAGCACTTCGAAACCCGCTGACTCTATTTCCACCACATGTCTGGCCCGATATATTTTATCAATGGAGATTTTTGTGATTTCGCTGAGGGCCCCGGAAGAAGGGCAATGGTCTGCCAAAGCCAGATCAAATTTGTTTTCAAGAATACCAGATTCGTTTTCAAGAAATACCGTGGCACATTCATCAATCAGCCTGCCGATTGCCAAAGCACGCAGTACACCTATCTTTTCATCCTGACTGGGAATTTGCTCCAACTTATTGGCATCAAAACTCTCCTTTAAAATACCGGCCAATAATTCAACGGTATCCTTAAAGCTCACCAGGCCAAGCCTGCAACCATCCTCAAGATCTATTATGTTGTAGCAAATATCATCAGCTGCCTCCACCAAAAAGGCGAGTGGGTGTCGGCTCCAAACATTTTCACCAGCCGTATGCAGGTCAAGATGCGATGCTACTTCTCTGAACAACTCTTGTTCCGATTGAAAAAATCCGAATTTCTTCTGGCTTTTTCTCTTTTTATCCCTGCCTTCCATTTTGGATGGACATGGGTACTTTGTAAAAGCGCCAAGGGTGGCGTAGGTAAGCTGAAGTCCTTGATATTGGTTTTTGTTCAAAATGCGAAATCCTTGTGCATTGCCTTCGAACTGAATGAGGTCGGCCCACTGTGCTTCTGATACCAACGATTTGAAAGCTGTACCTGAAGGATGATGTATAAAGAAATCAGAAATTCCGTCTTCTCCCGAATGACCAAAAGGGGGATTACCAAGATCGTGCGCCAGTGAAGCTGCAGCTACAATGGCACCAAAATCAAAAGCAGAATAATCCGAAAGTTCAGTATGACGTTGTAAAACAGTTTCACCTACCTTTTTACCCAAGGACCTTCCAACACTTGACACCTCTAGGCTGTGAGTAAGACGTGTATGCACAAAATCATGCTCCGGCAGAGGGTGAACCTGCGTTTTGTCCTGCAGTCTGCGAAAGGGATGAGAGAAAATAATGCGGTCGTAGTCCTGCTCAAAAGCACTGCGAAATACTCCAGTACTAGATTTCTTTGAACCAACCCTTTGAGAAGACAATAAAGAGGACCACCGCATTTTATAATTTTTACAATAATAGTTAAGCAGCGCTATCTTTTGAAGTGGCAGACGAATAATTGGCAGGATCTTGATTGAGCAGTGCGCAAAGTACAGCATATAAACCTGGCATCGCCAATTGAAGCTGCATAGGGCGCTCAAAGAAATTCTCTACCGCTACAGCAAAAAACTCATGGGTATTTGCACATGCATAGGGTCTGAAAAATTTTACTTGTTCATAGTCTGCTGGCTCACAAACTGCCATGCCATATTCATCCAGCCGATTTAATAAGACCTCGTTAAAAAACTGATACTCACTATTTCTGATTATATTCTCAAGACGGAGTGCATGTGCCATTTCATGCAAACCCAGATTAACTCCATCCTGGTTGGAGTTGAGATACCCCATCACATAACTATGCCAGGAAAGCACAATGATGCCGAAGGCAGGATTTACCTCTCCTTTGTGAAACTTCTTGGTAATTGAAGAATAGTAGTCATTGGGATATATCAATATTTTTCGAAAATGAGAAAGGTATACTCCATCCAATCCAAATGTCAATTGGACTGCCGTTGCTGAAATCAGCACTTTCATCTCATCGGTAACTTCATCAAAATCCCTTGGGATAAAAATCTTAGAATAAATTATTTGACAAAGCTTGCGTTCAAACCTCGCTTTATCTGAAGCGGTAAGTGCATTGTAATAGGGAAAATAATCTACTAAAATTTTGCGATAGACTGGGGATATGGGAACAATTTTGCTGCGAAACGGCCCAGCTGATCTTAATACTACCCTGTATCCATCTTGAAGATCTCTTTTATATCTGATAACAGCTATTGTAATAAAGCCCGTAATCAGAAAAAAAGTAATCATGCGTTTATTCCAGTTTTCTTAATAAACCATTGAGTGAACAAGATACAGATAATTCCTCTTTCAAAGCGCTGATATTTATTCGCTCCTGTAGCATGGTGTCTCTATTCCTCAATGTAACTGTATTATCCTGCAGGGTCTGATGATCTACCGTGACACAATAGGGAGTCCCCACCGCATCCATTCTCCTGTAGCGCTTTCCAATGGTATCCTTGTCTTCGTAATAGCATGTGAAATCCAATTTGAGCTCATTCATAATCTCCAAGGACTTTTCGGGAAGACCATCTTTTTTAATCAGGGGTAGTATAGCCACTTTGTGTGGTGCCAATGCAGGGGGAATCTTCAACACAGTTCGCTCGCTTCCATCTTCCAATTTTTCTTCGGTGTATGAATTGGAGAGCACGGCTAAAAACATCCGATC
>DDTF01000005.1:10286-37208 GCA_002345965.1 Flammeovirgaceae bacterium UBA2371
CCCATAGGAAAATTAAACTGAATGTCACACGCTGCATTGGCATAATGCGCCAGATTAAGGTGATCATGAAAACGATAGTTTTCTTCCCCCAGCCCAAGCACTTTGTGCCACTTCATTCTTTTCTCCTTCCAGAACTCATACCATTTCATCTCCTCGCCAGGTTTTACAAAAAATTGCATCTCCATCTGTTCAAACTCCCTCATTCTGAAAATGAACTGTCTCGCAATGATTTCGTTGCGGAAGGCCTTTCCTATTTGTGCAATACCAAATGGAATTTTCATTCTGCCCGTTTTTTGCACGTTGAGAAAATTTACAAATATCCCTTGTGCTGTTTCCGGACGTAGATAAATTTTATTGGCCTCATCGGCTACAGAACCCATCTCGGTAGAAAACATCAGGTTAAACTGACGTACCTCTGTCCAGTTGCGGGAGCCTGAAACGGGGTCTGCAATTTCCAAGTCAATTATTAATTGGCGCAACGCTGCCAGATCCGGCTTTTCAATCGCCTCCTTCATGCGCTCATTGATCTCATCCACCTTTTTTTGGTATTCTACCACACGAGGATTGGTAGATAGAAACATTTCGCGATCGAAGGTATCTCCAAAACGTTTTGCAGCTTTATCAGCTTCTTTGTTGATTTTGTCTTCGATCTTAGCGATCGCATCTTCAATCAACACATCCGCTCTGTATCTTTTTTTAGAATCCTTGTTATCAATCAACGGATCATTGAAAGCATCCACATGACCCGATGCCTTCCATGTCATTGGATGCATAAAGATGGAAGCATCTATACCAACGATATTGTCGTGCAACTGAGTCATAAACTTCCACCAATATTCCTTGATGTTGTTCTTGAGTTGAACACCATTTTGCCCATAATCGTAAGCCGCCCCCAGCCCATCATAAATTTCACTGGAAGGAAACACAAACCCATACTCTTTAGCATGAGCTATTACTTTTTTCAAAAGATTATCGTCCGTATTCGCCATAGGCCGCAAAGATAGGACTCCATTTGATAGTTTTCTAAATCGAGGATTTATAAAATGTTAACCCGAGAATAAATACCGAAGTAGCTAAGTGGGTTGAGGAAGGTGAATCCAAAATGTAGATCCGCTGCCCACAAGAGACTCCACTTTCACTTCACCCCCCAACTTGGAAACAGTTTCCTTTACAATGTAAAGACCAAGTCCGGAGCCTTTGGAGCTTTCATGAGCCCTATAAAACATATTAAAGATTTTGCCAATATATTCTGTTTCAATACCAATGCCATTGTCTTTCACCCAAATGGTAGCACCCTGATCATCTTTTTGAGCCTCTAGCATTACATAGGGTGGCTGAGCTTCTGTATTATGGTACTTAATAGCATTGGCAATCAGATTGGATAAAATCACTTTTAAACGGGTAGCATCTGTAAGGATGACCAGATCATCCGAAACATGAATGTCCATCCTTATATTTTTTGACTCCTCCAAAAACTTTAGTTCTGACGTAACTTCATCAATTATTTTCCTCGCGTGTACCTCCTGGTATTGCACTTCCATTCTTGAGTTCCGCGAATAAGTAATGATTTCCCGAATGAAAGCATCCATGTCATGAATTCTCCCTTTCATCATTTGAAGGTATTTCATTGCCTCACGCGGATCTACTCTGGCTACTTCAATCAGTCCTAACAGAGAACTTAGTGGTGCTCTCAAATCATGTGATGCACTGTAAACAAAACGATCCAGTTCTGCATTGGCTTTTTCAAGCTCCTCATTCTTTGCCAAAATTTTCTTTTCCGAATAATGGTTAACCTGCATGAGGTAATAAAGTATGGCTGCAGAGCAGATTAGAGTTACAAGAAAGTTGATTGTGTAACTAATTCTTAAGTACAACTCAGTGTATTGCCGCTCAGGCAAAAAGTCAAGTTCTACCCAAAACGAAATTAAAAACAACACCACCGAAAGCAGAATAAAAAAGGATGACAATTTCAGCTGACTGTATCCAAGCAAGGCAAACGCCATTAAGCAGCAAACAATGAAATATAAGAAGACACCGCTTTCAAAAGGATCAATGGCAGAAAAGTAGAAAATAAAAAGATTAATAAGGGATAGAAACAACAATGTGGCTACACGGAATTTATGCAGCCTGTTGAGCACCAACGTCACAAAAGCCAAAACAATCACCAACCCATAGTACGGCTCACTTCCATAGACACCGTGATACCTATCAATGAAAATATAAACAACAGAAACTATGATAGTAATTACAGCAAAATGGCTGCGCAAAAGTGCATTCTTGTACTCTGATCGGGAAGGGATACGAAACCCCTTACCCAACATGATATCACGGTATGTCATTTAATCACACGTTGAACGTCAGCCATTAATATATCATGTATTACGGTAGGATTCCTGACAGCCTGACCTATTTTTAAGCACATGTATTAAAATGCCGTTTTTTTGCAAGATAGTTTCGTAAAACTCAGGCGATTGCCTCAGCCAAATAATCATTTAATGGTTTTACGGTTTTGCAGCCCTCTACTACCTTTTTAAGAAAGGTTTTGTCCACCACCTCTTTATCATTAAAATAATGAGATACAATGTAACTTTTGTACTTCAGGAGTTCAAGATGGGGATGATCTTTGGGATACCCTTTGGGTGCTGTTTTTAACTTGTCAAAATCATCGAGCTGATCAAACCAAACTCTGAATTTTTTATTCTTCAATACCTTGTCAATGCCTTTAAAATTGTAGTCAATTTCCTGACGAATTTTAGTGAGATTGGATCCATCAGGCATATACATTCCGCCTGCCACAAAACTTTTGTTGCCCGGTTCAATGTGAATATAATAACCTGGTTCCTGAATCATCTTTCCACCTGGAGAAAACCCAGCTCCCATATTTATCTTGTAGGGCCTTTTGTCTTTACTAAATCTAACATCTCGGTAAATACGAAAAGCCAATTTCTTTGGATTAAGCCCCGTTAGACTTTTATCAAACTTGGTGAGTTCTTTATGCATGGCTTCAACAAACTCATCGAACATCTGCTTAGACTCAAGATAGCTGGCTTTATTTTTCTCGAACCATTCACGATCGTTATTTTTTGCCAACGCCTTCAAAAACTTTAGTATCTTATTAAAATCCATAACAAGTTTCTTTTAGTTTCATAAATGATCAACAACCGATTCGAGCGCCATGCCTCTTGACGCCTTTACCAAAATAGTAGCTCCCTTAATAGGATTCTTTTTTAAATAGTTGATAAGCGCTTCCTTAGTAGAAAAATAATGGGAGGGAACTCTACTTTGAGCAGCGGCTTTTATTAGTTCACCACACAGCAGCACCTCATCGATGTCATTGTCGACAACCCATTTTGCAACTTTTTTGTGCTCAGCTTCACTTTCTCCTTCCAACTCATACATATCGCCAATAATTGCAATTTTCTTTGCTGCTTTCATTTGACCCAGACTCACAAGCGCCACTTCCATTGAGCTTGGGTTGGCATTGTAGGCATCCAAAATAATTGTATTTGTTCCCTTCTTAACAAGTTGAGAACGCATGTTTTCGGGCGTGTACCGCTCAACTGCCCGTTTTGCTTGTGCAGAATCAACATTGAAATATTTCCCTATACACAATGCTGCTGCAACATTTTCAAAGTTGTAGGCTCCAATTAATTGCGTTTGAATCAACTCATCCTTTTCTGTTCTTAATTTTAAAAATGGATCCGCTGAAATCATTTCACAGTGATAGTAATCTCCTTTTGCCGGATAAAACAATGGCGCTTCGAATCGCTTTGACATGTTTGTCAAAATAGGATTGAATGAATTTATCCAGACTGTCCCCTTATTATTGATAAGGTGTTGATACAATTCAGATTTTCCTCGAATAATATTCTCAAATCCACCAAAAGTTCCAATATGTGCTTTTCCAATATTGGTAATAAATCCATGTGTTGGATTCGCAATGTCGCACAGCAGCGCAATCTCTCCCACGTGATTGGCCCCCATTTCTATTACCGCTAATTCTATGGAATCGTCAATCGACAAAATTGTAAGGGGCACACCAATGTGATTGTTGAGGTTCCCTTGCGTAGCCAATACTTTATATTTAGCACTCAACACCTCTCTCAACAATTCCTTGCTGGTAGTTTTCCCGTTCGATCCTGTTAATGCAACGATAGGTATATCAAGTTGTTTCCGATGATAGCGTGCCAAATCCTGAAGTGCTTTAAGACCATCCTCCACCAAAACATATTGATCACCTTTTACCCACTCCGCTTCATCTACTACCGCATAGGCCGCTCCTTTGGCAAGCGCCTCCGCAGCAAATTCGTTGGCGTTGAATTTGTCACCCTTCAAGGAAAAGAATACCGAACCTCGGGTGATCTTTCTGGTATCAGTGGAAACCTGTCCAGTCCGCTTAAATTTCTCGTATAGGTTTTTAATGTCAGTTGCCATATTATGAATACCGTAATGATTAAATCACAGTATCTTGCAAGCTAAGATAACAGCTGGAGACTGTCCAGCGTTATTATTGTATAATTTGTAAGCTTTATGTTTTTCGCGATCGATTCATGGCATTAAGACTCATTTTATTTCTTGTCCTGCTGCTCCCACTAAATGCTTTAGGTCAGTTTACTTATGAGCTGGATCAAAGTATTCCTGTTGAAGTTGAAGGAAAAATTTTAAGCATGCCGTGGGCTGGCGGGCTCAACGCTGCTCAAATTAATTCGATGGATCTTAATGGGGACGGAAAGCAAGACCTTGTAATTTTTGATCGCACTGCCAATAAAGTCAATACCTTTCTCAATCAATCCAACCAATACAAATACCATCCCGAGTTTGAAATTCTCTTTCCATCGGAAATAAATAAATGGATGTTGCTTCGCGATTATGACTGTGATGGCAGAGATGACATCTTTACTGCAAGCAGCAATGGTATAGCAGTTTATAGAAACACCACATTGGCAGGAGGCAATGTCAGTTGGGAAAAACTCAAATTCTTTGCACCCCCCCTTGCATGCTCCCCTCCCGGAACTAAAGGTCTATTCACAGAAATTCTCTTAACAACTACTTCTGAAAGCGTGGTTACTTGTAGTGATGGAAGCATGGTTACTTATGAAAACAAAACGAATATTTTCCCTGGCTCCAATGATATCCCCACTATCACAGATATGGATGGTGATGGAGACCTGGACATACTTCACATGCGCTTTGTAAGTCCTGGCACAGTACAATATCAAAAAAACCTAAGCATGGAGCGGTTTGGCACCTGCGACTCGTTGACCTTCCAGCGAATCAGCCAACGGTGGGGAGACTGGGAAGAATGCAGCTGCAGCAAATTTGCTTTTGGTGAAACTTGTGCTGCCTCAGGCGGACGAACCAATCACAATGTGGGAAAGGCCCTGCTCGCCATGGATGTAAACGGAGACGGAAATAAAGACATACTCTTTGCTGAAGAAGACTGCCCCTTTCTTTATTATTTAAAAAATGACGGTACTACGGAAAATGCGGATTTCAATACTGCTATTCCATTCCCACAAGCCAAACCCTCTTTTATGCCCTTGTTTCCTGTCCCTTTTTTTGAGGATGTGGATTTTGATGGGGTACCCGATTTAATCACCTCACCAGCAGTATTTGCGCGGACCAACCTCAACAACCCATTTACCAATTCCGTCTGGATGTACAAAAATTCAGGCACTAAAGAAGCTCCAAACTTCACCTTTGTCCAGAACAATTTCCTGCAAGATGAAATGATAGAAGTAGGAGATTACGCTTATCCAGCTTTTGTTGATTATGATGGTGACGGAGATGATGACCTTTTTATTGGCAACTATGGGAATGCTCAATTCCGAGGAGTGATTGCACATTATGAAAATGTTGGTACCCCCTCTCTGCCTTCGTTCAAATTAGTTACTGATGATTTTTTGAGTTTATCTATACTGGGTCGATACAGCATGAAACCCCAATTTGTGGACATCAACAGCGATGGCAATCTCGACCTTGCATTTCTATTGGCAGATCCGCGTACTGTCAATACAGAGCTATTTTATATTGCAGGCACAAAGCCCAACGCCATCCGCTTTGATGACTTACAAGTTCAATTGGTAGATTTTGGAATAGACAATACTGAAAATATTTTACTGGCTGACATTGACCAGGATGGAATCATAGATATTTTGTTGGGTAAGGCTACCGGTGCGCTGGAATACTGGAGAAATACAGGACCCGCAGGCTCATTTAATTTCAAACTTCAAAACAATGCTTTCATGGGGCTTGGTTCTAGCCTTACCAGAACCAATTTGAATACTGCTATTGCTGACCTTGAAAATGATGGAAGGCATGATTTAATAGTAGGGGATCAAAGTGGAAATATTACTATTTACGGAGATTTTCGAGGCACAATGAATGCCCCGCAGCCCTCCACCAATATCCTTTTTGACAAGTTTAGCGAGACCTACACGGGTAAAAATTTAGGGGCGCGAATAAAACCAGTTGTAGTAAATTTGTTCAATAGCGATAAGCCGTCTATTGTTGTGGGCACAGTGGGAGGCGGCATGCTGGTATTGAAAAATGATGGCGGAAAGCAGCTTCCTTTCGAACCAGAGATCACTCTCTATCCAAATCCCGTAAGTAATACTCAAAAACTAACTGTGATCACTGACAGAAATGTGTTGATGCAGGTTTTTACGCTGACTGGACAAAAATTAACGGAAACAATATTCATTGCTGGTAAACAACCCTTTACGCTACCGATAGGTGGGCTAGCCCCCGGCATTTATGTCGCACGATTTACTTCTAATGGAAACACCTACGGAAGAAAATTTGTGATCTATTAAGCGAAAAAACAGGCCCCAATGGTCCGAAAGCCTTGATATTTGCAGAAAATAAAACTTAGACGCTTTAATTTTAAGGTCATCTTGGATAATTAGGGCTCTTTTAGCGATATTTGCAGTCCCTTTTGAAAAAGGGTATTATTTAACTAAGAATTCAGAGATATGGCACGGGTTTGTCAAATTACAGGGAAAAAGACACAGGTTGGAAATAACGTTTCTCACGCCAACAACAAGACGAAGAGAAAATTCTATCCAAATCTTCATAAAAAGCGCTTTTTCATTCCAGAAGAGAACAAGTGGATTACATTGAAGGTGTCTGCTAATGCTATCAAAACCATCAATTTGAAAGGTATCTCTGCAGTATTGAAGGAGGCGAAAGCAAAAGGAACCCTTTCTATCTAATTTTTAAAACAGCACCACAATGGCTAAAAAAGGAAATCGTATACAGGTGATTTTGGAGTGCACAGAGCACAAAACCAGCGGCTTGTCAGGTATGAGCAGATACATCACCACCAAAAACAGAAAAAATACTACCGAGCGTATTGAACTGAAGAAGTACAATCCGATCATGAAAAAATATACCGTCCACAAAGAAATTAAGTAATCATGGCAAAGAAAGTTGTTGCTTCCCTAAAGAAAACTGATGGAAAGAGCTTTGCGAAGGTAATTCGCGCTGTACGCTCTGAAAAAACAGGTGCCTATACTTTTAAAGAAGAGATTGTGCCTTCTGAACTGGTAAAAGAAACCTTGGCTAAAAAATAGCCGCCATTGAAAATCATTTAAGAAGGTCCCTTTTAGGGACTTTTTTGTTTCCTTTAGAATTCAAATCCTATATCCATGTTTGGCAATCTGTTTTCCAAAGAAAAAAAAGAGTCCCTAGACCAGGGACTTAAGAAAACGCAGGAAAGCTTTTTTGGGAAGCTTGGTAAGGCCATTGCCGGCAAATCTACTGTAGACGAAGAAGTATTAGACAATCTGGAAGAGGTACTGATTGCTTCCGATGTGGGCGTTCAGACCACACTAAAAATAATTGAAAGAATACAAGAGCGGGTAGCCAAAGACAAATACCTGGGCGCTTCAGAACTCGACCGGATTCTTAAAGAAGAAATAGCTGCACTACTGTCAGAAAATAATACGATGGACCTGGAAGACTTTGGTACTCCAGAAAACATCAAGCCCTATGTGATTATGGTAGTAGGTGTAAACGGTGTGGGTAAAACCACCACCATTGGAAAACTTTCTGCTCAACTCAAGAAAAAAGGCAAGAAAGTGGTTTTGGGTGCTGCCGATACCTTTCGTGCAGCGGCAGTGGATCAGTTAAAACTTTGGGGTGAACGTGTGGGGGTGCCTGTGATCGCCAAGGGAATGAACACTGACCCTTCAGCTGTAGCATTTGATGCTGTGAAACATGGGGTTGATACCGGTGTCGACATCGTCATAATTGATACTGCAGGAAGACTGCACACCAAGGTGAACCTGATGAATGAGCTTTCTAAGATAAAAAGAGTAATCCAAAAGGTAATTCCGGAGGGCCCACATGAAGTGCTGCTCGTTTTGGATGGCAGCACTGGCCAAAATGCCGCTGTTCAGGCCAGAGAATTCACTAAAGCAACAGAGGTAACGGCTTTGGCAGTAACCAAACTTGACGGCACAGCTAAGGGGGGTGTGGTGATAGGTATATCTGACGAATTTAGAATTCCTGTAAAATACATTGGTGTGGGTGAAAAGGTGGAGGATCTCCAGGTATTCAACAAAATGGAGTTTGTTGATTCCTTGTTTAAGAAAAATTAATTGCGGACTGGAATTCTCCAGTACAGCTGATAATTAAATCCCCAATAAGAGCGCTTGGAGGCTAACCCGTAACCTGGAATGTCATAAACAATGAAGCCCCCCCCTGTATCAACAGATGGGGCAACTTTTAATCGCGCGGTATAACCCATCCACAGCTCCTTCCAAATTTTTACACGCAACCCAAGCGTTGCTTCTGCCCATCCTGAGGTCATCCCCAAATTATTTAGGGCTGTAGAGTTGCTTCCAAACACTGCATCATCAACGGTATAGTACAATTGTTCATCATAGGTGGATCGGCCATATCGTAGTCCAACAAAAAACATATTCTTGTCAGGATCTTTAAGCAGTAAATTCACATCAGCTCCTACCCGGAAATAATTGCCAGTATTGCTGTAGCCTTTATCTGTACCTATTATAGTACGCTCCCAACTTCCGTATTCTACCGTGAGGTAATACTTGTAAAAATCAATATCAGCGCTTACTTCCCAACCATCAAATTGATCGGCCAAGGGAATTTTTGCCAACGAAATCAAGTCTGTCCCAAAACGAATACCTGTCGGAAGGTATTTCCCCTTAACAGTATCGGCTTTTTGAGCCATCACTGTCAGCGAACAGAGTATGAGCAATATGTTAGTCGTTAGTAATTTCAAAATTGACTACCGTTGGAAATTGAATGGAATCATTTAATGCTATAGGGGGTGTGGTAAAATCCGAACTCAAAACCTTCACTGTTGAAAATAAGGTTTGATCACACACATCATGAAAGGTTTTGGTGTTACGGATGTAGCCAAAACTTATTTGCCGGGTGAAGTTTTCAGACTCAATGGTAAAGGCCGTAGTATTCTGAGTTGGATCCAATGGCAAAACCAATTTCGAAGTAAGGCTATCCTGATAAAAAAGTTCTGTTGAGTATCCTGTGCTTACTTTCTTAATCAGAATTCCATTGGCAGGAGCATTCTTCAAAGTTAATTCGATAAGATTGGTACGTGGGCAACGAAACAATGCTATGTTAGTGGTGGGGGGATCAGTTATTGAGTCCTTTTGCACTTTAATAATATCATAACTGCTCGTCCCGCTCACCTGGATATCATTAATAAAATTTTGACTTCCGCATACATCAAAAAGGCTGGCTGGTGTTCTTGAATAAGAAACATTTAAAGTAGAGATGCCGTTTTCTTTCGAATCGATCAAAATACTGGTGCTATTACTTTCCGTATTGATCGGAAGTACTGCAGTTCCAATTTCTGAATTGGGATAAAATATATAGGGAAGATAACCCATGCTCATGCCATAAAACTTTTCTTTTAGCTCCACCCCGTTGGGCTTTTCATCTGCGTAAAGTTGCCGAAAGGCAAGTTTGAGGTTATTGGTGATCGGACAACGATATATATCAATATTATTGCCACCACCACTGGCTACGGGCACACTACTAATCACATTTACTGAATCATAATCATGTTGTAAAACTTTAAGACCTGAGAGTACAAATCGAGGCCCACAATCTTTCGATTCAAACTGAGGCTGAGATGTATAGCCCAGCAACATAGAGAATGAACCTCGTAATAGATCAAAATCAATAGACTGTGTGGCAGAATTTACATTGAGCGGCAGCTCTATGGTGCCTCCCGCATTGACTAGTTCATAAAAAACCTCATCACTACCTGATACCTTAATTCCCACGATTCCTACCGTATCGACTTTTCTGTCAAAGAGTTTTTTAAAGGTAATGCCCACAAAATCGTTTCTCAGATTAATGCATTCAGGGTCTTCATAGCAGGAGCCAAGCAAAAGCCCCGAGATGCAAAAGATCAGTATTTGGCTAAAAATCCTCATTAAGGCAGCAAAGATACGCCATCAACATTAACGCCAAATCTTGCCCTTCACTATTTACGACCTAAAAAGGGCTTTCTGAACCGTTGAATGACAATTTGTGTTGAACGCACAGGCCTGCATTTCCTATGAATTGGTTGAGGCTTAACTGACCTAACCTTCGTATTTTTGCTGCCCTCAATAGCATTACTAAATTGAAAACAAAAGGAACAAAAAAGACCAAAGTCAACATCGTTACCCTGGGTTGCTCTAAAAACACGGTAGACAGTGAAGTACTTTTAACCCAATTGAAAGGAAACGGCATTGACGCCACCCACGAATCTCAGAAAGACGATTCTAATATTGTGGTCATCAATACCTGCGGCTTTATCGATAACGCCAAGCAGGAGTCCATTGACACTATATTGAGGTATGTGGACGCCAAGCAGGAGGGGGTAGTTGAAAAAGTATATGTAACGGGTTGCCTCTCACAGCGCTATAAAGACAGTCTTGAAAAAGAGATACCGGAGGTCGATTCGTGGTTTGGCACCAGAGATTTATCTCGGTTGCTCAAACAGCTCAATGCCAACTACAAACACGAACTAGTGGGCGAACGCATTCTCACTAACCCAAGCCATTTTGCTTATTTGAAAATTTCAGAAGGCTGCGACCGTCCCTGCTCTTTTTGTGCCATCCCACTGATGAGAGGGGGGCACATTTCGCGTCCGATTGAAGAGTTGGTAAAGGAAGCTAAGAATTTAGCCAAAAACGGCACTAAAGAACTGCTGCTCATTGCGCAAGATTCCACTTATTACGGTCTTGATATTTACAAAAAACGTGTGCTGTCGGATCTTCTGAAAAATCTTTCTGACGTTGAAGGCATCGATTGGATTCGGCTACATTATGCGTTTCCTTCCGGATTTCCACTTGACGTATTGGATGTCATGGCTGAGCGTCCAAACATTTGCAATTACCTGGATATACCGTTACAGCATGGCTCAAGCAAAATGCTGAAGATCATGAAGCGTGGCACCACCAGAGAAAAAACAACTGAACTACTGCATACCATTCGAGCAAAAGTGCCGGGGATTGCCATACGAACCACTCTAATCGCAGGACACCCAGGTGAAACTGAAGAGGAGTTTGAAGAAATGATGGATTTTGTGGCTGAATCCAAATTTGAACGCCTCGGTGTATTCCCCTATTCCCACGAGGAAAATACCTTTTCACATACCATGGAAGATGATGTGCCTGCCAAGGTAAAACAGGAAAGAGTGGACGCCATTATGGATCTGCAACAAAGTATTTCCCTGGAGAGCAACCAGAGTAGAATTGGAGAAACATACAAAGTGCTCATTGATAGAAAAGAGGGAGGTCAATTTATTGGACGAACCGAGTTCGATTCGCCTGAGGTAGACAATGAAGTATTAATAGATGCCAGTGAGAACTACCTCCGCATTGGTGATTTCACAATGGCGAAAGTAACTGATGCCACAGAATTTGATTTGATTGCACAGCCGGTTTGAGTTACTCCTGTAAAATCATAAACTTATAGACCGAAAAGTCGTTAATCGACTTATGTTCGCACAAACCCTGAGCTATTGTTGACCATGCAGCACACGAAAATTCCGTTCAAGAACACGAAAATATTCTCTCCCTTCTTTCTTGACTATATCGAACGAAAGGAAACCCTTAAAAAATTCTATCATCGCGCCCCATCCATTCAGTCATTTGAAGCTCAAATACAGGAGAAGCAAAAGTCTTTTAGCATAGACTCGAGAACAATTTTAAGTGAGACCCTTAGAGAACAATACAAAGAACTGAAAATATCAAACCTCGTTGATAACAATATTAAATCCCTAAAGGATGCTACCACTTTTACGATCACTACCGGTCACCAACTCAATATTTTTACAGGCCCGCTGTATTTCATTTATAAAATTGTTTCAGTAATCAATGCTTGTAAACAATTAAAGAGAACCTATCCAAAATATAATTTCGTTCCGGTTTATTGGATGGCTTCGGAAGATCATGATTTTGAAGAGATCAGTTATTTCAAACTTTACGGTAAAAAGTATAAGTGGGACACTGATCAAAAAGGGGGTGTAGGCAGATTTAGTCCAAAAAGTCTGCAATCCATTCTGAAAGAACTGCCAGGAGATGTTTCCATTTTTGAAAAGGCTTATTTAAAACATGAGAAACTCAGTGATGCCGTAAGGTATTATGTAAATGAATTATTTGGCAATGAAGGGCTGGTAGTAGTAGATGCTGACAATCGGAAGCAGAAATCCCTTTTTGCAGAAGTAATCACTGATGATTTATTTAAACATACCGCCAAATCAAAAGTAGAAACGACCAATGCATTGCTCAATGCAGAAGGCTACTCTACTCAGGTGTACGCTCGAGATATCAACTTCTTTTATTTGGAGAATAATTTAAGAAGCAGAATTGAACGCACTACAGATGGTTTTACAGTTGTAGATTCAGACATATCGTTTACAGACGAAGAAGCTCAATCATTAATTAAAAATGAACCTGAGAAGTTTAGTCCTAATGTCATTTTACGACCGCTCTATCAGGAGATAATCTTACCCAATCTGGCTTATTTTGGTGGCCCTGCAGAAGTAATTTATTGGTTACAATTAAAGGGAGTTTTCGACCACTTTAGTGTTCCATTTCCCGTTCTGATGCCGCGTAATTTTGCTTTGGTTTTAGACGGGCCAATAGCGCGTAAGTTCGAAAAAACCGGATTAAGTGCAGCTGAGCTATTTGATGAAAAAACCCATCTGTTCAATGATTGGGTTTCAAAAAATTCTCATCATAACCTTTTGCTCACTGACGAGCTAAAAACTGTAAACAGTCTATTTGAGAAAGTGAAAAAACAAGCATTGGAAATAGATTCCACACTAGGCCCTTTGGTAGAGGCCGAATCAAAACGTGCAATCAGAAGCTTTGAAAAAATAGAGCAAAAATTATTGAGAGCAGAGAAAAGACATCACTCAGACAAGTTGAGACAAATTGAAGAAGTGAAAGAAGCATTGTTCCCCAATGGCGGACTGCAAGAGCGCAGTGATAATTTTTTAAATTTCTACCAGCAAGACCCTCAGTTTATTAATAAAGCTTTGGCGGTGTTTGATCCATTTGATTTTGAATTCAATTTATTGAGCTACCCTTATAGTAAGTAGTTGATGAACAACACCAAAACCGCGCTCCGAACTTACTATCTCGAAAAGAGGAAGACGATTAGCGAACAGGAATATTTGCAATACAATCTGCGCATTGCAGAGCGATTCTTTTCTTTTATTGATCTCTCTTTTGTTAAGGTGGTTCATAGTTTTCTTCCCCTTACATCCAACAAAGAGCCTGACACCTGGTTGATCATCGATCGTATCAGGCGGGAGTTTCCTCACATTCGGTTATCCATCCCACGTATTAACAGAAAAACTGACTCATTGGAGAACTTCTTCTTTGAAGGACTTCATCAACTGGAAGAAAACAATTGGGGAATCCAACAGCCAAAGCAGGGCACTCCTACTCCACCAGAAAAAATTGACCTTGTGCTGGTTCCATTGCTCATATTTGATGAAGCTGGTCATCGGGTAGGGTATGGTAAGGGCTACTATGACCGATTCCTTGCTACTTGCAGAAAAGATTGTAAAAAAATAGGCCTTTCTCTATTCCCACCAATTACTAAAATATCAGACGCCAACGAAAAAGATTTTCCGCTTACTGCATGCCTCACTCCGGAAAACTCCTATTACTTCGAAAAGTCAGAATAATTAATTACTCGCCTTTATAAAACTCACATTAATATCTTCCGTTTTTTCAAATGGAATACCGTCAGTGGTTATGCCATGCACCCTAAGCTTTATCGTTCCCGTATTGTCAGGAGTATAGAATTTGTCTCCGATAATACCACGCTCGTTCAATGCAGGTTGAAAATTCCAGTAAAGCGAAGACTTCAGTAATGGTGTTCTCAGTGGTTGATTCTTTGTGCCCGCATTATATGCGATCGGCTTGTTCAACCCACGCAAGTGCAATATGTCATCGGTTGGTATTAACGCACCCATATTGGATACTTTAGTTTGAAAGAAAATAACTCCGTTTTTACTAATGCTCCCCAGGTTTCTTAATTTATTGATGTTATTCACTACTTTAATCACAGCAATATCCCCTGGATTCATCTTCAAAATAAAATCAGTGTTCTTCGTTGCTATACCATCCACTACGTAAAGTGGATCTCCGGTGATGGGCCTGTTACTATCTGATGATAAAACACGCAATGTCGG
Source organism: Flammeovirgaceae bacterium UBA2371 (assembly GCA_002345965.1). Taxonomy (GTDB): domain Bacteria; phylum Bacteroidota; class Bacteroidia; order Cytophagales; family Cyclobacteriaceae; genus ELB16-189. The sequence goes on from DDTF01000005.1 coordinate 24,988, forward strand.
CTTACCCGCTACCTTTTTATTCTGCACAAATCGGACAATTTCCCGCATGAGATCTTCTATGGTTGGAAAAACAACATAATCCTCAACGGTAACCTTAAAATCCGCACCATTCAATTCATCTTCAATGGCTGCGTTAGGGTTAGTGTTGATAATATCATTTTTTACTTTTTCCCAACTATAGGTATAGGATGTATTTGATACTTTGGCCAAAGTACTGAAAGAGTAATACGGATCCTTGATTGGAGATGGCCGTACAGTTGGAGCCCGAAATCCGCCTAGTGAATCTCTCATTAGTTCAACAGAGGTGTTAAACAAAGTTTTGCCTCTGAACTCCAGCGAATGCATAACATTTTCATTTCCATAAAAATCAAAAAACACCGGCCAGTTAAACTTTCCTTTGTCTGTTGTGTAAACTTCGTACCCAAATATTTTTTGTTGTAAGAAAAATATAACCAAGGTTGAATCCGGAACTGGCTTTCCTGTCTCTGAAAAAGTTGCAACACCATCGTAGGTCAAAATGTCCTTCGCTTTGTACTCTGGCGGCTTTCTTTTATTAGAGAGTATTTCATCCCAGTCAAATCGCTCCCATTTTTTAGTCATTAAATATTCATCGAGCGCCAACTGCCCCTCTTCAGTTTTTATATCCACTTTTTCGAGGAAGGAATAGGAATCTGGTAAGTCAGAAGCTACAAGTATCTGTTCAGTAAAATCAACATCGTTTGCTTCCCTGAACAAATCAGCAACGTATCCATTAACAAAAATGTTGGAAGGATTTACTGATCCAAAGTCATCTTTGATGCTAATTTCAAAAGTAACTTCACTTCGGGTAGCAACATTTTTGTCTTTCAGTTGAATATCTATTTGTTTACCCTCATGTTCTATATATGAAAGTCGACTGGCCAATTCATTAAACTTGTTGTCAAACAAGAACAATTGAGCAATCCCTACAGGAATATTTTTTAATGGAATTAAAACAGTTGATGGTTCCTCTCCTTTTATGTTGATCGTAGATGCATATCGAATCTTACCCTGACTTGTTAACACAACATATATTCCTTCACTACGCACTGTTTTGGATTTGCGATGGAGGGTGGCCTTCATCAGTCCTTCGCTTTTGGATACTTGAATATTAATTCCCTCATCCTGAACCTCAATGGCAGACTTTGTTCCTCCCGGTAACGTTTCCAGCGTATAAGCCAGCGCATTTTCAGGTGTAAGTTCAAACTTGGCCAGACCAGTAGTGCCACAATTAAAACGTATTACTTCATTACCTTCGCTATCTATTATTCTGCCTTGTGCCATTACGGGCATACCATCTCTGGTTGCCTTGGCAACTACCTGAGTTGTCAAACCTGTAATTAAATTTCCTCCTTCAGGAAATAACTCAATTTGGACAGGTGCGTCTGTGGTTACTTCAAAATAATTGTCACCAGAGATGTGTAGCAGGGATGTAAAATACATTTTCGATGAAAAATTCTTCATCCAATCTGTATAGGCTACTAATTGATAGATGCCACCAGCCAGACTGCTGGGAATTATGGTTTGATTTCCAGCAATACCATCTTTAATAACAAATGAATCTCGAATTATTTCATTGCCATCAGCATCGAGCAGCACCAGGTAACCAATTTGTCTGCCTTTTACAGGCAATAGATCTTCATGCAACAAGGTTGCCCTGAAAAACGCTGTATCACCGGGCGCATAAGCTGGCTGATGGAATGACACTACCAATTTGTTTTGAGGAAAGGCTTCATTGAACGAATTGAACTTGGCCGTCAATTCAGTTAAGGAATCCTCCACAGTAAATCCTCCAAGCAAAAGTATGCTTACCAGTAACGCAAAAAAGGATGGAATAGCCGAGCGCATCTACCAAAAATCAGGTTTAACGGATGAGGAATTTTTATACGGAAATCTGCAATCTTCTCTGATAGAATCCATAGGCAAGAGTTTATAAGGGATGTCCTCCTTATCGATAAAAATAGATTTGGTTTTAACAGCTGATACTGTAAACAAACCAAAGATTTCTGCTGACGGATCATTTATACACTTCAAGTTCCCTTTTATCTTGGCTGATGTGGGTTGAAACAAACTGGACCCTCCTTCTTTCTGTACTTTTACCAATCTCCAATAATCGTAAACTTCCTTGGAAATACTTGCCTGCTGAATTTCCACACGATACTTGCTATGGAATAACTGCCTTGTGGCTGGCACGTAAGCCACTTTGTATCTTGATACTTTTCCTCCAAAGAAATCAACGTCTGCTACTTCGGGCGACCTGCTGTACTCTGTTACCCAGCAAGCACAACATTCACATGGGCCCACCTGCGTTACCACTCCGTTGATTACTCGATACCCGCTGCAAGGACGTGGATCTGGAATTCTTCCCGCTTCTCCAGCATTTATCATTCTTTTTTCGGGAAACGTTAGTACTTCGTAAAGCCCTGTCCAACTCCATCGCACATAGTCAACATTCTCAGATAGACTTGCGTCAATGAATATATTAAAGCCCGCATTGTTTTCAGGATTGGTGGGATCAGTATCTACTTTATCTTCAAACTCAAAATACACATTATTGATTTCATCGACTGGTCTCAGTATGTCAGGTTTTGACTCGTATATCTTCCCATCAAAGGCTTCAATTCTCAAATAATAACTTTTCCCATATTCTGCTTTGAAACCTGGATCGGAAACAAAAATGCCGGGTACATCATCCTTCATCCTTATCTTATTTCCTTGCTCATCAATTATGTAAACAAATGCCCCTGTCACCGCTGGCCTTTTCTCCAAATCATTGGTAACTCCAACTGATCTAAACAAATTGACAACGTAGGGCCCTTCTGTATTGATAATGCCACCATCTACTACAATTACTCCCTCTTCAGAATTCACTTTCAAACTGATTGGGTCAATGCACGAGCCTATCAGAAAGAAAAGAATGAATCCGAAAATTGAATATATTCTCATCTACTTAAAATTTAAATGTGTAAGAAACAGATGGGATTGCTGTTCCGATAATTGCCATTTGGTAGGGCCTTAAAATGCCTCCTCCATTATCAGCAAAAAATATGGTATAAGGATTTTTTCTTGCATAAACATTGTAGACAGAAATCGTCCAGGTACCATCCCAGAATTTTTTCCTTTTGTGATTGCCTTCAATAATAAACGCCAAATCCAATCGATGGTAATCAGGAATACGATACTGATTGCGAAATGAAAAATTAGCCACCGGTACATTGTCTATCAAATAAGCACTGGTGGGTGCAGAAATCGGACGACCCGTATGATAGGTAAAGTTGCTGGAGAAAAAGTAACGCTTGGAGATATTATATTTCCAATTAAAATTAAATACATGAGGCTGATCAAAATTGGAGGGGTACTGTTCTCCGTCATTAATGCTTTCTGACGAGCTGCTGCCTTTGGTTTCCCTGAGTGACCGGGAGTAAGTATAATTTAAAGTACCATTCAATCTTCCTTTATTCTTAACGACAGAAAGTTCAAAGCCGTAAGCAAGTCCATTGCCTCGAAGTAAGTCTGTTTCCAGATGATCATTGAGAATCAACTGAGCTCCATCCTTAAAATCAAGGAGGTCATAAATATTCTTGTAGTAGAATTCTACAAAGGTTTCATACATTTTTTCTTTGAAATCCTTAAAAAACCCTATTGACAATTGATCCGCATACTGCGGCTGGAAATAGAAATTACTTGGCTGCCAAATATCAATGGGCGCTACGGCAGCTGAATTGGAAATCAAATGCGTGTATTGATAAATGCGATTGTATCCTGCCTTGATGGATGAATTTGGTGTGAAGGAATAACGTAAACTTAGTCTGGGCTCAATGCCAGAATAACTCTTTATTTTATCACCTTTCTCAAAATAAATTGTATCTACTATGTTGTTTACCTCCTTTGGCAAAGCAGGATCGTATTGATAAACTTTTGCAGCACCAAAGGCGCTATACATTGAGTAGCGCACTCCCAAATCAATGTTAAAGCGCTCATGAATTTGAAAGCTTTCGCTTAGGTACAATGCACTCTCTAACGTATTTTGTTTATCCAACTGTTTAGCAACAACCTGTGATTCATCAGAATAAGGCTGAATGGAGCCAGGATTGTATTGATAAAAAATTGAGCTTCCCCCAAATGCAATTTTGTGATTTCCGAAATTGTAATTAAAGTCTGCTTTTAGGGTGGGATAAGTTACTCCGAAATCCAACAGGTATGCATCTCCCGGATTTTCATCCTCAACCGTATACGCATAGTTCCCAACACCAGCAGTAAGTGTTGCCCCCAGCTTCTCATTAAATGTATGATCCAGACGAAATACACCCATTCTATTTTGCCACCTGTATACCGTGTCGGTAGGCAATCCAAATTTATCTTTGCTCAGGTATCCTGTAAACTGAAGCTTTGTGTTTTTGCCGAGCAAGTGACTAAGTTTCAACGATGCATCGTAGAATGACACAGAACTGTTTTGGATATCCTGATAGTTGGTCTTCACCTGACGCAACAACCAGTCGGAGTAAGAAGAACGCAAGGAAACGATTACCGATGTTTTATCTTTAATGATTGGTCCGCCAATTGTAAAATTGCTGGACACAATTCCTAAACCTCCATTGCCTTCCCATTTTTGAAAGTTCCCCTCCTTTACACTGATACCCAAAACAGAAGAAACGCGCCCACCGTACTCAGCGGGGATTCCCCCTCTATAAAAACTAACTTCTTTTAAGGCGTCTGAATTGAAGGCTGAGAAAAATCCAAAGACGTGTGAAATATTAAAAACATTAATCCCATCATACAGGACCAGATTTTGATCTACTCCGCCACCTCTTACATTAAATCCTGTAGCTACCTCTCCTACTGAAGTAACGCCCGGTAAAGTTTGTACCTGCCTGATCAAATCCACCTGCCCCATAAAAGATGGCATCCGTTTTATTTCCGCCAGCTTAATGGTAGTTTGACCACCCCTGTTACCCATTACATTGGAAAAAGCTTTATCCGTTACCACAAGCTCTTCCAGCAACGTAGGCGTTTCATCCAGTTCAACATCAATTGTTCCTCCCTGATAGGCTTTAACTACAAAAACTTTTTCTTCATAGTTAAAATAGCGAAAGCTCAATACATGCTCACCCGAAGGCACAGTTACACTAAACATTCCCTCGGTATCTGTAGTTACTCCCTGATCAAGATCCTGAACAATTACGGAGGCGCCCACCAGCGGTTCACGACCCTTAACATCCTTTACAACTCCTTTTATTGTTAACTCTTTTGGTTGTGGTAATGACGGATCGCCAATCATCAGGGATTGAATTTTTTTACGCTCCTTAGTAGCTGTGACCAACAACCGGTCTCTTAATATGGATTGTGATGGATCTTTAATTAAGACAATGGCGTAGTTGCTCACTATCTGATATTCAAAATTTCTGCTTCTGAAAACATCCTCAAGAAAATACTCAAGCGATTTATCATTGTAATCATTTTCAAGCCGGGTATCCGCAATCCACTCAGGAAGGTAGAAGAACTTTATCGGATGGGCGCTTTCTAATTCCTCAAAATAGGTTGACAAAAGTTTTCCCTTCTCCGCACCATTCAGTTTTTTCTCCAGAATGTTTTGAGCGGATGACGCAAATCCAATGAATACAAGTAAGAGGAGTAAAAGTCTTTTCAAATACAGGCTTGATATCAGGTAAAAAAATAGCGAACGCAAATTACAGCAATTTGCAACATTTCAAATAGTAATACCCTATTTTGGAATCCTACTTGCTCGCACCATTTCCTTCTTACCCGGAGGCCCGTGGAGAACTTCAATCTCAACTTGCAGGCTCTTCAAATCTCTTTTAAACTGACCGCTTGCACAGTAGGTAACCAAAACCCCTCCTGTCTTTATCGCCCATATTACGTTAGACAATACTGATGCCGACCACATGTCTGGCTGCGTTTTAGGAGCAAAAGCATCAAAATAAACAATGTCATAAGTACTTTTTTCTAGCATAGTAGCCTGGACACTGTTGTGCATCTTTCGAAGCGTGAAATCGGTGGACATACTTGAAGTCTCGTTCCAGGCGGCTTTGTGCAGGGCTGAAAAAATGCTGGCAGCGTTGCTGGTTTCCACAAAATCCGGATAATTCAGTTCCATTGCCATCTCACCTGGCAATGGAAAAGCTTCTACCGCATCATACATTATTGATATGCCATGAGACTTCTCGTCAATCATGGTCAGAAAGGCATTGAGACCCGTCCCAAAACCTACCTCCAGAATTTTTAAGCAGGAAGGTTTATGTTTCTCGATATAGAAATGAAGCCCATTTTGAATAAAAACATGCTTTGACTCCTGTACGGCTCCATGGATAGAGTGATACGTTTCATTAAGCTCCACGTGCCTTATCGTATGGGAGCCATCCGAAGTCTTTAACAATTGCAGCACTGTGACTTTTTTAGTCTTTCCTTAATAAAACGACAGCATAAGCATTTACGCCCTCTTCCCTGCCTACGTATCCTAATCGTTCGTTGGTAGTGGCCTTGATGGAAATTTGCTCTTCAGAGATTTCCATCAAAGAACTAAGCACCTTCTTCATCTCAGGGAGGTGAGGATTGATTTTAGGTTTTTCCAAAGTAAGTGTGCAATCGAGATTTTCAATTTGCCAGTCTTTTTCTTTAATCATCTTTATTACTTCCTGAAGAAAAAATCTGCTCTGCATCCCTTTCCACCTGGGATCAGTATTTGAAAAATGAAAGCCAATATCACCAAGATTAGCAGCTCCCAGTATAGCATCACAAATTGCGTGGATAAGCACATCCGCATCAGAGTGACCAACAGCACCTTTGCTGGATGGCAACTTTATACCCCCAAGCCAAAAGTCCCTTCCTTCTTCAAGCTGGTGTACATCAAATCCCATTCCCACTCTCATTTTCATCGGCTGCTATTTATTGGCATAATAATATAAGACAGATGCGTTTTCATCCTTCAAAATCTGTCTGCCCAATCGGTTAACATCATCCATAGTAACACGGTTGATTAAATCTTGCTCCCTGTTTACCAATCCCGGATCCCCAGACAATGTACTAAAAGCAAGGTTCATGGCACGGTTCAGGACTTCTACTTCACCAAATTCAAGAGTAGACAATGCCTGGTTTTTTACCTTTTCCAATTCATGTTCCTGTATACCTCTCTCTACAAATTCATACACCACATCATCCAATTGCTTTTCAGCTTCCTTCAGCTCTTGTCCCTCTTTCACCCGCCCATTGATTACAATTAATCCCGGATCAATGGTGCCCATTGTGAATGCAGACAAAGAGTTAAAAATTTGTTTTTCCTTCACCAATGTTTGATAGAGCCTACTGGAATCACCACGACCCAATACATCACTTACCAAATCTGCGGCATAAAAATCTTTATTAAATCTTCCTGGCATGTGATACGCCTTGTACAAAGCTGAGGCTGGCACATCCATCTTTACCTCCAAAGTTCTTTTGGCAGTTTGAACAGGCTCGACCGGCAAATTCCTGTTCTTTTTATTTCCAGCCGGAATAGGTCCAAACCACTTATCTGCTAAAACTTTAACATTTTCTGTTTTTACATTGCCCGCCACCACCAGGACGGCATTGGATGGGAGATAGTGCGTGTAAAAGAATGACTTCACATCATCCATGGTTGCATCCTCAATGTGTTTGATTTCCTTACCAATGGTTGCCCAACGATAAGGATGCGCTTGATATGCCAATGGTCTCAACTTCAGCCACACATCGCCATAGGGCTGGTTCAAATAGCGTTGTTTAAATTCCTCAATAACTACTTTGCGTTGCACCTCCAATACCTGCGGATCGAAAGAGAGGCTAAGCATTCTGTCGCTCTCAAGCCAAAACCCTGTTTCAATATTATCGGCTGAAAGGGTGAGATAATAGTTAGTGATGTCTGTGTTTGTAAACGCATTGTTTTCACCACCTACTCGTTGCAGGGGTTCATCATAGCTTGGGATATTTTTAGAGCCACCAAACATCAAATGCTCGAATAGATGAGCAAAACCTGTTTTATTACTTTGCTCGTCTCTCGAACCTACATCATAAAGAATGTTTAGTGCTGCTATTTGTACGGTAGGATCTTCATGGACCAGCACCCGGAGGCCATTATCTAGAGTAAAAGTGTCGAATGTGATCATCGTTTCAAAAATAGCCCCTCTTTTTGGATTGACCTATTTTAACCCCAGGGCTTGAAGGATAAAATATCTAAAGGTTTATTCTTATAATCTGGCTATGATTAACTTGCCGAGCAATTTTCTTATCCTATGCAATTCAATCGCAAAAAATATTCAGACAAAGTCCTAAAAGACCTCTTCGAAAGCCTTTTAAAACCTCGGCTTATTGAGGAGAAAATGCTCATTCTACTTCGCCAAAACAGAATCAGCAAATGGTTTAGCGGTATCGGGCAGGAAGCTATCGCTGTAGGCCTAACTAAAGCGCTTGAAAAAGAAGACTATATTCTCCCCATGCATAGAAACCTTGGCGTGTTCACTTCCAGAAACATGCCTTTTGATCGGTTGTTTTCTCAATGGCAAGGGACCTCGCATGGTTATACCAAAGGACGCGACCGCTCTTTTCACTTTGGTAACAATGAACACCATATTGTTGGGATGATTTCTCACTTAGGCCCTCAAAATGGTGTAGCCGATGGAATCGCATTGGCCGGCATGCTACTGAAAGAGAAAAAAGTTACAGCTGTATTCAATGGCGATGGAGGAACAAGCGAAGGCGATTTCCATGAGGCCATCAATGTGGCGGCAGTTTGGGACTTACCTGTCATTTTTGTGATTGAAAATAATGGCTATGGTCTTTCTACTCCCAGCAACGAGCAATTCCGCTGCAAGAATTTTGTGGACAAGGCCATTGGTTATGGAATAGAAGGGGTAAAGATTGACGGTAACAATATTCTTGAAGTATACGATACTGTAAAAACACTTGCAGAAAGTATTCGTAAAAAACCAAGACCGGTTTTATTGGAAGCAATCACCTTCAGAATGCGGGGTCATGAAGAAGCATCCGGTACCAAATATGTACCTAAGAAGTTAATGGATGACTGGGCAAAGAAAGATCCGCTGGTTAATTATCAAAATTATCTGATCAAGGAAGGCGTTATCGACTCCAAGTATGTAGATGACCTTACTAAAAAAATTAAAAGAGAAATTGAAGATGGATTGGCTGTAGCTTTTGCAAGCAAGCCTCCTGAGGTGAGTACAGAAATTGAGGTGAACGATTTGTTCAAAGCTTATTCACAAGTTCCTGTTGCGCCAAAATCCGGGAAGCATTCAGAAAAAAGGTTTATCGATGCCATTTCAGACGGCTTGCGTCAAAGCATGGAAAGGCATCCAAACCTGGTATTAATGGGGCAGGACATTGCTGAATATGGAGGTGTATTCAAAATAACGGATGGGTTTGTAAATGCCTTTGGCAAAGCACGTGTCCGCAACACTCCCATTTGTGAATCTGCCATTGTGGGTGCTGGCTTAGGTCTTTCTATTAAAGGAATGAAGGCCATGGTAGAAATGCAGTTTGCCGATTTTGTAACAGAAGGATTTAATCAGATCGTAAACAACCTCGCCAAGTCTCACTGGCGTTGGGGTCAAAATGCGGATGTGGTAGTGCGCATGCCCACAGGGGCCGGAACAGCAGCAGGTCCGTTCCACAGCCAATCCAATGAAGCTTGGTTTTTCCATACTCCGGGATTAAAAATAGTTTATCCTTCCAACCCTTACGATGCAAAAGGATTGTTAAACGCAGCCATTGAAGATCCTAACCCCTATCTGTATTTCGAACACAAACTTTTATACCGCTCCATTAAAGACAACATCCCTGACGATTACTACACTGTAGAGGTAGGAAAAGCCAGCGTGGTCACTGAAGGAAATGATCTCTCCATCATCACCTATGGAATGGGGGTGCATTGGGCAAAAGAAATCATGCAATCACTTCCTTCAATAAGTGCAGAAATCATAGACCTCCGTACATTGTTGCCATGGGACAAAGAGGCCGTGGAAGCTACGGTTAAAAAAACAAACCGGGCCCTTATTCTTCATGAAGATACATTGACAGGTGGGATTGGCGGTGAAATTTCAGCATGGATCAATGAACATTGTTTCAGTTACCTGGATGCTCCCGTGATGCGAGTTGCCAGTTTGGATACACCTATCCCATTTACAACCGCATTGGAAAACAACTTTCTGCCAAAGGGAAGATTGAAAAGAAAAATAGAGGAATTGGCACAATACTAAATTTTGTAAGGCCCCCTGCCGGAATTTCCAAGGATGTAAATCGTTATGTTAAAAATTAAGCTAAAAACAGCCCAAAAGATGGTTTTAGCTGCTTTTTCTTAACTTAGCCAGTTCAGCGCCATACTTTTTGATAGCCAGGAAGGGAAATACCGCATTTTATAAACAAGCTTTGAAAACCTTAGGATTCTTGGCACTACTCCTATTGGCTACCTTGAATGCAAACGCACAAAATACCAAGGGCGATAAGCCAATCACCAACCAACGGCAAGTGCGCGAGGCCAAATTCAAAACCATAAAGAAGAAAAAAAGGATTAAAACGCGCGATATATCTGGCCGAAGGCTAAGAACCCTCAACCAATCCTCAGCCTCTCGAGCCAACAGACGCTGGGAACAAACCGATCCTTACCGAGGCAGAATGCAAACGAAAACAGATAAGGCAGCACAGCCCAGGGGAAGAATTTTCAATACACCACCATCAGACCGTTCGCGTGCCTGGAAAGGTAATATTTCAGGACATAAAATCAGAGTACAATCAGAGAAAGGCCGATCGGCTAGAACCAACATTTATCCTCAGCGGGGACCTTTTGTTAACAATTCATCTCAAACACCTCGCAAGCCAAAAGTTTATACACGGACAGCATCGGGTAAAAAACCAATCAAGCAAATCCCCAAGGATACACAACGTGCCTGGAAAGGAAATATAAAAGGCGGACCAGTAGGCATTCCATCAAGATCAGGAGAACTCAGAAAAATTTATCCTCAAAGTGGTCGATTTGTCAATCACTCCTCCAAGTCCGGCAAAGAGTCGCAGCGCACCTACAGAAACCAGTCCAATATTAACAAAGCAGCTAAACTCGATCGCACCGGAAAGCCTGGAAAAAAAATCAATGTATTTCCGAATTCCAGATCCGGCCCCTTTATTTCACGTGGTAAAAGAAATGTGTATTGGGGCAAATTTTCAAAGGGCGAAAAACCCTTTAAGGGTGACATTACAGGCAGGCCATTGCGAATGCGCAACTTCCGCTCTGCTCCTGCAGGACTGGTGGCGAGAGATACGCTGAAATTTTTTGGCAGAAAACCAGGTGGAGATCGAGCTTACTCAGGGAAAAAGGGAGTTGGTTTTGGTATAAGCAAAAGTAGAAATTCCCGATCGCCCCTGCCACCTCGTGCCCCGGGTATTGGCGCTGAAGGCATCAACTATAGCGGTCGATTTAGAAGAGGTCAACTAACACCGGGATTCTCCACTCAAGGCACTGGCTTTTCAGGAAATATTAAATCTAAAAAAAGAATAAGTGGTGGAGCTGAGGCCGCACGCTTTCAGGGTAATATGAGAAGGGGGGCTGGTGCTGGCTTTACAAAGCAAGGTGTTGGCTTTGCGGGTAATATAAAATCAAGACGACCTGACAAGGGTGGTGGCAGCGTGAGTGGAAAAAGATGGAACAATGATGGAACGCCAATTCCAGTTCGTACACCGCGCGGAGGAACAGGCATCAATTATTCCGGCACATTCCGCAAAGGCGAACTTTCACCAGGATTTAGTAAACAGGGAACAGGATTTTCAGGAAATATAAAATCCAAACGACCACAAAAAGGTGGTGGCAGTGTAAGTGGCAAAAGATGGAACAACGATGGCACTCCTATACCCGTACGCACTCCACGAGGAGGAACAGGTGTGGGTGATTACTCTGGCACCTTCAGGAGAGGTGAACTGGCCCCAGGTTTCAACAAACAAGGCGCGGACTTTGCTGGAAATATTAAAACAAGACGTCCTGCAAAAGGGGGTGGAAGTGTGAGTGGCAAACTTTGGAACAACCAACAAACCCCAATTCCTGTGCGCACGCCCAAAGGTGGCACTGGCGTGGGCGATTACTCTGGTACTTTCAGAAGAGGTGAACTGGCTCCAGGTTTCAATAAACAAGGCGCAGACTTCGCTGGAAATATTAAAACAAGACGTCCTGC
>DDTF01000005.1:37253-38839 GCA_002345965.1 Flammeovirgaceae bacterium UBA2371
CAGAAGAGGTGAATTGGCTCCAGGTTTTAATAAACAAGGCGCGGACTTCGCAGGGAATATTAAAACAAGACGTCCTGCCAAAGGGGGTGGAAGTGTGAGTGGTAAACTTTGGAATAACAATCAAACGCCAATACCCGTGCGCACACCTAAAGGTGGAACTGGCGTTGGGGATTACTCTGGTACTTTCAGAAGAGGTGAACTGGCTCCAGGTTTCAATAAACAAGGCGCGGACTTCGCTGGAAATATTAAAACGAAACGTCCTGCCAAAGGGGGCGGAAGTGTGAGTGGTAAACTTTGGAACAACAACGAAACCCCAATCGATGGGAGAACACCTTCAGAGAATGCGCGCCAGGCTGCAGGATACCCTGGCAATTACAAACTCTTTGACCTAAAACCCAGCAGGCGTTATCAGGGGGAAGAATTCACTGGAAACATCAAAGCCAGCAAACCTAAAAAAGGTGGTGGAAGCGTAAGTGGTCAACTCTGGAACAACAATGAAACACCGATTGAAGGACGTGTTCCAAAAGGTGACGCCAAAGCGGTTGATTACGCAGGACGTATTAAACTATCTGGACTAAAAAAGAATTATGTACAAAATCCCAACGCGAGCAAAGAATCTATCCTGAAACAAAGACCTGATAAAACCACCTATGAAGTTGCTGGTCTTCAGATAAAAGTTAAACAGGGCGATTACCAAAACAAATCACATGCAGCAAAGGGATCACTCCCGGGTGTGGCACCATCCAAAGCTTCCGTCAGGGCGAGTGAATATGCAAAGGGTGTAAAAGTTACCTGGGATTATAAACGCAATCCGTTAAGCGCATCCGAAGCACTCAAAGGCCGGGCCCCCAATAAAGCCTACGCAAAAATTGGTGACTATCAGGGCAACATCAAAATGAAAAAATATGGAGACAACCAGCTTCATCCAGATGCTCAATTTGCGCATGGCTTCCGCAATAATGTGAAGGAAGAAAGAACCATTTTTATGAATATCAAGTTAATGTGGGCAAAGCTCTTTAACAAAAGCGATACCCAGCCCGATCACCTCAAAGACAAGGAACGAAGGCCTCGCTACGACAAGAGAGAAAAGGGCTTATGGTACGAATAATTTTTTATGAACTGGATTAGCATTACTAGCATTGATCAATTAGATCAGCTAACAGAAGAATCAAAAACAAAACCGATCCTGATTTTTAAGCACAGCAGAAGTTGCTCTATTAGCAAAGCAACCTTGGATCGACTGGAGAGAAACTGGCATTTGGATGGCGTGAAAACTTATTTTCTGGATTTGCTGACTTACCGAGATGTGTCCAATGCAATTGCAAAAATATTTGAAGTTCAGCACGAATCTCCCCAAGTGCTCATTGTAGACAATGGGAAATCTATTTACGATCGCTCACATTTTGATATTACTTTTCAGGATATCAAAAACAAATTGCAGCTTGTAAACGATTAATAATAAGATTAGTGCGGTTTCAAAAACCCATAGATGACCCTAAAATAGGCACCATTGTGGGGTATATTATTGAGATGTCTTTTTGCGTTAATTAATTATAGTATAAATTTAAGCTGGAGATTCTATAGAT
>DDTF01000033.1 GCA_002345965.1 Flammeovirgaceae bacterium UBA2371
TTTCTAATGATTTAATTTCTTCATTGATTTTGGAAATTATTTGTTGATACATTTTTTTCTTTGAGTCCACTCGCAGCTTGACAAAATCATTTTGTTGAAAATAATTGATAAGTCCTGTCTGAAGCTTGGGGAGGATGCTTTGATTAGTAAGTTCAACAGTAATCAGGAAGAATTTTTTTTCATCCTCCTTTTGCGGCTTGTCTTTTAAGGCACTTTCAATTTTGATTTTTGATATAAATTCTGCCTCATCCTCACTCAATCCAGTAATAGTAGATACAGAAGTATAATTTCTTTCCTTGATTAGGTTTTGCAGGTTTTCAAAAAGCTTTTCGCTATAGGATTCTGTTAGTATTTCGGAGCTTACCAGCATCTTGCTTTCGTACACTTTGGGAGCAAGTGATGCATAAGCGTATCCCAAACCCGTTCCTATGACAAAAAATAAAATTATTTGGATAAGATTGCGCTTTACTAACAAGACGACCTTGACCAAAAGCTCCACTAAATCGATTTCATCATTATTAACCTGCTTTTCCATAATTACAATTGAGGGCTGCAAATTAGAGAATAATACAAAATCAACCTAAAATCTTAGTTTTGCAGTTCATTTAAAGCTGATGTCTAAAAAACTCGTCTTAGTCACCGGAGCAGCCGGTTTTATTGGATTCCATCTTTCAAAAAAGCTTTTGGAGGCTGGTTATGCTGTAGTCGGAATCGATAATATGAATGCCTATTACGAGGTGTCCCTAAAGGAGCACAGACTGGAGCTTCTTAAACCATTAAGAAATTTCGAGTTCGTGCGGATTGGCCTCGAAGACAAAGAACAGCTTTTTCAGTTGTTTGAAAAGCATTCCTTTTCCTATGTTGTCAATTTGGCAGCTCAGGCAGGAGTGCGTTACTCTATTACCAATCCTCAAGCCTACATTGACAGTAATATTCAGGGATTTATAAACATTCTTGAGGCTTGCCGTCATTGTAAAACTGAACATCTTATTTATGCTTCGTCCAGTTCGGTGTATGGAGCTAATACTAAAATGCCCTTTTCTGTCCATCATAATGTAGATCATCCGCTTTCCCTTTATGCCGCTACGAAGAAGGCAAACGAATTAATGGCGCATACTTATTCCAGTCTTTATAATTTACCTACAACAGGCTTGCGCTTTTTTACTGTCTATGGACCTTATGGTAGGCCTGACATGGCGCTTTTTCTATTTACAAAGGCAATTCTGGAAGGAAAGCCTATAGATGTTTATAACCAGGGTAAAATGAAAAGGGATTTTACCTATGTGGATGATATTGTACAGGGGATTGTAAAGTTATTACCAAAAGTACCTACAGGAAATGTAGCCTGGAGTGGGGCAAACCCCGACCCTGCCACCAGTTTTGCTCCATATAGGGTTTTTAATATTGGTAATAATAATCCAGTGGAACTCCTTAGATTTATTGAAGTATTGGAAGATAAAATTGGTAAGAAAGCGATAAAAAACTTCATGCCTATTCAACCAGGAGATGTTCCGGAGACCTATGCGAACATTGATGCATTGGAAAATGAAATTGGGTTCAGGCCTTCTGCCACTATTGAAGAGGGCATTGGAAATTTTGTGGATTGGTATTTAGAATATTATAAAGTAAGAAGGTAAATGGAAAAGATTGGAATAATAGGATTGGGGTACGTTGGGCTCCCATTGGCTGTTGAATTTGGAAAAATCATTGAAGTAGTTGGTTTTGATATAGATAAGAGCAGGATACACGAGTTGCAAAATGGATTTGATCGCACAAGAGAAGTTGATTCGGCTGAATTGAAGGAGGCCGTAAAGCTTTCTTTTTCGTCAGATATAAAGGACCTGACTGATGTGAACTACTTCATAGTAACGGTACCAACGCCAGTAGACGAATTCAAGAAACCAGATTTACGGCCTGTTGAAAGTGCTAGCAGAACAGTGGGTAAGGCACTTAAAAAAGGCGATATCGCCATCTTTGAATCTACGGTATATCCTGGGTGTACAGAGGAAATTTGTGTGCCTATTCTTGAAAAAGAAAGTGGCCTGAAGTTCAATGAAGATTTTTTCTGTGGATATTCACCTGAACGAATTAACCCAGGAGACAAACTACACCGTGTTACCACCATTAAAAAAGTAACAAGCGGCAGTACTCCGGAAATTGCTGAAAAGGTGGATCAACTATATAAAAAAATCATCAAAGCAGGCACGCATAAAGCTTCTTCGATTAAAGTTGCAGAGGCAGCTAAAGTAATTGAGAATTCACAGCGCGATTTGAACATTGCATTTGTCAATGAGTTGGCATTGATTTTTGAGAAAGTGGGGATTGATACACACGAAGTATTAGAGGCTGCTGGCACCAAGTGGAATTTTCTTCCGTTCAAACCCGGATTGGTTGGCGGACATTGTATTGGTGTAGATCCGTATTACTTGACTTATAAAGCCGAAGGACTCGGCTATCGACCTGAAGTGATTTTGTCGGGGAGGAGAATTAATGATAACATGCCGGTTTATATCGCTAATGCAGTAATCAAGTTGATGGCAAAGAATGATTTACCAATTAACAAAAGCAGGATATTGGTACTTGGGGTTACTTTTAAAGAAGATTGCCCCGATATCCGTAACAGCAAAGTGGCTGATGTGATAAAAGAACTTCAAACTTACGGTGCAATTGTGGATGTGTATGATCCACATGCTGATGCTAAGGAGGTAGCGCATGAATATGGTTTAAAACTAATTGATACTCTTAAGGAAAAATATCATGGCATCGTATTGGCAGTAGGACATCAGGAGTTCAAAAATTTGGATTGGAACAGCATAAGAGAAGAGAGGACCGTAGTTTATGATGTCAAGGGATTCCTGGATAAATCTTTTGTAACGGCAAGATTATAATGGCTTCAAAGAAAATACTGGTAACAGGTGGAGCGGGATACATAGGCGCGCATACCGTTGTTGAATTGTATGCCAGTGGATATTTGCCAGTGATCATCGACAATTTTTCAAAGTCAGACAGGACTCTTCTGCAAGGAATTGAAAAAATAACGGGTAAGTCGTTAGTTTTTTATGAAGGAGATTGTGCCAATAAACAATTTTTGAAAGGGGTCTTTCAAAAAGAGGCCAAGCTTGAGGGTGTTATGCATTTTGCAGCCTATAAATCGGTTGGAGAATCCGTAGAACATCCTGTTATGTACTATCGTAACAATCTGGATTCGTTGCTCACACTGCTTGAAGTAATGAAGGAACAACATGTTAACAATCTCATCTTCTCCTCTAGCTGCACAGTATATGGTGAGCCAGATTCCATCCCCGTTGATGAACAAGCACCATTCAAAAAAGCAGAATCACCCTATGGGGCCACCAAGCAGATGTGTGAGCAGATATTGGAAGATGCAGTGAAAGCAGATCAAAACCTAAAGGTTATATCACTTCGCTACTTCAATCCCATTGGTGCGCACCCCAGCGCAATGCTTGGAGAATTACCTATTGATAAACCCAATAATCTTGTTCCATACATTACTCAAACCGCGGCCGGTGTTCGAAAGAAGTTGGTCATTTTTGGAGGCGACTATGCCACCCCGGACGGAACCTGTATTAGGGATTTTATTCACATTGCAGATTTAGCAGCGGCCCATGTAAAAGCTATTGATAAGCTTTTGGTGGAGGATAAAAATAAAGGTTATCAGTATTACAACCTTGGCACAGGGCAGGGTGTCTCAGTTTTGCAACTGGTAAAGGAATTCATTGAAGTGACTGGGGTAACACTAAATTATGAAATTGGTCCAAGACGAGCAGGTGATGTGGTAAAAACGTATGCTAATCCCGCAAAAGCGCATGCCCAGTTGGGTTGGTCTTCACAATATACCACCAAAGATGCGTTACGTGATGCATGGGCATGGGAAAAGAAAAATTTAAATCATTGAGCGTGAAAAAGATATCTATGGTTGACCTTCACGGTCAATACCAAAACATTAAACCTGAAATTGATCAGGCGATTCAACGGGTACTGGATTCAACAGCATTCATTAAGGGGCCACAGGTTGCCCAATTTGAAAAATCATTATCAGATTTTCATGGTGGAGCCCAAGCGATTACTTGTGGCAATGGCACAGATGCATTGCAGATTGCCATGATGGCCTTAGGTTTTAAGCCCGGTGACGAAATAATCCTGCCCGTTTTTACCTATGTGGCTACTGCAGAGGTAATCGCCTTGCTGGGTTTGAAACCAATATTTGTAGATGTAAAAAAAGATTCTTTCAATATTGATATTGATCAGGTTGAATCAAAGATTACACCTAAAACTGTAGCCATCGTTCCGGTGCACTTGTATGGTCAATGTGCAGACATGGAGCCCCTGCTGGCCATAGCTAGGAAAAATAAGCTGCACGTAATTGAAGACTACGCCCAGGCATTTGGCTCGGAATATACTTTTAAGAATGGCAGCTCAAAAAAAGCAGGCACAATGGGTACTATTGGATGCACTTCTTTTTTCCCATCTAAAAATCTAGGGTGCTACGGAGATGGAGGAGCTTTGGTGACCAACGATTATCAACTTGCTGAAAAGGTTAGGATGATTGCCAACCATGGTCAGCGAATTAAATATTATCATGATGAAGTAGGTGTAAACAGTAGATTGGACACCCTACAAGCTGCCATTTTAGATATAAAAATTAAACACATTGGCAGGTATGAAAAAAGCAGGCAAGCTGTAGCAGATTTCTATGATCAGGAATTAAAGGAAATCACATTCCTTACTATTCCCGCCAGAAGTTTTGATGCCACTCATGTGTTTCATCAATATACTTTGCAATTGGAGGGGGTTGATCGGGATCAATTTAGAAATTACCTGGATTCGAACGAAATCCCTTCAATGGTATATTATCCTGTGCCCCTGCATTTACAGAAAGCTTATCAAAAAACTGGTGTAGGGAAGGGTGCATTTCCGGTAAGTGAAAAACTTTCCGATTGCGTGATATCACTTCCCATCCATACCGAAATGGATAATGATCAATTGTCTTACATTTGCAAAAAAATTAAGGAATACAAAGCCTGAAGAATGACGGGAAAACCATTTTTTTCACATGAGACGGCCGTAATTGATGAGGGTTGTGAAATTGGCTTAGGCACCAAAATCTGGCACTTTAGCCATATCATGCCAGGGTGCAAAATTGGCAGCAACTGCAACATTGGACAGAACGTGGTGATCTCACCGGAGGTGGTACTGGGCAACAACGTAAAGGTTCAGAACAATGTTTCCATCTATTCAGGAGTGATTTGTGAGGACGATGTTTTTCTGGGGCCTTCAATGGTTTTTACAAATGTTATTAACCCAAGGAGTGCCGTTAATCGAAGAGGGCAATATTCAAAAACCTTGGTAAAAAAAGGTGCTTCCATTGGTGCGAATGCCACCATTGTTTGTGGTCACGATATTGGAAGGTTTGCGTTTATTGGTGCAGGAGCGGTTGTTACCAAAGAGGTCCCTGATTATGCATTGGTAGTAGGAAATCCTGCCAAGCAAACGGGGTGGATGAGTGAGTATGGGCACAAATTGAAGTTTGATGATAACGGTAGTGCAGAATGTCCAGAGAGTCATGAAAAATATAAACTTGAATACGGAGTTGTAATTAAAATTTAGAATGAAAAATTTTGCATTGATTGGAGCAGCAGGTTATATAGCACCTCGGCACTTGCAGGCTATTAAAGCTACAGGGAATAATCTAGTTGCTGCGATGGACAAAAACGACAGCGTGGGGATATTGGATTCCTATTTCCCAGAATGTGATTTTTTTACAGAGTTTGAGCGTTTTGACCGGCACTTAGATAAATTGAAGAGGAAAGGAGTGAAAATTGATTATGTGAGTATTTGCTCACCTAACTATTTGCATGATTCCCACATTCGATTTGCACTTCGACATGGGGCCGATGCTATTTGTGAGAAACCGCTTGTGCTCAACCCATGGAATATTGACGCTTTAGCTGAGATTGAAAAGGAAACAGGGAGAAAAGTATATACTATTCTTCAACTTCGTCTTCATCCTAGTATTATTGCTTTAAGGGAAAAGATTAAGAACGGGCCTCAAGATAAAACGTATGATGTGGATTTAACTTATGTCACTTCCCGTGGGCATTGGTACCACCATAGCTGGAAGGGAGATATTTCCAAGTCAGGTGGAATTGCTACCAATATTGGGATCCACTTTTTTGATATGTTGATTTGGGTTTTTGGGGATGTGAAGGAAAATAGGGTTTTGGAATTGACTGCTTCAAAAGCTTCAGGGCAATTGAGTTTGAGTCAAGCAAATGTGAATTGGAAGCTAAGTGTAGATTATGAGAATATTCCTGAAAAATTGAAGCAAGAGGGGAAGAGAACTTACCGGTCTCTTAAATTAGAGGGCGAAGAAGTGGAGTTTAGTGATGGATTTACTGACCTGCATGCAAAAAGCTATGAGAAAATTATCGATGGGGATGGGTTTGGCCTTATGGAGTCTAAGAAATCCATTGAAATAGTCCAAGAATTTAGAAATTAGGCCCTATTTAACGTTTTATCTAATTTGCCATCAAAGAACTGAGTGAGTTAATGAAAAAAGCATTAATAACAGGAATTACTGGACAAGATGGGGCATACCTGTCAGAACTTCTCCTATCAAAGGGATATGAAGTTCATGGAGTTAAAAGGAGAAGTTCACTTTTTAACACGGACAGAATTGATCATTTGTATCAAGATCCGCATGAAAAGGGGGTGAAACTCAAATTGCATTACGGAGACCTAAGCGATTCAGGTAATATAATTAGAATAGTTCAGGAAGTCCAACCAGATGAAATCTATAATCTGGGGGCAATGTCACATGTGAAAGTTAGTTTTGATACACCAGAATACACAGCTGATGTGGACGGGATTGGCACATTACGTTTGTTAGAAGCTATAAGAATATTAGGATTGTCTAAAAAGACGAAGTTTTATCAGGCGTCTACATCGGAACTTTATGGCTTGGTACAGGAGGTTCCCCAAAGTGAAAAGACACCTTTTTACCCCAGATCACCTTATGCAGTAGCCAAAATGTATAGCTATTGGATCACTGTTAATTACCGAGAAGCCTATGGCATTTTTGCTTCCAATGGCATACTATTTAATCATGAATCACCATTAAGAGGTGAGACCTTTGTTACCCGAAAAATAACAAGAGCAGCGTGCAGGATTTTTTTAGGTCTTCAAGGCACTGTTTATATGGGAAATATTGATGCCAAGCGAGATTGGGGTCATGCAAAGGACTATGTGACAGCAATGTGGTTGATGCTTCAACACGATAAAGCAGATGATTTTGTGATTGCAACTGGGATAACCACAACAGTAAGAGAGTTCATAATAAAAACATTTAGACAACTTGGGATTGTTATTGACTTTAAGGGCAAAGGAATAGCGGAAGAAGGATTTGTTTCGAAGATTATAAATAAAGAAGCAAAAGTGTCTGAAGGAGATGTTGTTGTGAAGATTGATCCGGAATACTTTAGACCCACCGAGGTTGAGCTGTTAATTGGAAACCCTAACAAGGCAAAACGTGAATTGAATTGGGAGTTGAAATACGATCTGGATGCACTTGTAGAAGATATGGTGAAAAGTGATCTGGAATTATTCAAACGAGATCACTATTTGAAGGAGGGTGGGCACAAAATCTTCCAACACCACGAATAAATGGAGAAATCAGCCAAAATTTACGTAGCTGGTCATAGGGGAATGGTTGGCTCTGCAATTGTTAGGAAATTGCAAAAGGAGGGGTATAATAATCTTATTTTAAAAACATCGAGTGACCTTGATCTTAGAAATCAAGCGGCAGTCGAGATTTTTTTCGAAATTGAGAAACCTGAATATGTTTTTTTAGCCGCAGCCAAGGTGGGTGGTATTATAGCTAACAACACCTATCGTGCTGATTTTTTATATGAGAATCTGATGATAGAAAGTAATGTAATTCATCAGAGTTATGCCCATAAAGTAAAGAAATTGCTTTTTTTAGGCTCCTCTTGTATTTACCCAAAACTCGCCCCACAGCCTTTGAAGGAAAAATATCTATTATCTGGTTTTTTGGAGGAAACTAATGAACCATATGCAATAGCTAAAATTGCAGGGATTAAGCTTTGTGAGAACTATCGGAGGCAATATGGTTGTGATTTCATAAGTGCCATGCCCACTAACTTATATGGACCTAATGATAATTATGATTTGATTAATTCTCATGTCATTCCCGCCTTAGTTAGGAAGTTTGTTAATGCAAAAGAACGCAAGGAAAGTTATGTAGAAATATGGGGTACCGGCACACCTCTGAGGGAATTCTTGCATGTAGATGACCTGGCTGATGCCTGCCACTTCCTAATGAATAGTTATTCAGAGCTTGAGTTTGTAAATGTGGGCTCAGGAATAGAAATATCAATAAAGGAATTAGCTGAATTAATAAAGGAACTTACGGAATTCAATGGCGAATTAGCTTTCGATACATCAAAACCTGATGGTACACCTAGAAAACTTATGTCCAATGAAAAACTAGCTTCAATGCACTGGACGCCTCGTATAAGTTTAAGAGAAGGTCTTGAGAAGGTTATTGGAGAGTACACAGTAATTTCTAAGGTATAATCAATCAAGAGAAAAAGGAATAAATTTCTTTTGCTACCTTTTCTTGATCCTCTTCAGCCAAATTATTGTAATTATGGAAATCCGATTAATCTTCTCTGAAATTTTTACTTGTGGGCAAATTCTTTCATCATATCTATCCACACGACATTATTAAAAAAAGGCCTTTCATGGTTCCTTTTTACTGATTTGATTTCTATATGATCTTAGATTTACTGTAAGCAAGAGATTCTATACTTTTACTACTTAAATGAACTGATCGTCAAATTAATGACGCGACATATAGAAAATATGAATCATACGAGGATATCTTTTTTTGACCGCAAAACTGCCTTTGATTACCCGATTTTTTTACTGTTCCTTTTCCTCCCTCTACATCGAAACTTTTCAACGATTGCGATTGTGCTTATTGCTCTTTTATCATTAATCAAAATTGCGGTAAAAAAAGAACTACCTAAATCACAATTTGATTGGTTTTTGCCCATTTTATTTTTGTATTACTTGGTGTCTAACATTCTATCTAGCGGTCCTTGGTCTGCTATTGAAAAGAGGCTTCTATTTATAGTAATTCCAGTTTTATTTTGGTTGAATCCCAGTTTCTTAAAGGAATCACTTAGGCCGAAAATTTATTGGAGCTACATTATTGGCATTTTTGCGGCTGAAGTAATCTGTTTGGTTGTGGCCATGCAGAATTCAGTTTCTTTTCTTGATGGCAATCTAATCTTTAATGCAAAGGTATTTCCAGATGCGGATTATGATTTTTTAACAGCTTCTGTTCGAGATGGGAATTACTTTTTTGGGGAAGTATTCTCACTTTTCCTTCATCCTATCTATTTTGGAATATATATTGTAGTTGCCCAGTTTTTAATTTTTGAAATCCTTAAAGTATCAAGAGGATCGTCCTGTAAAGTTTTTCTTTCCTTGATTTATTTTACGCAGTTTATTTTCTTATTTCTGGTTTCAAGCAAGGCTGCCATAATTAGCTCATTTATTCTTACTCTATACTTATTTTGGAGAATTAAATTGTCTACCCATCTCAGGGTGTTAGTTGTAATTGGTGTAATTATTTTCAGCTTCATTTTTGCCAACCTTAACCCAAAGATGAAAGTTTTTACTGATACTTTTATAGCCGGGCTATCCATCAATCCCAATGCAAGATTTGGACATGATCTTCGAATTTTGTCCTGGGATGCATCTGTAGATATTATTAAGAACAATTGGCTTTATGGAGTGGGTGAAGGAAATAAGGATTCAGTGTTGCTCGCAAAATATAATGAGAAGGGATATGTGGTGCCTGCAGAGGAGATGTTTAATAGTCATAATCAATACCTGGATTTATTTATAGGGGGGGGTATACTAGGGCTCGGACTATATTTGTTCGGAATAATCAGATTGGTTCTAAATGCATTTCAGTATAAAAAGGTAAATTTACCACTTCTTATTTTTGTGATGCTTTTTTCGTTTGAAGCTTTATTTGAGAATTTTCTTTCTCGCCATGCTGGTGTCTTACTTTTTGCCGTTTTCGTAACCTACTTAAACGGAACTAAACATGTGGGTAATAATGCTTAAGCTATGGGTTCACTTGTAAGTCTTTTGATTTCTTATGATGTTGATGCCATTTATTGACATAACCCAACACCCAAACGGGCACAACGGTACTTGCTGATGGCCAAACAATCAAGCCTTATTAAGGATATTCTTACTCTATTCACGGGGAATGCAATTGCGTTTCTGGCGCCAGTTATGCTATATCCTGTGCTAAGCAGAATGTTCACCCCTGGCGATTATGCAGTCTTTGGATTGTATTCCAGTATTTTTGCCTTTTTAGAAATTGCCTCGGCTGGTCGTTATGATTTCGCAATAGTTATGCCAAAGCAAGGTGATGATGGAATTAATATAATAGCTGGAGGATTTTTTATATCAGTTATCTATTCTGTTTTTATTCTTGTCCTAGCTATTTTCTTGAAAGATTTTGTGGCCCTTAAACTCAACAATGTTGATTTAGCTAAATGGTTGATCTGGCTTCCAGTAGGTTTGTTGTTTATTTCCATAAGTAAGCTTTGTAATGCGTGGTTGATCAGGGCAAAAAAATTCAAATCAGCTTCTATAAATAAGGCTAGTCAGAAAATTGCGGAGGGATCAGCGCAGATGACATTTGGATTTTTAGTGGTAGGCAACGGTTTAGTACTTGGTGATGTCGCTGGAAGACTGTTTAATGCGCTTTTTTCTATTTATCAGGCTGTTAAATATGGATTAGATAAAAGCAAAGTAGAAATTAAATCTATAAAGTCTAATCTTATATATTATGTGGAATTTCCGAAGTTTGGAATTCTGCCAGCAATGTTGAATGCATTAGGAGGAATGTTGCCGGTGTTTATCATAAGCATGTATTATTCCGTTGATGAAAGCGGAAACTTTAATTTCAGCAGAATATTGTTGTCAGTACCATTTGCTTTAATAGCAACTGGTATTTCTCAGGTCTTAATGCAACAGGTTTCAGAGAAAAAAAATGAAAATGAGCCTATCTTGGATGAGGTTTATTCATTGGCTTTAAAATTATTTGTCATATCAACTATTGGTACGATAATAGTATATTTATTTGGGCCGGTACTTTTTGAATTTGTATTTGGAGCTAAATGGATTGTTGCTGGAGAATACACCAGCATTTTGATTTTATCAACTTCAATTTCTTTGGTTGTTTCTCCTTTTAGTATTTTACTGGTTGTGCTTGGCAAGATTAAATGGGTAAGTTATTGGCAAGTATTTTACTTTGCTTTTGTTTCTTCACTTTGGTTTTTGAAAAGTGTAGATATTTTCTACTTCCTTACAGCAATAGTTGCAATTGATTTAATCTCATACTTGCTGTATGGAATAATTATCATTAAGGCAGTTCATGATTACAACAAAGCATTAGCGAAAACCCATGTGTAGATACACAATTCGAAAATCTGTTCTATTGGTCTGCCTTTCCCTTATGGCATATTATGCCATAATGGAATATTACTATCAAAACTTAATTATTCCCAACTTTCCTCGTTTTGGATTTCATTTGGATTTAAACCCTGAAAAATACCTAGAGACGAAATTTCTGTTTATTATTATTTTGTTGACGTCTGTTATTACGTCCCGTAAAAGTCAGTTTATTTATTCCATTGTTGTATTTTTTATTATCTTTTTTCTGGTTCCCAGTTTAATAACGTATTCCTTTTCCGATCAAATCCCACAGCCTACGTACTCAATTGTAATTTTATTGATGGCCTTATGTATTGTAGCCTCAAATGAGATCAAGATTCCGCTTTTAAAGAGAAGTAAATTATCCTTTGGATTAGTAATGCTACTAATCTTAATTTCCTTGATACCAATTCTAATTCAATTCGGATTCTATTTAAATGTTGATAACCTTTTATTAAGAAATGTCTACGACACACGAGAAATATTTGACCAAAACAGTAACTCAGCAATTAACTATTTATTTAACTGGTTAATTAAGGCAATAGTCCCAGTAGCTTTAATTTATTTTTTGATCCACAAGCGCTATTGGCTTGCCATTATTTCTTTTATAACTCTTCTTTATCTATACGCTATATCAGGAAGTAAAATAATTTTTATTACCTCTTTTGTGATGGTCTTCTTTTTTATTGCAGGAAGAGATTTTGTCGATAAGACAAAAGTGGCCAGCATAATGCTGGTAGTTGGCTTGCTTGCAATTTATCTTTTAGACTATTTTGTAGGAAGTCACTTAATTGGTCTTTTCATAATGCGGATGTTATTCTTGCCAGCTTATCTTAACTATTTCTATTTTGATTTCTTTAATGGAGAACCGTTGTATTTTGCTGAAAGCCATTTTTTTAATATGTTTAATTCATATCCATTTGATAGACCTATCGGCTTCATTATCGCGGAGAACTATATCCATGTTGACGATATGAACGCAAATAATGGAATAATAGGAGATGGTTACATGAATTTAGGCTATTGCGGAGTGGGACTAAACATTGTTATCGTCACAGCAATTTTCCTGTTTTTCAACTCTATCAAACCGGACCCACGATACCTCGGTATTTTTTGCGTCCTTATTTTTCTCTTTTTAAGCGCACCTATGCTTTCTATGTTTATAACTGGTGGATTGTGGTTTTTGTTTTTGATGGGCATTACCATCATGCCCGAAAAGAGATCAATACCCTGAATTTACATAGCTGTGCTTACAGCGTTATTCAAATCTTTATTTCTATGAAAATTGTATACGTAAACCCGTTTTATACTGAAGGGATGGGATATATCGAAAATTGCTTACCAAAGGCAATGGCCAAAAGAGGGCACGAAGTTCACCTGATTACCTCCACAGGGAAAGCCTACTTTAATTACCCGATGTACAAAGCAACTTATGAGAAGTTCTTTGGGCCTCCAATTGAAGAAGCAGGCAAGTATAATTTGCACGGGAACGTGACTCATCATCGTTTAGAATTTTTGCTTATTCATAATGCATTTTATTTCAAAGGGTTGCAGAAAGTATTAGATGAAATACGGCCTGATATTGTTCATATGTGGGAAGTCATAAGCCCATATACTATTCAATTCTTCTTTTTAAGAAGAAAGTATAAATACATTGTCTATACATCAAATCATCTCGTGCTATCTGTTATAAAAATCCATAATGAATGGAGTAGTTGGTTTTCGCCAATGAGATACCTATGGATTCTATCAAAAGTCTTGCCAGGAAAATTATTTCAAGGGGCATATAGAAGATGCTATGCGGTAACTAGAGATGCTAAATTCATAGCAGAAAAATATATGGGCGTTCCCCCCGAGAAGTGTCTGATCACCCCTTTAGGGACGGATACTGATGTCTTTAGGCCGGAGGAGGATAAAACTAGAATCCTTCAATTGAAGGAACGTCTGGGGTTTGAAAAGGAGGATTTTATTGTTTTGTATACTGGAAGATTTACTAATAGCAAAAACCCGTTGGTATGCGCACAAGCTGTTGACTTGCTGCAGAAAAAGGGATTTTCAAAAATAAAGGGATTATTTGTTGGGGCAGGGGATCAAAAAAAAAAGATAGAGGAATGCATGGCGTGTAAAGTAATCGATCTTGTGATGTACTCTCAATTACCTCAATACTATCAAATAGCTGATGTTGGAGCTTGGCCCATGCAGGAATCGACAAGCATTTTAGATGCATCGGCTACAGCTCTGCCCGTCATAGTAAATGAAACATTGCCTGCAGCTGATATGTTTAGGAGTAATGGCCTTACTTATAAGCCAGGTAATCAAGAAGATTTAGCTGCGAAGATTTTGCAACTATATTCTGATGAAGAATTGAGGTTAAAATTGGGGAAAGAGGGGCAGCGCAAAATGAATGAAGAATTTAGCTGGGACCGTATAGCTAAGGAGCGAGAGCAGGATTATCTACAAGATTTGGGAAAAAGTAAGGAATAATCTACTTTGTTATTATTTAAGCTAAGGAACATGATTCTGCTTATCTAGGGCGTTGGCTTAGCTTAAGGCTATTAATTTCTATTGGACCATTGCCAAGCAACAGTAAACAAATTTGTGAAAGTGAAAAATGGGGTTTTAAACTAAATCCTTTAAAACCCCATTTTTTTCAAAATAATAGTGATGTATTTAAATGAGAATGCCCATAAGAAAACTTTTCTCGTAGAATGCTTTTTGAGTTCATCAAAAATTGAATCATTATGATTTTTCTTTCCCAGTTTCGCTATCTCTAATGCAAACCCGTGCTGGCCTTGTAATGTAGAAATCACCCACCCCAAAAGGATATCCCTTTTTGTAAACAATGAGATATCCTTATATGTATTCAGGAAGGTCATCTCTCCCCATCCAGGAGAATTTTTCCCCACGCGCCCTATTACCTTTTGCATGAACCGACCTTTAAAGAGGTCATGCAGTGATTCATATTCAATTCGGGTAGTTCCCTTCAGTTCCAATTCTGATAGCCAAAATTTCTTGGAGGAATCCATGTGGCTTAGGATGGCATGAAGCTTATCCTCTCCTTCATAGGCATCCAATATTCCAGGTTCGAATTCAGCAGTAATGATTTTGTCTCTTATTGACTCACTTATACTTTTGAAAAGGCGTAAATCGGTTCCTTGGGAGTCTGATTTAAACCAATCAATTCGTTCGAGTTTCAGTTCGTTCAATACCGAATTAATATCCACACACTTCAATTGAATAGTTTGGTCGATTTCAAACAATGGGGCAAATGCCCATTTACTTAACCTTTCGAGGCTGGGTTTGAGCAAACTGGAACAATATGGAGACTTAGTGAGATAAAAATCGACTTGACCGGCTGAGCCATTTTCTGTGACAAGAGCATTTTTAATAAAGAGCTTTTTATATTTTCTGGCGATTGCTGGCTCAGGATTAAAATCACGGGTATCGGCATCAAAGGCAATACAAATTGAATACTTGGTGATTTTTTTCCATTTCTTGTGAATGGTTCCTGAAGCACCAATGTCCAGTAGCACGGGTGGTTCATCTTTAAACTCATTTCTAGAAAGTACTTTGTCGACTAGTCCCATTTTATTTTTTTAGCTTCAAAATTATTCCTTTTACAGATGATGGTAAATTAAGTTTTAATCCACAATCATATACCTCAAGTACATCATACCTCTTCTTTACAAAATCCATAAATTTACTTTCTGAGAAGAACCAGCAAGGGTAGCTGGCATTATAAATTTTGGGGGTTACGCGCTGAACGGTTAACCGATCGTGCGGCCCTTCAATGAAAAGAATTCTTTCGATTATTACGTGTTCAATATTGAGTTGGAAGAGTGAATGGAGAAGGTCGAAAGGTTCTTTTATATAGCTGATTACGCTAGACAATAAAAGTAAATTAGGACGACTCTCATTCAAGCATTCTTCTTTGGTGAAGTAAAATTTTAGTGTTATGTCTTGTAGGTGCTCCCTTCCAACTTCTACATATTTTGATTGTTCAATAATATTCCATTTTAGGGAAGGAATGGTAGTGAGAAATTTCCTGTTTTGCCAATAAGTACTGCCAAGTGATCCTCCAAAATCAAGCACATTCAGGTCTCCTCCATTCCGACTAGCCACCCACATTAAACCGCTCAACAGCGGCCAATCGTATTGAATTTCATCAAACAATACCGAATCTCGCTCGTATGGATATTGACCTCTTTTTACTTTAAGGGTTGACTGAAGCACTTTTTGAATAATTAAATCAGAATCATACCCGCCTGATACTGCTTCTGCAGCTTTCCAGGATGAGAAATTTCCGAACCAGCCATAGCGCCTGAATATACTTTGGCGGAGCAGGTTATAAAGAAATGGGGGCAAAAAATTCTTAATTATAGACATTATATTAAAGGAAAGAGGCGAACTGAGCGGTGAGCCAAATTCAAACACATTTGAGAGTTACTCTGCATAAAGTTATTAGCAAAGTTACTTCCAAATTTCGTTGTCTTCTTTATTAATGCATTTCTTTTATTATTGAATTGTCAAGAATGGAAATTCGCGATATTAATTCAAGAAATGTAGATGTGAATACCAAGAAACTGGATGTTAATGTAAGTACTGTATTTTTTATATATTTACCTTCTTTTTTATAATGATTTCAGAGACTCATTCAATACAGTGAATAGGTGAAAATTACCAAAAGAAAAATTCATTTCCAGACCCCTTGGTTTGAGGTAGAAGGCAAAACTATTGAGGGTGAGGATGAAGTTAATTCCGGGGAATTTTATTCCTTGAAAGCAAGGGATTATGTTTGCATTGTTGCGATGACTGCAGAGGACGAAATAGTACTAGTTAAGCAATTTAGGCCAGCTGTTGAAGACTATACTCTGGAATTGCCTAGTGGGTATGTTGAGAAAGGAGAGGGGCCAGTACAAGCTGCAATCCGAGAATTATCTGAAGAGACTGGTTATGCATGCAGCAACCCGAATCTAGTTGGATGCCTTTTTCCAGATACAGGTAGACTTGCTAACCGTCAATGGTGCGTCCATGGCAGTGCAGTACCACTAATGGAAGCAGTTCATGAACCTGGAATTACCACAGTGCTTCTTTCAAAACGTCAATTAAAAGATTACATAGCCACAGGCAAATTCAATCATTCACTTCATCTTGCTGCAATTTTTCTATCTATAGTTAATGAAAAAATCTCTTTGTGATGAAATTTGATAAAAAATATGATATTCTGATCATTGGTGGGCTTGGCCACGTTGGATTGCCCCTTGGAATTGCTTTTGCCAACAAAGGCCTAAAGGTTTGCCTATATGATATCGACAAGGATAAAGCTGATCAAGTCTCCCGAGGCGAAATGCCATTCATAGAGTATGGTGCCGACCCAATACTGAAAAAGGTAATTGGAAATGAGCTTACTGTTTCTACTGAAATGGAGGAAGTCGCCTTTGCAAAGCATGTAGTTGTAGCAATTGGTACTCCAGTTGACGAATATTTGAGTCCTAAATTAAGGGGATTTTTCAGCTTGTTTGAGAAGTTTGCGAACTACTTGGATGAAAGCCAGACAATTATTATAAGGAGTACCGTTTATCCCAAAGTTTGCGAACAGCTAGAAAAGTTTTTACTAAAAAAAGGTCTTGCTATTAATATCGCCTATTGTCCCGAGCGGATTATTCAGGGGTATTCAATTAAGGAACTCAATGAATTGCCTCAAATTGTTGCGGGACTAAACCAGGTTGCTGAGAAAAAGGCAATTGATCTTTTTTCGACACTTTCGCCCAAAATTATTCCAACTAAAATGGGAGAAGCTGAACTCATCAAATTGTTTGCAAATGCATGGAGATACATTTCTTTTGCCATAAGTAATCAATTCTATATGATTGCAACAATGCATGGAGAAAACTACGATAGTATTAGAAAAGCCCTTATGGACGGCTATGGTAGGGCTGCCAATATACCAGGAGCAGGATTTACTGCAGGACCTTGCTTATTAAAAGATACAATGCAATTAGCATCCTTTACTGCAAATACCTTCCAGCTAGGGCATGCTGCCATGATGGTAAACGAGGGACTACCGGATTTCATAGTTACGCAGCTAAGATTTACGCACGATCTTTCTAAGGTAACAGTGGGTATCTTAGGAATGGCATTTAAGGCAGACATTGATGATACTAGAGATTCTCTTTCCTTTAGACTTAGAAAATCATTGATGTTTCAAAATGCCAAGGTGGTCTGCTCGGATTACATTGTAAATGATCCAAATTTCATATCTAAGGAGTTGCTGGTTGAGCAATCGGACATAATAATTATTGGGGTTCCCCACTCCGACTATAAGGGAATTCAATTCCCTATGAATAAGGTTGTAATTGATCTTTGGGGGATATCAAAGCTTGTTGTACCAAGTTCAGTTACATTCAATTCATGAGGCAGATACTTTTGACTGGAGGTACGGGCAATTTGGGGCGCGCAATCATTCAATCAGGCAAATTCAAAAACCTTTTGACTCCATCCTCTACGGAGTTGGATATTTGTGATCAAAATCAAGTTAGACTGTATCTAGAGCAAAATGACATTGGATACATAATTCACGCAGCGGCTCTGGCGCGCCTCACTGGATGTGAAAATGCCCCAGCAGAGGCAATTCGAAAAAACATAATTGGAACTTCTAATTTGGTCTCCTCTGTCCTGTCTCGTGAGTGCAGATCTGGAAAGTCGATTCGTTTTTTGCAAATTTCTTCTGATGGAGTTTATGAAGGGACGGAGGGAGGATACACTGAAGATGGCCCAACAATTCCAAAAACAAATTATGGTTGGAGCAAGCTTGGGGCAGAGTGCGCTGTAAGGCTTCTTGACAATTATTGTATCATCCGCACGCGTTTTTTTGACAAAAAGAATATCCCATTTGAGACATCAGCAAGTGATATTTATACATCGAAAATTTCTCTTGACGAACTCGTTCTACATGTTTATCAGATTCTATTATCAGATTATATAGGGGTTCTAAATGTAGGGGGTAATAAGATTTCAGATTTTGATTGCCATAAAAATTATAAGTTATCTATCAAAGAATGTTTACGATTAGATATTGTAAAGGAGGTACCATTCGAAGTCCCCAAAGACATTTCAATGGATACTTCCAAATTCATACAACTACTTGACACTCTTAATGCGAAACACTAACCTTGTAACCTGTGACAGATGCTGAGCTAGATCTTGATATCGTAATCCCTGTGTTCAACGAAGCAGAGAATATAATTCCTGTCCTGAACTCGCTCAATAAATATGTACAAACCGTATGCAGAGTTCAGATTTGTTATGACAGTGAGAGTGACACAACGATTCCTGTTGTAAAGAAACATTTGAATGATTATAGATTTGAGGTAGTGTTAACAAAGAATAAGGGGAAAGGTCCTCATCA
Source organism: Flammeovirgaceae bacterium UBA2371 (assembly GCA_002345965.1). GTDB lineage: Bacteria > Bacteroidota > Bacteroidia > Cytophagales > Cyclobacteriaceae > ELB16-189. The sequence continues at coordinate 18,974 of DDTF01000033.1, forward strand.
AGCAATAACCACAGGATTTGAAAATTCAGTTGGAAAAGCCACCCTAGTATTTCCAGCTGACGATATTCAAAATGCGATTATATTGGATGAGATGTATAAACTATTTTTAGATGGCTGTGAAATCGTTGCTGCAAGTCGGTTTATGAAGGGAGGAAGCATGAAAGGATGCCCATGGCTAAAATCTATTTTAGTAAGAACGGCTTCCTTCACATTGCATTGGATTGCTCTAATTCCAATTAAAGATGCCAGTAATGGTTTTCGGTTGTTTTCAAGAAAAGTACTGAACACCATTCAAATTGAATCTTCATTAGGCTTTACCTATTCAATTGAATTATTAGTTAAGTGCCACCGTATAGGTTGGAAAATTGGTGAGGTTCCAGCAAATTGGGTTGAGAGAGAAAAGGGTAAAAGCAATTTTAAAATCCTAACTTGGCTGCCTCATTATTTAAAATGGTACAAGTATGGATTTCAAACAACTATAAGGAGGCTTTTTCAATCATTTTCTTATAGGAGGAAGGATATTATAATGTAAAGAACGTATAAAGGGATATGAGATATTTGGTTACAGGAGGTTCAGGCTTTATTGGAAGCGCATTGGTTAAGGCTTTGCTCAGGAATGGGCACTCCGTAAAGATTCTAGACAATAATTCGAGGGGGAATTTGAGAAGACTATCCGATGTTATCGGGAATTTTGAATTCATTGAAGGAGACATTCGGGACAAAGATGCTGTTGTAAATGCCTCCCGGAATGTTGATAGCGTATGTCATCTGGCTTATATCAATGGAACGGAATTTTTCTACTCTAAACCTGAATTGATTCTTGAAGTGGGAGTCAAGGGTATGATGAATGTTGTGGATGCCTGTTTGGCCAATGGGATTCCTGAACTTATTTTGGCTTCGAGTTCGGAAGTTTACCAGCATGCTCCTAGAATACCCACGGACGAATCTGTACCATTAAGTGTACCGGATCCGTTAAATCCTAGATATTCATACGGTGGAGGTAAGATTATTAGTGAGCTTATCGCTCTTAACTTTGGGCGAAGACATTTTGATAAGGTGATAATTTTCAGACCACACAATGTTTATGGGCCAGACATGGGATGGGAGCATGTCATCCCCCAATTTGCACTCAGAATGCGTGAGCAGATTTCGAAAGGTAAAATCGAAAACCTATTGAGTTTTCCTATCCAAGGTACGGGAGATGAAACGCGTTCATTTGTCTATATAGATGATTTTTCCGATGGGCTAATGCTTCTGTTAAACAAAGGGGTTCATAATCAAATTTATCACATAGGGACAGAAGAAGAGGTAACAATTAAACATGTGGCACAAGAAGTTGGTGACTATTTCGGGATTAACCTTGAAATAATCCCGGGCACGCTTGCTGAGGGTGGAACTCTAAGGCGATGCCCAGATATTGGCAAGATGAAACAATTAGGTTTTATGCCAAAGGTCAAGTTAAAAGAAGGAATTCATAAAACAGTTGAATGGTACGCGACAAATGCCCAATTAAAGCCAATTATCAATTAGAAGCATAAAAGACCTGTGACACTTTGAATTTCCAAGTAAACTTAGAATATAATATTAAATTACTCTTTCAACTCTAAATAAAAATTTATGAGCGCATCTGGATTGGACAATAAGCAAGGGCTCAAACTGGCACATGGTAGTGGCAGCAGTACTGTAGTAAATCACTGTCAGGTTTGTAGCAACACGAAGCTAAAGTCAATTTTTTTTCTTGGCTACCTACCGCCAGTTAATAAGATGGTTAAAATTGGCACACAACCTTATGAACAGCCTTCTTATCCAGCAGAACTTCTATATTGCGATAGGTGTCATCTTGTTCAGCTTGGGTTAATCGTTGACCCAACGATCCTCTTTCCTCCAGAGTATCCATATACAAGCAGTACAACAAAAAATCTACGAGACAATTTTGCTGAACTATATCAGGAATGTACCTCAATAGTAGGCATTACTTCGAAAGACTTGGTGGTAGATATTGGCTCTAATGATGGTAATCTTTTAAGTAATTTTGCTGGTAAGCATAAAGTAATGGGAGTAACACCAGAATCAATTGGTAATGTTGCAGTTGAGCGAGGAATACCTACCATAATTGATTATTTCACAAGGAGTGTTGTCGCTAGGATTGTTAAGAATGAAGGGAAAGCAAAAATAGTAACAGCTACAAATGTTTTTGCGCATATGGAAAATATTCAGGAAGTAATAGAAGCTATCCAAGAATTGCTTTCCGATGATGGTGTGTTTATTTCAGAGTCTCATTATCTGCTTCCTCTCGTAGAGACATTACAGTATGACACCATTTACCATGAACACATGAGATACTACTCTTTGAGTAGCCTTAAATTCCTTTTGGAACAACATGGATTGGAAATATTTCATGCCAAGCCAATACCAACGCATGGTGGCTCTGTTCGCGTCTATGCCGCAAGGAAGAATAGGTATGAAGTAAGACCAACTGTAAAATCTATTCTTGATCAGGAGTCAGATATGATCTTGGGTGAAGAAAAACTTCTAGTTTTTAAGGAGAAGGTTGTTATGTCCAAGCTTGAACTTTATGCACTTCTTACTTCGATCAAAAAAGGTGGTCAACGGATTTATGGAATCAGTGCTCCATCGAGAGCCAGTACACTAATAAATTATACTGGCCTTGATGATGGTATAATTGATTGCGTATTGGAAATTAAGGGTTCTCATAAAATAGGCAACTACGTTCCAGGAACGACAATACCAATTGTTGATGAATCTATTCTATTTGAAGATCAACCCGAATATGCCATGATTTTTTCATGGCATATTGCGGATGAGCTGATTCCAAAATTAAAATCAAAAGGTTATAAAGGTAAATTTATAGTTCCGCTTCCTGAACCAAGAATTATTGACTAGTTAACGGGGATTGAGCAATCAGAAATCTTTTTTTATTAATAGGGATTTTTGGCCATCATTATAGTCCTTAGGATTGCTAGATATTATTGAATCCAGAATTCTATGATTGGTGCTTGATAATCTAACAGAATCAGGATGCAGTCTTCCGTATCCAACTTCTCGAAGAATCTTTAATAAGTAAAATGTTTCCGATTTCTTTTGAAGGAGAGACTTTTGAGGAACATTAAAATCATTGGGGCTCAGAGATATTATTGAGTCAATTATGCTTATCTGCTCATTGGTTAGAATAACGGAGTCAGGATCAATTTTACCTAAACCAACTTCACGAAGAAGAATATTTGGCTCGAATAGCAAGCTTTTTATTGATGTTAAGGACCTTTGACCAAGATTGTAATTATTCGGATTCAGAGAAATAATGGAGTCAACTATTATTTGCTCAGCATCCGATAGAAACACCGAATCAGCATTTATTTCTCCCAACCCAACGTCTCTGATAAGACTCATCATTTTGATCACTTCAGGTGACACAATGGCAATTTGGAGATTATTATAGTTACTTGGATTCGATCTGATCAAAGCCAAAGCTAGTCTTTTTTGACCTGAGGTAAGTGTGACCTCATCTGGTGCCAGATAACCAGAACCTACATCTGCGAGAATTTGTTGGACGATAGATTCGTTGGCTGTTTTTTTTGCATCCCACAGAACATAGGAAAAAGTGAGGGCAATAGCAGCCACTCCACCCCATTTCATGATTACTCCGGGAGAAAAAATTATGTAGAATAACAAGGAGGTTAACAACAATACCATGTAGAGCGAGAAATCAGCATCAAATTTCTCCATCTCACCAGGCAGATAAAGTTTTTGCGAAAAGATTGTCAAAGCCAGTAAACCTAATGATAAATAGATACCTCCGAGTATTTGATTTTGAATTGAAAATTTTGAGGTACCAAGAATTAAAATGGAGACTAAGAAACCTATATTCATTCGGTCCAGGCTCCCCATGTTCAAGCTAATGTCAACAAAAAGAACAATTACTGTTGCAGTAACTATTTGAATATCTAATCGCCTTTTGTATGAACCATAAGTAATTAGGGATATGAAGAATATGATAAAGCCTATTCTAACATAACTCCAGCCTGACGGCCACAACTCGTAAGGAATTGTCCAGATTGAACTATGCTGAGGTGTTCCTGATAAATTTGACGAAAGCCTTGTGCCCATCATGCCAATTACTTCTGGGATGAATGGGATGAATAAAATACCAAATGTTAAGAATGAGATAAATCCAAATATTGCGATTCTTCTTAGGCTTTTGGAGGTAAGAAAGTCTTTCAGGGAATTGGGTGAGTCGCAGATATAGTAAAGACACAATGGAACAAGGAAGATGCCTAGTCCCTTAAAGCAAACAGCTAAGCCCAAGAAGACTGCACTCCAAATAAGTTTATTTTGTTGTGCAAAAAGCAGACTAGCAATCATGAGAAGTATTTGAAGGCCTTTATCTTGGGGAATTAATGCGCCCCAGTAGAGGAGAATCGGATTTAATGCGCCTAAAAATACCGCGAATGCAATGTTTGATCTGAATGACTTGCCATTCCAAAATTGAATGATGAAGGCGAAAATAAATACAGAGAGGATTGAATCAACAATTGCAAAGATGATTCTATAATACAATGGATTGCTATTAGCCAAGTATTCAACAGCTCCATAATACAATTGGGAAGCGGGAAGATTGCTACTTGTATAGTAGTTCCATTTGTCTTGGTCGTGTCTAAGCCATTCCTGATTAAGGCTGGCGTTTAGCCTTAACTCCTTCCTTAAATTCACATTATCAGAGAAGTCGTAGGGATTGATATTGTTAACAATAAGAAGCCCTGCATTTATGTAAAGTTGAAGGTCTGTATGCTTATTGAATTCCTCGCTATTTTTTATAATAATGTATCTTGGAACGAATGCTAAGAAGAATATGATAATAACCGAGTGGAGCCATTTAATATTTGGTTTGCTTAACATGAAAGAAAATATTTATAATTTAATTTGGCTAGGAGGTTAGAATCTCTTTAATGTGCTCCACTTCAAATATACGATCAAAAGATGTAATTAATTCACTTTATGTAAGTGGAGAATTACGCTTATATTTGCCGGATTTAATTAGGGCAAATTGAACCACTACTGTACCTTATTCGATTCTCATTATTTGACCCGTGGACTAGCAATGTGGAAATCTTTAGAAAGACATTGCCCATCTTACCACTTATATATCTTCGCCTTTGATGATGAATCAAAAGAAATATTAGCCGCTCTTGAGCTCAGTAATGTAACAGTAATTTCTCTGAAAGATTTTGAAAATGAGCGTTTGTTGGAGGTGAAACCTACTCGCTCAAAGGCAGAATATTGTTGGACTTGCACCCCTTCGGTGATTGATTACTGCATACATACATACGGTCTTTCCGACTGCACTTACATTGATGCGGATCTCTATTTTTTCTCCAATCCCAATGTCTTAATTGAAGAGATGGGGAGCAAATCGGTTTTAATCACCGAGCACCGGTACACTAAAAAATATGACCAGTCCGCTACAAGCGGAATTTATTGTGTTCAATTCATCACTTTTAAAAATACCTCAGATGGTATGACTGCCTTAAATTGGTGGAAAGATCGATGTATTGAATGGTGTTATGCGAGAAAGGAGGATGGGAAATTTGGCGATCAAAAATACCTCGATGATTGGACCACCCGTTTTGAGGGAATTCATGTCTTGCAAAATCTTGGAGGTGGCGTTGCGCCATGGAATGTGCAGCAATACCAGCTCAGCAATATTGAGAACAAAGTTTATTTACAACCTACAGGTCAGAGGGATGAGCTTGTGTTTTTTCACTTTCATTTTATAAAATTTTACCCTAACGATCGTGTAGATTTGGGTGACTATACGCTGCATAATTCTGTTTTAGTAAATGTCTACAGGCCTTATCTAATGGAAATTATGGAAATAGAATTAATTCTGAAGGATAGGTTTGGTTTTGAGAGGAGAACGCAAAAATATTTTTATAAGAACGCATTAATGACACAAGTACACCGTTTTGGTAGGAAGCTGCTTGGAATTTATAACTTACATAAGTTAAACGAGATAAATAAATGGCACATTTAATTAGTTTAAAAACCTTTACTGACAAAAGGGGAAATCTTACTGTGATTGAAAAGTCGATACCTTTTGATATAAAAAGGATATTTTACATCTATGGAGTGGACGACTCCGTTAGGGGAGGTCACCGTCACCATAAAACTATTCAAGCAGCTATTTGCTTGCAGGGTAGCTGTGTAATTGAGAACAATAATGGAGTCAAAGAAGAGAAATTTGTTTTAGACAGCCCTGACAAATGCTTGATTATCGAACCCAAAGACTGGCATGAGATGATGGACTTCTCAAAGGACGCAATATTAATGGTATTAGCGTCTGAGTATTTTGATAGTGAAGACTACATAAGAGAGAAATACCAATGGTAGAATACGAGAACCTGGGAAAATTAAATAAATCATTTTTTTCAGATTACGAAAGTGCTTTTAAAGCTACACTCGAGAGTGGCTGGTACATACTAGGCAATCAGGTAAACGAATTTGAAAAAAATTTTGCGAAATATTGTGGTACGGCACATTGTGCGGGTCTTGCTTCTGGACTGGATGCGTTAATTATAGCACTAAAAGCCTTTGAATTTAAGAAAGGCAGCCAGGTGATCCTTCCTTCTAATACATACATCGCTACTATATTAGCTGCCATTCAAGCAGGACTTGAGCCAGTACTCGTAGAACCAGATATAAATACTTACAATATCGATCCGGAAAAAATCAGAGCAGCGATCACTGATAAAACCGTTGCAATCGTGGTTGTTCATTTATATGGGAAGAGTTGTGAAATGGACAAGATTACTCAAATCTGTAAAGAGCACAGGTTAAAATTAGTTGAAGATGTGGCTCAAGCCCATGGAGCTGAATTTAAGGGTAAGCGAACTGGCTCGTTTGGTGAATTTGGTGCATTTAGTTTTTATCCCACAAAAAATCTTGGTGCCTTGGGCGATGGGGGCAGTCTCAATACCAATGATAAAGATTTGGATGAAAAAGTAAGAATGCTTAGAAACTATGGATCAAAAGTAAAATATGTAAATGAGGTGATCGGTTACAATTCACGATTGGACGAAGTGCAGGCTGCGTTTTTGAGTGTAAAATTGAAAAAATTGGATCAAATCAACGATCATAAAAGAAAGCTGGCTAGAGTTTACCTCGACAATATAAAAGAGGATTTCATTAAGCCTGTCGAGCACGAAGACTATTTTGACGTTTATCATATTTTTAACGTCAGACACCCTAAACGGGATCAACTGCGAGAATACCTCCTCAACAAAGAGATTAAAGCAGAAATTCACTATCCTATTCCTCCTCACGAACAGCTAGCGATGAAGGGCATTTTGGATAAAGGGCATTATCCAATTTCAGATGAGATTCATAAGACTACACTCAGTTTGCCTATTTCGTATTTTCATACCGTTGATGATATTTATCAAGTAACGGAAGCGCTTAACAAGTTTTAGTGTGTATCGACTAAGAGCAATATTATTGGTAACATTTATATTGACTTCTTGTCCGGAAAAGGAGAAAAAGCCTTTCTGTTTGGAGGATTTTATACTATATATAGAAGTTCCATTAGGTACGTAAGGTGACTTATGAAAATTCTTGTTTACGGAATTAACTACTTCCCAGAATTAATTGGCATTGGTAAATACACTACTGAAATGTGCGAGTGGTTGGCTGATCAGAGCGATGAGGTGGAGGTAATCACAGGAATGCCGTCCTATCCCAATTGGGAAGTATTCGATAGTTACAAGCGCAGGTGGTGGTTTACTGAAACTATTAAAAATGTAAAAGTTCATCGGAGCCCCCTGTATGTACCCAAGCAGGTAAGCGGAGCTACCAGAATACTACACGAAATTTCCTTTGGAATAAGTACGCTGATCTTTTGGACTCCCCGCTTATTCAGACGGTATGATGTTATTATTTGCATTGCACCCCCGCTGCAGTTGGGTCTGGCCGGAGTTATCTATAAGATGTTCCACAAAACATTATTTATTTATCACATTCAAGACCTTCAGCTTGATGCGGCAAAACAGTTGGGATTAATAAAAAGTAAATTTCTCTTAAGCGTTGTCGAGGGATTAGAAAAAATAATATTGAAACAATCTCATTATGTAAGTACAATTAGTGATGGCATGATGAAAAAGGTTAATAGCAAAGGAATTCCAGCTGATAAAATAGTAAGTTTCAGAAACTGGATCGATACCTCTTTGATGGCCCCTGCAGCTCCTGATCCTGTTATAAGATGCTTGTTTGGAATTGATTCATCCAAAAAAGTGATTCTTTATTCTGGGAATATTGGGGAGAAGCAAGGTATTGAAATAATTATTGAAGTTGCGGAGGCGCTAAAAGAAAGTGAAGCATTTTTTTTAATCATTGGAGATGGAGCATTCAAGAAAAAACTTCAAGATTTGGCGCAATCAAAGAGGTTAGAAAATATTAAATTTTTCCCTTTACAACCTATCGAATTGCTACCTGGCATATTAAATATTGCCGACCTTCATTTGGTTTTACAGAAAAAGGCGGCTGCGGATTTGGTTATGCCTTCAAAACTTACCGCGATTCTTTCGGTTGGAGGAGCGGCAATTGTGTCAGCTGAAAAGGGAACTACCCTCTTTGATATAGTGGATCAGAATAAAATGGGGATACTCATTGAACCAGAAAGTGCCCTAGCGTTGCGAATAGCTATTTCGGAGAACCTTAATAAGGATTTGAATGAGATTAGACGGAATGCACGTTATTACGCTCAATCTTATCTTGAAAAGGAGGCCATTATGAAACAATTTCACACTTTTCTCAAAAACAAGGCATAACTTTAAACCTCAAATAATCTGCTGATTGAGGACATGAAGAAAGTATTTTATTGGTCGATGCTACTATTTATTTTTAGCATACCTATCTCTTCTTATGTTAGCACAAAACTTCTGGTAATAGTTTTTGTTATTTCACTCTTTACAAAAGTTTCTGGTAAGAGATCTTTAGCGCTTGAAATGAGAAAGTCTTGGGACATCTTAGCTTTCTTGTTAATTCTAATCATTGGACTTATCAACACAGATGACATCGAGACAGGATTCAGGGTGCTTGAAACAAGTTTTAGTTTACTTGCATTACTAGTTGTTTTTACTCGTATAAATAAGAGCGAAACTTTAGTCAACCATATATTCATTTCATTTATGGCTGGTCTACTAGTTGCATGCCTGATAAGTCTAGGGACAGCAGGCTTCAGCTTTATTAGTTCTGGAAATCTCCAGAACTTTTTTTACTACCAACTTACTGAAGCAATTGAATTGCATCCGACTTATTTGGCTTATTACCTAATTGCCTCCATTACCTATATTATTTATATTATTTTCTATGGTCTTGAGAAACATAGAATGAGTGCATGGATTGCGATCGTATTTTTTTTCTTTTTAATGCTGGTGTTGACAGGAGGAAGGACGGCATATGTAAGTTTACTCTTGATTTTTTCATTCTTCATTCTGAAATATATTCTTGAGAACAAGACTAATGAGAAGACAATTGTTTTTTCTGTTGTTCTGATACTTTTAATTAGTCTTTTTGCTGTTAACTCAACTACCTTTTTTAACTTGAAATTTTCGCAGCATAGTGATTACTGGGAACGCTCTATTCTTTGGAAATCAGCGATCCTGGCAAACCCAAATCCTTTACAGGGAGTGGGTACGGGTGATTATAAAACAGTTCTGAATGAGTACTATCAATCTCATGGAATGGAGGAGTATGCAATAGATAGTTTCAATTCTCACAATCAATTCATCCAAGTATACTTCTCAAATGGAGTCATCGGGTTAATTTTTCTTCTGCTCTTAATAGGAAGGCCAATTTACCTTTCAATGAAAAGTCAAAATACTTTAGGGATATTGCTTCTGTTTCCATTTGTAATCTATGGAGTAACAGAAGTTTTTCTTGGCAGGTATCAAGGGGTTGTTTTTTTTGCATTGCTTCACCAAATTGTTATTTACCAACATTATTCCTCAAAACCATCCTTCGCTTTAAATGCTTTATAGATTTTTAATTATGCCTATAATCAAATTGATTGGATGAGCAACATAGTAAAAAGTCTCCTTTTTTTTGGAGATATAATGTTTTTGAATTTTTCAATTTTGCTTTCCTCGATCTGGTTTGGAGAAGGTGAGTGGCTGAGCAATTCTGACAATATCTATTTGCTAATTTTCAGTAACTTGACTTGGATTTTTTTAGTGATGGTTTCAACGCCCTACAATGTAACAAAGAGCTGGTCAATTACTAAAATTGTAAAAAGCCAATTGGCATTTTTGTTCGTTCATTTATTGGTTGTAGCATCTCTGTTTGTCTTTTTTAACAAAACCTATTCAATTTTTCAGATACTTTTTCTGTATTTACTTTTTGTCCCCTTGTTTTTTCTCTTTCGAGTTGTAGTTTTCTATTTAAGAAAAGTGCTTACAAGCGAAATATCTGAAAAGAATTATATATTGATTGGGAAAAACGATCTGTCAAATGAAATAAGAAAATACTTTTTAATGAACCCCGAGAGCGGGTATAAATTTCTGGGATATTTTGAATTTGGATCGGGAACTTTTGATTACCATGAAATACAGGAGTTTTGTGAGAGAAAGGAGGTTCACGAGATTTATTATTGTTTACCAAACGCACCTAAGTCGGAAGTTGAACAATTGGTAAACTATGGATTGAATTCTTTGGTTAAAATTAAGTTGATTGTAGAGTCAAGTTTTTCTCAACAACAATCAATTAGTTTAGATAAGTACGAAGTTCAGCCTGGCTTAAATTTAGTAACAATACCTCTTGATGATTCGAGAAATCAATTGATTAAACGAATTTTTGACATTGTTTTTTCTGGAATTTTCGTGGTTACTATCATGTCCTGGTTGGTGATTTTAATTGGCTTAATTATAAAGTTGGACTCTAGAGGACCTGTATTCTTTGTCCAAATGAGAAGTGGCGAAGGTAACCGACCCTTTAAGTGCCTTAAGTTTCGTTCTATGAAAGTCAATCAAGAGGCTGATACAAAGCAAGCCACCAAAGATGATCCTAGGATCACTAAACTTGGTCACTTTTTAAGGAAAAGCAGTATTGATGAATTGCCTCAGTTTATCAACGTACTAATGGGATCAATGTCTGTAGTTGGTCCACGACCGCATATGTTGAAGCATACGGAGGAGTACAGCAAATTGATTGATAAATTTTTAGGTCGCCACTATGTGAAACCAGGCGTTACGGGCCTTGCACAGTGTATGGGTTATAGAGGAGAGACTAGAGATCTTGCAGATATGGAAAATAGAGTTCGTTTAGATCGACATTATATTGAAAACTGGACCTTTTGGCTTGATATCAAAATTATCTTTCTGACAGTTGTAAGTTTGATTAGAGGAAGTGATAAAGCTTATTAATTGTGCAATCCTTAACCTTCCTATTCACCCCTGTACTCGCTTTCGTAATTTCGTTTTTGCTTTTTCCAGTTTTAATAAAGTTACTGACCAGATGGGAATTGTATGATTCTGATAAAGATCATATGATTCATAAGTCATTCAAACCATCAATGGGAGGGATCGTTATTTACCTGGGTTTGATTTTATCACTGGTCATTGCATTACCGTTTCAGGAGTGGGTCAAATTGAAATACGTTTTTATTGGGGTGACTTTAATGTTTATGATTGGACTCAGAGATGATGTTTTGGGACTGAACCCTGCGAAGAAACTAGTTAGTCAATTACTTCCAATTTCGATTTTGGTAGTTTTTGGAAATGTATTTATAAACGTTTCTATCCTTTCTTTTGACTTTTATGAATTGCCAGTTTGGCTAAACTTGACTATTGCAATTATAGTTATTGTACTCATTACCAATTCCTACAATCTAATTGATGGACTTGATGGACTGGCAGGGACTATAGGCGCAATCTGTCTTACTATTTTTGGAATTTGGTTTTATTGGGTTGATTCAATGTACTTTGGACTTATAGCCTTTAGTGCAGTTGGGACAATCTTGTCTTTCCTGATATTTAATTGGCAACCCTCCAAAATATTTATGGGTGATACAGGAGCGCTCTTAATTGGTCTTTTGCTTTCCTATTTTTCAATTGAGTTTTTGAACTATAATTCAGTATTACCAGGCGATCGCATTATGAAATTTCAGAGTTCCATAGGGACTCTAATTTGCATTTTGATCATACCTGTATTTGATACTTCACGGGTAGTAATCTTCAGACTGAGAAAAGGTCTTTCCCCATTTAGGGCAGATAAGAATCATATCCATCATCAATTCCTTAAACTTGGTTTTAGCCATGCGAAATCAGTACTTAGCATTGCATCGATCAATGTGATCTTTATCCTATTGGCCTGGTTGTTAAGAAATCAGCCAGATGGAGTGATCTTGCCGTTGGTTGTCATCCTGTGTTTATTCATTAATTTTGCCCTCAAATGGGCACAAAAGAATGCAGGAACTCATAACGAAACTATCTGAAGAGCTGAATCAAGTTTCAGTGGCAACCAAAGACTCCCTCGAGTCTTTTCGTCTTCGCTTTATTAGTAAAAAGGGACAAATAGCGCAGCTGTTTGAGGAGTTTAAGCAGATGCCTGGTGAAGAGAAAAAGAAGGTGGGTAAGGCCTTGAACGAGCTCAAGAGATCGGCAGAGTCCAGGTTCAAGGAGCTGCAGGAGCAGTTGGACTCACAAGGATCTGGAACCACTGAGGATATAGATCTGAGTTTGCCTCCTGTTGCGGATGCCATTGGGAACATGCATCCTCTCAACCTGACTCGTTACAAGATTATTCAAATCTTTGAAAGGCTTGGATTCAATGTCTCAGACGGCCCGGAAATCGAGGACGACTGGCATAATTTTTCAGCACTCAACTTTCCGGACAATCACCCTGCCAGAGAAATGCAGGACACGTTCTTTATTGAGAAGAATCCTGATATGTTGTTGCGCACTCATACTTCGAATGTGCAAATCAGGTTGATGAAGCAACAGAAGCCACCCATTAGGTCAATTATGCCTGGGAGAGTGTATCGCAACGAAGCCATTTCTGCTAGGGCACATTGTTTCTTCCATCAGGTGGAGGGGCTCTATGTTGATAAAAATGTCAGTTTTGCTGATTTAAAACAGACGCTCTACCACTTTGCCAAAGAGATGTATGGCAAGGACATCAAAATTCGCTTTAGACCCTCTTTCTTTCCATTTACTGAGCCCAGCGCTGAGATTGATATCTCTTGCTTAATTTGTCAGGGAGATGGCTGTACGGTCTGTAAACATAGCGGTTGGGTGGAGATTGCAGGATCTGGAATGGTTCATCCTAATGTGTTGAAAAATTGTGGTATTGATCCTGAGGAGTATACCGGGTTTGCCTTTGGAATGGGCATTGAGCGGGTTACACAATTGCGCTATCGCGTGAATGATCTCAGACTTTATTCTGAAAATGACATCCGATTCTTGAAACAGTTCAAACCAGTTATTTGATGTCTTTGCTTAAAATTGAGTCAGTAGGTATTGTTGGTGCGGGTACCATGGGTATTGGGATTGCTCAGGTCTGTGCGCTTTCAGGCTATGATACTTATTTATTTGACATCAATGCTGAACTGGCAACTAATGCGTTATCCTTGATTGAGAATAACCTTGATGGTGGTGTTGCTAAGGGTAAGATTACACCGGAGCAAAAAGAGGAAGCTTTGTCGAGGTTAAGTATCGTTGCCGAATTGACCAGCCTCAAAACTGACTTGATCATTGAAGCCATCATTGAAAAATTAGAAATAAAACAGAAGTTATTTTCTGAACTGGAAAGTATCAATCAGGGCAAGGCTATTCTGGCTACCAATACATCCTCCATTCCCATTACTCAAATTGCAACAGCTCTCAAAGACCCAACCCGGTGTGTTGGTTTGCATTTTTTTAATCCGGCTCACATTATGAAACTGGTAGAAGTCATTTCAGGTGTAGCAACCGCCCCTGATCTGGTAGAAAAAATGAAGGAGTTTTCGCTTTCTCTCGATAAAGTACCCGTGTTGGCAAAAGATTCTCCCGGGTTTATCGTTAACCGGGTAGCGCGGCACTATTATGTGGAGGCTTTACAGATTCTTGAGGAGCAGGTGGCTGATGTGGAAACGATCGATTTGTTGTTGCAAGCTGCAGGTTTTAAGATGGGACCTTTCAAATTAATGGATTTGATTGGTGTAGACACCAATTTTTCAGTGACTACTTCAATGTATAATAGCTTTCATCAGGCGCCTAAATTCAGACCAAGTCGAATTCAAGAACAGAAAGTAAATGCAGGAGAACTGGGCCGTAAGACGGGTAAAGGATTCTATGATTATTCGAATAAGTAAAATAACGCTAATATCTTTCCTTCTATTTTCTTGTGAACCCAATCTGGTAGATGACCCGATTCCGGTGGTGAACTTTGATGATGTGGTAATTAATTTGTCTTTTCCTGCCTACATCAATTTAAATAAGGAAGGGGGATTTAAGGATATAAGCGATTTAGGAGGAGGAGTACGAGGCATTATTGTATACCGCCTTTCACCTACCGCTTTTGTGGCCTATGAAAAGAACTGCTCTTATACCCCTAATGAAGCTTGCTCTACGGTAGAAGTTCACTCCTCTGGTCTATTTATGATAGATCCTTGTTGCAGTTCATCATTTAATTTTTCGGATGCAATGCCAACTGGCGGACCCGCCTGGCGTCCGTTAAGGAAGTACAGGACTCAGCTGAACGGGAATACCTTAACCATAACGGACGAGATCATAGATTAATTCTATCTAGTACTTAGCGTTTTTGCTACCGTAGAAAAAATAGATCACCAATCCAATGCCGATCCATATTCCGCAGATCACGAATATGATTGGGTTAAGGAACAGCATAACTCCTCCGCAGCACAATATTCCAAGAATTGGCACATAGGGAAAAAATGGAGTTTTAAACGGACGTTCATATTCTGGGTGCTTATATCTTAGTATCAAGATACCCAGGCATACAATCATAAAAGCCAATAATGTTCCTATTGAAACCAGCTCTCCTAAAATACCGATAGGAAGCAGGCCACAAGCGATCATGGCAATGGCACCGGTAATTACAGTGGCGATATAAGGGGTCTGAAATTTATCGTGGATTTTGGCAAAGGGGGCAAAGAACAACCCATCATTAGACATGGAGTAGAAGACCCGTGTTTGTCCCATAAGCATGACCAGGATAACTGAACTAAGTCCTGCAATGGCTCCAAGCTTAATAAAGGGACTTAACCAGGCCAATCCCTCTCCTGCCATATCGATGGCCACAGCAATAGGTGCGGCTGTATTAAGATCTGCAAAAGGAGCCATTCCCGTCATTACCAGAGCAACAAGAATGTACACGAAAGTACATATTGCCAAAGAGCCCAATATACCCCATGGCATGTCTTTCTGTGGATTTTTAGCCTCTTGTGCTGCTGTAGAAACAGCATCAAATCCTATGTAGGCAAAGAAGATGACTGCTGAGGCCCGAAACACTCCTGTCCACCCGAATTGACCAAAATTACCAGTGTTCTCAGGGATAAAAGGAGTCCAATTGTCATAATTGATATAGGCCCATCCAAACAATATGAATAAGGCAATGACGGATAATTTTAGAATCACTACGAAGTTGTTGAAGTTAGCTGATTCTTTGATTCCGCGATAGAGAAGTATAGTTATAACAAGTACAATCAAAACAGCAGGAAGATTAATGAATGCACCAGTAAAGCTCATGTTGTTCTGGGCATCAAAAGCGATGGGCGCACTAGCTAATGCAGGAGGTATTTCAATTCCATAGGTAGCTAAAAAATTAACCACATAACCAGACCAACCTACAGCAACGGTTGCGCCAGAAAAAAGGTACTCAAGGATCAATGCCCAGCCAATGATCCAGGCCACAATTCTACCCATGGTGGCATAAGCATAGGTGTAGGCGCTTCCCGCAATAGGGATCATGGCGGCAAACTCAGCATAACACAATCCAGCAAACGCACAGGCCATTGCTGAAACAACAAAAGAGATGGCAACACCTGGTCCGGCATATTGAGCAGCGGCCTGACCTGTAAGCACGAAAATACCAGCGCCAATTACTGCGCCTATTCCAAGTGCAATGAGGTTGGTTCGTGAAAGTGTTCTTTTAAGTGAGCTGTTGCTGCCAGATTCGGCTTGCAATACTTCCATTGGTTTCTTCTGAAACAAGGCATTTGCCATAATGAGATATTTGGGATTGGCCCTAAAAGTAGATAATAAATGAAATGCTCAAATAACTATGAGTAAAATTAATTTAGACGGTTAAAAATAAAAGAAACGGATGCCCGCTCTTGAGTTGGACGACCTTCTATTAAACCAGGTGTCCAGACAGGCCCCGATTGGATCACTCGTATTAATTCCTCATCGCAGCCAAATCCAATACTTTTATCGATTTTAAAATCTGATAAAGTGCTATCACTATTAACAAGGAAGCTCACAATCACCTCCCCAATTATATTATTGTCTGCGGCTGCTTTTGGGTACTTGACATTAGCTTTAAGGTATTTAAGGTATTCTTCATAGTCTATAGAAGGTTTTGCTGTTGTTGTACTATGGTCTACGGGTATTGCGCTATCGCTGCTGGCACCGGAGAGCGAACTAGGGGAGCTCTTTTTGAGTGTCTCGGATTTGGCTCTTCTAGTTTCAGTCCTTTGCTCTTTTATTTTTTCGGCTTCATTTATATGGGCTAGCTCAGTTTCACTCGTTTTTTCAGCACCGACTTCCTTGTCTTCAGTCATTACATCGGCTTCTGTCACTAAAGCCGGTTTAGGAATCTTGTCTGTCTCCTGAGGTTGGCTTTGATTTTTTATTTCATCGGGTTTTACAGCCGTATTCGCTTTGGGTTTGTCTTCAGTTTTTAAACTCAATAAGGTCTCTTCATTCAGCTTGGATTCTTTAGTAACAGTATCAGGGGAGAGTTGCTGTTCGCTTTTGGTTTCCTGTTCATTCACTATCGAATCTCCCCTTGTTTGAGAACTTTTTTCCAGTGCCAACAGATCGGATTCAGGACTATTCCTAATGACTAAGTAGGTAACTGCAACAAGTAGTAACAAAGATGCCGCTATACGAAGTGGCCAATAATATTTTTTGGCAGTCTTGGTTTTGATTTTCCGGTTAATGGAAGCAACATCATTTGTAAAATCGTTAGACTCAATTGAGTCAGCGCCTTCAAGTGCTTCAGCCAAAAAAGGATCATTCAGTGCCTTCATTTCAAGCTGATGCATTTCCTTAGGGCTAAGTTCTCCTCTAAGGTATTTTTCAATATCGTTATTTTGTTTACTCACTTTGCTCCATGCAAATTTTCAGATTTCTTTTACCGTTTTGTATATAGCTTTTGACTTTGTTCAATTCAATGCCAGTGTTATTCACAATCTCTTTGTAACACATTTCTTTTATGTAAAATAACTGAACACAATCTTTTTGACCATTTTTGAGTTGTTCAATGCACTTTTCAAGTTTCAAGAGGTCTTCTCCCCGAAGGTCTTCAGTCTCTTGATGCAAAAACAATTGACTTTCCATAAAGTCTTCCCTGATTTCTTCCATAATGATCTTTTTTTTGGCTCTTAATTGCATCAGGCAATGATTTTTACTGGTTATATATAACCAACTCTTAAAATGTTCAATTTGATGCGCTTTCAAGCTTTTGTTAAGTTTTTCAAAGACTTGCATAACAGCATCTTTGGCGTTATCCCTGTCCTTGAGGTATTTAAGACAAACGCCATAAACAAGCGCACTATAGCGGGTAAATAATTCTGCCAAGGCAGCCATATCATTGCTTGAGCGAAACTGTGCTATCAGTTCCTCATCGCTGCTATTGGATGACCCTGTGCCTACGAACATGCCTCAATTTAATTTAATTCTGAAAATTTTATGGAATTACGATGGAATCAGCATCCTAACTGTGTATCAAACACAAAATGTCATGAAAAATCGAATTATTGCTTTGTTAGTTTTCGTCTTTGCAACCATTGCAATGGCTGAAGGACAAATCAGAAAAATCACAGGTACTGTATCCTCTCAGGATGGTTTACCATTAAGAGATGTAGTGGTTTCTTTAAAGTCTACCAGGGTTTCAACAATTACAGATCGACAGGGAAAATATTTCATTGAAGCTCCGGCTGCTGGAGGAGTGCTGGTATTCACACACTCTAGTTTTGAAAAAAAAGAAGTAAAAATTGGAAGTTCAAATACCATTAATGTAGCGCTTTCAGTGTCCTCAAACCCAGCTATTGTAGAATTGAAGGTGCCTGAAAAAGTACACTCCAAACCACAAATGGAATATGAAAGAAGAAACAAATCGTTAGCAGGAGAAGCACAAGCACTCGCTTATCAGGATTGGCAGCAACCGGAATGGAATACAGAAGAATATGATGGCATCAATGAAAACATATTTCATTCAGCATTACAAAATCCGTTGTCTACCTTCTCAATTGATGTTGATGCAGCCTCTTACGGCAATATCCGCAGATTTATCAACAATGGGCAACGACCACCTAAGGATGCAGTAAGGATAGAAGAGATGATTAATTATTTCCAGTATGATTATCCATTACCGAAGAACAATGATCCGTTTTCAATCTATACAGAAGTAGCTTCAGCTCCATGGAATGCGAAACATAAATTGGTGCATATTGGTCTTCAGGGAAAGAAGATCCCCACTGAGAATTTACCTGCTTCCAATTTAGTTTTTCTTATTGACGTTTCTGGGTCAATGTCAAGCGCCAATAAACTCCCATTGTTAAAGGCATCATTTAAGTTATTGGTCAATCAACTGAGACCACAAGATCGTGTAGCCATTGTAGTTTATGCTGGTGCTGCAGGTCTGGTGCTTCCCTCGACCTCAGGAGCTTGCAAAGAACAAATTATAGATGCTCTGGATCAACTACAAGCAGGAGGATCCACAGCAGGCGGAGCAGGAATCCAATTGGCTTACAAGGTCGCAAAGGAAAATTTTAGAGAAGAGGGAAACAATAGAGTAATCATTGCAACGGATGGTGATTTTAATATTGGGGAATCCAGCAATGCTTCTATGGAAAGACTTATTGAAGAAAAGCGCAATGATGGAATTTTCTTGACAGTGCTAGGATATGGAATGGGTAACTACAAAGACTCTAAAATGGAAATTCTAGCCGACAAGGGAAATGGAAATTACGCGTACATCGATAATATTTTGGAGGCGCAGAAGGTTTTGGTCAACGAATTCGGGGGAACACTATTTACCATCGCCAAAGATGTGAAACTTCAGATTGAGTTTAATCCAACCAAGGTGCAGGCTTACCGTTTGATTGGCTATGAAAACCGAGTACTCCGTCACGAAGATTTTAATAACGATAAAAAGGATGCGGGTGATTTGGGGTCGGGTCATACCGTAACAGCTCTATACGAGGTGATTCCGGTTGGTGTAGAAAGTGATTATTTTAAGACAGACCAATTAAAGTATCAAAACCCTAAACCTAATACACTGTCTACTACATCACGTGAATTGCTGACTGTAAAATTTCGCTACAAGGATCCCAAACAGGAAACAAGTAAACTGATTACCCGCACTTTGGTCGACAACGAAGTGGCAGTGGAAAATACTTCAAACAACTTCAGGTGGTCTGCAGCGGTGGCGGCTTTCGGGATGATGCTTAGGGAATCAGAGTTTATTGAAGGTTATCATGTGGAACAGGTTATTCAATTGGCACAAAATGCCCGAGGGGTTGACAAGGAAGGGTACAGGCTGGAATTCATTAATCTGGTAAAGACACAAAGTGTAGTTGCAGACAGAAAATAAAAGTTAAAAAAACCCTAAAAGCCTTATGATTATAAGGCTTTTAGGGTTTTGCGCTTGTTTTGTTTTGAATCAAACAAGACCTTTGTATTTCAATTCTTATAAAATGAGCAATAGGATCAGTGCAGTAGTTATCACTTTCAATGAAGAATCAAATATTGGCCGATGTATCGATTCGCTGAAGCCAGTTGCAGATGAGATCATTGTAGTAGATTGTTATTCATCTGATTCAACGAAAGAGATCTGCCAGTTGAAGGAAGTTGTCTTTGTTCAGAACGAATTTTTAGGTTTTGCGAATCAGAAAAATTTTGCAGCCTCTTTGGCAAAATTTGAATTTATCTTATCGCTGGATGCAGATGAATACCTGTCAACCGAGCTTACAGCATCAATACTAAAAGCAAAAGAAAGCCTGGATGTAGATGGGTATACCATGAACCGATTATCCAGCTATGCAGGTGAATGGATAAGGACGTGTGGTTGGTACCCGGATACTAAACTGAGATTGTGGAAAAAAGGAAGAGGAGTTTGGAAAGGGCAGGGTATTCACGAGCGGGTAGAGATTAATGGTAGTTATACTTCAAGACATCTTAGGGGTGACTTATTGCATCATGCGTATGATAATATCACGCAATTTCTGGAGAAGATACAACGCTACTCGGATATATACGCCAGGGAGCATAGATATAAAGTTCGATCTTCTGGATTTAAGATTTTTTACAAGACTACATTTGCTTTCATTAAAAGCTTTTTCCTGAAAAGAGGTATAGTCGATGGATATAAGGGGCTTTTAATTTCCGTGTGTAATGCCAATTTTGTTTTCTATAAGTACTCTAAATTAAGGGAGGCCAACAATGACATCAGCACATCACTTATTATCTCAACTTACAATAGAGAAGATGCATTGGAATTAACTTTGCTGAGCGTGCTGCAACAAACTGAATTGCCAGATGAAATTATCGTTGCAGATGATGGCTCAGGGGAAAAAACAAGAGCATTAATTGAGAAGTACAATGAAATACTTCCAATGCCAATTTTACATTGCTGGCACGAAGATTTGGGATTCAGACTGGCCACAATAAGAAACAAAGCCATTGCCATGGCTAACTGTGAATATATAGTCATGATAGATGGTGACATTATCATGAGTGAACAATTCATAAGCAGCCACAAGAGAAATGCCCGATTGAATCAGTTCATACAAGGTTCCAGGGTGTTGCTCCAGTCTGATTTAACTCAAGAGGTATTGAAGTCCAAAAGAGTGCGATTTGGATTCTTTACTAAGGGTATAACCAATCGTTTTAATACCATACACTCTCCATTTCTCTCATCACTGATGTCTTTTTATAGCAATAAACCAAATAGGATAAGAGGAGCTAATCTGTCTTTTTGGAAAAGTGACGTTATCAAAGTGAATGGCTTCAACGAGGATTTTGTGGGCTGGGGGCGAGAGGATTCGGAATTTGCAGTTAGGTTAAAAAACATCGGTATTCTTCGTAAGCATTTAAAGTTTGCTGGCTTTGGCTATCATTTATACCATAAAGAAAGTTCGCGAGAAGCGCTTAGAAAGAATGATCTTATATTGGAAAGGGCGATATCCGAACAGCTGACCAGCTGCGAGAATGGCATTGGTAAGTATATTTCACTTAGTGAGGCTTCATAATGAAAGTAAGCGGCTTCACATTCGTGCGCAATGCGGTTCAATACGACTATCCTGTAGTCGAAGCCATAACATCGATTCTTCCTTTATGTGATGAATTTGTTGTGGCAGTTGGAAATTCAACCGATGCAACACGAGAATTGATACAGTCCATCGATTCGCCCAAGATCAAAATATTGGATACGGTTTGGGATGATTCACTTCGTGAGGGAGGTCAAACATTTGCCTTAGAAACAAATAAGGCATTCAGTAGCATTTCACCTGATTCGGACTGGGCATTTTATATACAAGCGGATGAAGTGGTACATGAAAAATACCATGACGCCATTAGCCAGGCACTGAGAAAATACAAAGATGATAAAAGCGTTGAAGGGCTATTATTTAATTACCTCCATTTCTATGGTTCGTATGATTACGTGGGTGATGCATATCGATGGTACAGAAGGGAAGTGAGAATCATTAAGAATGACCACTCAATAACCTCCTATAAAGATGCGCAGGGGTTTAGAAAAAGGCCGAATATCAAAATTAAAGCAAAACTTATCAACGCCTACGTTTATCACTATGGTTGGGTAAGGGATCCTCGAAAGATGCAGGGTAAAAGGAGATCCTTTAACCACTTCTACTTCGATGACGCATGGATCGATAAACATGTAGGCACTGCAGAATCTTTTGATTACACCGGAATAGATGCGTTGAGGCCATTTGAGGGCACTCACCCAATGGTTATGAAACCAAGAATTGAGGCCATGAACTGGAAATTTGACCATGATATCACGAAAAACAGTCTGAAGTTGAAAGATAGGGCAAAACGCCTGATAGAGAGGCTTACCGGCTGGCGCATGGGCGAATTCCGCAATTATAAAATCATCTGATCCTTCTCCCATTCTTTTGTTATTTTTGACTCTTTATGGAAGAAACCCCGCGTCAAAAATATACTGAGAAAGAGAAGGTGGAGGTGTTCAATAATGAGTTTTTGCCTCATATCAACTCCATGTACAACTTTGGATATCGACTTACTTTAGATGAGGATGATGCCAAAGATCTTGTTCAAGATACCTATCTCAAGGCCTATCGTTTTATAGAATCATTCCAAAAAGGAACTAATGCAAAAGCATGGCTGTTTCGAATTTTGAAAAACAGTTTCATTAACGATTATCGAAAGAAGAGTAAAGAACCCTCAAAAGTTGACTATCAGGAGGTTGAGAGTTACTACAATTCCGATGATGTAGACAGGCAGATTACTACTGACTTAAGAGTAGAGTCGCTGCAAGACATGATCGGTGATGAAATATCCAATGCGTTGAATTCATTGGATGTTGATTTTAGGACGGTAATAATTTTGTGCGATCTGGAAGGATTTAAGTACGATGAAATGGCAAAAATTCTGGACATTCCAATTGGAACTGTTCGGAGCAGACTCCATAGAGCAAGAAATTTACTTAAAGATAAATTGAGTGTCTACGCAAAAAAAATGGGTTATAAAAATCCTTAGCTTATGAGCCTTCTCGACAATCCCTTTGCTGGTTCATCTGGCAACAAGATTTCATGCCTCGAAATGTTACAAGCCATTTTAGATGGCGATGCCACTGAAGAACAACAGCAGTATTTCAGAAAACACATGGATGAATGTTTGCCCTGCTACAAAGCACATGAATTGGACATGCAGATCAAACAACTGCTTAAAACAAAATGCAGTGGCAATCCCGTTCCGGCTGATTTGGTAGAAAAGATCAAACGTCAGGTGAATTCCATCTCTTGATGGCGGGAAAAGCAATTATTTTTTCAGCCCCTTCCGGTTCAGGCAAAACCACGCTTGTCAGATTTCTCCTCAACAACAATTCTGATTTGGATTTTTCTGTGTCTGCTTCAACGCGTGACAAACGTGGAAGAACTGAAAAAGATGGTAAGGATTATTACTTTCTTACACCAGAAACTTTCAAACAAAAGATAGATAATGACGAATTCATTGAATGGGAAGAAGTATATGAAGGAAATTTTTATGGTACGTTAAAATCAGAAATACAACGCATTTGGAATGAGGGCAAGAACGTGATTTTTGATGTTGATGTGAAAGGAGGGGTGAATCTAAAGAAGTATTTTGGTGATAAGGCGCTGTCTGTTTTTGTAAAAGTACCTTCTATGGAAGTACTAACGGAGCGTTTGAAAGATAGAGGCACAGAAACAGAAGAAAGCCTTTCCAGAAGGCTTTTCAAGGTGAAGTTTGAAATGGGCTTTGAAGACAAGTTTGATGTCGTTTTGCTTAACGATGATCTGGAAAAATCAAAAATGCGAGCACAAGCTCTTTATGATGATTTTAAGAATACTTAGAGTTCTTTATGAAGCCTAAGAATAAAATTGGTCTTTTTTTCGGATCCTTTAACCCCATTCACATTGGGCACCTTATTATAGCCAATAGCATGTTGCAAAACGGAGGGCTGGACAAAGTCTGGTTTGTAGT
>DDTF01000026.1:0-54401 GCA_002345965.1 Flammeovirgaceae bacterium UBA2371
TCCCTGTGTTTCCCTAGCATCCTTTAGTTTTTCACCTAATGATTTCTGGGTTTCCATATATATGGTGGTTAATTTTTTCCGCCTGATTCCGCCTGCAAAGATACCCACCCATTCTAAGTAAAGCAAGCATTGCTAATTATAAATCTAAGTATAATTTTTCTTGCTAAGTGATTGCTTGATATACTTAGCATTGCTATATTTGAGCCGTTATGAAAAAAGATAAACAAATCTACGTACACGGTGAAGGCCTCAAGGAGACCAAATTCATCGAAATTGACTCAGAAACAAAGATTTCTGAGATTATTAAGGAGTTTGAGGCAATCACCGGAGTTGCTTCAACCAAGGACGCCCCGGTAGAATGTTACGCGGATGATGATGACAACCCGTTAGACAGGTCATCAACTGCGGGTTCGAAAAAGATCGACAAGAGGTCGCACGTCCACTGCCACCGATGCAGGAAAGTAGAGGTAACTGTTACCTATAATGGTCGCGAAGAGAAATTCAGCTTCCCGCCACAAACCAAAGCCGAGAAGGTTTTTAAAAAGGCGATCAAGGAGTTCAAGATATCAGACTCTGATGCGAGCAATCTTGTCCTTCGTTCAGGCAATGGACAAGGGGAGATTCTTCAGGACGATGACCATATCGGTTCATTCGTGAATTATCCGGCTTGTCACCTCTCTCTTTACTTAACGCCAAAGAAACAAGTACAGGGATGAGTGTCGATAAGGGGATGTTCAAAAAACATGTGAGTGAAGCTCCGTTCCAAAATGGTGTTGACCAAGGCCGCTGGGAAATCCTGTCTAACGAGGATTTCCCGGAATGGCCAAAGGTCATCATCAGGATAAGAGCAAGGGCCAAAAAGGACAACCCAGATTTTTTCTCTTTTCGATTTGATCTCAACGACTATCCATCGACACCTCCCACATGCTGTATTTGGGATGAGGAGAAGAAAGCAATACTGGAAGATTCTAAATGGCCCAAAGGGTCAACCTATGTTTCAAAAGTCTTTAATCCAGGATGGAAGAAGGAGGCACTTTATTGTCCTTGTGACCGAATAGCAATAGCCGGTCACGACAATTGGAAGACTGACCACCCAGACTACTATTGGAAATCTGATTTCACAATAGTTAAGTATCTCCTATTCATTTATGATCTTTTAAACTCAGATGATTATGCCAACAGTTAAGGAGTTAATAATAGTGGATTCAGTGTGGGAGGAATTGATCCACGATCTGCGGAAAAGAGGAGATGGCGAGCGCGAGAGCGGTGCATTTCTTCTTGGAAAAGTTGGCGGAAATCTGATATCCGAATATGTATGCTATGACGACCTTGATCCCAACTGTTTGGATCATGGAATAATCACGTTTGATGGGAGTGGCTACGTTCCTCTATGGC
Source organism: Flammeovirgaceae bacterium UBA2371 (assembly GCA_002345965.1). Lineage (GTDB taxonomy): Bacteria > Bacteroidota > Bacteroidia > Cytophagales > Cyclobacteriaceae > ELB16-189. The sequence goes on from DDTF01000026.1 coordinate 1,396, forward strand.
AATTGTGTAAAGAGAAGGGGCTAACTGTTCTTGCGGATGTCCATACTCATCCCGGTGAGTGGGTGGGTCAAAGTAGGTCAGATTCAAATCATCCAATGATCGCACAATCAGGACATATTGCAATTATTCTTCCTGAATATGCTCAGGTAAAAAATCTAACACTTACGGATGCCGGTGTCTATGAGTATAAAGGTGACAAGAAATGGAAAACAATAAAACCTAAAGGAGGACGGGTGAGGCTTTCAAAATGAATACGAGCTTAACGGAAGATAATCTTAACCGACTTGCGTTGGGTATCATTGAAAAAAATAAGTGCTCATATCAAGACGCTTTGAAAATCTTGGGTTCGCTCAAATTATATGTGAAGTGCGGAGAATCAATTCGAAAGTCAGTAAGCCTGCAAGCTGCTCTGCTTACCATTGTGAATACTGGAAAGCGAGCTTTTTTGGGTGGGGTAAATGTCGCCATGCCCGATGATGTGGCCTTGGTATTACCATGGCCATTTTCCTCTAACTTAAACACAGCCGTTAGGGATCTCGGAGCAACTGTTATTTCTGAAACAGAAATTGGAAAGAATTTTTCAATCCATCTGGGTTTACCTGCATCAATCGATGACAATTCAATTGAAGTAGTTTGCAACGGTTGGAATGGAGGTATATCAAATGGAATTGATAAGATAAATTTAAGCCAAAATGTTGACTTCGCGCTGGGCGGAATTTTAGGAGGTGCTATTGCCGTCTCTGCCGTTTTCATGAAGCAAACTAATCTCAATCCATCATCGTGTGATCACTCGAATGGGGTATCATTATGGCGGCCAGATCTAAGTTGGACATCTGTGGAAGCACAAGGCCCAAAGCTTAAGTATCTACCAAAAAGAGTTTGGCTTCTTGGGCTTGGTCACCTTGGACAAGCATACGCTTGGACGCTTAGCATGATGCCGTATGCTAAACCAGAAGATTTCAACCCGCTTCTTCAAGACTTTGATCGAATAACAGATGGGAACTATTCTGCCGGGCTGCTGACTGATAAGCAAAATTCTTCACCTCGAAAGACAAGGCATTGTGCGAATTGGCTCGAGACTTTTGGTTTTGTGACAACGATTACCGAACGTAAATATGATTCAACCACAATACGAACAGACGAAGAACCATATCTTGCTTTGTGCGGCTTTGACAACGCCAAATCGAGATTACCCCTTGAAGGAAGTGGTTTTGACCTTGTTGTAGAGTCGGCAATCGGAAGTGGAGTTTCCGATTTTGACTCGATCATTACACATACTTTTCCGGGTGCAAATAAAACGCCATCGGATATTTGGGGAGATGAAACTGAGAACAATATAAATATAAATGAGGCGCTAATTGATGCCATTCAAAACGAAGTGAAAAAAGAAGAATGTGGCGTTCTTGTAACTAACCTTGCTAGCAAGGCAATGTCTGCTTCCTTTGTCGGAGCGGTTGCATCCGCGTTGGTAGTGAGTGAAGTATTAAGAGCCCTTCATGGTGGATTAAGATTTGAATCTATTGTTGTCCGTCTTAGAAGTCTCAAAAATATTCGGACTTCTATTCTTGGAGATTACTCAACAGAATTGGGGAAGAATGGATTTATCATGGCAGATCACGTTGAACAAGTGCGACAATAAACATAAATTGACAAACCAAATTATAGTCAAATGAAGGATAACGCAGCGCACAATCTACTTGGCCTAACGCTTAAATCAGGATGGAAGGTGGTCGAAAAAATTACTAAGACGGCCAATTCAACTGGCTCTTTTTTTTCTGTCTGCTATAAGGTTGAAAAAGATGGAGAGTTGTGTTTCCTAAAGGCTTTTGATTTTAACAGATTTTTGGGCCTTTCGAAAATGGAAGACCCAACGCGTTCAGTGGTTGATATAATCAGTGAAATGACGAGTGCTTATAAATATGAACGAGACCTGTCAAACCACTGTAAGAACCAGCATGTTACTAAAATCGCTTTTGTAAGAGAGGCCAGCGAGGAACACGTAGAAGGTTTCACATATTCGTTCGTTCCGTATTTAATTTTTGATCTTGCTGATGGTGACGTTCGAATGCAGTTGGCTTTCTCTGACCAACTGGACTTTGCTTGGAAACTTGGCTCACTACACGACATCGCTGTGGGGCTTAGACAATTGCATCAGATCGAAGTCTCACATCAGGACATAAAACCTTCCAATATTTTGTTGTTCAATCGCAAATCAAAACTTGGTGATATCGGAAGGTCCCTTTGCAAAACTTTGAATAGTCCATACAGCGACTATACATTCACTGGTGATGCTAACTATGCTCCGCCCGAAATCATGTACGCCTATTACGAAAATGATTGGCATAAACGAGTTTTTGCAACTGACTGTTACCTACTTGGAAGTATGGTTGTATTCTACTTTAGCGGAATTAGCATGTCTGCATTATTGATGAAAAATCTTGAACCAAATTTTCGACCTGAAAGTTGGCAAGGTGACTTCGCACAAATAAAACCGTACTTAGCTGACGCATTCTCTAAAGCCTTATCTGAATTTGGTCAATGTATAGAGAATGAGTTTTTCAGATCAGAACTTACGCAAACAATTGAATACCTCTGCTTTCCATTCCCAGAGAAAAGAGGCCATCCAATTGACATTTCACAAAGAGGCAACGGATATAGCCTTGAACGGTTTGTCTCAAAATTTGATTTGCTCTTCAGAAGAGCAGAACTTAATATTATGAAATAACGGTGGCAAATATTTTTGAAAATAAGGATCGAAGAGTCATTCCAAACTGGCGCAGTTTCAAGAAAACTGCGGTGTTGGGTGAGCTTGATAATAATATTGGGCGCGTCAACAAACAGCCAATCCGGAGCCTCATATCTATTGATGAATACATTGAAGATTGGTCTCATAATAAAACAATTCCTCATGCCGGAGACTTGCTAAGTTCTGCAATAGTGAATGGTATAGCCAATAACGAACATGTATTAGAGGCTGCTCAGTTTATTCTTGGTAACAGCGCAAGTTCAACATTGCCGCAGATATCACTGGCTAAAAGATTTGTAACCAGCAATGACAAGCTATTAACAGACAAACTAGAAAACATAACTATCAGTGAATTTGCAAGTTTGGTTGATCCAAAACTGATATGGAATAAAATTAAAGAAATAAAGGCTGCTATCATTGGATTCCCATATAATCCCATTTTCTATGTGGAATTGGCAAGAAATTATTCAATAGTAGGGCAAGAAAAAAAAGCTCTACGTGCAATGCATATCGCTTTAAATTTATCACCAGACAATCGATTCATACTCCGGTGTGGGTCCCGGCTCTTTGCACACTATGATGAAATTGGTATCGCTCATGATATCTTGCGTAAAACTTCACTTGCCGGTATAGACCCTTGGATTACATCTGCGGAGATTTCGCTAGCGACCTTAAGAGGACGGTCGTCAAGGTTTTTGAAAAAAGGGTTTGAAATGCTTAACTCAAACAACTTTTCATCCTCTAACATTACGGAACTTGCAAGCGCCATCGGAACAGTAGAACTCATTGATGGCAGTCTTAAGAAAAGCAAGCAATTCTTTAAGAAGTCTTTATTGGCTCCTAACGACAATTCACTTGCCCAAATCGAATGGGCTTCATCCAAGGAGCCGTCATTGAGAATTGACATCAATGAATTTCACGTAAAGCATAATTTTGAGGCTCAAGCTCTTGAGAATTTTCATAGTAATCATTTAACTGAATGTATTGATAATACTTTCAGATGGTTTTTGGATATGCCTTTTTCCAAAAGGCCTGTAATGCTGGGAGCCCACATTGCCAACTCTTTCTTAAATGATCAAGAAACGTCTCGTGGCTTTCTCAAAGCAGGGTTAATTTCTCATCCAAATGATCCTCAAATAATCAACAACCTTGTTTATTCGCTGGCTCTTGAAAACAAAATAGAGGAGGCAATGAAATTTATGAATCTCCTTACCGATAACCCAACGGGTGCTGCCGACATAACAAAAATTTGTCTAAAGGCAACAAGAGGGTTACTATGTTTTCGAAGTGGTGTTCCAGACATGGGCAGAAGCTTGTACTTGGAAGCAATTGAAAAAGCGAAGGACATTAAAAATCAGTATTACAATTGGCTTGCAATATTGAACTATGCCAGAGAAGAAATTCTTGTAAAATCAAATGAAATAGAAACTATTATGGAAACAGTTGCTCGTATTCCGGACAATACCTCGGCTGGAGATGTGAACAAACTTAAGAAAGAAGTGGTGGAGCTTCATGCCAAGTCCAAAGTAGCGTTGAGTTAAATTCTGATTTTTCGCTTCGGCCTCATAAAAGTCTTTTCAGATTCAGGTGCACCATCTTCGACAACTGAAGGACTTAACGCTGGCTCCCGCGAAAAGGCCTTCTCCAACCGAGAGGATAGCTGGTCAATCTGGTGTTTCAAATCCTGGATGAGTGATTTTTCCTTGAAGTCGAGGGTTAGTTCGTGCTTGTAGGTATCGATCTTTTTTTGAAAAGTTTGGATAGATTCTTTCGTGTTGTCGACTACTTTGGGAATCCGTTTGATGGAGTCGGTCATGTAGCGGCCTGCCAGGGCAGGATTCTCATTGACCTTTCCATCGGCATAATTGTAGATCATCCCGGATGGACCGGAAACGTAGACTTTCGACAGAACCGGATTGTAAAGGAGTTTGAAATCCAACAGCCTCGCTATTTCCGTTTCTTTGGCAACGCCATTCTGTCTTAACTGCGCAATAGTTGCATGTAATTGCTCACCGGCCTCTTTTTTATCTTCAATTTCTTTGCCACCAATAACTACTGGTACCTTTTCAATATCGATGGATTGAATCGGTTTCCAGTCGGACTCCAGTTTCACCAATGCAGACTCTTTTTGTTTCATGTCGCGGGTGTTCATATCGATGTAGAACGAAGCTTCCGATTTTCGTTTTAAAAAGACCTGGTAGCTGCGTTCGAGGTCGTATAGTTTTTTTTCCAGCTTCACCTTCTCCAGCAGATCAGTATTGCCACTGAGAAGGGCAACGTATTCTCCGAAGTTCATACCACCCTCCTGATCGAGCGCACCTTCATCGATCTTACGCTGGTCAATGGAACTGTTCCTAATCTGGCTGATAAATTTCTGTTTATTCGAAAGAATATTGAACTGGTAGGCATCTAGTGTACGGTTGACAGCATAGACATAGTTCCGGACTGTATTTTCCCGGAACTCCTTCGCTGTCCTGTTGCCCTGTCTACCACCACGACCAACGCGTTGTTCAAAATCACTCGGCCGCCAGGGTATGTCGAGATGGTGCATGGCAATGACCCTTTCCTGCACGTTAACACCTGTGCCCAGTTTCTTTGTACTGCCGATCAGCACACGAACATTACCATTGTTGACATCTTTGAACAACTTTTCCTTTTTGGTTTTGGAGTCGTGATCGTGAATGAACTGAATGTCTTCAGGTGGAAGCCCATGTTGTTCAACCAAGACGCGCTTGATTTCTGTATACAGGTTGAAGCCACTTCCATCCGGTGTACCGATGTCGCTGAAGATGAGTTGTGTCCCCTTGTAACGTTCGCTGTCTTTGTATTCCGAGGCAACGGTTTCACACATCTTTGCCAACTTCCCATCCGGCTCGAACGCATATTTGAGCGAGTTGATCAGGCGCATGTCAATGCTCATCTTGCGGGCGAGGTTGGTGGCAATGAGCATGAACGCATTCTTTTCATTTTCACCGAATACAAGGTCAACGTAGGCGGGATTTTTTGTCTTGGTAAAATTGATGAGCTTTTGTGTGTACTCTTGCTGGTCTTCAGTGGGATCAATATTAACCACGATATTTTCAACACGTGGCTTTTCGATCTTCAGATTGCCATCGGTAATGACATGTGTGATTTCTGCATAAAACCGCGCCAACTCCGGGACTTTAATGAATTCCCGGTAACGCTCCTTCAACTTTAATTCGTTCGTCACGGTGAATTCATAAGTGGAGCTTTTCCTGGCATACATCTTTGCCCACGCATCGAAGGAGTTGATGTGCAGTTCATTCAGTTTATCGGGTCGTAAATATTTGAAGAGCAGATACAATTCAACGAGGCTGTTGCTGATCGTAGTACCTGACAAGAACGTTGCGCCTTTGTCTCCGGCTTTTTTCTCCTGAATGGTACGGATCGCAAGTTCGAGATTAAGTGCCCGTTGACTACCGGTAGGATCGCCTAACCCTGCAACTTGCTGATGGCGAGTAGTGAAGTGAAGATTCTTGAACGCCTGGCTCTCATCGACAAAAATGTGATCGAAACCCATCTTTTCGAAATCCAGTATATTCTCATCCCGCCTGATTGCTGCATTGGCGATCTCAAGCCTCACTTTTAAATTTTGCTTTCGTCCCTCAAGTCCTTTCAATACTCGTTTCGACAATGAACGATCTTCCGATACTGCTTTCAGATCATCTTCAAGGTTTTTCAACTCCTGTTCCAGTATTTCTTTCTTCACGCGCGGTGACTGAGGGATTGCCTGAAACATATCGTGGGTCATGATCACGGCATCCCAGTCGTTAGAGGCAATGCTGGCGAAGAGCCGCTGCCGTTTCTGTTTTGTGAAATCCTTCTGAGGGTCAGGCGCAAGGACTTTTGCTGAAGGATAGGCTTTCAGGAAGTCTTTGGCTACATCGGTTACATTAGCCTTCATGCAAATGATCAACGGCTTTTGTGCAATGCCGAGCCTGCGCATTTCCATTGCGGCTGAGACCATGACTAATGTTTTCCCGGCACCGACCTTGTGGTCAACAATGCCGCCATCCTGCTGAAGCAGCATCCAGATGGCATCTTTCTGATGCGTGCGCAGCGCAAAGTGTTTCAGTCCGGTCAGTTGGAGGTGTGAGCCGTCATAGTTACGCCTTACTGCGTTATTGATGTTCCGGTTGTACAGTTCTTCAATTCGGCCTGCAATGTCCTGTCGTGTACTTAGGAAATTCTCAAACTCATCCTTCACCTGTTTGATCTTCATCTCTACGTTCTTCATACCATCCTGGTCGGGTTTGTATTGTGGAGGATTGGTACCGTCAATCCTGATCTGCAAGTAAGGTTGGGTATCGGCCATGGCATACTCCATGATCTTGCTACCGGAGATCCTGCCATTATGGATGGTGGCTGCATACATGATGCTCTCTTCGTTGCTGTACCGTGATACATTCACAAGAAATTGATCGGCTGATTCCAAATATTTGAGTTGCGTTTTCTCTTTGAACAAGTGTTCAGCAAAGCTTTCATAGATGTCTATGGGTATCCAGCGTTCGCCCAGGTTGATGTCGATAAGCTCGCGCTTCAGGAATACGGGTTGTACTTCTTTTAACCGTTCGAGGTGTGTGTCGATATCCTTGTCTGTCAGTTCCGGGAATGCATTCCTTCGTTCGGAGTCCTTTATCTTTTCCCAAGCTTCGATCTTCTGCACAATGTTTCCGCTAAGAAACTCATCTTTGGTAACGTACTGGCTTGCCCGGCTTTCGATGTTGCGGAACAAAAGTTCTTGGTCGAAACCCTCACGGATGATCTCATCCTTACTCTTCTGCATCAATGAAGAAATGAATTCTACATTGACACCGTTATGCGCATTCAGCGAAAGAAGGACAGCGTCTTTAAGTGATTCCGGTTTGGCAAACGTCTTCTGAACGTTGTTGACCTGCTTTGAAAATATATCGGCTTTGACATAGCGATCATTTGCAAGGCGTTCAAGCGAGAGAACTTTAAATCCTTCCGCATCGAAGAGAATTAACTTTTTATTCGAAGGAAGATTCAGGTTTCCGTAGCGAAATGTAAACAGGTCATACTGATTGTTCAACTCTGCACGATGTGCTTTCATCTTTGGCTCATCACCATCCAGTTCGGATTGAACGAGCCGCACGAGACTGTTGCGCAGCCCTGTAAAATGAAAGGCATGGTCGATGTCCTTAATAACTGGTTCAGGATTGATGATCTTTTCTATTCCCGAGTAGTCGATGATACCCACTTTTCCATGGTGGATGACCAGGTTTCCTCTTTTCAGGATGTCGTAGTCAGGGTGATTGAGCGGCAAAACAATGGCTGACGAAATAGTCGATTCATCTTCGGCTACTTTCTTAGCGACGACCTTATGTTCCAACTGGCGGAAACCATCATCGATTAGCTGAGCGATAGAATCGCGGAAATCATTCTCACCAAACCCTTCCCTCCGAAGCATATTGAGCGAGTCGCGCTGGTACTGTCCACCGGCTGTGAATGTACCGAGGGCATTCCCGCTGTTGGGTTTGTAGTAGGCATTGATGTTGACTTCAACTGATAATCCCTTGTCATCGGGCACATTAATTTTCTCCGACTCAATGAAAAGGTTTTCCGAAGGCGATGCATTTCGCTTTTGCGCGTTCCTTCGAAGCAGGATAATATCTGTGACCGGAAACGTTCCTGATTCTGCAAAGGTGTCATTAGGCAAACGGACTGCTGAGATCAGATCGGCATTCTTCATCAGATGCTCCCGGATCTCGCGATTACCCGGACTATCCATCAGGCCATTGGTAGAAACGAAGGCGAGGATTCCACCACTCTTTAAATTATCGAACGACTTGACGAAGTAATAGTTGTGGATGCGTGTTGTGGCTTTGATCTTCACCGGGATGGCTTCGCGGAAGATCTGATCGTCATACACGCTGGTACTTCCGAATGGAATGTTGCTGACCACCAGATCAAAGTTCCTGTTCTTAAAATTCTCATATCCTGAATGAATGACTTCAATGTCCGGGTGTAACTTTTTCAATGCCTCCGAAGCCAAGAGGTCTTTTTCGATTGCTGTGATGGAGCTTTGTGGAAAATACTTCTTCAGCGCATTCACAAAATTTCCCGTCCCTGCTGCAGGCTCAAGGATAGAGTCAATAGATTCGCTGTTACGTTGGATGGCTTCAACAATAGGCTCGGTGATAAATGCCGGAGTATAAAAGGATGTGAGTATACTGTTTTTCAGGGAAGACACCGCTTCATCATAGCGGTTGCCAAAACCATTTTTCAAAAGTTCGTGGAATCTTTTGACCTCCGGCTCATACCGTAAATCTTCCGCACCCCAGGCAGACCGGTTGTCCATTGGCAACAGTAATTCCTTCAATGCGCCAAATCCATTGAACTGCATATCCGTGAATCTGCCATCTGATCGATCTGCTGTAAGCAATTCTTCCAACAGCACCAGGCCTTTTTCGTATGCCTGCCGTTTCGAGAACTTATTCATCACCTTCGCTGATTCCGGCCAAACATTCTTTCAAGGCGATTTCTTTTGCACCGGCTTCATCGTAGCCGTTGTGCATCGCGGTCTCAAGCGATTTGAGATAAATGTCAACACGGTGGCTGACGAACTCATCTTCCGTCATCCGGTGGAGGATTGTTTTCTGTTGTTCTTCCGGCAAATCATGAAGGGATGCACGGACGGTGTGACCTACCGGAAAATCAAGATTGGATATTTCGTTTGCGTTGTTCATAGTTAAAAGAATAATGACTGACGATCAGATCAGGGAAAAACTGTCTCAAACTACAAAAGCGAAGATGGGATTTGGACAATTGTGAAACTCACAAGTTGGTACCAAGGTGGGTGGTTTTTAGTGTAGCGAAGATTGATTGTGGGTATGGGTTCCAAATGTTTTTTGGATATATTGGTAAGGCATTCATCATTTAAAAAATACGTGAAAATTAGGATACGAGGGTTAAGCGTAGATACGAATTTGTTGTTTCGGGTCGAATGGAAATTTCCTTTACCCAAAATTTATCTCCATGAGAGATTTGAAAGCGTTGCAAAATGGACTTCACGTATTATTATTGGTCTTGGTATTAGTGCAAGCCTCTTGGCTCTTCCCACATTTCTTGATTTTTCAGTTGCCATATTACTTCTCGGAGTGGAAGTAATGATCGAAAAAATTGTGTTTGAGTATAGCGTATTAATAGTTCAACCTCCTCCGAATTTTGTAGTGGACGAAGATCAGTGGATCACAAACGGATACCTTTTTCCGGAGCCACAATACAAACAGCAGTATGACTTACAGAATCATTTTGGTCCTGTTTACAAGGATGAAGGATACGGGAAACAGTTTTTTGACTACTTGAAATCCTGGAACACGAATGATCCAGATGATGTAGACAATAATATTTGCCTATCATTTGTTGTGGAGGAAGATAACTCGTATACAACATATATCTATGCAAATCCTGATCGAAAGTGGCTTGATGCTGCATTCAATCAATACAGAGAAAATGTGAAGTATGAAAAATATGGAAAGGTTCAGCAATCAATGGTAATGCAGATGGTTTACTGGAAGACACTACCAAATCTGAAAGGAACATTATTTTATTCTTTCACATCTGTACAGGAACGAGATAAGAAATTTCACTTTTGCCCTTTCTACATGGTCAATGAGAAGCCTGTTGCTATTTATAGCCACATTATTACGAAATACCATTATAGCTTCAAAAAGCGTGAGGAAATTACAGATCGAGATTTGGAGTTCTACTACGGCCCAACAATAAAAATTGACCCTGATGTCAAACGTAGTATTCCGTCAAATCCGCAGGAAGAAGTCAATAGGCTTTTTAGAATTGACATGGAGACCGCAATTGACACCGCGGTCAGTATTGAGTTTGCGCTTTCAGAGAACTATGAAAAATCGCCACCTGTAATCTATATTATCTTCGAGACAGCCGCTCTTGCATCAAAAGCTTATGGGCTTTTCCTTCGAAGATTTTCAAGTTACAAATGTAGTGCAGAAATCCGAAAAGATAGAAAAGGGTTAGCCATCAAAATCAGAGAAACAGAAGAGTTATTTGCAGAAAGTAAACCCCTTAATTATTCTAAAGACAATTATGAAAACTTTAAGAATAGTGAGCAAGCTAACAATAAAATTGTATTGGCATTTGGTTTTAAAGATGGAGGCCAGCCGATAATAGTTCATACCGATAATCCATACATTCCATTTGTCATTACTAAATGCTTATTTAGAGGCCGATTAAACTGAAGGGTTCTGCTTTGATTAGCTACAAATTGCTTCAGGCCACGTTGGAAAATGAGACGCTCGTGAATGATAACTATTCACCCAAGTCGGTCGATCGTGAGTAAGATGTGTTTGATTGAGTTGACAATGTAATCAACTATCTTCGCAGACAACTCGTCAAGGTAGTACCTCATTCTGTATATAATCTGCTTATAAACCTCTCTTTAAGAGTGTCCAAAAATGGTGTCTGGCTTCTCTTACGGATTCGCATGTCCTGGAACGTCCGATAGTAATCACCCAGACTTATATTGAACACATCTTCAAATGCAGAGGCGATCACCTTGATATTTGCCGTGCCATTATTGAAACCTTCAACACTATGCAATGCATAAATCAATTCAATGAGGTCGGTTTTTGAACCCGTCCACGTCAGGGTTGTAGATGTATCGGTTGAACGATCAGCCTGTGACTTTTTGAGCAGATCAAGAATGTATTTTTTCAGCAGCTCGTTGGCGAGAATTTTGGCGAGCTTCGTGTCGTAGCCCGTTGAAAACTTTTCGTCCATGTCAATCGATTTGTGGTTTTGCCGGTTGCGCGTGAAGTAATGCTTATCGAGATACGCGGTGTTGGTCATGCAATACTCATAGAACTCAAGATTCTTCTGAACGAACCGCTCAAGTTGTTGAAGAATTTTGTAGTAATTCGACTGTCTTGTCTTCAAATCCTTGAATGAGTCAAACAACCTGAGTTCGAATACCTTTTTATAGTAAAAGAAATGGCTCAAAAAGACAGGTTTTATCTCCTTGAAAAATTTGATCTCTTCCGATTCATCGGTGAACTTGTAGCTGCTGCAGAATTGCTTCAACTCAGCGATGATCTCGCGGATAAAAGTCAGGACATGGCCGGCTTTCAAAATCTCGTCTTGGTCTGCACTGAACTCATTCAGTCGCTCCTTCATGCGGCTTTCAAGTTGTTTTGAGTATGTCAGTATATCCATATCGATACGGTTTTCATCTATTTGACATTGAGTTTATCTTCTACGATCTGGGTGATCTCCTTCTTGATCCTGAAATAATTCTCCTGTATTTCGTAGGGCGTGATCTTCCGTATGGCGGGGATGGACCTGTAGTTTTCTTCTTCCTTTCGGATGGCCACATGGTCATTTAATATCTCGGCATGAAATACTTTCAGGTCGATCTTTTGATCGGGATCATCTGCCACCGTACCTACAAACTCACCCGATGAAAGGGTGGCAATCTTTGATGGCGGAATAGCCGATTCGAGCTGTGTGGAACGGCTGATAGAAGTATCGGAAGTATTGATCGAAATGCTCTCTCTTTCCTGCACGATCTTTCCAAAGCGTTCTGACAGAAGTTTGGCAGTTTCACCCACCACTTGGCCACTGATCACATTGCCCACAATGTTCATGATCACTTCAGCCTGATCACGGCCGTAGTCTTTCTTCAACTGGCTGTAATCCTGCACAGCCAAACAAGTCGCCACTTTATTGGCACGGGCCGTTGCTATCAAACCATCAATGCCATTGAAATAGATCGTAGGAAACTCATCGAAAATCAAGCTGCACTTCTGCTGGCTCTTCTTGTTAACTAGCTTGATGACCCGTGAGATATAAAGCGAAAGCACGGCACCATATATTTGCTGCTTCTGCGGATTGTTACCCATGCAGACGATCTTGGGCTCTTTAGAGTTATTAATATCAAGGGTGAAGTCATTCCCGGAGAGTACATAGTAAAGTTGTGGAGATGACAGCCTCGCCATGCCAATCTTCGCACTGGCGATCTGACCTTCCAACTGCTCCATTGCTTCATTCCGGAAAGCTGATTCAAAGGGGTTAATCAGCACTTCAATTTCCGGCTCGGTTCTAAGGAGTTTGAACAGTTTGGGGTAATCGAGTTGCATCAGTTCGATTACATGTGGAAGCGTGCAGTACCTGCCTTCTTCGTGCTTTCTTAAAAACCAGATAATGGCGGTCACGAAGTTGATAGGAGATTCTACAAAGAAGTCACCCTGCTTTTTGATCCAGTCGCGGTTGAGTCCGAGCATGATCGTGCGGGAAGATTCTGTTGCATCAGTTATGTCCTCCATCGTAGCTGGGTCAAGCGGATTACACCGGTGAGAACGCGAGAGATCTTCAAAATTGATAACATAGAACTTTGGCAGTACAGGATACTTCCGGGCGTTCCTAAGCAAGTTGTTGTAGGCAATTCTTGACAAGTCATCGTATTTGAAATCGTATATGAACATGGTAAAGGCCTTGCGAATATGCTGGGTGATAATGTGTCTGATAACGAAATACGATTTACCGGCACCGGGTGTGCCGATTACCAATAATGAGCGGAATGGGTTGATCACATTGATCCAACTGATCCTTCTTTTACCTTTGATATTATAGGACGCTGGCAGGTTGATGGAATATTCGTTTTCAAGCAGTCGTTCTTCCTGTGGGAAAGACTCATTCATCCGGTTGAAAATGTCCTTCCTGAAATTGACGTTGATCAGACGCGACAGCCACGTGCCACCAGTAAGTATCAGCAGGTATCCAAGGGAAGTAAGACTGATATATGATCCTACCAGGACGATGCTCTCAAATGGAGCCAGGAGTATGAAGTGGCAGAAAAAGAAGACTAACAGCCCAGTGATAATGTAAAGGAAAGCCGTCCTTACATTGATCTTTTCGTCTTTCTTTCCCTTAGCCCCGATCAACGAAACAGCAAGTAATCCGAACGAAATCAGTTTGGCATGATAGACACTTCTGAATATCCCCGTATTTCTGAGTCCATAAATGATTCGGTCGATGAACTCCGATGTGAGTCCCCAACTTTCAAAAGCCCGGTAGCAAAAGAAATAGAAATGGAATAAGAGCACGACTATGCTCAAGAGCCTGATGAAGTCAATAATCTTCCGTAAAGCTTGTTCGTTCTCGCCTGTGCTTGCCATAAGAAATTATTTAAAGTGTACGGCCTTTTCTCTTTCTTTTCTTCCTTCGTTTTTTCATCGCAGCCTCCGGTGATGTGAAATCGTATGCTTGTGCTGTCACAAGGTCTTTCAAAAGTTCATTTATATGAAGGTCAACTTCAGCCGTATCTTTTACTTCTGCGTGATGAGACTGTGGCTGAATACCAGACGAGGATGTGTCGGGAGCCTGGGTTAACTTTTCGAGAATTGCCTTGGCACCGTACGCTTTGCCAAGATCGCTGCCATTGAAGACAACCTTATTCTTGTTGTCCACGAACGTGATCCCATAAATTCGGCCTTCGTGATTTTCGCGAAACAGCACGAACACGCCTTTATTGACAAGCGTCTTAACGAACGCATCTTTTGACAGCGGCTTTTTCAGGACTTGATCGATAGTGGTTTTCAAGCCTTCACGGAAAGGCTTTCGCAGGGCTTCATTCAGCTTGAATTGTTTCTCAAGATTGACCAGAATTGGTTTGCCATAAATTGAACTTGCCTTGATAGGTACACCAATCTTTTTACCTTTTTCATCGAGAAGACTGTACAACAGTCCTTTCTTGTTGTGCATCTGGCTTCCCTCTTCGCCACGATCCGCGATTACATTGAATTGCCTTAGTACCGCATTCAACTCAGGCAATGAGGTGTATTTGTACAACCGCGTGACTATGCGTGCCACATTGGATATGCTGCGTTTGGTTTCTGATTTTCCATATACCGCTTTATCAATCTGAACGGGTTCCATCTCCCGTTTTTTCTTCCGGCTTTCTGCGCGGACTAATTCATACGCAACCTCTATTTCCTTTCTGGCTTTTTCAGACTGGTTTCTTCCGATGTTGTGAATGTCAATTCGCTTGCCATCACTCTGCACGTTGGTTGTAATGATGTGTACATGGGGATGGGCGGCATCGGTATGCCGATAAACGAGATAAGGTTGTTCACCAAATCCGATTCGAGTCATGTAGTCGGAGGCAATGGTGTGTAACTGTTCGTTGGTCAGTTTTTCGGTGACATCAAAGTTCAGGGAGATGTGGATAGCATTGGTGCGTACTTTTGGATTCAATGCCGTAGCCTTGCGGAAACGGTTGAGTTTATCTGAAAATGTCAGCATCAGTGGATCGCATCCAAATCTGCTGGCGGCTATGCACTGGGCAACGCCTTCGTTCACCTTGTTCTCATTGTAATTGAGCAACCCCCGTATGTTCTTCCCGCTGATCACTTTTGCAACCATTTTTTAGCCAGTAGTGAAATCTCGTTGAGCAGTAATTCTACCTTATCACCAACCTTGTTGTATTGCTCGGCCACCTTCAGGGCATGGAACAGCCGCTGGTCGGAAGTGGAAGCATTGTGAAAGTGGCGTGTGACCTGGTTGATATTTGTTCCGATAGCATTGAGTTCCTTCCGGATGGCGATTAGTTCTTCCATCGCAGTATCCATTGAGCCGTCCTTAAGCACATAGAGAATTTTTTCTTTCGAAAGTACCCTGCGGGCAACTTCACCTATGGAGTGACAGTCGCCATGTCCAACAAATGCGTTGAGCCGGTTGTAAACCGATTCGGTGACCCTTGTACGGACCGGGCGGGTGTATAACGTTGACTGGTCGGTGGCCTTCTTTCTGGACATACACCTACGGATTAAAGATTAGCCTTGATGTGATAGGAATATCTGTCAGTTCAGGGAAGCCGAGTTCCGAGGCATTCCCATTCTCCGAGCAACGCCAGGCGCGAGGAGCAAGATTATTTTTGTGGACAAAAATACATCTTGCTGATACTGCAAAGCCGGTATCGATGTTGTCAAATCTAGCCTGAAGAGGCTTGAAAATTAGTTTAGCCATGTCAAAGGGATTTTGGATTCTCGAAGACAAAATCACGCGTACGCTTATGGTCTTGAATCATCTTTTGGATGTCGTGATAATCATACAAAATGACTCCGCCAATTTTGGTAAAGGGCAGAGTTCCGCTGGAACGCAGGTGCTGAAGAGTGCCCTGCGAGATGCCGAGAAGTTTTCGGATTTCATGGGACTTATACCACTGTTGCGCGGGTCGGGTATTTCGTTCCGAAATTAGTTTTCTGAGGTCCTCCAAAAGTTCCTGCTTGAATGCTTGTAAGTCCTCTGGAGTGATAATTGTTGCTGCCATAAATCATTATCAAATGATGATGGCACAAAGGAGGGTTTCAATCCGCTTCAAAAACAGTCACAGGGGTACTGGTACCCCCTGTAACGCTTTCATTATCAGGGAGAAAAAATTATTCACATATCAATACCCAATGCTGACGTTTTTCATTTTAGCAAATTTTTCATAGTCGGGCATAGGAAAATTCATCGGATTTCGGAGTATAGCAGTAGAGGATAATACCAAATGAAACGGCACTATTATAGATCCCAACCTCATGAAGACAGAAAAGCTATTCTCCGTTTTATCCTCTATTCATCCCGTGAGTACCTCTTTCAGACAAGCTGTTGAAAAGGTAATTACGCCTCTTTCACTTCCTAATTACTTTATGTTACTGGAGGCGACAAAAATCGCTGAATGTGCCTACTTCCTTGACGAGGGCTTTGCCATGTCTTACACATTTGTAAAAGGTAAAAAGCAGGTGGAATGGTTTTGGCGCACAGGTGAGATCATGGTGTCAACCAAAAGTTTCTTTGAACAAGTTCCGTCCCAGGAATTTATACAACTTCGCAACCACTCGGAGTTGTTTTGTGTCACCCACAACAGTGTTCTTCAGCTGTTTCAGACTTTCCCTGAAGCACACTTCATTTATCGTGTGATCATGAATCAATACTATGAGCACAGCCGTGAGCGAACACGCGACATGCAACACCTCACTGCCATCGAGCGATATGAAAAGTTGATCCGAATTTATCCCCACGTAGAGCAACATGTTACTCAGGAGCATATAGCCTCGTATTTAGGCATTGCGCCACAGTCATTCAGCAGGATAAAAAGGCGCAAAATATGATCTTAACAATTGTTAAGCACACTTCTAAACCTATGTTGCTGCAAGTCTGAACAAGGGTCAATGGATTTTCTTTATAACAGAATTTACCTTTAACTCATGAATTCAAAGCGGATAATCATAAAGAAATTTCTTGTCGAAGTGATCGCCTTCCTATTCATCCTCTTGTTTCTTTATGCGGCAGGAACAAAACTGGTAGACATTGAAAGGTTTCGCATCGTAATTAGTAAGTCTCCTGTACTTTACTCAATTAGTGACCAGGTGTCTATTATCATACCGGCATCTGAGATATTGCTATCATTTTTGATCGCTATGCCACGTGCCCGTTTTTTTGGTCTACTGGGAGCATTTACGCTGATGGTGATATTTACTGCGTACATCGTTGTTATCCTTCAATTCAGTGAAGAAATACCTTGCGCCTGCGGAGGAGTATTGCAAAGCCTGGGGTGGAAAGAACATCTCATATTTAATATCGTATTCACCCTGCTCGCACTAACTGGTGTGTTGCTTGAACTAGATAGTAAACGTCATTCAGTTATTCAAAAGCAATCCGTATGAGAAGGATATACTATTTCAGTATCGCTATTTGCTTTGTAATAGGACTTCTTCTGGTAGGTGGCTTATTCCTTCATTCGCGTGAACGCTATCTTCATACCCATTCGTTTGATCGGACAATAATGCCAGTAATAACGGAACCATCAAAAATTCAACACATTCGATTTAATTCATACTACTTGGCGGGTGTTAGTGGTAAAAGAATATTGTTGGGTAATTACACTGCTCCTTTACATCTTCTTCAAATCGATACAGCATTCGCTGATACGATCTCAGTCAAACTTTATGTAGAAGATCCTGAAAGACTAAGTGTAACTGCACGGGTAAAGATTGAAGATTCGCTCTTCTATATCACTGATGGCAGCCTACCCGCCATCCTCAAAGGGAAAATTGGCGAATGGAAAGCAGTTAGGTTCATGTATGACAGTGTGTTTTTCAGAACAGCGATGCCCGTGGTGGCAAATAGATTTGCCTTCCTCGCCATCGGGAAAGCACAGGAGAATGTTCTTGGTATTTTGAGAAACGAATCTCCACATGTCACCATTTTTGATACCTATCTTGAAAAGCAAATTGACGGAATTTTTTGTACTGATGGACAACTCTTGCGCAGTCGTGATCCCGACTATATTGTTTACTTGTATCGGTTCAGGAACGATTATTTGTTGTTGAATAACAATATGGATATCATCTCTAAGTTAAAGACAATTGATCCAATTGATCGCGTGCGCATCAAACCGCACAAGGTGGTTTCGGACAATAGCATCATGCTGGCAAGCCCCTCCAATTACGTCAATATAAATGCTTGCGTTTATAACGGTTATTTATTTGTTCATTCCAATATCCGAGCGCGAAATGATACGGCAAAAGATTTCCTGGAAGCCGCAACGATTGATGTTTACGATTTGCAAAAGCTAGGTTATGCCTACAGTTTCTATTTACCTTCTTTCCAGGGGAAGAAGCCAAAAGATTTTATCGTTTTACGGAATATGATTGTTGCACTTTATGATCGCCATGTGATCAAATACGGGTTAAGATTAATGGCGAACGAGAAGTCACTTTAAGATACACTGATCAGTATAGCCATGGTTGCAACCGTGCAAGGGAAAACCGAAACCCTATAAAAAGTAGGTAAACTTAATTCTAAATGTTATGAAAAGATTCCGTCTTTTTCTCACTCTGCTCGCGTTCTTGGGAGCAGGTGTTGGTGTGTTTGCTACTGCGGTAACCGCAGAAGATGCTTTTACAACCTCTTACCGCATCCAGGTAAGCACACCGTGTGACACTATTGTTCAGAACGACAATTGTGTAGCCTCAGGATCCACCACATGCAAAGTCCGCACGGGTGCAAACCAGGGAAAGGAGATCCACCTGTTTGACGATCAAACTATGTCGTGTCAATCGTTGTTCAGGCCTTAGTTCAATGGATGAATCATGGAAAGGAAGTTCGTGCTTCCTTTCCTCGATTTGCATCCTTAGTGAGGCATGTCACGCAAGACAAGGACTTTCATCGGAAGGAGATCTCTTACCAGATTCAATCCATTTTTTCGAATTTCCTTACGAACATGCTCCAGGTTAGATAGGTC
The DNA here is from genome assembly GCA_002345965.1 of Flammeovirgaceae bacterium UBA2371. Taxonomy (GTDB): domain Bacteria; phylum Bacteroidota; class Bacteroidia; order Cytophagales; family Cyclobacteriaceae; genus ELB16-189. Next base: position 20,445 of record DDTF01000026.1, read on the forward strand.
GCCATCGATATCAATACGAATATTTTGTGTTATACCGGTTGAGTCCAGTAAAGGATCCGTTGTGTTATAAACATCAATGGTACCTAATAAGTGTCTAGGTTTACCGCTGAAAATGTTTAACGTGGCGTGATCAAGATACACGGAGTCTTTTGCATCATTAGCATATTTTAGTTTTTTCGGATCACTTACGACAAGCTTCCAATATGGCATTTCGCGGACTTCTACAGTAGCCTCGAATCCAAAGTAATTCATTAAATCTCGCTGCATGAATTGCATTACAAAAGCCTCCGTTGCTTTTTCTTTTGGCACTATCAGACTATAATCATAGCATCCCTTCCCGAATATTCTACAACTATCAATCGAATTTAAGGATTGGATTTCCACTTCAACCTTTGGCGATATCAAATGGTATAATGAATCTCCCATACCCCAGCGGATCATTCCCAGATACGCATACCTATAAAGATCGAGTAGTGAAGCACCCATCACCTGGAATTGTCCATTGGAAATTTGCTCTCGCAATGTCCGGGAAAGTGAGTAATGGTAGTTCGTATCAGCTTTTGACAATAGCGATCGGTAGAGAAAATCAGTTGACGCTCCACCATTCCCATCAATCCGAAGTGGTTTGTTTCTATAAAAAAATGGCTTTATCTGCTCATTGTATGCATTATACTTCGGTTGAAATTCAACCTGCTTTCCGGCAAGCAAATCAGCAATAGATTGTGAGAAAGAGATATCGACAAAGGTGACCGCATGTACAATACCATCTGGCCTAAGAATAACAACATGTGGTATCGCAGCGTTTCCAACGAATCTTCTGAACAGGCTCTCATCATAAGCAATGGATAGTTTATAGTTGTACTGCTTTCTGAATTTTTCATAAAGCTCCCGTGTAATTTTATTTCGCTCATCATTGTTTGCGACAAGCATAACCTGAAGACGATTAGAAAATGTTGACTGTATTTCGTTCATCCTCCTAAAGCCCTGCACAGCAGCCGGGCAACCATCTGCCCAAAAGTAAAGAATGAGCCACTTGCCACGGAAGTCTGTCAATGAGGCGCTTTTCTTTTTATAATACTCCACTTTTTGTAAAGAAAAGTCTGGGCACATTTGTCCTTCAACAGGATAGTCTGGAGTCTGTGCTTGAACTCTTGTAGAATATACAAAAGCCACAATCATCAAAAAAATTAAGGCAAAGGAATATCTGTAAACCATGATGTTGTTCTATTAATTTTGATAAGAAAATATGTGATGGATCAGTATCCTGGGTTCTGAGGTTGCAACAGTGGGTTAATAAGCAATTCAGATTCCGGCAAAGGGAATAAAATGTCTGTTGCTTGCCAACTAGTTTTCACGGCCGCCATCACCACATCTGCCTGCCCTGTTCGGATTAGATCGTACCAGCGATGATTCTCGGTAAATAGCTCTGATCTGCGTTCACGTTCTATCAATAGCAAGATCTCCTCTTTATTGATGCCAGGGGAAGTGTCTGAAATAAGAGGCAGTTCAGATCTCAATCGAAGTTTGTCGAGATCATTAATAGCTCCCGTGAGATTATTCAAGTTTGCTCTTGCCTCTGATCGCACCAGGTACAACTCTGCCAGTCGCATCACTACCGAATACTCAACGGATGCCGATGTTGGAACTTTCTGTTTATATTTGAATGGAAAATACCAAGTGTTCACACCGTCTGAAAAACTTCCAATCCATCGTTCTTTTCTTTTGTCACCAGGTTCAAAATGATTGACAAGGTCGGTAGAAAGTGAAGCAATGTTTGGAGCACCGGTTAATATAAAGTAACTGCCTTCAATTGCATTTTGTCCCGGATTGGAAGGCATCCACTGCCAAATGGCTTCACGGCTGTTCTTCAAAAATACATCATCTAGATTTGCAGCCAATTCAAACAAAGCGGTGTTACTGATTACTGTACTTGATTCCTCTTCTGCCTTATCCCATTCTCCAACATAAAGATATACACGTGCCAAGAATGCAGATGCAACCCATTTGTTTACACGTACCCGTTCATTTTTGGAGTACGAGTAGTTTTCCGCAAGCTTCTGTTTCGAATTCTCCAGGTCTTGTACCACTCTGTCCAAAACGGATAACCGCAGCATACGCGGAACCTTAGCATTCTCTCTGTAATCTGTTGTTGTGATATATGGTATGTCACCGAAAAGATTGGCGAGATGAAAGTGTGTATATGCCCTGATAAAAAGGGCCTCACCCTCCAATTGATTTTTAAGAGATTCATTGACACCTGATGCACCATTTAATCCCACGATAATTGCGTTGCTCTGATAAATGATATTGTATGCAGCCGACCAAATGGCTGATAGGTTCGGATTTATGGGAGTTAAGTTGTTATTATAAAATTCACGTATTTGTTCGTTTGTTGCGGCAGCAGGCACTAGTTCATCTGAGGCAAATCCATTAAGTACAATCATACTTGAAGTTGCTGCCCCAAGGAAACTACCTGTCAATCGAACATACACCGCAGACATGGCCGCATTTGCAGTTGCATCACTTGTAAAAACTGTTTCACTCACCAAGCCGGTTTTTGGAGGGTCGACTTCAATAAAGTCCTCGCAAGCCACTACCGAGCCGATCATTAGGATCAGCATTATTCTGGAAACTTTTATATTAAGTCGTATTTTTTTCTTGTTGTCTTTCATACTCATTAAGATTTAGAATGTTAATTGAATACCTGCGATCAACGTTCTCAGAGGAGGTAGCACAGTACGTCCATAATTTTCCGGATCTGGCCCGATGTAGCTTGTCATCGTCCAGATGTTCTGACCCTGGATATAGAAATTTATCTTTGTATCCCGTGTCCAGGTCTGTGGCAATGTGTAGGCCAGCGAAACATTTTTCAACCTGATGAAAGATGCATTTACAATGGTTGCATTGCTCAGACTATAGTTGTAGAATGCTGTTGCGGCTGCGTCATCGTACCCAGCGGTGTATCGTTGAAATGCATAATTAGTGGCATCTGTTTTCCAGTGGCTTAATACCTCGACAGGCTGGTTACGACCGCTTCCAACTGGAATGTCTGAGTTGGCAAAAAAACCGGGGGCCGTTTGCTGAACGAATTGAATAAAAATATCCAACTTCAGTCCCTTGTACGAGAAGCTGTTATTCAGGCCACCATACATTGTTTGACCAATGGGCATTATTGTTTGCCTGTCAAGCGAATTGATTCCGCCATCACCATTGGTATCCTCAAACTGAAATAATCCGGTGACCGGATCAATTCCAGTATAATTATACCGCTTACTGATGTTCAAAGGTTCGCCTATGGCAAAGGAGTTTCGATAAGTGGAACTTTGAAGATCAGGGAACTCAACCAGTTTGTTTTTTGGAAAGGTCATGTTGAAGGAAGTCTTCCATTCGAAGCGTTGTCTTTTAATATTGATAGACGACAAGTCAATTTCGATCCCTGTATTTTGTACTGTGGCCGGTAGGTTACTTCGTATGGATGCAAATCCGGTGGTTGCCGGTAAGGTGTAGCCGAGTAATTGATTGGATGAACGATTGTTGAAGTAAGCTGCGTTAACCACCAACTTATCTTCATTGAAACCTAACTCCAAAGCCACCTCGAATTTCCGGTTTACCTCCCACATAAAATCAGGATTGAAGAGCCTAACGGGACCAAGACTGGTAACTCCCTGATAGGTGCCTCCGGTAGCATAACTGTCCAGATACTCATAGTCACCAATTTGGTCATTACCTGTCGTGCCGTAGCTGGAACGAAGTTTTCCGAAACTGAGGATTGGAATTTTTCCTGATAGAAACCCTTCCTGTGTAAAGACCCAAGCGAGGCCCACGGCACCAAAGTTTGCAAATTGCTTGCCGGGGCCGAAACGACTTGAGCCGTCTCTGCGTCCCGTCAGGTTGATAAAATATTTGCCATCCCATTCGAAATTCACCCGACCGAATAACGCACTGTAGCGATATTGTCTGTAGTTGTATTGCGAAATTGTTTTGAACGAAGCGGCTGCAATATTTTCAATTAGGGCATCTGAACTGAAGCCGACCCCTACTTGCACAGTCTGCTCCGATATCTGCTCCTGAAAGGTTGTACCAATGATGGAAGAAAGTTTGGCTTTGGAAATGGCGCGACTGTAGAGCAATTGCGGCTCCGCTATCCATGATTTAACCTCTTGTGTGTTGATCTGAAGTCGTGAAATCGCTGGCGTAAGGCCAAAGGCCGGATTGGTCGCCTTTGAGGGAAACATGTTTCGATCGCTGAATTGCACGGTATTAAACCCCATACTGGATTTAATCTCAAGACCGTTCAAAATCTTGTAACTAAGAACTGCATTACTCAGCAAATTATTGGAGTTGGCTTTGTACTTGTTTTCCAATGCTGCGAGCGGATTGGTCCATGTAGAATTCTCCCAATTAAGATTCCCTTGTACATCGTACAACGCAGGTGCATTTGGAGCCAACGCAATTGCCAAGGAAGTAAAATCATTATTGAGCAGGTTATTTTTATCTGCTACGTAGCTGCTGGAAAATGATGCACTGAGTTTGTCATTACTCGACCGGTGATTGACGGACATGTGAGCGGAGCCTTTGGAGTATCCGAAGTCTCCTGGAAATACCGTGGTCTGTTTATGATAGCTTCCACTAATGACGAACTGGGTTGAAGCATTGCCACCCGACAATGAAGCCTGCGTACTTGCATTACGGGCTGTTCCACCTATTAGCTCTTCTTGCCAGTCGGTGTATCGGTTCTGGTTCCAGGTGCCATTTATGTCATAATCCCAATCGTTGGGTGCAAGATTATCGTTCTGAAACGCCTCTCTCCGAATAGCGAGATATTCCTCTGTATTCAACAGATCCATTTTACGGGCAATCTGGCTAATACCGGTATTAAAGTTTATGTCCAGTCGCGTTTTCCCGGAGCTTCCTTTTTTGGTTGTAATCAGAACAACACCGTTTGCACCGCGCGATCCGTAAATTGCCGTGGCATCAGCGTCCTTGAGCACTTCGATACTCTCAATGTCATTAGGGTTTAACGAATTAAGTGGACTAATACCAAATGATCCATGAATACCTCCCGAAGTCGTGGTTGACGACAGCGAACCAGAACCATAGGGAACCCCATCAATAATATAAAGTGGTTCATTACCGCTTTCAATACCATTCCTTCCACGAACACGCACTTCAAAGCCACTTCCTGCCAACCCTGAGAATTGTTGTATATATACACCTGCCATCCTGCCTTGCATGGCCTGAAGCGGATTTGTCACCGGCTGGCGATTGATTTCCTCCTTGCTTACCCTGCTAATACTACCGGTTTGGGTTAGCCGATTTGTTGTATAGTACCCTGCGTTCACCACCACTTCATTCAAACTCGTAACGTCCTCCCGCAGCGTTATATCGATGACACTTCGCCCACTTATGGGTACCTCGATGGATGCATAGCCAATGAATGAAAAAACAAGGATGTCATTATCCTCGGCACCCAGACTGTATTTTCCTGTGGCATCGGTTGTTGTTCCATTCGATGTTCCTTTTACGAGCACGTTCACACCCGCCATCGGAGCCTGGGTAGATGCTTCGATTACTGTACCGGTTATTTGAATCAGCGCACGATACTCTCTATTGCCATTCGTACCTTCATCAATTGAGGACTGTCCTTTGTTGCCCTCACCGTTAGCCTTCTTTAGCGTAATGGCGGCCTCCTTCTCATGCACCTTGTACGATATTTTACGCGGTGCCAGTAACTCGTCTAACGCTTCGCGTAGTGTGCGCTTATCGATTGAGAGCGATACGTTCGGTTCATCCTGCAACTGGTTGATGCTGTAAGCGAATTTTACTTTCGCAATAGCTTCAATTTCGTGCAAGGCTTTTTCAAAAGGCAAATTGGTAATGCTGATGGATACTTCCGTGTCCAACAGTTGTGCGTAGTTAGTGTGGGCTAGTGTAACTCCGCATAGGGTGATGGCTATTATTCCCTGAACCGCACATATTTTCATGACCTTCCAAAGTTTTGCGGTAAAACTTTTTTTCATAACTTTCATTGTTTTGTTCTGGTTTCGTTACTGAAATAAGACAAAGCACCCTCGCATCAACCCCGGCAAAGGGTTGTGTCACAGCAGAGGGCAATAAGCAGGAGTGGTCGAATCACTCCTGTTTTATTTTTAGGTGGAATCGAAAAGTGGGGGGAGACTCAGTTTCATAGTTAATCAGGTTTAGGTTCTTACTTGCATCCCGTACCGGTAATCGTTACGGTATTATCTTTGATGGAGTAGGTTACATCCAACACCTCGGTAATCAGTTGCAGTGATTTTTCCAATGATTGATCAGTAAAATCTGCAGTAATCTGGCAGTTGCGTATATTCTTGTCCGATAGTTTTACGGATACGTTGAACTTGCTTTCTATCCGCTTGATCACATCATGCATCCTGTTGTTTGTGAATTGCATGTTGTAGTCAGTATTCACGGTGATGGAAGCAATCTCTTTTTGGTTTGTTGAAAGTTTTTCAAACTCTCCATTGCTCTTGTAGATCACTTTTTCCTGGGGCAATACGTCAATCCCTTCGGTGTTTGCCGCGGAGGAGAGGTTTACTTTTCCGGTGAGTACGGTTAACTCCACATGCTCCGGATTTGTTTTGATACTAAAACTCGTGCCCAGCACTTTTACTTTTACATCGCCACACTGAACAATGAAAGGATGATGTTCATCTTTCACCACTTCAAACAACGCCTCGCCCTCAAACGTGGCATAACGCGCCCCATCATTTTGCTTCTCGTAGTACATCACTTTACTTTCGCCCTGCATCCACACCAACGACCCGTCATTAAGAATGATTTTCTCAACGCCATTTTTAGATACTACTTCAAGTTGATTTTCAGGTGTTGCGCTGAAGTACCACGCAGTGTATGACACGAGTGAAACGATAACCAGCGATGCTGCTATCCGCAACATCCAGCGGTCGAGTCTCGCTTTTCGCTTCGGGCGCAGAGCCACCACATCATCAACCGTGGTCTGGTTGCTGGTGAGTTTCTGGAATATCCGGGCTTCATCCTCGTCACTCAATTCCAGGTCGGTGTTATCTTCGGTCTTCATCACATCGAGCCAGGCTTCTATTTTTTTTCGTTCCTGTTCGGAGACTTGCCCCGTAACATAACGCTCCATTAATTGGTCAAAATCTGATTTTTGCATGGGCAACCGTGGTTTTATAACGTATCTACTAATTTAAGCAAGGGTTTGCCTCTTTACATTAAAAAGTGACGGTATCTGCGCCTTTACGTATTCTGGTGAGGGCAAAAAAATACCGTTATAAAGATTAATTGGAGGGAGAATCTATTTATTCTGCCGGTTTATAAATCTTATCGTAGGAGGCTCGCAGGTGGTTGAAAGCCTTGAATATATAGAGTTCGGCAGTTCGTTTGTTGATGTTCATGCGGCTGGCGATCTCACCGTTTGATAAGTTTTCTGTGATGCGTAACCGGATGGCTTCCTGACATCGCTCCGGAAGTCCATCAAGGTTTTGAAGAAGTCTGGAATGTACCGTTTCGGGATCAAGGCTCTGTTCGGCCTCCAGCATGTCGTACTCTGTTTCAAATGCCGTGTAGTGTTCAACAAATTTCCGCTTCACATCGCGGTGGCTGAAAGAGCGGATAATCATGTACCGGATAGAGTTAAACAGATAGTGCCTGAGCGAGGTGATGTTTAGCGATTCTTTCCTTGCCAGTAGCGACTCAAAAACATCGTGTACCATTTCTTCACAGTCTTCTTTTGCTTGTACGCTCTTTCGCGCATAGCGGTAAAGGTCTTTGGCATAGCGGTGATAGATTACCTCAAACGCCCGCTGGTCGCCCAGTTTGAACAGGTCCACCAGTTCCGTATCCATATGGTTGTGATACGGGTTCACGACTTGGCAAAAGTTGGGTGAAAACAAAAGTCCATGCGCTGGAAGGCGAAACCAGGCATGGACCATGTGGGCTCCTTATAAATACTTCTTAACAGGAGTTGCGCAGTAAATATATGAAAACACCCGCGCAGGTAGGCAAGCGCTGAACCGAACGGAATAGAAATAAGTGCGGGGCTTTGCTTGATGCTGCGAATACCTATTCGGTAAAACGTAACAGAGCACGTCTCAATGTAAAGCAATAGAGTAAATGCTAAATGAAACCCCATTTCATTTTTTTAAAGAATGCTTTTCAAATTTCAAGGGGGATTTTGGCCTAAACAACCGAGTTTTGGCATAGTTTAGGTGATTTTGTGTAGCTTTAGGATCAGAAATTTGCTAAACCGAATAATGTATGTCACACTTAAAAGTACTCAGGGAGGTTAATAATTATACACAAGAATACGTGGCCACCAAAATTGGTGTTGATCAAAGCACCTATTCGAAAATCGAGCGCAACCCAAAAAATCTTAAAGCTGAGCATGTCGAAAAGTTGGCCGAACTTTACGATGTTGGTGTGGCAGATATTTTATCTTCTGAGGGATTGACAATCCATTTTTCTGGTCATATTGAGAAGAACAATGGCTACGTAAATAACAATTACGAGATGCAACGGGAGGTATTGGACAAAATCTATGCTGTGAAAGATGATGAGATTAAAACTTTAAAAGAGCAGGTTGAGTATTTACAAAAGCAAAATGATCAGCTTTTGAAGATGTTGGGATCAAAAGGGTAACCGAAAGGTGACGGAAAAAATGAAATGGCAGATTAGTGCTTGATCAGACCAGCCTTTTTCAAATTCTTGCGGGCCCGTTCTGTCTTCTCTCTAAAGGGCACAATTTCCCCTGATTTAACTTTCTTAATAAAGCGTTGTAGCTGACTGAGTGTTTCAGCCCTAAGTCCCTTTTTGCTTTGTTTTACGATTGCAGGCATATTTCTGTTTTAAATTTACAACTTCTTTCTCGAAATTAAAATATACTCAAATTCGATGCCTGGCTCAAACGGAACAATGGCATCTTTAGAAAAACCCCTGATTTCATAAAACGGTTCAATTTGCCACCAGTGCCTTCTGATAAGCCCGCGGTAAATTTCCATTCTCTGCCGGTTGCTTCCTTCAACGTGTACGGTTGCATCTGGGTGAATGCCAAAGAAAACTGTTAATGTAGATACAACTGTATAAAAAACGGTTTTGATGTCCCCATTGTTGCTCTCAATTTTGTCGTCAATAATATATTCACCCGTTTGATTACTAATGACAAGGTCTCCGAATCCCCAGTTGTAATATTGAGTTGAATGTTTTTCGATAGGTGTAAACGCTATCGCCTTGGGTATGACCTCTTCTCCCTGGCTAAGAAAAGTAAAGAATAATATATCATTCTTCTTATCATAATTTTCACTTAGAAATGGATACGGTTCGCCAATCATAAATTCCAATATAAGAATGGAACTTGTGTCAAATATAACCTTGTCACTTTCAGGAAGTCAAAGCCGAAAATAATACGGTCACCGGACATCGAGCGGTGCTCCACATGTGTGCCTTTAGCGTGGCTGCCAAACAAAATGATTTTCTCAGGGCTCACTACCTCCTGGATAATGTCCACAATACGCCTGATCTCATATTGTTTGTTTTCGGAAAGATGGGTAAGGGAGGTTTTCATACGCTAAAACTTAAAATTTCTTTTCGATTCTCTGAACACATCATCAAATTTCGGCAGCTCGTCCATTTGGTTTTCCAATTTCCTTTCCCAGTCTTTTTTAAAGTTCTTTTCCTTGGCCAAAACTTTTTCTTCCAACTTCGTAGGATCGTGCTTTTTATTGGTAGCCTTTCGTTCAAATTCTCCTCGATAGGCTTTTGGTTTAAGTCCATCCTGTTCCGTCAGGTACCAAAAATCGTAAAGATCTCTTGGTTCGGTACGCCCCATCAAGGCGGCCATTTTTTCTACCAGCACTTCCGGAAGCGAATAGCACTGTAGCACGAATGAGTCCGGGGGCAAGTCGGAGTAAGTGATAATCAACGGCTTTGTTTCAATTTCAAATTCCAGTATTTCTCCGCGTGTAATATCGATCTTGATATCGCGGCTGTCAATGTTTGCCTGAAGCGGCCCAACATAATTTACATAAAACACAAGGCTTCCACTTTCATGCTCGCCATGCTCTTTCAATTTCAACGAAATATTAGCCTCCTGTTTCACAAATGCATATACCTTTTCGAATTCGTTGAGCAATTCCTGGTTGGTAATTTTTTCATCCACAAGGGTGAAATCAAGATCTTCCGAAAATCGGTAGTCCTCAAAGTAAATTTTTTTCAGCACGGTGCCACCCTTAAACACGAGGCTCTTGAAAAGTAATTCATTCTTTGAGATACCGTAAAGAATCCACGATAGCACGTAGTCTTTTTCCACCTGGGTATCCTTTAGTTTGTATTTGGCTGCTGCCGCGCTCAACTCTTTTGGCTTTATCATTTCAACTAAATATGGGTGATAAAATATCAGCAAGTTCCATGTTTTGCCGCACGTGCCAGGTGCTGTTCATCTTTCCTTTTTTCTCGTACGAAGGTTCCAGCAAAATGTAAGAGGGTGTTATCATGGCATGGAGTTTACCCGATATAGGATTGTTGATTTTAAGTAACTCCAGCAGGAAGCCGAGCCGTTTAATTACCGACTGAGCCTTAAATCGTTCACAATAATTTAGAAGCTTTTGGTAATCAATTTTTTCCCGCGACTTATAGAGCGCCTTGGCAATTTCGCTAATACCACCTGCGTAGTCTGGTTTATAAAGGCAATCTATGAAGGTCTTTTCAAGATCTGAACAGGTGGCTTTGTTGAAACTATCAACCCACAGTTCGGATGCTCCGAAGTAATGGTTACGGTTATGGTATATAAACTGAAACTTGTGTCCTTTTATTTTTACGGATGACGGCTTGACCTGCCTGTTCACCACGATCTGTTCCCTGAACGAAGGCTGCGTGATAAGGCTATGAAGTTCCAGTGCACTGTAATAGCCGATATAATACCCGACACTTCCGGCAAGATATTTCACCACCAAGTGCGTGTTCGGAAAATAGGTGTTGGGGTCTTGGTCATACGGGATAATCCAATAGACTCCTTCCTTGAGTCTGAGCAAGAGCCCACGTTTAACCATGCCGCTAAGCAGTTTTTTGGTTGCCTCTCTGGTTGAGTTTTTAAGCACTTCGGCAGCTTCCTGAAGGGTAAATGCCGGCCGGCCAGCGTCATTAAAATGCCGCAGGAGTACCGAACCCTGGGTAAGCAGCGTTTTTGTTTGAGTATTTGCCGGATTTGCGCGTTTCATATCTTAATTGGGACTTATCAGGTCCCTAAATAGATACGAAATATAATTAAACTATATTTTATATCCAAAGAGGGACTCAATAGATCTCTGAGCGGATATGAAATATAGTAAAACTGAAATAACCCAGTTATCAGGTAGATAGTGGATTTTAGTAGTCGCGATATGCACCGGAAAAACTAAATTCAAGATATGAACACGATAATTGTACTCGCTATTGTCTGCCTGTTCTTGTCTATCGCGATATACATCTTTGTAGGCAGGCGGAAATTCTACCGTAGAAATCAAAGCGGTATTGAAACTTTTCGATCATATACAAATTCGGTATTCACTGCTCTGGGTGAAAGAATTCTTAAACTCGTAAGTTTTATACTTTTGATTGCTGGCCTCTTGTTGTTTGGCGTTTGGTATTTTGCCAATCCATAGTAGTTATTACTTCTCAGAAATTTTCGGCCGCGCCCCTTCATTCTCAAACTCCGGAAAACGAAACGCATCACAGAACATTTTTCTTATATTGAATTCCAAGTAAAAACACATCCCACATGGCTAAGACTCCTAAGAATCACGGAAAGGAATGGACATCGGCAGATAAAAAGCAGTTCAATCAACTGGTAAAAGGAAATACCCCAACAGGGCTTATCGCTCATAAGTTAGGGCGGACTGAAAATTCCGTAAGACTGTTCGCAAGTAACAACAGCATCTCACTGAAACCAACAAACCAATCTCCCTACAACAGGGGGAAAAAGCGAAATTGAACCAATTCATTAGCGGATAATGCCCGCGTTACTTTTTACCGACTGCACATGTCAGCAAATAATTTTATTAAATATTGGCGGAATACCCTGGCCGATGCAGCAAGGATTGAAATTAAGTTGGAAGGAAAAGCACTCTTTCTGAAGAACTGCACAGTGGATGTGGAGTCCGGACAGGTGGCCATTCAACAGGCGAACCAACTTATTGATCGGGAGGAGCAGCGAATCAATTACGAAAAAGGAATTGAAAACAGAGAGCATGAAGACTGGCAATCACTCGATGAAGTACAAATTCTTATTTCATCTTTTCTTGTCAGCCCAATTCCCGAATACATCAAAATCGTAGGTGAAGAGGGCCCATTCTATCCTTTTTGGATTAAAGCGATATTAAACCGGCAAGGAAATCTCCGTCCTGATGACGATACGTTCCCGTACATTCCACGGGTGCACCTTGAGCCGCAAATAAACGAAAGGGTAAATTTTATCTTTTCAGATGTCGATACCATCGACAAAGTGTATACCGATGCATTTGCAGAAAAGGGCTGGCCGCAATATTGGCATTATCTAAAATCAATTTTTAAGGAATCCACCGGACAGCCGCTTGAAAGTTACAAGCCAGAAAATTTCCTGGTTTCGCAGGAAAACACAATTATTATTAACAACATCTTTAGGAACCCTGCTGATGGCATCATTCAATTGTATGATTTCCTACTTAAAAGCGAAAAGACTCCCCGTTTATTACACAATATCTGTAGTCCGCAGGAAGAGCCATTGAAACCACTTCTTTCAATCGAAGATTTTGAAGCCGCATCGCTAAATCATTTGGGCCAAATGGGACATGAACACCCTTTGTCGGTTTCGCAGCGAAGAAGTTTGTATCACTTCAATACATTAAAGGATGGCAGTATACTGGCTGTGAATGGACCGCCCGGAACAGGCAAAACCACCCTGCTTCAAAGCATTGTTGCCAATGAAGTGGTGTTAAGCGCAATAGAGGGTGACAGGCCAAGAATCATAGTAGCCTGTTCAACAAATAACCAGGCCGTAACCAACATTATCGACAGTTTTCGTAATGTAAAAGCGCGACAAGGAATTCTCTATAAAAGATGGATACCGGAGATTACCAGTTTTGGCCTTTATCTTCCGAGTAAATCAAAAAATATCGATCCAAAGGTTATTTACTATAAGGGACTTTTTGATGAAGGGATTCATAAGAAGATCGAGAATCATGCATTTGTTGACGAAGCAAGGAAAGTTTATTGTCAGAATTTCTTCGAGCACACAGGTTTGGCAAGTACGGTCAATGAAATCGTTGAATACTTGCAGGATGAACTCAAGCAGCGCAATGGCAATTTAATTCATGGTGTAGAACTTTGGCGAAAGTTTAAAAGCATACCGAATCAGATCAGATTGCTCGGGGCGGATAATAGTAATCTTTTTTCCGGTGGTACGTTGAATATTTCTGCACTCAGTGGAATTGAAGATAATCTGCTTGAATTGGAAAAGAAGTTTAGCAGTTATCTGGATACAGAGTCCATCTGGATAAAGTTGTTCTCCTTTTTCAAGTTTGTTAAGGAAAAACGGGCTACAAGACTGAAGCAAATATTCAGAGAATGCCTGGTTGACTATGCAGTCATCAACTTTTACAGAATAGATTCTTTTCACCAATTCTTTGACCAACGACTCAGCCTGGTAAAATCAATCAGACAAACCAGTAATGCATGGACAAATTGGAAAAAACAACATTCAATAACAGGTGATCCTCCAAATGATGAGGCAGGCTTTAAGAAAAAGAAAAGTCTGTTCTTCTACGATGAACTTGAGGTAAGTTTAAAAAACGAAATGTTCTATCTGGCAACGCACTACTGGGAAGGACGTTGGATACTTGAAACAGAAAGAGTACTGGCGGAGGAGAGGCTTTTTAAAAACGGGCAAGTAGATTCGGTCATGCGATTTCAACGGTTAGCTATGCTTACACCGTGTTTTGTATCCACATTTTACATGGCTCCCAAGTTTTTTACATACTCAAAATTTATAAAGAAACTATTGACCCGGAATGTGTTTGAGGCACCACCGTTGCTTGAAAGCATTGATTTGTTAATAGTCGATGAAGCCGGTCAGGTATCGCCTGAAGTTGGGGCGGCTACTTTTGCACTGGCAAAGCGAGCCATCGTAGTGGGCGACACCAAGCAAATAGAGCCAGTATGGAGCGTACCTCAAAAAATAGATCATGCTAATCTTCACCGATACGAATTGGTTTCCACTAAGGAGGATTTCATCAAGATCGATGAATTGCAGAGCAAAGGATTTTTGGGGAGTTCCGGAAGCGTCATGATGCTGGCTCAAAAATCATCTTGTTACAGGGTTAATCTCCGGGTGGAACGAGGTCTACTGTTGACTGAACATCGCAGGTGCTTCGATGAGATCATTGAATATTGTAACAAATTGGCATACGATGGACTGCTGGAACCTATGAAGGGGAAGGCACTGGATGTTCTTTTCGAGCCAATGAAATTTATCCCCGTGGATGGAGAGTCATTCAAGGATGGCTCCAGCAGAACCAATAGTCTTGAGGCGATTGAGATTGCAAAATGGTTGCAACTCAACAACAATAAAATTGTAAAACACTATCAAGATCGCGAAAGCACTGAAGCTTCGAAGGAAAATAGAAAAGCAAGAATTTTAACGCTTTCAGAAATAGTTGGAATTATAACTCCATTCAAGGGGCAGAAATTGATGATTAAATCTGCACTCAAAAAGAATGGCATTGATACCAGCGGACTTACCATTGGTACAGTGCATGCCTTGCAGGGAGCCGAGCGTCCAATAATTTTATTTTCGTCTGTCTATGGGAAGAACAACATTGGTGGAGGTTACTTCTTTGACAGGGGTGTAAACATGCTTAATGTTGCTGTATCACGGGCTAAGGAGAATTTCATCGTCTTTGGATGTCCAGAAGTCTTTCAGGGTAGCAATGGCACCCCATCATCGTTATTGTATAAGCATATTGAAAGAGTGGAAAATATTTTGGTCTAACGGCTGGACATCAACTATGAACGACTATGGCAATCTATGGAGCGGGATCGAATTGGAATGGAGATGAGATGAAGGAAAGTTTTTTCGAGGAAGGAAGATTTATCATTGGCTGGAACGATGCGAGCGCGAAGGACTTATATGAAGCGGTTTCGTTACTTAAGGTTGGTGATATCCTGTACCTGAAGGCAAATCAACCCGGCTCACGAACCATTCGGGTAAAGGGGGTGGGCGTTGTTGAAAAAAGCTTCATACAATCCTTGATCGATGAGGGGCCTTCTCATGAGGTTATTTCTAATTGGAGTAACTTCTACATTCGGGTAAAGTGGGTGGTGCGAGACGAATTTTTTATTGAAATTCCTGAAGACGAGGGTAAACTCACAAATATCCGAGCGGCTACTTTCTACGAAGAGAATCTTCCGTTTGTTCAAACAAAAATCCTTGAGAAGTTGTTCAGCTAACTTTTTTGTAATCTGGTTCAACACTACTTATCCACTTTTTTTGTGATTGAGTATCTCTGAATTTTTTCAAAGAAATTCAAAAAGTAGACTATGTATTGACCGCGCCACCGTCACTTTGTAATTGTTATAACCCATAGCAAACACTCAGGGCCGGATACTTCGGAGGCATCCGATGAGAATTTCTCCATACGTTTAGGTTAAGGAAATAGTCCGGTTCCTGTTTGTTTCGTTCGGGTCCATCAAACGCCCCTTTTTACCAACATGATCGATCACGAAAAGCTGGCTAAACTAATCGCACGAATGCAACACCTTGTTACGTATCTAAATGAAAGAAACGATCTGGCTGTTCATCAACAACTCAATCAATCCTTCTATATGCAAAAGATAGAGGAATTAAGAATGCTCACGACAAGGTTTGATGAAATTAAAAAAACCTTTGATACCCTGGCGAGCGGGATCGAAGAGAAATACAACTTGTGCTTTCAGCAATGGCGTAAAGATGCGCGCTGGCTAAACTCGTATAACTTGAACAAACGAAGAAAATCCATCCTCTAAGCCCTGTCAATATATTGGATCATAGAAACAAGCATGTTTCTTACAGACTCTTTTGTGCCGGATTCAACGCTGTAAAATTTTGACCTGAAGCTTCCATAAGATATGGCCTCGGAACGTTTTGTTGTCACATATTTCACAAGAAAGTGAAGTACCTGAGTTAAATTGTTGTTGATGATAAATTTTGTTTCCATGAAAATCCTGAGCAGGTAAGCCAACTGTGAAACGGAAGCGTCAAACTTGAGTTTGAAACCTGGAAGGAACGAGTCTGGCGATCTGTCAGAGGAACTATTGCTCAATTGTTGCAGTCTTTCCTGGTAGTCAATTTCTTCAGTTATGTAAATATTCAATTGATCCTTCAGCGGACTGCCGTTCTGGTTATACCGTATTCCCGGTTTCACTTGCGACTGATTGATCTTCTTTAAAACAAAAGACAACGTCTCGATCTTTTCCGCCCGGGTTTCTGATTGATCAAGAAGAGAAGAAATATAGTGCGCATGATAGGTGAGCACCTTCACCGAGTTATAGTTCAGGTAGTACATCACTTGTCGAAGTTCATCATCCCAATCCTGAATTTCGTTTTCTCTTGCAATTAACCGGAATAATTCTTTTTGTACTTCCTTTGCGTACATCACTTTCCGATAGGTAATTCCCTGGT
Source organism: Flammeovirgaceae bacterium UBA2371 (assembly GCA_002345965.1). Classification (GTDB taxonomy): domain Bacteria; phylum Bacteroidota; class Bacteroidia; order Cytophagales; family Cyclobacteriaceae; genus ELB16-189. Next base: position 37,129 of record DDTF01000026.1, read on the forward strand.
CGGGTTTGCTGTCCACAACTTTCTTGAGTATGTGTAGGAGAAGGTCAATCAGACGTTGATCAACTTCCTTTACACCAAACGATTTTTGAATTTTCCGGATATTGGTTCTTGCGTCCTTGCGGGCCATATCGATGTAACCTTCAGGCGCTTTGGCATCTTGATCAAAATATTTTGCAAAGTGTCGCTCAACGAAAAGGAGAAGTTCTTCCAATCCTGCATAGAACACTTCATAGAATTTTTTGCGTTTCTCATCAGCTGGACTTTCGGTGTGGATGAACAATGCCGCTTTGTCCATCAACCGGATCAGTGCTTGTTGGTGATATTGAATGTAACGCTCCAGATGGCGCTCATCTTCGAAGCTGAATACCTCGTGTACGAATGTTTGCTTTATTCGTTCTATCTCACTCCCAACAGCATCTTTCAGGGCATTGTGTTGCTTCTCATCACGGATTGTTTGATCTCCTGATGAAATGAGTTTTTCCAACTCCTGCAATTCATATCTGACACCTGGGTGCATGGCATGTAAGACCGGTTGGATGAGCCGGTATTTATAATCATATCAATGCTGAATATCCTTTGCGTTAGTCTAGTTCTTCATAAACTTGAGCACCCGTTTCCAACTAAGTTGTACTTACGTTTGCTTTGGGCGATAAATGCCACATCCAGTGAGTGCTCAATTGATCGCAATGCTGTTTGCTTGTCTTGAATCTTGTAAAGAGTTGCCGTAAAATGACACTTTAACAACTCTGAGTTATTCACCTCGATTTGGATATGATATTTATTCTCAAGCATCCTAATTACGTCTTTCATTCCTGTATGATTAAATTGTACTCCATCCGGATTTCTTAACCAGGTTTGCCTGAGCAGCAAAAAGAAAAGAATGGCAAGAGTGATAACGATACAAGCATAGAGGACAGCGCGAATTTGCTTTTTCCTTCGGGATCGCTGTTGAATGCGCTGCTGGATTTTGTCAAAACCATTTTCATCTTGCTCAGCGTCCGAAGGTAATGGCGAAATTTCCCAAAGTAATTTGATATCCTCGAACTCTTCCCTGTTGGTTTCGCTTTTAGCGATCCATTCATCCAATTCCTGTTTTTCGTCCAAACTGGCTTCCCCAGACAGGACTTTGTAAATAAGTGCAACTCTGTCCATAGTGGTGGCTTCTATACTATTTACTCTAAGACTAAGCCTGATTTCCTATGCTCGGGCTTATATATTTTCAGGATTTAGCCCGTAAGTGTCTACGGAGTCGTTTTTTACCGCTCGTCAGGCTTCTTTCTACAGCCTTCATACCCACACCAAGCCGGATCGAGATTTCTTCATTGTCCAACTCCTCTTCAATCTTCATCGTTAGGCATTCGCGCTCTCTCTTGGGGAAACGTGCTATTATGGCGAAGATTTCCTGGGTTACCTCAATCTGAATGATCCTTGATTCTATTGAGTCTTGCGCCAGGTCATATGTGTGGCCGTTTACAAATCGTATTTTCTTTTTGCTGAGTTGCACATTTTCATTGTAGTAGGTTATGGATTTGTTTCTCACAATCCTTACCAGGTAATGCTGAATGGATCGTTCATGATAGTTGCCTAATTCTTTAGCATTTTGCCAGACATAAGCGAAAGTCTCTTGCACAATATCTTTAGATGCCTCCTTATCATGGGTTAGGTTAAATGCAATTCGCACAAGACTTTTGTAATACTGATCGCACAAAATCCTAACAGCTCTTCTGGGATAGGAAAGCAATAAGTTCCGAATTTCATGATTATTAACATGACCTGGCATCTTGCAAGTGATTTCTCATAAGATGTTATTTGGCTAATAGCAATAACCGCAAGGCAACCGTTGGTATTTAACCGCCTTGTTAATCCAGTAAAAAAGGACAGTACTATTAAAAATTAACTAAATAGCCTCCTTAATTTAAGGGTTACCCTGGTAAAAATAAAACTTTCTTAGTTCTCAGTACCGAATAAAAAGGGGGCCAGACCCCCTTCGCATGTATTAGCAGGTGAAACCAATCTCTTCATCCAAAATCTTAACGGTATAGTTTCGTTCAACTAATTCTTTTTTGGAATGATCGTCCCATTTGTGGCAACCAGATTCAATCGCCATCATATACTTTACATGGAGTTGATCCTCATCGTCATAGTAAAACCGGATATCGAGATATGTTCCAAAGTCGTGAGGACAACGAACAACATTAAAAAACGATCCTTCCGGATTAATGCCGAAAGAACGCTTCAATTGATCAATATATACACGAGTTTCAATCCGCGCATTTGCCATATAATTCTCGGAGCCCAACTGGGCGCATGGCTCATCGCATGGCGTTGTTTGTGAAAGATAGATGTAGTCTAACATAGCTGTATTTGTTTTAGTTGAACATCATTTTTATGCTCAACCAAACCGGACTTTTCCGGAACGGCTATCGCGGGTGGATTAATGAGGAAGCCAAGAGGAATCGGAATAAATGGGATGGCAGGCCGTAGGCAGGTGCCCGTTTATGCCGAAGTCTCTTGGCGGAGTTTCGGAATAAGGCCGAACTTTGCTTAAAAAAATGAAGGAACTTAAATAGTAATTTGAAACGCACTGACTGACCGCTGTCTGGTCAACCCTTAAAAGATTTTAACCACATCTCGATTAGCTCGACCAATGACTTTGGATCCTGGTTAGGATATTTCTGTTCAATGTATTGCTCAAAAGTCATTTTGGTTTTTAAATCTGTCCATTCCCTTACGGTCAGACTAAGCAAGGGCCACCTCTTTTGTTCGATTATAAACCCATACAGAGGAATATATGGAGACGCATAATGAAATGAGTTATCAATTAGTTTGCTATAGAGATCAGGCTTAAGCGCGAGCTTTAAATCCTGAACGATATTGAATAGTATTTTTCCTTTGCTTCCATCCGTGATCGCGGTGGCCAGTGCGGGCATTCCTTTATCATTAAAGAAGGTGAGCAGGTAATCGCGGAACCCATCCTCTGATATATCGCATAGATCGCGGCAATGGTACAAATACAATTTCTTGAATCGATCTAAGGAAAAATCATCGATCGTTTTGTCAATTATAAAATCAATCAGTTCATTTTCCATCGCAACCACGTTCTCAACAGCAGGGCTTTTCTTCTTACCCGCGGCAAGGAGCAAATACCTGGGTTTGGAAAACAATTCAAAATAGTAGCTCTTGAAGAATATAGATTTGCGGTCGAATGTCACTTGAACGTAAAGTGGGTGAGTGACCTTACCATGAAAAGAAACCGTTTTGAGACGTTCATTAAAATAGGTCTTGTATGTAACCTTATAAGTTCGTGTCATACTTGTTCAGTTCGGTATTTTGTCAACCAGATCAGTATAAAGTATTTCATTTGGCATCATGCGATGCTCAGTTAAGAAAAATATCACGCTAAACTATTAAAAGTTTTGCTAAATACTATGTTATCAAAACATAATATTTTATATTAGCGTTACAGATGGTACCGCTACTGTGTCTTTGATCAAACACAGAGGAGTAAGGAGGTACCAGATGGAGAAGTTGAAGCCGGAAAGAGTAGTAGAAATGCTCAAAGCCAAAGGTGTGAATGTGACTGTAGAACAGGCCGCTTCAATTCTCGAATTTCTTCGGAAGATGGCCAGCATTGTTGTGAGCCAATATTTAAAACCGGGAAAGAATAAAGGATAGTCAGAATTTGGTAACCTAAATCCTCTTCGAATGAAAACAGCGGACTTATACATCAGGGTAAGCACAGATGAACAAGCAGACAAGGGTTATTCCCAGCGAAGCCAGGAAGAACTTCTCCGTAGGTATTGTGACATCAACAAGATAAATATTCGGAAAGTTATTTTTGAAGACCACTCTGCAAAAACATTCAACCGTCCTGAATGGCAGAAATATCTTCAGGATCTACGGAAGCATAAAAGTCAAACCGATTTAGTGCTGTTTCTCAAGTGGGATAGGTTCAGTCGAAACGCGGGAGATGCTTATCAAATGATTAACATCCTGAGAAAGCTTGGGGTTGAACCACAAGCCATCGAACAACCACTTGATCTATCTATTCCGGAAAACAAGATGATGCTTGCTTTTTACTTAGCAGCACCCGAAGTGGAGAATGACAGGCGTGCTTTGAACGTGATTCATGGCATGAGAAGAGCACGAAAAGAAGGGCGATATATGGGATTGGCTCCAATTGGTTACATCAATAAAACTGACGAAGGTGGCAGAAAGCAAATTGCCCCAAAATACCCTGATGCGGATATTATTCGATGGTCATTTGAAAAGATTGCTGAAGGTATCTACAATACAGAACAGGTTTATAAGAGAGCAAAAGAGAAGGGATTTAAAGGCACCAAAAGTCTTTTCTGGTTTGTGATCAGGAATCCAGTTTATTGTGGAAAGATATTTATTCCTAAATACAAAGACGAAGAGAGCCGGTTTGTCAAAGGGCAGCACGAGCCCATTATTACAGAGGCGTTATATCATCAAGTTCAAGACGTTTTGGATGGCAGAAAGAGAGGGCAATATCGGCTAAAGGTGGCTTCAAATGCTACCATGCCGTTACGTGGTTTTCTCATTTGCCCACACTGCGGTAAACTACTGACCGGGAGTGCCTCAAAGGGGCGTTACAAATACTATTCATACTATCACTGCTTTGATGGGTGCACATGCAGATTCCGTGCAGATCATGTAAACGAATTGCTCGTGGACGATCTTAAGAAATATATTCCAAGACCTGAGATGACGGAAGTTTATAAGACAGTGTTAACCGAAGCCTGGTTTGATCAGACTAATCATTTGCAGAATGACAGAAAACAATTGCTGTCGCAGATCAAAGACTTCGAAGGAAAGTTATCTTACATCAGGGATTTACTTTCTTCAAAGCAACTCGACCCTGAAGATTTCAGGGAGATGAAATCGGAGTATTCCAGTAAACTGGAAAAGCTGGAGGTTAAACTAAGCGCGTGTGATGATAACCAAGTCAGCATTGACCAGTTATTAAATCGCGGGTTGGATAACTTGTTAAAGTTAGACTACATCTATGAAACTGGAGACATTGAAAAGAAGCGGGAGGTGATTGGTTCGATGTACCCCGAAAAATTGACTTTTGACGGATTCGTACTTCGAACCACTCGCATCAATGAGGCAGTACGTTTTATTTATATGATGAACAGCGAGTTAGGAGCAAATAAAAACAGGACAAACGGAAAAAATTCCAATTTGTCCTGTCAAGTCGGGGTGGCAGGATTCGAACCTGCGGCCCCCTGGTCCCAAACCAGGTGCGCTAACCGGACTGCGCTACACCCCGAAACTTCCTTTGTCTTTATTTTGACTGGGGACTCACACCCAGTTGTTTTTTGTGATCCGGCAGGGACTCGAACCCCGAACCGTCAGCTTAGAAGGCTGATGCTCTATCCAGTTGAGCTACCGGACCCCAATCCAAGCCCATACGGGCTTTCGAGCGGAGAGGGGGGGATTCGAACCCCCGGTACAGTTTAACCCGTACGACAGTTTAGCAAACTGTTGGTTTCAGCCACTCACCCACCTCTCCAATTAGATTGAAGGTAGACTTAAGCTAAGTAATCTTCCCAATTCAGCCCGTTTGGCCTCTTCTGGAAAAGAGTTGCAAATATAACCGTCATTTGGTTCATTGGGAGGTTTACGCTTTTTTTTTTTGGATTTTTTAAAGATTTATAATCTCTGACACCGAACTATGTTCCACATCTGGTTAGCGCCAGAAAAGTAAGGTTTTAGATTGAATACAGCACCGAATTCAATTCCATGCTTGGATACGGAGAAACTTAATTATGTGTTCGTGATTTACACCTGCATCATTGCGTCTTGAGCAACCCAACCACAATACATTGGACAGACCAACTGAAGATCGTTTACAAAGGCACAAACCAAAACATAGGTCAACAGAGGACCTTCGAAGCTTTTATTCTCTCTAAGCTTTCAAACTCTCAACAGGATTCCGTCTCGCGGCCTTGAAGGATTCAAAGCTCACGGTAATCCATGCTATGAGCAGTGCCAAGGCACCTGCAATGACAAAGATGGACGCATCCAAATTCGTCTTGTAGGCAAATCCCTCCATCCAGTTGCTCATCAAATAGTACCCCAAGGGTATTCCAATGACAAAAGCAATTATCACCAGGGTAATGAATTCTCTCGAAAGCATGACAACGAGTTGGAAAACAGAGGCCCCCATTACTTTTCGGATGCCCAATTCTTTGATCCGTTGTTCTGCGGTAAATGCAGCCAATGCATACAACCCCATGCTGGCAATAAAAATGGCCAAACCAGAGAAAAACAAAACCACACTGGTAAGTCTTTCTTCTGCCTGGTAGAGTTTCGCCAGTTGTTGGTCAATAAAAGTGTACTCAAAGGTAGCGGGGATGATTTTCTTAAAGGTTGATTCCAGCTTGTCGATTGTAGCGGACAGGTTATTCGACTGAACCTTCACCAGCAGATAAATGTATTTGTTGTCCCTGCTATTGTTAAAACAATAGTTGCCGATAGACTGATGCATGGAAGCATAATGAAAATCCTCGGTTACCCCTACAATCTCTGTTGGCTGATTCCAGAAGATATTGACCTTTCTGCCAATGGCTTCTTCCGGAGTAAACCCGAGGTAGTCCGCTGTGGATTTGTTTACCACTACCTGAACAGTGGTATCCCTGGGATCTTTGTTTTCAGGCAGCGTCTTTCCTGCCAACAATTTTATACCCAGCACATCCAAAATTTCATGGGAAGCTTTGGTCGCAGCAATTGACGCTCCGTTTTCGGATCCTATCGGGGTGACCGTGTAACCACTTGTGCTTATTCCAGGGTAGGCCTGACTGTGCGCCACGCTTTTCACCTCAGACAACGATTCCAGTTCCGTCTTCAGCGAGCTCACCTGCTGTTTATCTTTGGCTGCAGACACCATCACTGCAATCACCTGATCGGGTTGAAACCCCAACTTTTTATCCCGCATAAAAGTGACCTGCTTGTAAAACATGGCCGCGCAAATCATTAGCATGATGGAGATGGAGAATTGCATGACCACCAGCCCTTTGCGAATGGAGGACTGGCCCCCTGCATGAGAGGTATTGAGCAATGCTGACTTTGGTGAAAATGAAGACAGATAAAATGCGGGATAACATCCTGCAATCAGGGTAAGTAAAACCCACAGTCCCGTGAAGGAGAGCCAAAACCAGCTTTGTGAAATGAATGACGCTGAAATTGCCTTGCCGCTGATGTCATTGAATAATGGCAACGCTGCCAGGAATACAACCACACTGATCGCCATGGAGATCAGCACAAAAACGGAAGCTTCAAAGTAGAATTTGGCGTTAAGGTCTGCAAAAGTAGCTCCCAGTGTTTTGGACACCCCTACCTCTTTATTTCTGCGCTGTGCCTGTGCGGTGGTGAGATTCATGTAATTGGCGGCCGCGATGATCAGGATGACCAACGCCAATGCGATCAGGATTTTAACTTGTGCGTAGTCCCCATATTCCCTTCTGTCAATGCTTGAAGTGAGAGCTGCTGAATGCAGCCGTATGTCCAGCAGCGGTTGCAGGCTAATGGTAAACCATCTGTCCTCCTGAGGTATTTCCCGCTCCAACAGTTCAGCCATTTTTTTGTCTACCGTCTGAGGTTGAGCCCCTTCATTTAACAGAAAGAAGGTGTCGAAGCTGGCGTTACCCCAATTTTGATTTTCCGGTTTACCGAATCCTATAGAAGCAAAGGAGGCAATCAGTTCACACTTCAGGAAGGAGTTGGGTGGAAAGTCCTTAAAAACTCCAGTGACCTCATACCGCCTCACATTATCTACCAGTAGCGTTTTTCCAATTGGGTTCTCCTCCCCAAAATAGCGTCTGGCGCTTGTTTCGCTGAGGATGACCGTTTCAGGTCTTTGCAGCACCTGGTCCTCCGTTCCGCGGATGAGGGGAATGGTGAATACATTAAAGATCTGAGGGTCGGCATAGAAGAGTTTGGTTTCCGAGAACTGGTCCTTATCCGTGGAGATAAAGGCGATGTCACCGAAGCTGTGATGGAAAATGCGGGTAGCCTCTTCTACTTCGGGGATTACGCCCGCAGCTGCGGGACCCAGTTTATTGGGGACTGCCCCCCAGCTCACACTTTGCCCGTCAAATTCAGCGTTGATGATCGCGCGATAAATGCGATCTCTTTTTTCGTGGAACCTGTCGTATGAAAATTCATCAACTACATAAAGACTTATGCCCAGCACAGCGATGAGTCCAAAGGTCAAGCCCAAAATGTTGATCAGACTAAAAACCTTATTTCTCTGGAAATTACGGAGGGCTATTTTCAGGTAGTTGATTATCATATGCACCATTCTTTAGTATTAATTACTTCACCCATTTAGACTCCATTCTTTGACAGTGGTTGCAAATAAAGCAGAAATATTTGCGATAAATGGTTTTTTGCGGGTAGTTGCAGGGACAATGAGGCGTTCCTTATCTCCGTCATTGGTGATTATCGGGTTGGCTTTTGCTGTTAAAGGGATTTGGGTACTGCGTCAGTCGGAAGCAGAAAGATTTGGCCAGGGCTCCAACAGATTAAAGTCGCTCCTCCCTTTGAACTTCTTCATGATTTGAGGGTAGCTTTCTGTGAAGTTTTTAATGATAAAATCGAAGGGTACATCTTCGAAGTGGCCATAGTCCTGCAGGTATTCCATGAACAGGTTGCCCTCCCGATCGAATTCCTGAAAAAGGGAATCCTTTTCACCATCGAATTCCAATGTGGCCACGTTGCACTTATGACACAACTCCTTATTGAATGCGGGAGACACCTTGAGCCACTTGTCATCGATCCATAGATTTACCATACCATGAGGCGTCAATTCGTCTGAGCCAAATTTTTCGATTATCCTCTCTACACCGATGTGGTTCTTTACTTTAGCCAGGTGCATTCTTGCCGGAATTCCCAAACCCCTTGCGCAGGCCACCATCAGTATGGTTTTGTCAATGCAATGGCCTTCTGTTTTCGTGGCGATAAAGCTTGCCCTGTATTTTTCTTTGGAGAAGCTAAAATGGTAGGGGTTGTAACGCCAACCGTCCCTGATTTTCAGGTATAACCCGATTGCCCTTTCCCTGACCGACTTAATGGACTTGAATTCCTGAATTATGCTTTGCACAACAGGTTGTTCATAATCCAAAAAATAGGTGGCTTCAAGGTATTTCAAATGCGGGTTGGTACTCATGGTAATCATTCTGACTTGAATCAGTAAGAAAACTTAAAAGCATGGGAAAAACAAGCTGATAATAATCATTGTCAACCACAACCAAAATCAATGTGTGAATCGCCTCAAATCTTTACTTTGTTACCCGACAAAGCGCGTTGAGCATACATTGTTTGAAATGATTTGAAGAGATATGATTGTTATAGTTTTTGGTTTACCCGGATCCGGAAAGAGTTTTTTTGCTTCAAGGCTGGCTTCATTCATCAATGGCGACTATGTCAATAGTGATCAAATACGTCTGAAGATGTTTAAAGAAAGGAAATACACGGAAGAAGAGAAGGAAATGGTATACCATACCATGCTGGATATGGCCAAAGATGCCCACCTGAAAAAGACCAATCTTGTGATTGATGCTACTTTTTACAAGCAGGCTTTGCGCCAACTGTATCAAGAAGCAATAGACAAGGACCTGTACTTCATCGAAGTGATCGCCCGAAAAAATGTAATAAAAAAAAGATTATCTCTTCCGAGAACATTTAGTGAGGCAGACTTCAAGGTGTATAAGAAAATAAAAAAGGAATGGGAGCCCATGGAGGAGAAACATCTTGTATTGGAATCCACGAATGAAAACATCGGGGAAATGCTTGACAGGGCTGCATTGCATCTACCCTTCAAGCCATGACAAATGATGAAATCCATCTACTCATTGGCGACAAGGCGTTTCCTGCCTGCGGGTCGCCACCCCGGTTGAATGAAACTCACATTTCGTGGGTGATACTGTGCGATAAATATGTTTACAAAATCAAGAAGCCGATTCACTATTCCTTTTTGGATTTTTCCAGTGTTGATAAGCGGTTGTTTTATTGCAGGGAGGAGATCAGGTTAAACTGGCGTTTGACATTCAACGTATACATCGACCTCCTGGAGATAAAAAAAACCGCCAACCGCATTGTGGTTGGCGGGACAGAGGGCGAGGTCATAGACTACGCAATAAGGATGAGAAGATTGGAGAGCGCCAGGCAGATGGACCTACTGCTTCAAAACGATTTGGTAAGCGAAGCGGCCCTTCGGGACCTGGCCATAAAAATTGCTTCCTTTCATCAAAAAGCTGCTGTGGTCAGGAAGAAAGATGTGATGGAAATTTCCAACCTATTCAACGACCTGACTGAAGAAGCGGACTATCTCAATCTTCATCTGGGCAAATGGGCGGGCAATACTGTGAGCGAGGCAATTTTGCATTCCAATCAATTTCTAAGCAAGAATAAAAAGTTTCTTCAATCCAGGCTTAAAGAAGGATATTATCGAGATGTTCATGGCGACCTGCATTCAAAGAATGTATTTCTTCTCACTGAGCCTGTCATCTTTGATTGCCTGGAGTTTAATGCCGATTATCGTCAAATCGACCTTCTCAACGAAATTGCGTTTCTGTGCATGGACCTGGATTCCTTTGGAAGGAAAGACTTGTCTGCGCTGTTTCTTACCCACTATGCTGAATTCCTGTCGCTGTCATTGAGCCAACAAGAAATGCAGTTATTCACCTACTACAAGGCCTATCGCGCCAATGTACGGGCAAAAGTGAACAGCCTGCGTGCACGCAGTGCGGCAACAAAAGCCGACAGCACGACCGCATTGAAAGAAGCTGAAAAATACCTTCATCTTATGAGTCACTACTTCAGTAGTTTATAAGTGTTGTCAGGCCAAGTCTGACTGTACAAAAATTTTATCGCGACATGACAGGAAGAATGCGTACCTTGTGGACACTGCGACAGCAGTATTCATGAAATTATCACTAACCCTTGTTGCGCTCTTCGTTGCCAGTTTAGCCATTGGACAAACCAATTCAGACCTTTATCAGGCCACCAACACCGATATCTACTCCAGGGCATCCGGAGCTGGCCTAAGGACTGACATTAAAGAACAGACTTATTCGATCACCATTACGGTAACCGACATACGCAACACCGAAGGCGTTATCCGATTTAAGTTTTATGATGACACCACCCCTTTCCCTCACGATTTTGGTTTTTTGAGGGTAGTGATTCCCAAAACAGAATTAACAGGTGATTCCTTGATTGTCACTTATTCCGGGTTTACTTCCAAAAACATGGCGATTGCCCTGTTGGATGATGAGAATGACGACTGGAAACTTGATATGGGTTGGTTTTTACCCAAAGAAGGCCATGCCTTCTCCGATTATTATCACACCGCCTTGCGCAAACCTGTTTACAAAGATTTTAGGTTTTTACTGACTGGTGACAAGAAGGTGGTGATGAAAATGAAATACTATTAATAGAAAAGAGATGAATATTTTAAGAAGTTGGCGAGAGCAGAAGGCAATGCTGAGACAGCGGTTTGCCCATTTGACGGAAGAGGATTTTGAGTTTAAAAATGGCGAAAAAGAGACCATGCTTAACAAGCTAAGCGCCAAACTCAACAAGACGAGGTTGGAATTGGATTTACTTTTTGCGGAGCTGCAGCAATACTGATTGCTAGTGGTTGTGTTGTAGTTACTTCTGAGTTGGTAAGGTTTCATTCCTGTTCATTGGTGTTTTGTTTGAACCCTCTATCGGGAAAAGAAAAGGGAATAAGCTGCCCGCTTATCCCCTTGCCCCACATCCCCAGGCTGTTTAAGGAAAAGACAACGCTCAGATCCAGGCATAAAAAAAGCCCCACATTGCTGTGAGGCTTCCATTCAAAGTATCAGATCTTAGCTAACTAATTCTACGTTAACTGCGTTCATTCCTTTTTTTCCACGTTCAACGTCAAATTTTACTTTGTCATTTTCTCTGATTTCGTCAATCAGACCTGACTCATGTACAAAGATGTCTTCGCTAGAATCCGTTGGTTTAATGAATCCGAATCCTTTTGTGTTGTTGAAAAATTTTACTGTTCCTTCTTGCATTTTGATTGTTATTTATTGGTTATTGTTTTTTGTCTAATTAAGAAAAGTGAAGGCTTTGCCTCCTTTACCTGCGCGGCCCGTTCTGCCGATGCGGTGAATGTAGCTGTCGAAATCGCGGGGTGGCTGGAAGTTGATCACGTGAGTTACCTCAGAAATATCCAGTCCACGAGCTGCTACATCTGTAGCGATCAGTGCCTGGATTTTGCCCGATTTAAAATCGTTCAAAGCCTTCAGGCGGTAGTTCTGGGATTTGTTTCCGTGGATCTCATCCACCTTAATGCCTGCATGCGCTAGATTTTTGCGCACCTGGCTTACTCCCCTTTTGGTTTCAGCAAACACGATTACTTTATGGAAAGTCTGATCGCGAAACATGTTGACCAAAATGTCCAACTTCTTCTCTCCCGCTTTTACTGTGATGACCTCCTGATCGATGTGATCACCGGTAACATTACCTGAGGAAACCCTTACATCCACCTGATTGTGAAGCAGCGATTGAATTAATTTTTTCTGATTATTTTCTTCTGTTGCAGAGAACAGCACGGTTTGTTTTCTGTTGGTCATCCCTGCCAGCATCGTTTTGATGTCTTTCAGGAAGCCCATGTCCAGCAAACGATCGAACTCATCCAGAATCAACGTTTTGAAATCGCGGAAGTGCAATGCATTCTGGCGTGCCAGGTCAATTAATCTTCCCGGTGTACCGATGATGATATGACTCGGTCTTTTCAACCGGGTGATGTCTCTTCCCACGCTGGTGCCTCCGATGAAGCAGGCGCTGGACAGGTTTAATCCTTTGACTATGCTTTTAAACTCTTCTTCTACCTGCACGGCCAGTTCACGGGTGGGCACTACCACCAACGTTTGGAAAGCAGGGGCTTTGCCCAGCAGGTTGTGCACGATGGGCACCAAAAATGCTGCGGTTTTTCCTGTTCCGGTTTGGGCGATGCCCATTACGTCTTTGCCTTCCAACACTGGTTGGATGGCGCGTTCCTGAATTTCAGTGAGGTAAATGTATCCTTTGCTCAGCAAGTTGGCCTTGATGCGTGCATCTACGTTCAGGTCCTCTATTTTAATGGAGGGCTGAAAGGTTACTTCTGCTAAGGGGGTTGCTTTTTTTACAAATAAGCGCGGATCGATGGTGCTTACTGCTGGTCCTTTACGCTTATTGGATTGATTTCTTTGATTCGGGCGTGAGTTGGTCCTTGGTCTTCGTTTTTGTCTTAAACTATTCATTTTGTTTGTTAAAATACCATGCCATTTTAGTGCATAGGTTTATTCAACGCTACACAACAATGTGTTGGACAAACTTTGTCCTGGCAAAACATGATCTTCAGCAAACAAAAATTGGAGTAGAAATAACTTTCCTTGACGGATAATTTGACTAAACAGAATGATTTCTGCTAAAAACTTACGCAAATGTACAACCAATAATCCTAATTGCCTAATTCATCCCCAAATCAGTACTCCTGCATCGGCTGCCAAAAGTAATTCTATCCTAATATCTGAATCCTAAGGGCACTTGTGCTACCTTGGCCTTTCAAAATTATAGTTTACCCTATGGCTGAATACATGGTTCTTGTTTGGATTGGTGCCATTGCTATTGGCTTCTGGTTATTCCTTTACGTGTTACCCCTTAATCTATGGATTACCGCTTTGTTTTCCGGGGTACATGTCAACCTTTTGAACCTTGTGTTTATGCGGGTGCGCAAAGTACCCCCCGGGCTGATTGTGAAGTCGTTGATTCTGGCTACGAAAGCGGGCATCAAAGGCATTACTGCCAGTCAGCTGGAGACGCACTACCTGGCCAAGGGCAACCTTACCAATGTAATTAAGGCCCTGGTAGTGGCCGACAAAGCCAACCTGAAATTGGATTATCAGCAGGCTACCGCCATTGACCTGGCTGGAAGGGATGTGTTGCGTGCGGTGCAATTGTCGGTATCTCCCTATATGATTATTGTTCCATCCATTACCGGCATTTCCATCGAAGGCATACAGTTGATCACCGAAGCAAGGGTGACGGTGCGCGCCAACATTCAGCAACTGGTAGGTGGTGCCGGAGAAGAAACCATCAAAGCGAGGGTAGGCCAAGGTATTATCAGCACCATTGGCCAATCCGGTTATATGCAAGTGCTTGAAAATCCTGATCGGATATCCAAATCTGTACTTGACAACGGACTTGATGCAGGTACCGCCTTCACTATATTGTCCATCGACATTGCAGACATCAATATAGGGCGAAACATTGGCGCGATTCTTCAAATGGATCAGGCCAATGCAGACCTTAACGTAGCCAAAGCCAAAGCGGAAGAACGCAGGGCGATGGCTGTTGCCACCGAGCAGGAGATGATAGCACGGGTACAGGAGGCAAAAGCCAACGTGATCATAGAAGAAGCAAAAATCCCCATGGCACTTGCGGGCGCCTTCCGGTCGGGAAGACTTATGGGCAACAGGAAGTAATTCTATAATTATGGTAATGGGGAGGGGTTGACCAGCCGCACAACTTCGTATTTACATTCACAACCTATTTCCCTATAATTGCGTCAAAAGGAATAAATGACCTGGTTTCGTGCATTTGGATTATTTGAGGCGGTAGTAGTTTTCCTTTTCCTGGGATTTTACATTCTCTACATCGTAAAGGTAGTGCGCATAGCCAAAACGCTGAATACTCCTTATGGCAATGTGTTCTATAAAGTTTTCCTTCGCACCCTTGTGTTTGCGTTACTGATTATTGCCTTTATGGGTCCTTCCTTTGGCGATTCCAGAAAAGAAGTCAAATCCGTAGGCAAGGACATCATGATATGTGTGGATTTGTCCAAATCCATGGATGCCTTTGACATCCAACCCACGCGCCTCGAAAAGATCAAGTTTGAGATGAAACGCCTGGTGGAAGCCTTTAATTCAGATCGCATTGGCATCATCATTTTCTCTTCCGAAGCTTTCATGCAGAGTCCGTTGACCTATGATCAAAATGCCCTGAATTTATTTATTGAAACCATGAATACCGGGTTGGTACCTTCTTCCGGAACCGACTTCGGCCCGCCTCTCCGGATGGCGCTTACCAAACTGACCGATCAGGAAGGTCCCAGTTCTCAGCAAAAGTCCAAAGTGATTGTATTGATCAGCGATGGAGAGGACTTTGGTGAGGAGACCGATGAAAGCATTAAAGAGGTTCAGGACAATGACATTAAGTTGTTTACATTGGGTGTAGGCACCCAAAAAGGCAGTCAGCTTTATGCAGGCAATGGTTTCAAAACAGATCGCCAGGGCAATACGGTGGTTACCAAACTGGATTCCAGGTCGTTGCAGTCCCTTGCCAACCGTACCGGAGGCGAATATTTTGAGATCAATGAAACTAAAAATGACGTATCGCGATTAATCAATACGATAAGCCGGATAGAGGGCGAATTGCGGGATACCCGATTTGTGGACGTGAGCGCCAATCGCTATTATTATTTTCTGTTGATCGCCCTATCTTTGCTTGTCCTTGATGTGCTTGTAAATGTAAGAACTGTGAAAATATGAAGTGGTTATTAGGCTTTTTGGTTGCGGTGCTCTTTCTGTCGGATATTGACAGGATTGCGCTCATCAATACCCTTAAGTCGGAAGGGAAGAAAGCTTATCAATCCGGTGACTACAAAACCGCCATCCAAAAGTATCAGTATCTGGTGGATTCCCTTCAGGTAAAGGAAGATGAGGTGGTGATGAATCTGGCCAACGCCCTTTTTCACGAACGGGATACTGCCAATGCCACACAACGTTACCAATCGCTTATTGAAAGCAAGTCGCCCAAGATAAAATCCCTATCCAGTCTTCAGCTGGGTGTGCTGGCCGATCAGGCCAAGAAATACGAAGAGGCCTTGTCGCACTTCAAACAGGCTCTGCGTGCAGATCCTACCAATGAAGAAGCCCGTTACAACTACGAGCTGGTGAAGAAGAAACTGGAAGAGCAGAAGAAACAAGAGGAAAAGAACAAGGACCAGGAGAAGAAAGACGACCAGCAAAAAGACAAAGATCAGGACAAGAAAGATCAAGACAAGAAAGATCAGGAAAAGAAAGATCAGGAGAAGAAGGATCAGGAAAAGAAAGACCAGCAGGATCAGGAGAATAAGGAAAAAGAAGAGCAGGATAAAAAAGACAAAGACAAAAACGAGCAGCAAAAAGAGCAGGAAGAACAGGATCAGAAAGACAAAAAGGACATCCCTCCTTCAGTATCAGAAAAGCTGAAAGAAATGGAGATGAGTGAAGAGAAGGCAAAGATGATTCTGGAGGCCATGAAGAATCAGGAAATCCAATACCTGCAACAAAACAAACGCAAAGCCACCAAGCCGAAGGATAAGGGCAAGCCGGATTGGTAATTAAAATTTCAAGTTTCAAGTTTTAAATTTCATATTTCAACATATGGCAACTATTCAAAACTTTGAAGACTTACAGGTGAGGAAATTGGCGAGAGAATTTGCGAATGATATCTACAAAATATCAAGCGTAGCGTCATTCTCTCTTGACTATAAATAAGGGATCAAATGAACAGATCTTCTGGATCCATCATGGATAATATTGCGGAGGGATTTGAAAGAGATGGGAATAAAGAATTTGTTCAATTCCTCTCCATTGCAAAAGGATCTGCCGGAGAAATACGTTCTCCATTGTATCGCGCTTTGGACAGGAAGCATTTGGATACAGAAGAGTTTGATAAAGCAACCACAATTAGAACCCTATGAGGGATATGGATTGAATGAAATTTGAAATTTAAAATAGACTATGAAAGAAGTATACATCGTATCTGCAGTAAGAACACCCATTGGAAGTTTTGGTGGAAGTCTGGCCAGTTTAACGGCCATTCAATTGGGGGCCACAGCCGTAAAGGGAGCATTGGCCCGGATTCAACTGGACGCCAAAATGATTCAGGAAGTATTTATGGGCAATGTGGTGTCCGCTGGTCTGGGACAAGCACCGGCCACACAGGTGGCAGCAGCAGCAGGACTGGGATTTGAGATACCCTGCACGCAAGTGAACAAAGTATGTGCTTCCGGGATGAAAGCCATTATGCTGGGTGCACAGTCCATTATGCTGGGTCACAATGATGTAGTCGTTGCCGGTGGGATGGAGAGCATGAGCAACGTACCTTTCTATCTGCCCAAGGCACGCTTCGGATATAAATTTGGCAATGGAGAGTTGGTAGATGGTTTGTCCTTTGACGGG